>CAZZYQ010000120.1:1481-1955 GCA_964658395.1 uncultured Granulicella sp. | reverse complement strand
GCAGAGGCGCGAAGCATCTCCGGCCCGCTGATCACGGTAAGATTGTCGATCGTTCCGCTCTTCGAGATCATCGCGTGCAGCACTACCGCGCCGGAAACGTGGGCAGCCTTGGCGATTGGCGGGTAGACTGGCTGCGTCTTGACCAGGATGTTTCCTGCAATAACGCCAGCCGAAACTCGAGTCGGACCCTTGGGCGGAGCAACCTTGACCACCGGCGTCGGCGCCGCTCCAATGCCACCCATCACACCGCCGGGCACACCGCCCGCCGCTCCCATACCAGACATACCGGCAACTCCGGTACTCGGGGGCGCGGGGGCAGCCTCTTCCTTCGACGTATCGATGTGTTTCGGAATCACGGTCGGAGCATGAAAGCCCTGGTCAACCTGGGTCACCACCTTCATCGGCTTTATGACTGCGGCCGGAGGTGGCGGGGGTGGCGGAGCTGGCGTCTTCCAACTGATCGATACCACGAAC
>CAZZYQ010000120.1:0-1471 GCA_964658395.1 uncultured Granulicella sp. | reverse complement strand
GGGGGCGGGGGTGGCGCGGTCAACATCGCCGTCATCGCCGTCTTCGGCAGCGCCTCGGGGTACAGCAGCGGGATCAAAATAATGATGCCGACGATCGTGATGTTGAAGGCGAATGTGGCAATCATCCAGTACTTGGACTTCGTCTTCAGCTTCCCACCGGACTCCATCATCGAATCTTCAAACATGGCGGACCTCTTCTAGGAAGAAGAAACTTTGTTCTTCCTTCGCTTAGACACCGCCAGCGTCCCGATTGTTCCCGCGGTGGGAAACGTTCATCAGATGTGGAAAACTTTGTCAATGCAACGTTCAGGTCAGTGGTAGACCGGACCTGCACGACGTGCAGCTAGACCCGCACCCGCTTTGCAGGCAACGCAGCGGTCTTGCCCTGCTTCAGCCGCCAGTCCTGGTAAGCCACGAGCATAGGCGCGGCAACTGCGATCGACGAATACGTTCCGATCAGGATGCCGACGACCAGCGCAAACGAGAAGCCGTGCAGCACCTCTCCACCGGACAGGTAAAGCGCCAGCACCGTAAGGAACGTTAGCCCCGACGAGATCACTGTTCGTGAAAGCGTCTGGTTGATACTGCGGTTGACTACATCCGAGAGCGACTCTCTCCGGCTCATCGACAGGTTCTCGCGGATTCGGTCGAAGACCACGATGGTGTCGTTCATGGAGTAGCCGATCAGCGTGAGAATAGCGGCGATCACCGTCAGCGTAATCTCCTGGTTGATCAGGCTGAACGCGCCGACGGTAATGAGCGTGTCGTGAAACACGGCCGCGACCGCCGCGACGCCATAGATCAGCTCGAAGCGGAACCAGAGATACACGAGCATCCCCAGCAGCGAGTACCCGGTCGCAAACCACGCCTGGTGCTGCAACTGTTTGCCTGCGGTCGGCCCGACGATCTCAACCTGCTGCACGGTAAAGCCTGAGTCGTGGTAGTTCGCACCGAGGGCGGCAAGTACCTCCGCCCGCCCTGCGTCGTGGTTCGCATCGGGAGCAGCCGACTCCGGCAGGCCAATCACCTCTTCGTTGCCGGCCTTGCCGAACGCGTCGCTGATCCGCGTGATCCGCGCGCCATGAATGCCAGCTGCATCCATCGCCTGCCGGATGTGGTCTTCATTGGGTGTCGAATCGAACTTCACGTAAACCAGCGTGCCGCCCTTGAAGTCGACGCCCTTCGGGATGCCGTGCCAGAACAGCATGCTCAGCACACCGGCCACGGAAAAGATCAGCGAGAAACCCAGGAAGTACCACTTCTTGCCCAACCAATCGATATTTGCGTTGCGAAACAGTTCCACAGTCTTAAACCTCGGCAGGACCTGCTGCCCTGCTATCCATTGCTGAATTTCCTTACTCTCTAAAGCTTCTAACTACCTTTACTCTCTGCACCGTCATCTCGACTACCGACTAGTCTCTGAAGCGTCACCTCAACCAGTCACTGAAGCGCTCCTCTCGACCGGTCACTG
>CAZZYQ010000119.1:0-2110 GCA_964658395.1 uncultured Granulicella sp. | reverse complement strand
GAGAACCGAGATGTTTCAAGGCAAAGTACTAATTACCGGGGCGACGGGCGGCACCGGCGGGGCGACGGTCAATGAGTTGCTGGCGCGTGGCCACCAAGTGCGGGCATTGGCGCACGCGGAAGACGAGCGATCGAGGAGGCTCCAAGATCGTGGGGTCGAGGTCGTCTACGGCGACCTCCTCGATTTCGACAAAGTGCGATCCGCACTGAACGGCGTCCAGCGGGCCTACTTCGTCTACCCCGTCCGCCCGGGGATCTTGGAGGCGACGGCCTATTTCGCGCAGGCCGCGAAAGAGGCCGGGATCGACGGCATGGTCAACATGTCCCAGATCTCCGCGCGTGAAGATTCGAAGAGCCATGCCGCGGCCAATCACTGGTTGTCCGAGCGTGTCTTCGACTGGTCCGGACTGCCGGTCGCCCACATCCGGCCGACCTTCTTCGCGGAGTGGCTGCTGCAACTCGCCCCACAGATTCGCGAGGGGAAGCTGCATGTACCGTTCGGAACCGGCCGCCATGCGCCGATTGTAGACGAGGACCAGGGACGTGTGATCGCTGGCATCCTCGAAAACCCCGAGCCACATAAAGGCAAGATTTACCCGCTGTTCGGACCGGTCGAGTATTCATACGAGGACATGGCACAGGTTTTGAGCAGAGTGTTGGGGAGGAAAATCGAGTACGAGCAGGTCAGTTTCGAGACGTTCACGGCGTTCCGGAAGGGTGGATCTCCGAAGCTTGGCACCCCACACCCATCCGGGGCATCAGCCGACGATTTCGAGCGAGCGGCAAAGCGGGCGGCGGAGAATCCCTTCCTCTTCCAGCATCTTCGTGAGGTCGCGATCGACCACCAGAACGGGATTTTCGCGGGCACGAACGATAATGTCGAGAAACTCGGTGGCCGCCCGCCGATGACGCTCGAGGAGTTCATTACGAAGAATCGCGCGGCTTTCGTTTGAAGCGGCCTGAGTCTTCCCGCTGTCCACTCAACTCAAGAACGCAGAATTCTTCCCCATGACCACCAGCGACCAATTACACAACCAACTCCTTTCAGTGGAAGAAGCGCCCGAAGTTTTTCGTCAGGCACTCCGCGAGTACCATACAGAACAGTTCGACCTCATGCTCTACAGCCCCGCTTATCAATCGGGGCGAAGGTACCCTGCCTCGATCTTGGTTGTGACTCAAATGGGATGGCTGGCGCTCATCGACGATGCGGCAGGCCACGTAGCGGTTCACCAAGCCGCTTACACAGAGACACTCCTCTTAGAAATCACCTTGATCTTACTCTACGGCGCTCTCCGCATCGACTATCTGGCGGAGGAAAACGTCCGGAGTGTCACCATCGAGTTCAACGCCGTCCACCGTGACGATTACGAACATGTTGTCTACGGCATTTTAGGCTCCATCGGCGGGCGGACCGGCCAGTACGCCAGTCAAGGCGAACTCGACGCCCAATTGGATGCGCTTCCCTCCAAATTCCACCAAGCGGCGTTGCACAATCTGCCGCTCGGCCAGCGTCTGCACTCGGTCCTCCATTGGCCTGCGAGCAACGGCAGCCACCATTTCTGGTCATCCCATGAGCTTGCTCCGGAAGCCATGATGCTGCTGACCGACCGTGAGGTGATCTTGATCTCGGAGGTGCGCGCGCACTCCTGGTTGCACCTCGGCCAGGGAGCTTCTCTTTACGGGAGCATCGTCACCTGTCTGCCACTGGTGCGTCTGGGACCGTGTCGCCTGGCTGCCAAAGTGCAGGAGTCGTTGTCCGTGCTGGAAATCGAACTTCACGCCAGCGACCGGAAGACTCACCCTTCCACCGTGGCGGACACCGTACGAGTAGGGTTTCCATCGAACATGGAGGGCGAAGTTTCGGAATTTCTTGAGCACGTTGCCCGACGAATTCCTACCTGACCGCTCTGCCGAGAAACTCCTATGCCACAACCTGAAAAATACGACACCCTGGTGCTGGGCAGCGGCGAGGGCGGCAAATACATTGCCTGGCATCTGGCTTCGCAAGGCAAACGCGTGGCGCTGATCGAACGCCGGTACATCGGCGGATCATGCCCCAACATCGCCTGTCTGCCGAGCAAGAACGTGATCCACAGCGCGAAGATCGCTTC
>CAZZYQ010000118.1:0-3160 GCA_964658395.1 uncultured Granulicella sp. | reverse complement strand
TGGCCGCAGCCTTCCGCGGCGGCGCCGCACGCCTGGCAATAGCCGGAGCGAACCCCGCGCTGCTCAAAAATGAAGACCCCGCCAAAGTCTCCCGCGCTAACATCGCCGCCTCAAAAGCCGGCAAGCCTGCCATGGAGCTCATCACCAAGCACGCCATCAACTGGTCCATCGTCGCCGCCGCCACGCCAGAATGGGCAAAGCTCGTCTTCCCCAACGACCCCGTCGATACCGCCGTAGCCAAGCTTTGGGACGCCATCTTCCTCGCCTCCCGCGTCACCGGCGAAGATCCCGTCGCCGACTGGAAGGCCCACGCCGTCCACCTGAAGCGGCGCGTCGACCTGCTCAACGCCAAGCGCTTCCACTCGCTTCACTTCAAGTCGCAAGACGGCAGCACCGACCTGAAGGTGGGCCTGGCCGACGACCATCTCTGGGCCGGCGGCGGCGGCGAGGCCGGAAACGGCATCTTCTGCAACCCGAACATCCCTACCGAAGAGTGCTTCACCACGCCGCATAAAGATCGCGTTGACGGCATCGTCCGCGCCTCGAAGCCGCTCTCCCACCAGGGCACGCTGATCGAAAACATTACCTGCCGCTTCGAAGGCGGAAAGATCGTCGAAGCCACCGCGACCGCCGGCGAAGACGTCCTCAACCGCCTCATCTCCACTGACGACGGTGCGCGCCGCCTCGGCGAAGTCGCGCTCGTGCCGCACTCCTCGCCCATCGCGCACAGCGGCGTCCTCTTCTGGAACACCCTCTTCGACGAAAACGCCGCCAGCCATATCGCTCTCGGCCAGGCGTACGCCACCTGCCTCAAGAACGGCGAAAACCTGTCCGCCGATGAACTCGCAGCCCTCGGAGCAAACTCCAGCCTCATCCACGTCGACTGGATGATCGGCTCCGGCAAAATGGACGCCGACGGCCTTCATGCGGACGGAACATTTGAGCCGTTGATGCGCTCAGGCGAGTGGGTTTAGCGGATTCCTCGCAGATTACGTCAGTCTAGGTCAAATTCACAGGGCGTCCTGGCGGCCGGCACGTAAGCGGCTAAACTCGAACATTATGGAATTGATGGGTTGTGGCACGGCTCTCGTAACTCCCTTCCGCCGCGATGGGAGCGTCGATGAGCCAGCGCTCCACGCGCTCGTGAACTGGCAGATTGAAGAAGGAATCTCGTTTCTCGTTCCATGCGGCTCAACAGGCGAAGCTTCGACCCTCACTGAAAAAGAGGCGCTTCAGGTTGTCGAAGTGGTCATTGGCGCGGCCCAGGGCAGGGTTCCTGTATTCGCCGGGTGCACCCACAACGCTACGCACGAGGCCGTCTCGCGGGCACAAAAATTCGCTGCCACGCCGGGCTTAAGTGGCATCCTCACAGCAAATCCCTACTACAGCCGTCCCAATCAGGAAGGCCAGTTCCAGCACTTCCGCGCCATCGCACGCGCCGTCGATCTTCCTGTCCTGCTCTACAACGTTCCCGCGCGCACTGGCACCAACCTCGAACCCGCGACGGTCCTTCGCCTCGCGGACGAAAAGAACATCATCGGCATCAAGGAGTCGAGCGGCAACCTCGTTCAGGTCGCTGAACTGATCACTACCCTGCCGCGCAGCTTCATGGTCTTTGCGGGTGACGATTCGCTGGCGCTTCCCATCATCGCACTCGGCGGAGCCGGCCTCATCTCCGTCGTCGCAAACGAAGTTCCCGGGCCGATGGCCGCCATGATCGCCGCCGCTCTGGCGGATGACTGGCCTGATGCTCGCCGGCTTAGCCGCCATTACAGCCGTTTGATGGCCGCCAACTTCCTCGAGCCCAACCCCACGCCAGCCAAGACGATCCTCTCCCTGATGGGCAGAATGCAGGCTACCGTCCGCCTGCCCATGGTTGCCGTCTCGCCCGCGAACCACCGCAAGCTGGAACGGCTGGTCGGCGAACTCGGCCTCCTCGTCAGTGCGCCGCAAACCGGCGACAATCTGCGCATGTTCTAGGTAGCCCCCAGATGGGTCATCTCGACCGAAGCGAAGCGAAGTGGAGATACACCTGCATTTAACCTCCAGTCCGCTTGGCTCGCAGACAGTCAGCAGATGTCACCACGTCAATTTACGTCGGCCACTCGATCAGCAGGTAGCATTGAACCAACAGCATGAGAATACCCCCGTCATCCTTAGAGTCCCGGATCGAGCGCCACTTCGCCCAAGGCACCGCCGCCATCGGCAACGACGAAGCCATGTACGCCTTTCTCGAACTTCGCGCCGCGCTTGAGTCCGGCGCCCTCCGCTCCGCCGAGCCCGATGCCGCCGCTCCCACCCGATGGCGTGTCAACGCCTGGGTCAAACGTGGAATTCTGCTCGGTTTTCGCCTCGGCCATCTCGCCCAGCTCAACCCAGAAGGCGGCCTGAGCTTCATCGACAAACACACCTACCCCGCTCGCGGCTTCACTCCCGACGAAGGCATTCGCATCATCGCCGGAGGCTCTTCCGTTCGCGCCGGAGCCTACGTCGCCCGGGGGGTCATCATCGTCCCGCCCGCCTACGTCAATGTCGGTGCGTTCGTCGACGAAGGCGCCATGGTCGACTCCCACGCCCTCGTCGGAAGCTGCGCCCAGATCGGCAAGCGCGTGCACCTCTCCGCAGCCGCGCAGATTGGCGGCGTCCTCGAACCCGTCAACGCCAGCCCGGTCATCATCGAGGACGATGTGCTCGTCGGCGGAAACACCGGCGTCTACGAAGGCACCATCGTCCGCCGCCGTGCCGTCCTAGCCGCCGGAACTGTACTCACTCGCGGCACACCCGTCTACGACCTCGTCAACGGCACGGTCCTGAAAGCGACAGCCGACCTGCCCCTCATCATCCCCGAAGACGCCGTCGTTGTCCCCGGCTCCCGCGCAATCTCCAAAGGCAAAGGTGCGGAGTGGGGCCTGAGCGTCTACACTCCCGTCATCGTGAAGTATCGCGACCAAAAGACAGAACTGTCTCTTGCTCTGGAAGAGTTGCTTCGATAATCCTCGGGATCTCTTACGAGATACTCACCTCGACCCACTCCAGTGGTCGCTTCTCCGCATCCCGCAATGCAACGCTGAACTTCAGCCGTCCCTGGACAATCTCGGCCTGTGCCGAACTCGTTCCCCCGCCGAAGTAGTGGCTCACGATCTCCGCCTCGCTGCCATGA
>CAZZYQ010000117.1:0-3289 GCA_964658395.1 uncultured Granulicella sp. | reverse complement strand
GAAGACTGGGTGTCGGCTTTCTTATTGACCGATTTTCGCCACAACGAATTCAGACAATGATCCTCATACTGGCGGCGGTTGGGACGCTGGTTCTCGCCTTCGCAGGATCGCCTGCCGTTTCCTTACTTGGAGCCGCTCTACTCGGTATTGGTCTTGGCAGCGAAGCAGACGTTCTGCCCTACCTTCTCGCGCACTATGTTGGTCGAAAGAACTTCTCCGTACTATACGGAATGACCTGGACGGCCTATGCCATCGGTGGAGCTACCGGGCCTATGTTCATCGGCCACATGTACGACGCCACCGGAAGCTATCACTCCAGCTCTATCGCTCTTCTGGCATTGATCGCATTTGCAGCAGCAGGCGTAAGTCTGTTGCTGCCACGCAGGAAGAGCGTAGCCGGGAACATGGGCGGAGCCGCCTTTGTGGAAAGCCCGATCTCGCTCGAGGAATAGCGGTGAACCCAACCGCACCGAGCCATATGAATTCCACCTTTCGATGGATCAACGAGTCCTCTGGATTCCCTATGATTGCGACCGTTCTTCACAGTTGAACAATCGAGCGGTGAGACACTGCAGCCGCTCGCCAACCATGCTGTTCCTTACCTACCGGAGTCCATCCAGATGCGTCGCAACACTTTCCTGATCCTCTTCCTGTGCCTGGCTACTTTTGTTGCCATCGCTCCTGCTCAAGTGCCGACCGGCATCCTCAGCGGCACGGTTCGCGATTCCAGCGGACTTGTTATCCAAGGAGCTACGATTCGCGCAACAAGCCAGACACAGGGGAGCATCCGCGTGGGTCTCACAAATTCGGATGGTTCCTACTCGCTGTCCAATCTGGCACCCGATCTCTATTCAGTTGAATTGAGCGCTCCAGGTCTGGCGCGCAGCCACTACGCGGACGTCAAGGTGGAGGCCGGCAAGGCTCTTACCCTCGACGCTACTCTCGTCGTCGCCAGCCAGAATAGTGTCATCGACGTAACTTCAGCGGCCGCGGTTGATCTCGAGCAGTCGATGGTCCAGGGACAGATCGTCGCAGAGACAATCCAGAGCATTCCGCTGAACGGGCGCAACTTTCTCGAACTCGCCTATCTCATTCCCGGCAATCGGCCCGCGCCCATCTTCGATCCTACCAAGACCAACACGCTTGAGATCAGTTCCACCGGCAGCTTTGGACGCGGCGGCAACATCACCATCGATGGCGGCGATAACAACGACGAGATCGTCGGCGGCACATTAAGCAATCTCCCCGAGGACTCCGTCTCAGAGTTCCAGATCGCCACGGCACGTTTCACCGCCCAGGTCGGCAGGTCCGGCAACAGCATCATCAACGTGGTTACACGGAGCGGCGGCAATCAGCTGCATGGATCGTTATTCTTCTTCGAGAGAAATCGTCATCTGCAAGGTCTGCCCGCCACCTTTGATCGCACGCAACCTGTGCCGCGTTTCGATCGTGAGCAGTTTGGCGGCTCGCTTGGCGGCCCTATCCTGCGCGACAAGGCATTCTTCTTCACCTCGGCGGAGGATCGCAACCAGAACGCCGCGCTACAAACCGGAACGCGCGATTTCACCACGGGCACCATCCGCAATACGTCCGCTGGGGCACCATTGCGCGACGTTCTCCTCTCCAATCGGCTTGACTACCATGCAAACGGAAAGAACCTGTTCAGCCTCCGCTACAGCTTCAATCGTTCAACGGAGACCGCCATCGCTAGCGCCTCCGCGTCCACTCCACAAAGCAGCGCAGCCGAGCGGCAGAACTCGTTGAATCGCTTCCACTCCGTGGTGGGGTCATGGACCGCAGTCCTCGGCACAAATAAGACCAATGAATTTGCCGTCCACTTCGATAACTTCTACAACAGCGTCCCCACCTTCCCGCAAAACGAGTCCCTGACTAATCCGCAGCTCAACCTGACAAATGAACTCATCTTCCCCGATCTCGCAGATGGAGCGAACTTCAACATTCCGCAATCGACTCACCTGAATCGGGAACAGCTTCGCGATAACTTCACGATCTCGCTTGGCAGACACATCCTGCATACCGGTATCGAGTTTCAACACTATCGCAACAGTGGCGAGATCAACGTCTTCGGCACCGGGACCGTCATTTTGACGACGGACTTTGGCTTCGCGGATCTCAACGGCGACGGCGTCGTCAACGATCTCGACATCCCGGTCGCTGTCGGCATCCACAGCTCTGCACCCATCACGCCGGTGCAGTTGCCGCATGTGCTCAACAACTACACTGCCGGCTATGTTCAGGACGACTGGCGGGTGACCCCACGTCTCACGTTGAACCTTGGCCTTCGCTATGAATACGATTCCAATGCAACCGGCCAGAGTCGCGACCACCTGCCATGCCCAACCCTGACTACCCTCACGACGACCCCGTGCACCTGGATGGCAAATGTCATTCCATTGGTCAAGAATCCGGATCTAAAAGACTTTGGTCCGCGCGTTGGCTTCGTCTTCGATCCATTCGGAAGCGGCAGGACCGCGATCCGCGGCGGCTACGGAATTTACTACGACCGCATCATCGTCGAGGCAGGCGCAAAGGAGATTATCCAGAATGACCGCGCATTGACGGTCACGCAGTACGCCGGCTCGAACTGCACCAACCCGAACATACCTGCTCCGGCCAGCCTGGATCTCTGCTTCGCTCCAGGCTCCTCGTTTGCGCCCGGAAGTCCCACGATCACAAGCGCCTTCAGCGGCCCACACCAGACCGGCGGAGTCGGTATCGTGGCGCTCGGTCCCAACTCTCATCACCCTCGCTTTCAGCAGTTCTCGCTAGGCGCACAGCAACAAATTGGCAGCAAGTGGGTCGTAACCGCGGACGGGGTCCACGTCTTCGGCGAGCGCCAACTCATCGGCAGCCTGCTTCGCAGCACATCCTCCACATCGCCGTATATCGCCTGCCCCGGCAGCAACAAGCCTTGCATCATCACAGATCCTGCTACGGGTATCTCGGATAGCGTCACTATCCTCGACTCATCCGCAAAGAGCTGGTACGACGGTCTGTTGGCCAGCGTCGGTCGCAAGTCAGAGGCTGGTCGTCGTTATGGATACGAGTACCACGTCAGCTACACACTCTCGAAGACCTTTGACTATTCCAATGACGACCAACTAGAGAATGGCAATCAGGACGAGCAGGTAAATCTGGTTGAGGGTACCGCTGGTCTTCGTCGCGAGAAGGGATATTCCCTTACCGACGAGCGCCACCGTTTGATCCTTTACGGCGAAGCCAAGCTCCCCTACGGCTTCTCCGTCGCGCCCATCTACACCTTCGGCTC
>CAZZYQ010000116.1:0-3667 GCA_964658395.1 uncultured Granulicella sp. | reverse complement strand
TTCCGGAAGCTTTGCGACTTCCTGAAGGTCCGATCTATTCGGCTCCAAAGGGGAAGCCAGCGCTAGGCGATTATCTCTTCGGCTGCCCACCCGCGCTCCAGGCCGGACGGAAGTCACCTTCGGCAAGCCACCGTATGGGCGCGACCAGCGACTGAATGACCGCCGTCATAAAGTCAAAGTCCAGATGTTGCAGATCATCGTTCAGTTGATGGTACGTTGGCGTCGTTCCCCAGCCCGCCGCCGTGTGCGCTACCACTCCCTGCAGGGCAAGCTGATAGTTGTCGGACCGCTCGAAGAACCGCTGCTCCGGATAAGGGTCGGGTCCCAGTAGCGCTCCGTGCTCGCGGAGGACGGGACCCAGGTTCGAACGCTCCCATCCCGTAAAGAGGAGTGTGTTCTTCGGCATCTTCGGGTCTTGCGATCCAATCATCTCGAACTCGATGTTCGCAACCAGTTGCGACAACGGCACTGGCGGATGTCTGCCGAAGAACTCCGACCCCAGTTCGCCCGCCTCCTCGCTTCCGTAGCAGACAAACAGGACGCTCCGCCTCATCTTCGGCCCCGCAGCTAGCGCATGCGCCAACTCCAGCACCGCCGTCGTTCCCGAAGCGTCATCGTTTGCGCCATTAAAGATGGCGTCTCCATTCACCGGTGCACTGCTCACTCCCAGATGGTCAAGGTGGGCTGACAACAGGATCGTTCCGCTTCCGGGGTCTGCACCCTCAAGGTAGCCAACCGCGTTGAACGTCTTTCTTGCTTTGAGCGGCAGCGCATGAACACTCAGCAGTGCCGCAGCTCCGTCCACCTGTCCCGCAAGCCGGTCGTACGCCGATTTACTCACGGCCGCAATCGTTGCCGGCAGCGGAGCACCGTTCCCCGGTTCCTCTTTCAGTCGAAGCTGCTGCCGAGGCTTAGGGTTCTTGGCAAGGTACGCACGAAGTGATTCATCCTCTTCAAACAGCACCACTGCCGCTCCTGAACTCCGCAGCGGGTAAGACAGCCCAAGCCCGCTGCCATGCCCTCCTCCACCGGTCAGCAGCACAATGGCTCCCTTCGGTACCTTAGCCTGTTTTACCTCAGCCTCCGGCAACCGCAACAAAGGGCCGCTCGCCCCCACCCCGCTGGGGAACAGCACCCGCAGGTCAGCGCCCTCTTCCAGAGTCACGCCACCGACCGTCAGGACTGCCTTCCCGTCCAACTCCGGCGCTACGACATCAGCCACCTGGATAAATCCCGACATTCCTGGAGCCGGCTTCAGCCCATCCGCCAGAAACTCAGACGCCACATAGTCCGCTGCGATCTGCTCGTCGCGCGACGCGCTGCCCCGGCCTGCCAGTGCGTCGCTCGCCAGAAATTCTTCGTGGGCGCGCACCCACTCCGGTCGAACCACCCAGTCCACTTGCGCCGCGGCCGAGAGCGCCCATCCAACCAGACACATCAGCTGCGCAAGCCGCGCCTTGCCCTTCCCCATGAACGAACTCGCCTGTTTGGAACCGTATTGAGTACCGCCGTGCCTCGAACGGTATCATACGTACATTCCTGATGCCGCCCGCCCAGACCTTAGCTGAAGTTCCATGGAAACCCAGCCATAACCCCTGGGCCATTGCGCTTACCGTCACCCTTGCCACCTTCATGGAGGTCCTAGACACCTCCATCGCCAACGTTGCGCTTCCGCACATCGCTGGCTCGCTTGGCGCATCCCAGGAAGAGGCCACCTGGGTCCTCACCAGCTACCTGGTCTCGAGCGCCATTGTTCTGCCCATCTCCGGCTGGCTTTCGAACCGCTTCGGACGCAAGCGCTTCTACATGACCTGCGTCGCGCTCTTTACCGTCTGCTCGTTCCTCTGCGGCATCGCCCAAAGCCTACCGCTCCTCATCATCGCCCGCGTCCTTCAGGGTGCTGGCGGGGGAGGTCTTGCACCATCCGAACAGGCGATCCTTGCCGACACCTTCTCCGTCGAAAAGCGCGGCCAGGCCTTCGCGCTCTACGGAATGGCGGTCGTCGTCGCACCCGCCATCGGGCCCACGCTCGGCGGCTGGATCACGGACAACTTCAACTGGCACTGGATCTTTTTCATCAACATCCCTATCGGACTCTTCTCGCTCTGGCTCTCCAACCGCATGGTCGAAGATCCACCGTACTTCAAGGTCCGCCGTGAGGCCGCCAAACATCTCAGGGTCGACTTCCTCGGTCTCGGCCTCGTTGCGGTCGGCGTCGGCTTTCTCGAGTTCACCCTCGACAAGGGCCAGGAGAAGGACTGGTTTGGCTCCGGCGAAATCCAGATCTGCGCCATTTTGGCCGCCTGCACCCTCATCTTCTTCGCCTTCTGGGAGTGGAACCACCCTGACCCGATCGTCGACCTGAAGCTGCTCAAGAACCGCAACTTCGGCACCGCCGTCTTCCTCCAACTTATCCTCGGCATGGTTCTGTTCGGCTCGACCGTCCTTATCCCGCAATACCTCCAGGTACTGCTCGGCTACACCGCGGAGCGCGCCGGGATGGTGCTGTCTCCAGCCGGCTTTGTCATGATGTTCCTGATGATCGCCGCCGGCCGGTCGCTCAACCTCATGGATCCGCGCCTCCTGGTCGCCATCGGCTACGCCGTTACCGCCGCCGGTATCTACAACCTCACCCGCCTCGACCTCAACACCGCCTTCCATACCGTTACCGTGTGGCGCATGCTGCAGGTCGTCGGCCTTCCCTTCATTTTCATTCCCATAAGCACCTTGAATTACGTGGGCGTGCCGCTCTCAAAGACCAACCAGATCTCCAGTCTTTCGAACTTCGCCAGAAACCTGGGAGGAAGCGCCGGCACCGCTCTGCTAACGACCTTTCTGGCTCGCAATGCTCAGGTGAACCAGCAGCGTCTCTCCGCGCACGTAGTCGCCGGAAGCGTACCCTACCGCTTCTTCACCGACCGCGTCCGCGATCTACTTGTGCGCGGTGGGAGCGCCCCTGCCGTCGCGGCCCAGGCTGCCATGGGACAGGCCTACCAAAACATGCTCCGTCAGGCCTCGATGTTGAGCTATCAAAACGCGTTCTTTATCCTGTCCTGCGCGATCGCCTGCCTGATTCCGTTGCCATTTGTCATGCGCCTGCCGCCGAAACGCGCGAAACCAGATCCCGAAGCACTCGGCGGCCACTAGCGGACCGCAAATGATTATTCACCGCAGTCACCTGCCTTCCCCAGGGTCTGGATTCTTCACGTGGCTCCCCTCACGAGTACGGGAGACGCTTCTGCGCCAAGCTTTCTGCGCCGCTACGCGATGCTGGCGCCGAGCCGCAACATTGCAGTCTGGATCGCGTTTACACCTCCAGGCGTTTAGAAACATCTAAATGCTCAGGACCTTTGTTCGCTCTCGGACATCGCGCCCTGCATGGGGGTTACAAATGCGTTCAATCAAGTACATTGCTCTTCTAGCTTTTCTGGCGCTTGCTCTTCCGGCGACAATGGTGCACGCCCAGGTCGCCGTAGGCGTGCAGTTTGGCGGCCCGGCCTATTATGGCTACGACTATCCCGCTCCTGTTTGCGAATACGGCTACTACAGCTACTATCCCTACGCGTGCGCGCCGTATGGCTACTACGGCCCCTCGTGGTTCTCGGGCGGCATCTTTATTGGTGCCGGTCCCTGGTTCCATGGAGGCTATGGATACCGAGGCTATGGT
>CAZZYQ010000115.1:0-3668 GCA_964658395.1 uncultured Granulicella sp. | reverse complement strand
CTCTGGTCCGCAGATCAAGAGGCAAGAGTAGGCACTTTCATCGAGCAGTGGATCAGTCCTGATAAGTCGGCTTACCGTCAGCAATCAGTGTCTGCCGATAAGGGCGTTTATCGGTATTGATGGGACAAATCCAAAGCCTAAACAGAGTAGCGGCCTGCGTCAGGGTAAAACTCCTGCGTCGGCGGTATCTCTTTGGCGATAGCTGCGTCGCTCTTATCGAATTGCTCAAGCCCAAGACTCCAAGCCTCGCCGAGCGCCTTCCGGCAGGTTCGCGCGAGGTCCATACTTGCATTTCGCAATGGTACGAAGTCCATCGGCTTATCGAGCGCCAATGAAAATGCGTCCGCTGCAATTGCAACATCCTTATCTGCGACTACGGGCAGTGATCCCCAGAATAGGACCCAGAAATGTTGTATAGCCTCTCTTCGACGTAGGTCGTTGTCCGGCTCCGTGATTAGGTTGGCGATCAGAGAGGTTGTGTCGAGCAGATCAAAGTAGACCTGCTGCTGTTTGGCGGAGAAGGGTTTTTGAGATTCGGTTTTGGCCGTCTGAATGGCTTGTTCTCGCAGATCTCGCTCTTTGTCGAGAGTTTCTTTCTTGTCACGAAGATACTTGTACACTGCCCACAAGCCGCCGGCCACGCCGATGAGCGTCTGCAGCAGTGGCAAGAGCACATCAAGGTAGGGATATGCGCTTGGCGGCATGGCTTTGATGATGACGGTCGGAACCTGTTCAAGCATTTGTTCTCTCGGTCGCTCAGCAGTGTGGACCGATCATAACTCCACACTCGTGCTCTTGGAAACTGAAGGCAACAACTGCTAGGCGATCGTGAGGCTAAACATCAGTACTCACAAGTCGGCTTGTCGTCAGTAACGGTTGATTGGCGCGAAGAGCGTTTCTTGCTATTGATTCTGTTGTGCCGCAATTATTGGGACTCTGAGACATCAAATTCGTATTCAGACATCAACCGCGTATAAAGCAGCAGGCCCCTGATCAACTATGTGTCAGTGGTCAGCCGTCACAAGCGCGTGTTACCCCTGGTATCAGCGAGGTTTGCCATGGATTCGTACCATTCGACCGGGAAAGTGAGCGGACTAACCCTTCGACAGGCGGCACTAGTGTGCGGTTTGGCTTACCTGTTGAATCCCGTGACCTTTGCTGAGTACTACGCGATGCCTCGTCTCGTGGTCGCCGAACCAGCGCGAACGCTCGCCAATCTTCAGGCGCATCCGCACCTGTACAGCGCGGTCGTAATGGCGTACTTCGCGCAGTTGGTCGGAGACGTTGTCATGGCGTGGGGGTTTTATGTGCTTCTTGCCCCCATTAATCGTGCTCTTTCACTTTTAGCTTCCTGGTTGCAATTGATTTACGCGGCCATGTCACTAGCTGCCGTGGTCAACCTGGCACTCGTCTATCGGCTCTTGTTTGTGCCGGAGTATGCCAATCTCTTTCCTTCGAAGGCCTTGGCCCTACAGGTGCGTATGCTGATCGGCGGCTTCCGTGCAGGTTGGAGCCTGTCGTTGGTGCTGTTCGGCCTCCATCTAATCCTGATCGGCTTACTATTTGTCAGGTCGACCTACTTGCCCCGGTGGTTGGGGTGGGTAGTCATCGCAGACGGCTCCGCATGGGTGATCGACAGGCTTACTGAGTATATAGCTCCATCCGCAAGCTTGGGCTTCTTAAATATATTCTTCGTTGGAGAACTAATACTTATGGTGTGGCTGCTTTGCTGGGGTTGGCGGTTGACCGAGCCGGAAAACACAAGGTCCGCTCAGTGTGATTAGCAGCTTAAGCTGATCGTTCCTGATTATCGGCTTATGGGAAGCGATCCGGCTGAGCGTTTCCAATTGGTGATAGCAGGCCGGTCCACTCGTTGACCAGTCGCTCAATCTTTGTGCAGAGAGAAGAGATGAGTGTCGAAAACGCCGCTCCTAGGAGCTGCGGGAGCTGCCCCTGTTACCAAACGCAGTTCCTTGGACAGGCATATCAGGGCGGGGAATGGCCCGTTGCCGGAGCTTATCTGTCGCCTGGCCGCGCCTCCTCCCCGGTTGCGGGTGCATTTCCAGGGAGGAAGCGGTAGCCGACGCCGCGTACGGTCTCGAGATGTAGGGGCTTGCCGGGATCGTCTTCAATGTAGCGACGGAGGCGGACCATGAAGTTGTCGATGGCGCGTGTGTCGGTGTCCTCGCGGACGTGCCAGACCTCTTCGAGCAGCTGCTTGCGTGAAATGATTTCGCCCTGGTGGCGGACGAGATAGCGGAGCAACTCGGCTTCCATCACAGTAAGGCTGATGGTTTTGTCCGGAGTGGTCAGACGCAGGGCAGCGAAGTCAATGGAGCGGCCAGCGAACTCGAAGCTGCCGGGCTTTTCCGTATCTGATTTCGGAGCCGCAGTCTGGTCGCGCTGCCAGGAGGTGCGCCGGAGCAGACCGTTCAGGCGGGCGAGCAGGATGGCCAGGTCGAAGGGCTTGGCCAGGTAATCGTCGGCACCGGCAGCGAAGCCGGCGAGGATGTCCTCGGGACGGCTGCGTGCGGTGAGCAGCAGGACCGGTGTGTAGTTCTGCTTTTCGCGCAGCTCACTGACCACGGAGAAGCCGTCGCGCCCAGGCAGCATGACGTCGAGAACGACTGCAGCGATTAGCGGGTCCGACTGCAGGAGCGTGGCCATGGCCGACTCGCCATCGCTGAACACGAGGACGCGATAGCCTTCTGCCTCCAGGTTGAAGCGCAGGCCCTGGGCCAGATGCTCTTCGTCTTCGACGACGACGATGGTAAGGAGTTGAGTGGTCATGCGGAGAGTGAGGCCTGCGCCGTCCTTGCTGCGTTGGCAGACGGGAGCGCGCGCGGCAGCTGGAAGTGGATGGTGGTACCGCGGCCCTCGCCGGCGCTTTCAGCATAGACCTCGCCACCATGCTGCTGGACGATGTTGCGGACCAGGAAGAGTCCAAGGCCGGTGCCTTTGACGTGCAGAAGGTTGCGGTTCGGCACGCGATAGAAGCGCAGGAAGATACGTTTGAGTTGTGCCGGGGGAATGCCGGTACCCTGGTCGGCGATAGAGAAGCGGATCCAGGTGCTGTCGGAGGCGTTCAGGCGAATCTGAATGTCAACCTTGCCATTCGCGTACTTCACGGCGTTATCGAGTACGTTGAGGAGCGCGGTCTGCAGGTCTTCCGGATTCCCGAGCACCAGGGCTGGAGAGCCGCCGGCGTCAAAGCGCATGGTTTGAATGGCACCCGCGTCGAGGTGGTAACGCTGCAGAGTCGTGGTGGCGCAGGATGCGAGCAAGTCGCCGAGGTCGACCGGGATGCGCACGCGATTGCCGGCCGGACGCTGGCGGATTTCTCCGGCCTTGAGCACCTGCTCGACCATGGCCAGCAGGCGATTGCTGTCGGCCAGCATGATCGAGTAGAACTCCTGTCGCTGCGCTTCGCTCAGTTCGCGGAGCTTGAGTGTTTCAAGATAGAGCCGGATGGAGGCGAGCGGCGTTTTGAGTTCGTGGGTGACGGCGTTCAGAAAGCTGTCCTGCTGCTCGTTGCGGCGTACCTCGCGGACCAGGAAGATGGTGTTGAGGGTGACGCCGACAGCCAGCAATCCGAAGATGGGGATGCCGATGGCGAGCGGCACCCACTCGCGCCAGTTGAGGATGATCCAGCCAACATTGAGCGTGAT
>CAZZYQ010000114.1:0-3875 GCA_964658395.1 uncultured Granulicella sp. | reverse complement strand
CGGAGCAAACAGCACCGGCAGCCTGCTCCTGGTCGGCACTCAGACCTCTGGCACCAGCAAAGGCGTCTATGCCTACCGATTCAACTCGTCAACAGGCGCGCTAACGCAGATTGGTCTCGCCGCCGCCGCCGACAACCCCACCTTCCTGGCCGCCGCTCCCGGCGCTAAGACCATTCTTGTAGCGAATGAGATTGAGTCCTTCCAGAACCAGAAGAGCGGCTCGGTCACGACCTTTTCGCTGAACTCCGCAACTGGCCTGCTCACTGAAATTAACCAGATGGCAACAAAGGGCGGCAGCCCCTGCCATGTCGCCTTCGACCACACCGCAAGCTTGGCCTTCGCCGCCAACTACACGGGCGGAAGCGCCGTCTCGTTTCACCTCGACGCGAGCAGCCACTTGAGCCAGCCGGTCTCCTTTGAGCAGTACACGGGTCACGGCCCTGATGCATCACGCCAGGAAGCGCCGCACGCTCATCGGGTCACCGTCTCGCCTGACAACAAGTTCCTCCTGGTGAACGATCTCGGATTGGACAAGATCCACGTTTACAAGCTTGATGCCGCGACCGGCAAGCTTACCTTGAACACTACCTCGTCCTGGCACGCGCCTGCGGGTTCCGGGCCTCGCGCGCTGCTCTTCCATCCCAACGGCAACTACGCCTACTGCGTCTGCGAGATCACCTCGCAGGTCCTCGTGCTGCACTGGACCCCCGCCACCGGAACCTTCAAGACCTCACAGACCATCAAGCTGCCGATCACCGCTCCTTCTACTGCAGACGACATCGTTCTGGACAAGCAGGCCCGCTTTGCTTACGTCACCAGCCGCGGCGACGACTTCGTCGCCACCTTCGCCGTCTCCTCAGATGGCAACGAACTCGCCTTCCAGCGCCGCAGCTCCTGCGGCGGCAAAGTTCCCCGCCATCTTGCGCTCGATCCCTCCGAAAAGTGGCTGCTCATCGCCAACCAGGGCTCAGACAACATCGCCGTCTTCTCTCGCAACACCACTACGGGCCAGCTCTCCGAGACACCCAAGAGCTTCCCCATCTCCATTCCTCAGTGTCTTGTGTTTCCGACCGCCTGAGCCCGCACCCGGTCCTGACTTCCGCAATGTCGCACCCACGCACTTTGCTACTCTGTTCTTATGTATGAAGATTTTCGCGTAACCGACCGCTGGACCGGTGAGGAACTCCACTGCACCTGGAAGGGTACCTACGTCGCCATTGCCACGCGTCATGCCGATGCCACCGACATCCGTTTTGATGTCAGCGGTCGAGCGGTCTGGATAGCCATGCCGAACCTCGCCTGGGTTGAGCAGAAGCGCCGCACCGGCAAGGTAATAACCGACTATCTCGCCGCCCAGACCGCCGGACGCTATCTGAAATCGATCATCGAGACCGGCTACGACAATGGCCGCGAGATGTACACCATGACGGTCGATGAGGTTCTCGAACATGCCAACGCCGTCGTTAAGGAGGCGGGCAGCACCGCCAAGCTGCCGACGCTTCCCGTCATCAACGATGACGTTCCGCCCGAACGCGTCTACGGCCGCAGGCTCGAAGCCGATAATGCAGGTCCGAGAGAACCCACGCCCGAGCACGTCGGCCTCTAACTACTCCGCCTCACGGCATCCAAGCCAAGGCCGACCAGCTTACGTTCGGGCAATCTCCCGCCGCGCTGCATTGCGGTAGCGTTCACCCTCTGGCTTAAGCGGAAAGGAAGCGTCATCTCGACCGGAGCGAAGCGAAGTGGAGAGTCCCACGCACTTCGCATCTCCTTGATGGTCGCCGCGGCTTTCCTTATCCGCATGATCGTCGTCGCCCTGGTCGTGCGCGACCTCCCCGACCCAACCCGCGAATTCGAGCAGTTCGGGTGGGAGATGGGATGGGTCGCCCGCTCGATTGCCATCGGACACGGCTTTTCCTCACCATTCTTCCCATTGACCGGCCCTACCGCCCTGGTCCCGCCGCTCTACCCCTATCTGCTCGCGGGCGTCTTTCGAGTTTTTGGCGTCTACTCGCTACACTCGGGCCTCGCGATCCTTACCTTCAACAGCCTCGCCTCCGCGCTCACCTGCATCCCTGTCGATCTCCTGGCTCGTGACACGGCCGGCCCGCGCACCGCCCGTTGGGCCGCCTGGGCTTGGGTCGTGTATCCCTTCTCCATCTACTACAGCACCCTCGTCTGGGAATGGGCACTGACTGCCCTGCTGTTCACCACCTGCCTCTGGCTCCTGACGCGCCTTCACACCCGTCCGCGGATGTTCTCCTGGATCGGCTTCGGCGTGCTCTACGGCCTGGCTGCCCTGGTCAACCCCGCCGTCCTCAGCGTGCTGCCATTCCTCTTCCTTATTCCTCTGTGGAAGCTCCGGCGCGCCCAACGTCCCTGGCTGCTGAGGGCCGCCCTCACCACAATCACCGTGGTCGCCGTCCTCACTCCGTGGACCGTCCGAACTTACCGCACCATGCATGTCCTCGTCCCCATCCGCGACAACTACTGGCTCGAGTTCTACGCCGGCAACACCGCGGACAGCTTTGAGTCGAACGTCGCCTGGGCGCACCCCGCCAGCAATCCCGGCGAGATGCGGGCCTTTCTCCTGCAGGGCGAAACCGCCTACCTCGCCGCCAAACATCGCCTCGCCGTCGACTCCGTGACCGGCCACCCCGGCCGCTTTGCTTTTGCCACACTCCGTCGCATCATCCGCTACTGGACCGGCTTCTGGAGTTTCTCCGCCCGTTATCTGCACAAAGAGCCGCTCGACGTCCCCAACGTCTTCTTCTGTAGCGCCATAACTATCTTCATGCTGCGCGGGATGCATCGCCTTTGGCGAAACAACCGCGCCGCCGCCTTGCCCTTTGTAGTACTCCTCGCGGTCTTCCCCATCCCCTACTACCTCTCGCACGCCTCCATGGACTACCGCCAGCCCATCGAACCCGCAATCGTCATCCTTGCCATCGGCGGTCTCATCAACGGGATGACCGTCTGCGTTCCTCGATAGAAGCGTCATCTCGACCGACCAACGGGAGCGGAGAGACCCCCGCATTTCCGCTCCACCTTCCCTAAGCAGAAGCTTGCCCTAAACTCGAAACGTCATCTCGACCGACCGACGGGAGCGGAGAGACCCCCGCATTTCGCCCTGAACAGAAGACACCCGCTGATAAACTTGCCTTAGCCATGTTTGAAAACCTCAGCGACAAGCTCCAGCGCTCCTTTAAAAACCTCCGCGGTCAGGGCACCATCTCGGACGAGAACATCGCCGACGCCCTGCGCGAGATTCGCGTCGCCCTGCTCGAATCGGACGTCAATCTTGCCGTCGTCGACGAACTCGTCGAACACATTCGCGCAAAGGCCATGGGCACCCAGGTCACCACCGCGCTCAGCCCCTCTGAGCAGATCGTCAAGATTGTCCACGATGAACTCGTTGATGTCCTGGGCCGCGACACCGCCAAGTTCAAGACCTCCTCGCAGCCGCCGAGCGTCATCCTGATGGCCGGGCTGCAGGGATCGGGCAAGACGACCACCTCCGGCAAGCTCGGCCAGTGGCTCAAGAAGTCCGGTCACCGGCCCATGCTCGTCTCGGTCGACGTCTACCGCCCCGCCGCCCGTCAGCAACTTGCCATCGTCGCCAAGAGCATTGGCGCAAACATCTACGAAGGCGACCTCAAAGGCGAGGCCGCCGGCACCGACCTCGTGCTGCGTTTGGCGAAGGAGGCCCGCCGCGACGCCGCGAACTTCGGCTGCGACATCCTCATCGTCGACACCGCCGGCCGCAACCAGATTGACGCCGCGCTGATGGACGAGATGGCACAGCTCAAGAAGCTGCTCAACCCCTCCGAGATCCTCTTCGTCGCCGACGCCATGACCGGCCAGGACGCCGTCAA
>CAZZYQ010000113.1:0-3882 GCA_964658395.1 uncultured Granulicella sp. | reverse complement strand
AGGACCAACGCCTTAAAAGGGCGATGCTCTACCAACTGAGCTACGCTCTCAAACCCAGCCTTAACGGTAGCACATCGAGCCTTTAACCCGTTCTGCCGTGTTCACGCGATACACTAAAGTCCCACGCTAGTACGGGATTATGGCAGGCATCCTCTTCATCATCTCAGCGCCCTCCGGATCAGGAAAATCGACGCTGGTGAGTCAATTGCTGACCCTGGTTGAAGGCATCGACTTTTCCATCTCATACACGACGCGCGCTCCGCGCGGATCGGAACGGGACGGTCGCGAGTATCACTTCACCACGCGTGAAGAGTTCCTGCGGATGGTCGACAACAATGAGTTCCTGGAATGGGCGGAGGTGTTCGGCAACTTTTACGGCACCGCATTCGCAGCCCTGCAGCATGCGCGCGAGATGGGCCGGGACCTCCTCCTGGACATCGACGTTCAAGGGGCACTGCAGGTGATGAAGATGCTGCCCGAGGCAGTCTCGATCTTCGTTCTACCTCCCAGCCCGCAGGTACTTGAGATGCGCCTGCGCAATCGCAGCCGGGCAGAGCACATGACGATTGAAGCCGTGATCGAGCGCCGTCTCGCCGAAGCTCGTGAGGAGCTGAAGCAGATATGGGACTATCGCTACGCGCTGGTCAACGACGTGCTCGATCAGGCTGCTACCGAGCTGAGGGCGATTGTCTTCGCAGAGCGGCAGCACCTTCACTCCTCAGCATCGCTCTCTTCATCAGGAGATGTTGAAGTTGCCGCCAGTTGTCTTACCAGCGCCCCTTCGCCGCGCCTCCAGGCCGCTCTCTCCAGTTTTCAAGCAGGCGAACCGCAAAAGGCGTAGACAAAATTGACTTTGGGAATACTTGGCGCTGCGGTACATTCTAGAGACGGGGGCAAGCGCATGGCGATTGAGAGTGCATTCCATAACAAGTACAGCCTGGTAAAGGGTGTGGCCCGCCGAGCACGTCAGCTGCAATCAGGGGCACCACCGCTCAGCACGTCTAAGTCGATGAAGGCCTGCCGTGTCGCGCAGGACGAGGTCCGTCAAGGATTCGTAACCTACGTCGTACTCGAACAGCCGGCCAAAGCGCCGATCGAACCAGAGAACTAGAGCGGCCAAAGCGGCTGTACGGGCGTTTCCCTGGTGCTCGGCGATGGGCTAGCCGGGACGGTCTACGCGCTGCCATATTCAGTCACAACGCCTCCGCCGATACAATCAGCAGATGACGAGCCCGACCGATGACCTTCGGGTCTACGTGGAGTACCTTCGCGACCTTGGCATCTACGATCTGTATCGCGTCGGCACCGCACCTTCACCGGATGAGTTTGCGGCGCTGATGGCGCAGTTTGTGGCATCTGAGCCGGAACAGCCTCTACCTCAGCATCCCGCCGCCCGCCCGCTGCCAGTCACCCGCAGGGAGCCACTGCCCCCGCCGACGGAACGGACGGCCTCGCCAGCACCCCTCCTGACCGCGAAACCTGCTGCCCCAAATCTGTCTGAAGCTCCGGCACGATCGAGCTTTCTAGAGGTTCCCATTCCCAAACCTGTCTCGTTCGACGATCTCATGCCCCTGCCCCAGGAGCGTATCCCGCCCGCAGCCAAGGCTGAGGCACTTGCCGCCATTCGGAATGTGATTGGCGATTGCACCCGCTGCCCGCTTGCCTATGCCGGCCGCCGCACCATCGTGTTTGGAGACGGAAGCCCGAACGCACGCCTGATGTTTGTTGGGGAAGGCCCGGGTGCGGACGAAGATGCGTCCGGTGTGCCGTTCGTGGGCAAGGCCGGTCAGTTGCTCAACAACATGATCTCCGCCATGGGCCTCAAAAGGGAAGAAGTCTACATCGCGAATATCGTGAAGTGCCGCCCGCCCGCGAACAGGACGCCGGAGCCGGTGGAAGCCAACACCTGCTCACCGTTTCTGCTCGAGCAGATCGATACCATACAGCCGCAGGTCATCGTGGCGCTTGGCGGCACGGCCGCGACGTACCTGCTGGGCGTCAAGCAGCCGCTCGGGCCGCTTCGCGGAACCTGGCATAGTTGCCGCGGCGCCAAGGTGGCGGTGACGTATCATCCGGCCTATCTGTTGCGTGACCCAAGCCAGAAGGGCGAAGCCTGGAAGGACCTGCAGCGCGTCATGATGGAACTGGGTCTAAAGCGTCACGTGTAACACCGCATGAGGCCGGCGGTTCAGGGAGTCGGTCCTTTGGAGAGATCCATCGTACGCTTGGACGAGCGGAGAGCTTTCTCCACCAGGTCGCTCAGTTCAGATGCGGGTGTCATCGCCGCAACACCTCGCTCTGGCCACGCGACCGCCTGCACCCCGAGCAGCATCGGAGTCTTGTTGCCATGTTCTCCGCGCTTGATCGAGGCAAAGACGGGCGCGCCGCTCACCCCGTGTGGGATCGCAGCATTGATGTACCAGACGTGAAGCTCGGTCGAGCCGGGAGTCTTTCCGCATTGCGCCATCACCTTCTGCGTAGAGTTGCCCGACAAGACGCCGCCGTGCAACACCGGGTATCTGATCCGGTCCGGCGAGTTCTCAGCAACCAGACCCGCGGTCATGATCCTCTGGTCCGGCGGCATAGAGCGTAGCTCTACCTCGGTGGGAAGCATCCGGAACGGCGTGTCGAAGAACTTGTACGACTCGACGTTCGGAAGGAGTTGCTCATCGATGGGAACGATGGCAAGGTCTACGGTCTCGTCCGAAGGAGCGAAAAACGTGCGCGCATGACTGTTTCGCAACGGAATGGTCTCGTAGCCCACCCCGCCGATCCATCTGTTGAGGCGTACATCAATGGACGGGGGGTTCTTCTCCGCGCAGTGGGCCCATTCCGGGTCGAGAACATGGCGCGCTGTTACCAGGAATCGCACCGAACCTTTCTGATTCAGACCAGGCACACTGAGAATGAAGGCGGTCGCAGTAGGAAGCCGATGGGTTCTACCATCCGGCGTCACAACAGTCTTATACACAAAGAAGACCGATTCCGGGATCGACCATGGCCCCTGTTTGTCCTCGAGGAACACGCTTGAGCTGCCTGGTGGCTCTTCCTGCGCGCCCTCGTTAAACACCTGCAGGCTGGGATCGTAGAACAAGGGCGCCTCTCTCTCGAAGGCAGCCGTGTCCATCTTTGCAGCGCGGAAGACGCCAGTCGTCACCCGTGCGTCTGCCTGAAGCCGGTCGCCTGCCTTCCTGTAATTGGAAGAGCAATCCGGACATTGATCCATAGCCATTGCCCAATCTGGCGGCTCTGAGCGGTGGTCAGCAACTGGTACGCCGCTTCGTGCGGGATTGCAGCCGCAGATCTCCAGCAGGGAAGCCAATCCGAAGAGCGCAAACGCGAGCAATCTTCGATCTTCCCAACGGAGCGCCTTTAAACCGCGCTGGCACCGAACAAGCCCGGTTCGAAGCTCCTGTGTGAGCCAGCGGGGAAGAGCAGGCGAGCAAGCGATGGCAAGCCGCACTGGACTCGATGTATCTGCGAATCGCTCCGCAGCCGGGTCGGGCCGACGAACAAGCGCCGACAAAGCGTCCAAGGCTGACAGCAGGGCAACACCGATCCAATTCGGCCGTTGCCCTTTTGAGTAGGGCATAAGGTACTCCTTCGCGTCGCGGAATGCTCTGTTGCGGACAGTCGGGATTACACAAGAAGTTCAGGCACGCAGAATCGGGATTGGCGCGATCATACACCTCCCAAAGCGGGAGCGGTATAAATCGTTAGAACAAGTAATGCCACAGGTTGATTGCGCGGCATGTAAGGCCCATGTTTCGTTGAAATCAGGCACGCCGTTCGAGATGCACTCCCTGAATGACGGGTTCAGGATAACGGCGAATGCGGGGGTCTCTCCACTGCGCGGCGGACGATGAAGCCGTCCGCCGCTCC
>CAZZYQ010000112.1:0-3980 GCA_964658395.1 uncultured Granulicella sp. | reverse complement strand
TGCCCTCGTGCATGGCCTTCATCTCGCGCTCGACGCTGTTGCTCGCTGCCGGGCTGTACCTCCGGCCGGAAGACTTCTTCGCCGGACTTTTCTTTGCAGCCGTCTTCTTTGCCGCGCCTTTCTTCGCTACAGCCTTCTTGCCCGTTGTCTTCTTTGCTGCTGCTGTCTTCTTCGCTGCCGTCTTCTTGGTTGCCATGATCGGTTCTCCCTCAGCATTTAGGAGGGGGCCGCTGCGAAATTTAGTTGCACGAAAAACAGTGCAACCGAAAGTCCCTCTAAACAGTTACGACGATCTTTCCTACCTGCGCATTGCCTTCCATGTAGCGATGCGCCGCCACAATCTCGTCGAGTGGAAAGGTCTTGTCAATGCGCGGCTTGAAGTGGCCGCCGTCCAGCCGGTCGAAGACGTACTGCTTCGCCTTGGGAAACAGGTCGGGGTTGGAGACGACTTCGAAGAGGGTGTACCCCTGGATGGCTATGCCGCGCGAAAGCACGGTCATCAGCGGGAACGGCGTCGGCTCCATTGCCAGCGCGCCGTATTCGAAGATGATACCGCCATGCGCCGTCGCCTTGGCCAGGGTTTCTAGGCCCTTACCGGCGACCGGATCGAAGACGATTCGCGCGCCTTTGCCGCCAGTGATCTCGAGCACCCGCGCGGCCAAGTCCTCCTCTTCGGTGGCGATTACGTGATCGGCGCCAAAGGCGAGCAGCTCCGGCTTCTTTGCGGAGGCGCGCGTCGTCGCAATGCTGGTCGCACCCTCAGCCCTTGCCATCTCGATCGCGGCCAGTCCGACCGAACTGCTGGCCGCAGTGATAACGACGAAGTCGCCTTTGGTCATGCCGCCGTAGTGGATGAGCGCACCGTACGCGGTCAGGTACTGCATCCAGATGCTGGTGCCTTCCTCGTAGGAGAGCTTGGCCGGATACTCGGCGAGGGCGTGCGCCGGCACGATGGCTACCTCGCCGTAGACGCCGTACTTGTCCGCGGGAAAGGCCGGGACGGTGCTCGCCGTCTTGCCCACCCAGCCCGGGTCAACCCCTTGGCCCACGGCATCGACGATGCCAGACGCTTCGTAGCCGATCTTCGACGGCAGCTCCGGCTTCACCAGGTAGCGACCCATGCGGAAGACGACCTCGGCGCGATTCAGGCCGATGGCCTTTACCCGGAGGCGGACTTCACCCGCCTGCGGTTCGGGCAGGGGAAGCTCTTCAAGTTGAAGGACTTCAGCTCCGCCCAGCGAATGGAAGCGGCAGATCTTTACGGTCTCTTGGGGCACATCACACCTCCGGGGTTGAATCAGGTATTCGATGTGTTCAGCGGGTTGCGGGGCGCAATAGAAACAGCCGGGGCGAGGCGGGCAACGATCCCGGCTGAGAGCGACCGATCGGATTGCTGGCGTTGAATCCTTGAACATTAACGGTTGAAGAGGGTTGACGCTTTTGCTTACGAGAGGATATCGGGGTCCTTCGCTTCGCTCAGGATGACGCTCGTTGGGGTGGATGTTCAACGCGCCGGACTTAGGTGCGCCTTACAGAAGGCCGGCTACAACCGATGGTGCGTTGCTCAGTGTGGCATCAAGCGCAGCGGGGTTGGTCCCGCCAGCTTCGGCCAGGTCGGGCCGGCCGCCGCCTTTGCCGCCTACCTGCGCGGCGAGCAGGCCTACGATCTTCCCTGCCTGTATGCGCGACGTAAGATCTTTGGTTACGCCAACGATCAGCGAGACGCGACCGGCTGCTCCATCCTCGCTGTGTGCCGTCGCGCCGAGAACCACCACGCCGGAGCCGAGCTTGCCGCGAAGCTGGTCGACCAGGTCGCGCATCTGCGCTTTGTCCAGGGCGTCGACCCGCTGCGCCAGCACCTTCACGCCCTTGACTTCTACCGCAGCCGAAGCAGCATCGGACAGCGAGGCGCTGGCCGCCTTCATCTTCATCTGGTCGAGCTCTCGCCGGAGCTTCTTCAGCTCTTCTTCCTGGGCAGAGAGCTTGTGACGAAGCGCCTCGGACGCGGGGAGGTTGGAACCACCGCCTCCAGCCAGTTGTGCGACGGTCCGCGCCAGCTCGAAGTCGCGCTGAAACTCATCGAGCGCCCCGGTGCCGGAGATCGCCTCGACCCGTCGCACGCCGCTCGAGACCGAGCTCTCCCCGGTGATTTTGATCAACCCAATCTCTCCCGTCGCGTTGGTATGCGTTCCACCGCAAAGCTCGGTGGAGAAGCTGCCGATTTTTACCACGCGGACGCGGTCGCCGTATTTTTCGCCGAAGAGCGCCATCGCGCCCAGCTCGTTGACGGCGACGTCGATGGGAACATCGACCAGGGTCTCGACTTTCTGGTTGTCGAGTACCTGCTGGTTGACGATGGACTCGATCTCGCGCAACTCCGGCTCGGCGATCTGCGCAAAGTGTGAAAAGTCGAAGCGCAGGCGGGTCGAATCGTTCAGCGATCCCGCCTGCTTCACATGCGTCCCCAGCACCTCCCGCAGCGCCGCATGGAGCAGGTGCGTGCCGGTATGGTTGCGCTCAGTCGCCAACCGGTTTTCGCGGTCGACCACCGTGTCCACAACATCGCCTACAGCGATCGGCTGACGGGCGACGATCTTGTGCGCGAACACGCCCTGCACCGGCTTGGTCGCGCCGGACACCTCTGCTATTACCGTGTGGTGATCGCTTGCATAGAGCCACCCCACATCGCCCACCTGCCCGCCCGAGTCCGCATAGAAGCTGGTCGCATCGAGCACCGCCTCGCCACTCTCACCTGCCGCGAGCGCCGGAACGCCAACACCATCCTTGACCAGCGCTAGCACCCGAGCCCCATGGACGCGCAGCGCCGTATAGCCTTCAAACTCGGTCTTCGGCAGCTCGCGAAAGGCCGGCGAAGCCGACTTCTGCGACCCACCCTTCCAGGAGGCGCGGGCGCGCTGCTGCTCTTCTTCCTTGGCGGCTTCAAAGCCAGCCATATCGAACTCAATGCCAGCATCACGCGCCGCATCGACCATGAAGTCGAGCGGGAGGCCGAAGGTTTCGTAAAGCCTGAATGCTTGCGCTCCGGGCAAACGAGGCTTCCAGTTTTTTAGAATGTGCTCAGCTAGCGTTCGCTGTGAATCCTTGTCCGTTTCAAGAAGCGAATCTAACTCAAAAGCGATTCCGGACTCGAATTGTTCGTCGAAGTACTCTTCCTTACCGTCTTCGGAAAAATTGTTTCTCTGATCCCAGATGTCGCGGTAATAACTCACTAATTTATTTGCATGTGCTCTCGCCTCATCGGGTGACCAAGGCTCTTCCCACAGACCGGCGAAGTCGATGATGAGATTTAGAAGGTCGCGTTCATAAGCTTCAGAGAGAGTTACCTGAAATGCCTTCCAGCCGCTTTCTATCACTCGCGCAAACTGCTCCTCCTCGGCTAGGACAACCTTCGCAACTCGATCTGAGGCATCCCTGAGCTCCGGATAAGCGACTGCCATGACATCGCGAACGGCATATACCATTTCATGCATGAACGGCTGTTCTTGCAGTAACAGTCGACCATGCCTAATACCTCGCCTCAGAATCTTTCGTAGAACGTATCCACGCCCTTCATTTGCAGGCAAGACTCCATCCGCAATAAGAAACGTTGAAGCCCGCGCATGGTCGGCCACGATTCGCACGGATGAATCTGATGGGTGATCTCCTGACCCTAATTGGTCGAGACGCGCAGGACTTATAGGAGTATTAAAGCCTGTCAATTCTGCTGCGCTTTTTAGCAACGGCGTAAAAAGATCAGTCTCATAGTTAGATAGTTTGCCCTGCAGGACAGCAGCAATTCTCTCCAGCCCCATCCCCGTATCGATTGAAGGCTTCGGCAGTGGAGTCAGCTTCGGCCCCTCCGGCCCAACCGTCCGGTCAAACTGCATAAACACCAAATTCCAGATCTCGACATACCTCTGGTCATCATGCGGAAACGGCTTGTCTTCCCCCGTCTCGCTCGCCTCAATCCCCAGATCGTA
>CAZZYQ010000111.1:0-4232 GCA_964658395.1 uncultured Granulicella sp. | reverse complement strand
CTTGATTCTTAGATCATCGGATGGGGCATAGGACGCAGGCAGTGCAGCCGCAGAGTTCCTCGCTGGTATTCACCGCGCTATTGTTGCTATTGTCCCCGCATCGATCCAGCCGTTCGTATCAAGACAACAAACCTCACTCATTATGTATGGTTGGTGCAGCACTCGGACGCTTACATTCTAGACTCAACCGAGGCAATGGAACCCGCCCGCCCATCTCGCACTGCCCTTCGCGTCGCTCTCCGCCGCGCGGCCCACCAGCTCCACGACCGGCCTATCGTCTTCGCCGACCCCATCGCCGTCTCCATTCTAGGCACCGAGTACGTTCAAGAACTCCGCCGCACCCCTGACCCCGCACCCGGCCAGAAAGCCCGCCCATTCTCGATCGCCATGCGCGCCCACCTGGTCGCTCGCAGCCGCTATGCGGAGGACAATCTCGCGCAGGCGGTTGCAAGCGGAGTAACGCAGTACGTGCTGCTTGGCGCGGGGCTGGACACGTTCGCGCATCGCAATCCATATGCCTCGCTGAGGGTGTTCGAGGTGGACCATCCGGCAACGCAGGCGTGGAAGCGCGAGCTGCTGGCGCAGTCGAAGCTGCCCCACCCGCCGGGCGTGACCTACGCGCCGGTCGACTTCGAGCGTGAGTCGCTGCCGGAGCGGCTGCTTGCGGTGGGATTCGACCGGGCGCAGACGACATTCTTTGCGTGGCTCGGCGTTGTTCCCTATCTGACGCTTGACGCCTTCCGATCGACGGTGCGATGGATTGCGGAGCAACCGCGCGGCAGCGGCGTTGTCTTCGACTACGGCCAGCCGCGGCGGGTGCTGCCGTTTCTCGAGCAGCTCGCACATGATTCGCTGGCGGCGAGGGTGGCGCTTGCCGGAGAGCCGTTTCGGCTCTGGTTTACGCCGGAGGAGGTGGCGGCGGAGCTAGGGGCGTTCCAGCGTATCGAGGACCTTGGTGCGGACGAGCTCAACCTGCGCTACTTCGCCGGGCGCACGGACCAACTGCGGGTTCGCGGCAGTGGCGGCAGATTGCTGACTGCATGGTTGTGACTTCCTGATGGCAGCTGCCACTGGGCTTGTTTTTCATCACCGTTTGTCATCCTTCGCCGCATCCGTAGGATCTGCTATTTGCGAGGATCTTCTGTCGCTCAGTTGTCCAAATACGAGCTTGTGGCCGCGCTCGTCGCGGGTTGGGTGCCCGGACGACTGGCCGCCTCGATCGATCCGGCCCGGGCGCTGCGGAGCGAGTAGCGCCCTGTGGGTCCAGGACAGCGGTGCTATCATTAACTCGAGGCAGACGACATGCGCGGCTACGATCTCGACTAGTTTGTACGAATTCGCGCCTGCAGGCTCTTCTGCTTATAAGGCTCAAACAGCTCGCTAAGCCCTGCTCCCGCACGCTTCTGCGCTTCACTCAATACAGCATCGGGCGGGATGTGGAACGGGTCGGAGTGATAGCGCAGCGGGCGCGACTCTCCGTAATACTCATCCAGGGGCACATTCGTCTCGTACAGAAAGATCGCCTGCAGTGCATCAATCACAGGCACAAAGTCGGCCAGTTTTCCGTGCTGTGCCAGGATTTCGGCGTCGTCGCCGGCGTACCAGTGCGCAAACTGCGCCGAGCCGGCCGCCAGAAACCGTATGCTCTTTCTGAAGGTCGCGAAGCTGGAATCTTTCGCGAGAAGCGAAAGAGCAAGCGCGATCTGGTCCTCTCCGACGACGGCGAACAGCGTCGGCTTCAGGACGCTCCAGGCTCGGGACACAATCTCCTCGGCCTGCCGGTTCTGGAAGAACATGCCGCCGCGCTCCTCCTTCAAGAGATTCATGTGCCAGACCAGCAGCATCGCATTGTGGAACATCCTGTCAGTCGAGGTCTCCTTACCGCTCACCAGGTTGGCGCGAGCGTCCAGAATGCCTTTTCCTGCTGCGGAGATCTTCAGGTAATACTGTTCCGCCATGTCTCTGACTTTGGTAAGCATTAGCTGCCGCACCTGTGCCTGGTCAGTCCGCTTGCGGTCTTCCTCGGCCTGCCTTATTTCGCGGTTCTTCTGCCATGTCCCCAGCTGAGTTGTCAACAGCAGAAGGAGAAGCGGGAAGGTGAGGTCTTTGAAGGTCTGGGCGAGCCGTTCTCCGAAGCGCTGCCACTGCTCAGCGCCGACTAGACCTTCCATGCGGACGGTGCCCAGTACAAGCAAGGGACTGACCGGCTCCCGCTGAAACCAGCCTGCCTTGATGGCAACCGTGTAGCTGCCAGAGGCGGCGAGCGCCTTCAGCGGCACGGAAACGGTGCAGGTCTGGTTAGGCTTCAGCTCCCGCGTACCGGCCTCGCCGGCGTTGAAACTGCAGGCGTCCAATCGGGGCTGCTCGAACGCGAAACCGGGCGCTAGCACTTCGATATGCAGACCGGTCAGCGGGTCGCTGCCGCGGTTCAGCACAGTAGCGCGGAGCATCTCAACCTGCCACTGTTCAAACGTATCTGTATCGAGGCGCGCGGTAAGCAATGCGACCGGTGCCTTCTCCGGCGTCTGCACGGCAAGCGCCTTTGCCGGCGAAGACGGCTTGCCCGGAAACAAAAAAATGAGGCCGAGGAGGGCAAGCAGGACAACTGAAGCTGTCGCAATGCCCAGACCTGATTTCCACCATTCCAGATTCATGCAGACCAGCATATCTGGAACCCGCTCCGGCGGATCGCCCGGTGCGGGTTCCAGGCTCCAGTCGGAGCTGCGCTACTTCGCTGGTTCCACCGCGCCCGGGTAGATGTTTGCGATAGGTGCGCGCAGCTTCTGCTCCAGCTCCGGGTGCGGGAAGGGCTTGCGCGGCATCATTGCCTCGCGCTCACTGGTGTTGTAGAGGAAGATGGCTTCGACCACCGCGGCCTGTTCAAGATCGAGCGGATGCAGGCGGTCGTAAGTGTCCATGTTCGAGTGGTGCGTGCGCGTCTCGTAGTCCATGGGGTCCTGGATGAACTGGAATCCGGGCAGGCCGACCGCGTCATAGGAGAGATGGTCGGTGCCGCCGGTGTCCCGATAGCTGATCGTGGTTACGCCAAGGTCGGCAAGCGGCGCAATCCACTGCTTGAAGATCGGGGCGATGGCCCAGTTGCCCTGCGTGTACACGCCGCGCACCTTGCCCGTGCCATTGTCGAGGTTGTAGTAGGCATCGAGCGTCTCCCACTCCTTCGTGGTGGTGAGGGCGCCTTTCTGGCGCATGAAGCTGGGGACCGAGTCGGGCTCCTTCTCCTTGGGTTCGGCGAAGGTGCCGAAGTGCTGCTTCACGTATCCGAGCGAACCGAAGAGGCCCTGCTCCTCGCCCGACCACAGTGCGATGCGGATCGTCCGCTTGGGCTTGATGTCGAGCGCCTTGAGGATCCGCACCGCCTCCATAGCGACGACAGTACCAGCACCATTGTCGGTCGCGCCGGTGCCGGCGATCCAGCTGTCGAGATGGCCGCCGACCATCACGACCTGGTCTTTCAGCTTGGGGTCGGTGCCGGGAATCTCGGCGACGGTGTTGAAGCCATGTTCGTGGTCGCCGGTGAACTTCGCCTCGATGTTCAGCGAGACCGTCACCGGCACATGCGCCTCGCACATGCGCGCCAGCCGGTTGTAGTGCTCGATCATCATGACGGCGTTCGGGATGGTGACCGCGTTCTCCTTCTTCTGCGCATCGCGAGCGAGCGCCGCTCCGTTGTCGTCGAAGATGATGCCGGTGCCGGTGCCGCTTCCGGCGTCGCGGGTGGGAGTAAGGATGGCGAGCACGCCTTCATCTGCCATCATCTTCAAGGCGGCCTTGCGCAGCGCGGTCAGGCGGGCGCGGTCGGCGAGCGCCTTCAGCAGCTCGGGCGAGCCCGGGGCGTAGCGGCCGCCGCCGGCCTCGAAGGTCTCCATCTCTTTCAGTTCAGCGTCGGTGTAGCGCTTGAAGAGCGGCTCGGTCACGTCGGGTGTGGGCCGCGTTGGGCCAAGCAGAACGATCTTGCCGGCGAGCTTGCCTTTGAACTTGTCGAGGTCTTTCTCTTCCTGCACATTGACGTAAACCACCTCTCCAGTAACTGGACCCTTTGTCGCCGGCGACCAAGGGGAGGCCTCCGCCCACAGCGGCTCGGGGTCGGGCGAGACCATGCGCGCCCAGGTGTCGATCTGCTGCCACCCCATGCCGAACTCACCCCAGTCCTCAAGGTGCGCGTTCTGGAGGCCGATGGTGGTCAGCGTGTCCCGCGTCCACGCATTCGCCTT
>CAZZYQ010000110.1:0-4330 GCA_964658395.1 uncultured Granulicella sp. | reverse complement strand
ACTTCATCGGGCCGGCGGGACGGACGACGTTGGCTCCGGCGGCCTCGGCCGCAGAAGAGATGGATGATCCGGCGATGGCGGCTGCGGCGGAGGTGTAGAGAAAATCGCGGCGAGTGGTCGACGTCATGATTGCCATTGTCTCCGAGTTTGTTTGATCCCTCAAGCGAGCCTGGGTGGCTAAGCTTCTGATGCATCTACCAATCGCCACCGGCAGCCAGCTTACCCCGCAAATCTTTAAGGGCTGGTCGAGGCTGCAGGGTTTGGTCGCGGCTGCCTGCGTCGCGTACCATAGCGAGACTGTCGAAGCTTGCGGAGACGATCGCTTGAATCCTGAAGTTCTTAGAGCAATGCATGAATCGGCGGAGGGTCAAACGCCGCGCCTTTTTCGTGCCCCCGGGCGGGTCAATCTGGTGGGAGAACACACTGATTACAGCGGCGGCTTCTGCATGCCTGCGGCCATCAATTTTGAAACGGTGATTGCGGCGTCGCCTCGTCCGGACCGCATTCTGAAGCTCCATTCGGCAGACTTCAACGACGTGGTCGAAGTCGATCTGGATGCGCTGCCAATGGACCGGCAAGGGCATTGGAGCGGATACCTGATCGGCGTGGTATGGAGTTTGCGCGAGGCGGGCGTTGAGGTTTCGGGCGCAGCTCTTACGATTACCGGCGATGTGCCGCAGGGTGCTGGGCTGAGTTCTTCGGCATCGCTTGAAGTGGCAACGACCACGGCCCTGCTGGCACTTTCCGGCCAGACCATGCCGGGACCCCAGATTGCGAAGATCTGCCAGCGGGCGGAGAACGATTATGTGGGCGCGCCCGTGGGCATTATGGACCAGTTTGTTTCTGCAAACGGAAAGGCAGGAAGCGCGCTCATTCTGGACACCCGAGCGTTGACGTTCGACCTGGCACCTATTCCATCGCATCTGCGTCTGGTGATCGCAAATTCGATGGTGAAACATACGCTCTCCGATGGAGGAGCGTACGCGACCCGGCGACGCGAGGTGGAAGAGGGCGCGGCGGCCATCGCTGCGTACAAGCCGGGTGCGACACAGTTGCGCGATGCGACCATCGCCGACCTGATTGCGTGCGCGGGGAAGATGTCGGAGGAGGCATTCAAGCGCAGCCGCCACGTCATTACGGACAGCCAGCGGGTCATCGATGGGCTGGCACTGCTCAGGGCAGGGGAAATAGTCGCGTTTGGCAAGCTGCTGAACGACGCACATCGCAGTTATCGCGACGACTTTGAAGCAAGCTGCGAAGAGTGCGACATCCTGGCCACCATTGGTCAGGCACAGCCGGGCTGCTACGGCGCGCGGCTTACTGGGGGCGGGTTCGGCGGGTGTGTCGTGAACCTGGTGGAGGCGGATGCGAGTGAGACGTTCGTACAGACGCTCCAAACGGAGTACCGGGCGCGAACAGGCATCGAGGCGGAGATTTACGTGTGCAGTACGGCGGATGGTGCGGGAGAGATTTAGAAGAGTGCGGGTGCAGGGTAGAAGCAGATTCCCTGCGGAACTGACAGACGAGGGCAAACGCGGAGTCTCGGCGAAGCAGGACGGGTCGTTGCTAGCGGGTCGAAGATGGAAGGAAGCAAGGGGCAGAGATGATGAATGAGTTGCTGAACACTCGTCCGCACCGGCGATATAACCCTTTGCGGAGGTCCTGGTTGCTGGTGTCGCCGCAGCGTACATCGCGACCATGGCAGGGCGAGACGGACACGAGCAAGCCGGCGGCAGGGGCGGCGCACGATCCAAGCTGCTACCTGTGCACGGGGAACACGCGGACCAGCGGGATCGTAAATCCCGACTACAAAAACGTCTACGCATTCAACAATGACTTTCCTGCGCTAAGGGACGATCTCCCGCCGTTCACAGCGGGACCAATCGATGAAGCAAGCTTGGCAGCGCGGCTGATGCGGTCAGAGCCGGAGACGGGAGTATGCAGGGTGGTTTGTTTTCACCCGAATCATAGTCTGACGCTGCCGGAGATGAGCCTCGATGACTTGACGCTGGTGGTGGATGCGTGGGCTGATGAGACGGCGACGCTCGGCGCAAAGGCCAATATCCATTACGTCGAGATCTTTGAAAACCGTGGAGCGATGATGGGGTCGAGCCTGCCGCATCCGCATTGCCAGATCTGGGCCACGGAGCATGTGCCGGATGAGCCGCTGCTGGAGGCGGCGTCGCAGCTTGAGTACACACAGACGCACAACTGTTGCCTGCTATGCGATTACCTGGCCGAGGAGCTGAAGACGCGAGAGAGGCTGGTCTGTGAAAATGACAGCTTTGCGGCGCTGGTGCCCTTCTGGGCGGTCTGGCCGTTCGAGACGATGGTGCTGCCGAAGACCCATCTTGGCTCGTTTACAGAGTTGTCGGCGAAGCAGCGGCGCGACCTTGCGGAACTGCTGATCCGGCTGACGACGCGGTACGACAATCTATTCAAGACGAGCTTTCCATACACGATGGGATTTCACCAGGCGCCTACCGACGGCGCGAAGCATGACGAGTGGCACTTTCACGCACACTTCTATCCGCCGCTGCTGCGTTCGGCGACGATCAAGAAATTCATGGTTGGATTTGAGCTGCTGGGAATGCCGCAGAGGGACATCACGCCGGAATCGGCCGCGGAGCGGTTAAGGGCAGTCTCCGAGGTGCATTTCTGAATGGATATCTCCGCGGGTAAAGCTGCGGGTTTAGCGATGTCAAGGGCGCGGCTCAAGCCGTGCCTTTGAGCAAAGCAGAAGTGACCGCGATTCGCTGCATAGTGACATAAGGCGAGAAGCAGATTCCCTTCGGGGAATGACAAACGAAGGCCAGGAGAGCCGAGAAGCAGATTCCCTTCGGGAATGACAAACGAAGGCGGAGTGACGAACCGAGCTGATAAAGAGGTACAGCGTTCAGGAGAGACATGGACATACTGGTAACGGGCGGGGCGGGATACATCGGCGGTACGGTGACGCGGCTGTTGTTGAAGGCCGGTCACAGGGTGACGGTGTATGACTATCTGCGGCACAAGGATGCGTCGATCGTCGCCGAAGGCGCGACGCTGGTAGACGGGGACATCGGCGACACCGAGTTGCTGACGAAGGTGCTTTCGGCGCAAAGATTCGATGGCGTGATGCACTTTGCGGCGCTCATTGAGGCTGGCGAGTCGATGGTGAAGCCAGAGATCTTCTTCCGCAACAACACCGCTTCGACGTTGAACCTGCTCGAAGTAATGCTCAAAACGGGCCACAACAAGCTGGTGTTCAGCTCGACTGCGGCGTGCTACGGGGAGCCCGAGTCGTCGCCCATCTATGAGGACGCGAAGCTGAGTCCGACGAACGTGTATGGCGAATCGAAGCTGATGGTGGAGCATATGCTCCGCTGGTTCAACCTGATCCACGGGTTCCGTTATGCGAGCTTGCGGTACTTCAACGTGGCGGGGGCGATTGAGGGCTATGGCGAGGCGCATGAACCCGAGTCGCATCTGATCCCGCTGATCCTGGACGTGGCGCTGGGGCGGCGCAAGAGCATCCGCGTATATGGGACGGATTATCCGACTCCTGATGGGACATGCGTTCGCGACTACATTCACGTGAGCGACTTGGCGGACGCGCACCTGTTGGCGTTGCGGGGGCTGGAGAAGGAGTCCAAGCTGATCTACAACATAGGCAATGGCCAGGGTTTCACGGTACGGCAGGTCATCGATTCGGTCCGGCGGGTGACGGGTAAGGAGATCGTGGTTGAGGAGCATGGACGCCGCGCCGGCGACCCGGCTGTGCTCGTGGCTAGCTCGGCAAAGATCATCCGGGAACTGGGATGGGCGCCTAAGTTCCTGGAACTGGACCAGATTATTGGAAGTGCGTGGGCCTGGCACAAGACTTACTACGGGGCTAAGTCGTAGCGAGTCGGCTGCACGGTGCAGTTCCCACCTATCGAGAAGGGCCTGCAACGAGGGGCGTACAGCGGTCATGCTTGGTGGCGAACCCTGCTTAGTGGGTAAACCGACAGGTAGGTGATCCGGCTCGGTCGAAGGATGGCGCGGTTGAAGTGTGGAGTTGGAGGGCGGTGATCTTGAACAGAACGGCTGCCGGGATTATGTCCCCGGCAGCCGCTTTAACGTTCTAATTCAGGTCTGCTGGCAGTCGCTCATATCTCGAGCGAACGCAGGGTTGGATCAGCGATGGCCGCCACCGTGGAAGCCTCCTCCACCGCCTCCGTGGAAGCCGCCACCAATGCCCCCACCATGGAAGCTTCCCGCTGAACCGCCGCGGAACCCGCCTGCCGCTCCGCCGCGGTGGCGTCGCCGACCTGCCCACGTCGCGCGGGGACATCACGGCGGTGACCGA
>CAZZYQ010000109.1:0-4628 GCA_964658395.1 uncultured Granulicella sp. | reverse complement strand
CAGGCGCTTGATCCTTCGCCGCAGGCGCTTCACTTGGCCGTAAGCAGCACCTCTACCGGAACTGTCTTGGGCGGATAACAAGCCGCCTGGTCACAGGCCTGGTATCGCAGGAGCCCTGTGATCCGGTGTTCCCCGGCAGCCGCCACCAATGGCAGCTTCACAGTGAAGGGACCGGAGTAGACGTCGAGCGTCTCGCCCGGATCGAAGCTGAAGCTGTATGTCGTGCCGGGGGGATAGCGGAGCGGAGCCAACTTTACCCCTGCTTCAGGCTCAAGCGTCAGGTTCGTCGGAATCAGCAGCTCCGACTTCGGCGTATGGCTGTTCACGTGGAAGCCATCCAGTACCCGGAACCGGAGATCAATGGTTGCGCTCTTCCCTGCCGCAATCTCCTGCGGCTCCGCGGCGTAGAGGACATAGGACCTCGGCTTCGCCGCAAAGGCTTGCTCCTGAGCAAGCAAGGCATGCGGCAGAACTGTCGCCGCAGCGATCGCTAAACTCAACCTCAGCTTCACTGCCCAATCCCCACCGAAAGCGCGGCCCCGGCGGTTGCTGGAGAAGCAGCGCCGTGCACGTCGATCAGCCTGCGAATATTCGCCTCAACCTCGTCTTTCGAGGCCAAGCCGGAGGTTTGAATCTCCACTAGACCTTTGCGATCGACGTAGAAGGACATCGGGAGGTAATCCACGCCGCCATACGCTGGGGCCACTTTGCCGTCCGTGAGTAGGATCGGATAGCTCACGTTGATCTTCTTGACTGCCTTCGCGATCTCATCTTTGCCTGCATCATCCTCAGCGATGCCAAGGATCTCAAATCCTTGCGCGGAGTACTTGGAGCGAAACTCCTCGAACCAGGGCATCTCCAGCTTGCACGGAGCACACCAGGTGGCCCAGAAGTTCACCAGCACCGGTCGTCCCTTGTAGTCGCTGAGTGACACCTTCCTTCCGTCAAGCGTCACCAGCGTAAATCCTGGAGCAGGTTTGCCCTTGAGCGGCTCCTCCGGCGCTTCCGTCGATGTCTGCGCTTTCTCACCGTTTGCGGGCACCAGCACAACCTGGTTCTCCTGCGCCTTCTGCAAGGCGAGCCTGCGTTCGCGAAGGTTATGCCAGCCCGCCCATAGCATCAGACTGACTCCCACCACCATCACGATCACTACCGTTGCTGTTCTTTTCACGGGAACTTCCCTCCGGCAGGGCCCTAGCGCGCCGCCCTTCTGAATCAGTCTACCGCTTCAAGGGTCGCTTCTCGCGTGCCGCTCTATCTGGCTTGCTCCCTACAGCCGTGCGTGCGGGATCAAACCCACCGTTCATCTCTGCTAGCATCGGAAAGGTCCGGCCATGTCCATCCAGTCGTCCAGCCCGTCCGACCTTGTGCGCGTAGAAGCCCGTGCTCTGCTTGCGCTTGCGATGCGACTGGATGCGACCATGCTTGACCCCTTCTCACGCGCAGTCGAGCACATCAAGACCTGTGCCGACACCCGGCGCCGCGTCATATTGATCGGCATGGGAAAGAGCGGCCTGATCGCCCGTAAGATCGCTGCCACGCTATGCTCCACCGGAACGCCCGCGCACTTCCTCCATCCTGCCGATGCTCTGCACGGAGACCTCGGGATCGTTGCAGAAGGCGATGTGGCGATCGCACTCTCAGCTAGCGGCGAAACGGAAGAGGTAATTCGCCTCATTCCTGCCCTCAAGCGCTTGCACGTCTGCCTTGTTGGTCTGGTCGGCTCGCCTGCTTCCACCCTCGCCCGGACCTGCGACATCTTGCTCGACAGCAGTGTCACCGAGGAAGCCTGCACGCTCAACCTCGCTCCAACGGCCTCCACCACGGTCATGCTGGCACTCGGCGACGCCCTCGCCATCGAAGTCAGCCGACGCCGCAATTTTCAGGCGGAAGACTTCGCCTTTCTGCACCCTGGAGGCCGGTTGGGCCGGCTTCTTACGCCCGTTCGCGACCTGATGCATGCGGGCGAGGCATTACCTTACGTCACCTCGTCCACGCCCATGACCGAGGTGATCTACGAGATGTCGCGCAAGAAGCTCGGCATGACCACGGTCGTCGCGGAGGCTTCTCCGGGAGAACTCCGCCTGCTCGGTCTTGTAAGCGACGGAGATTTGCGGCGGCTCCTCGAGCGTGAAGGGCCCCATGCGCTCGAACATGCTGCAGGCGAGATCATGAATACGAATCCCGTCACGGTCAGGCCGGGCGCGTTGGCTCCCGAAGCGCTTACCCTGATGGAGCAGAAGAAGATAACTTCGCTGGTAGTCACCCACCCCGCGGCTGATGGCGAGCGTGTAGAAGGAGTCGTCCACCTTCATGATCTTTGGACACTCGAACTGTCGTGAGTGGCTTCTAGCCCACGGCGAACTTAGCCTGGCTCCCGACCACCTTCAGGCGGCCCTGTCTACTGGGGTGGCTGGGGGTATGGTGTAGCCGGCAAGGGCTGCGAATACTGTCCAGGCTGTCCGTACGGCACGGGCCTTTGCTGCTGCGGCGGCAGCAGAGGCTCAACCGACATCAGGTTGTTCAACGTTCCCCGTTCCTCTGGCGAGAACTGTCCCTGCAGCGCAGGGGAGTTCATATAGGCTTGCCGCTGCGCAGGCGGCATACTGCGAAGCTGGCGGAACGCGCGGGCGACCGCTGCGCGTCGTTCGGGCTGGAGACTGCCAAGCTGTGCCATTGCTCCCCGGATCTGCTGCCGCTGTTGCGGTTCCAGGCGCTCCATCTGCTCCGCACGCTCCAACATGCGCGAGCGCTGCGCCGGAGGCATGGAGTTGAGTTGAGAAAGCTGGTTGCGCATCCGCTGCTGGGTTTGCGAGGGCAGCTGCCGGAAGCCCGGCTCTGCCTCTAACGCACGCTGTTGCTGCACAGGGTTCAGACCGCGGTGACTGTCCATCCACTGCGACAGGTGCTGCTGTTGCTGGTTGTTGCGCATCTGCTGGCGTTGTGGCGGCGGCACGGAACGCTGGGGCGGTGGCGCTGCCGCCTGCCGCGCGAAGCGTTGCGGCGGCTGGGCAGACAGAAGCGATGCGCCCGGACCAAACTGCAGGAGACACACTGCAACGGTCGTCGCAAGCTTCAAACGGGATGTTAAGGAAATGTGCATACGTGCGATCTAAACGTTAGTTTCTGGTACTTAAGACGTGCCCGAGTCCCCAGAATCATCGTCCTGCAGCAACTGGTCCATCTGCTGAATCGCCTGCTGGTTGTTGTCCAGGATCTGAAGATCGTTCACTGTGGCAGAGGCTTTTACCTCGTCAGGATGGCCCACGACCGTCAACCCTACAAACGATCCGCCACCCAGCAGCAGCACCAGTGCCAATGCGCCAGCAAGCACCGGACGAAACTGCCTACCGGTACTGAGCAGCAGATACTCACGCATTCTCTCCAGCCAACCAACCGGTGCTTTCGCCTGTTCCTCGCGCAGCAACACTGCCAGCTTCTGATCGAAGTAGGGCGAAGGCTCCGGTACCTTCCACTCATCCAGAACATCCATTGTCTTCTGCAGACCTGACAGCTCTTCGCTGCACGTCGAACATTCCGCGAGATGTTCCGCCATGGGCGTGTTCATGCGGTGCCCGGGCTCAAAGAGGTAGGCCGCTATGTCGTTCTGACACTTCTTGCAGTTCATGATGTAACTCCCAAATTCCCAAGCATCATTTCCAACTTGCTTCAACCAATGCTTTCCGCTAAACAAAGGACTTCAACTTTTCCCGCAGCGTCTGGTATGCCCGAAACAGGAGCGACTTGGTCGCGGATTCGCTCAGCTTCAGCACGTCGCCTATCTGCTTGTAGTCCATGCCCTCGTACTTGTGCATCAGAACCGCCATCTGCTGCCGCTCCGGTAATGCCATCACATGCTCGCGAATGGCCGCCATACGCTCCCGCCGTAAAATGGCAGCCTCCGCAGATGGCGTGGTATCGGCAACATCCGGCGTGCTCCCAGTCTCAGAATCCGGCTCGTCGAGATAGATCGTCGACGCAGTTCGTTCGTGACGGTTATCGCGCGCATGGTTCACGCCGAGGTTCGTCGCGATCCGGTACAGCCAGGTGCTGAAGCGAGCCTCTGCGCGATAGGTCTCACGGGACCGATAGACGCGCAGAAACACCTCCTGCGCCAGCTCTTCCGCGACCGCCTCGTTGCGCACCATGCGATACATGAAGTGAATGATCGGCCTGCGGTACTTCTGCAGCAGGTAATCGAACGCTGCCATGTTTCCTGCGCTTAGCTGAAGCATCACGGCAGAGTCTTCTAGTCCCTCGAAGGAACCCGAGTTGCGCCGGGCCTCGGTCGCCTTCATTCCGCTGAGCAGCTCCGGGTTGAGCACTTCCGGTGTGAGGAGGTCCGGGTTGATCGCCAGGGTAGCCATATCGTCAGTACTCCCTTCCTCTGTAACCCCGGAATCCTCTTCAGGTTGCGTACGGGCCTCGGAATCGCCAGCCTCGTCTGAGGTTGCGCTCCGAGGTTCGGGAATCGACTCATCCGAATCGACTGGCGGCTTTCTTCCTGATCTACCGGGTTTTAGAGAAGGCAGGGCCATATCGCCTTCCGATTGTACTTTGGCGTTGCGCCGCCCCAAAAGCCCGTGTCGTCAGGAGCTTACAGACAGCTACCGGCGCGTAGGGCGTCG
>CAZZYQ010000108.1:0-4680 GCA_964658395.1 uncultured Granulicella sp. | reverse complement strand
TTCATGATTGAGACTCCGAGATCAGTTCTCTAACGAGATCGTTATCGCTGCGGTCAAGCTCCTCGATAGTGCCAAAGCCGACGAGGTTCCCCTGGTCGAGTACGGCCACCTTGTCCGCAATCCTTCTAGTGCCGCGCACGTCGTGAGTCACAATGATCATGGTGGTGTTCCGCTCTTTTTTGAATTTCATTAGAAGGTGGTCGATCTCTGACGCAGTGATGCGGTCCAGGCCGCTGCTTGGTTCGTCCACCAGAAGCAGCTTTGGGTTGAGGACAAGCGCTCTCGCCAACCCTGCTCGCTTTTTCATGCCGCCGGAGAGCTCACCGGGCAGTTTGTCCATGTCCTTCTCCAAGCCGACCTGGCTAAGCATCTCTTTCACCTCCGCCTGGATCTGCTGGGGCGACTTTTGCTTTTTGTCGAAATGGTGAACTGGCATCGCAAGGTTGTCTCCAAGGGTGAAGGAGTCGAACAGGGCGGCGCTTTGGAAGAGGAAGCCAATCTCGCGGCGGACCTTGGCAAGGCCCTTGCGATCAAGCTGACCGATGTCTTCATCCCCTATGGAAACTGATCCGCTGTCTGGTTTGAGCAAGCCGATAATGAGCTTCAGCGTGACACTCTTGCCAGTACCGCTTCGCCCAAGCACGCAAAGCACTTCGCCTTCATTGACCGTGAAGGAGACGTTGTCGAGGACCTGTCTTTCTCCGAAGCTCTTGGATACTTGTTTGAATTCAACGAGAGGACAACCGCTCATAGCGGACCGCCGGGGAAGAAGAAATAGATCATCTTGACCAGCAAAACATCGGACAGGATGATGAGCAGCGACGATAGGACGACGCTGTTAGTTGCCGCCTTGCGTACCCCCACAGAGCCTTCGTTGATGGTGTAGCCGAAGAAGGAGGAGACGGTGCCGATGATGAAGCCGAAGACACAGGTCTTGAATGTGGGCGCGAGGAAATCCGCCCAGCTGAGGCTGGCGAAGGCACGATGCACGTATAGGGCAACGGACATATGCGAGCTGAGTCGCTCGGAGAAGAAGCCTCCCAGAAGACTGGCAAAGTCCATGAAGAGCGTGAGTATCGGCAACGCGATAATGCACGCCACCACGCGAGTAACGACGAGCATCTTGAACGAGTCGACAGACATCGCGTCGATGGCGTCGATCTGCTCGCTGGCACGCAGGTTGGCGAGTTCTGCCCCGATGCCTGACCCTACGCGGCCTGCGATGAGCAACGCCGTCACCAGCGGGCCAAGCTCGGTGATGAACGATGCCGCCTGCAACGTTGGGCTCAGCGCAACGGCTCCGAACTTAATCAGCGTGTCATGGGTATGCAGGGTGAGCACGATGCCAAGAGCCAGGCCAGCAGCGGCGATAAGAGGCACGGAGCGCGCGCCGATCTCTTCCAACTGCTGCAACGATGTGGCCCACTCGTAGGGCGGCGCAAACGCCGAGGCGATCGCCCGCAGACCGAAGTAGCCCATCTCTCCGACGCTCGTGAGGAACTGCGTAATCTTCGGCATTCGTCGACCTCAGTCAAGGTTCACTTTGGGCTGCGCGGACATACCTGGACGCACCTTGTCCAAATCCTGTTGCCCCTTATCGAGGTGGATGCGGACGGGTAGACGCTGGATGACCTTCACAAAGTTGCCGGTTGCATTTTCCGCAGGCAGTACGCTCGCGCGGTCTCCCGTGGATGCCGGCATGGCCTCAACTGTCCCCTTGAACGCTTCGTCGAGCGCATCGATCTGGACGCTGACATGCTGTCCTGGATGCATCTTGCGCAACTGCGTTTCCTTGAAGTTCGCGGTGACCCATAGGTCATTCACTTGCGCGACAACGAGCAGTTGCGTACCGGCAGCAGTACGCGCTCCTGTCTCCGCGCTTCGTTGCATCACGATGCCGCTGACGGGTGCAACAACATGGCAGTAGGAGACATTGAGGCGAGCCTGATCCAGTTGCGCCTTATAGGACTCCACGCTGGCTCTGCGGCTGTCGATGTTCGCTCTCTTAATTGCAACCTGTCGGGGTGCATTGGCAGAGGTCTGAGACAGCTTGGAGCGCTGCTGGGCCAACTGGGCATTCCGCTGGTCGATAACATTTTGCGAGGATGCGGCGGCGGCAGCCGCGGAGTTCACGCTGGCCTGTTGTGATTTTGCATTGGCCAAGTATTGGTCGTAGTCCGAGTGCGCGATCTCCTGCTTATCGAGCAGCTCTTTATAACGCACTAGATCAGTCTGACTCTTTTCATTATTCGCTTCAGCCTGGCGGAGCTTCGCGACGGAGCTTTCGTAGTCGCTGACGGCGGCACTCAAAGAGGCGTCCGCGTTTCGCACCTCTTCCTGCTGCGAAGTGATGTCGTTCGAGTTCGAGGTTTGCGTGATCGGTACATTCGGGCTTTCGGCATTCAGCTGAGCGACGGCCTGATCGTAGTCTGCCTGGGCTTGTGCCAGTTTCACTTCGAGATCGCTGGTGTCGAGGTCGACCAGCGGCTGACCAACCTGCACGGCCTGATTGTCTTCGACGTAGACCGCCTTCACCGTTCCTTCGACACGGGCGGAGATGGGGTTTAGATGAGCATCGGCCTGGGCGTCATCGGTGGTCTCATAGGTGCGCGAATAGAGCCACCACACGACACATCCAACGATAAGCAGCACACCAATGATGATGGCGAGAATGATGCCGCGTCGGCGCTTAGCTGGATCGACCGGTGCCTTGCTTTGTTCCCCTTGATCGGCCTGGTCCGGTTGCTTGGTTTCCCGTTCCTGTTCTTCTGCGATTTGTGTTGGCATGGTCGTCGTCCTTTCGGGACAGCTAATTGAGTAAGGTCGAAACAGAGGTCTCAGCATGGCCCATGGCGCGCGCAAGGCTGATCTTCCCGAGATTGAGCGAGAAGAGGGTGTTGATGTAATCGAGCTCGGCGGAGGCCAGCGTCTCCTGCGACTGAACCACTTCGACGGACGTTGTAACGCCGGCAGTGAAGCGGTCCTGCGATTGCTTCAGTGTGCTGAGCGCCAACTGGCGGTTGTCTTCCGCGACCTTCACCTGCTCTGCGGCAACGCGTAGGTCGAGGAGTGCGGTGCGAACGTCGTTCTCAACCACGCCCTGCTGGTCTGCGAACTCTGCCCTGCGCTGATCTACGGAGGCTCCAGCCTGTTGCACATCCGCCTTCGCTCGGCCACCCTGCCAGATGGGTATCGTCACGGTTGCGCTTGCCTGAAAGACACCGGAGCCTTTGTTGGGATTGACGCCCTGCAATCCATAGTCGCCGCTGACACCGAAGGATGGCAGGTACTCGGACTTCGAGGCCCGCAGCGATTCTTCGGCTGCTTTCAACTGATGCCCCGCCGCCTCCAAATCCGCGCGATGAGACAGGCCGTCATGAATTGCCGCGTCTGGATCGGGTACAGATGGAACGCTTGTAGGCAGGGTCTGCTCGATCACAAGCGGATGGCCCATCGGGAGACCGATCAGACGCTCGAGGGCCATCTGCTCCTTTTCTAACTGGGCGCGTTCTGAACGAAGACGCTGCTGTTGCGACTGCAACTCGACAAGGCTGCGTGTGGCGTCGATTTGCGCCTTGGTCCCAGCATCGAATTGGTCCTTCGCCTGTTTATAGCTCGCCTGCGAGTACTGCACCTGCGTGGTTTGCGAAGCCACCAGCGCCTGCGTCGCAAGGACGCGGAGGTACGATCCACCCACGGCCAGCACGATCAATTCCCGAGCGTCTTTCGCGCTCAGGAGTGCGGCGTCGCGGGCTGCCGTGGCGGAGCGAAGGTTGCGCAGCGAAGTGAGGCTGAACTGCTCCGAAAGGTTGGCCTGTGCGCTGTAGTAGTGATAGGGTCCGACGGTTGTCGGAAGCTCAATCCCTGCTCCTAAAACGCCGCTGCTCAGCCCTTGGGTTTGAAGATCTGTTTTAGCGGCGGACTCGGCGATGGTGGCGTAGATATTCGGCAACATCTGGCTGAGTGCGCTTAGCCGCAGACCGCGCTGCTGACGAGCCATGGCAGCAGAGTCGAGCCCACCGAGGTTGTATTCGAGTCCGCGTTTGATCGCATCGGGGAGCGTCAGAGAGATCGGGCCATTGTCGATCGCAGGCCCTGGCACACTGCCCTGATAGGCTCCCTGCACCGTGATGGTGGTGTTCACCGTGTTTACGCTTGAGTTCGTGCTTGCGGATGCAGACTGCTGCGCCGCGACGGAGGTGCCGCCCTGCGCGCGACCGGAGAGCTGCACCTGCTGGGCTTGCGGGGTTTGCGAGGAGCCGCCGGAGGCTTGCGGCCACGCCATTGTCGCGCTGCCCAGCATCAAGACAACTGCACCCATACCGATTTGTTGTGGAGAAAACTTGATCTTCATCTGAGCTCCTTAATGCATGACCACTTCGCCGCCTATGTTTTTCTTCATGAGGAAGGCGATGGGCGCCATCGCGAGACAAGCGATAGCGAAATACATAATGATGTCGAGATAGGACAGCACGCTTGCTTGCTGTTGCATACGCTGGTAGATCTGTGCAAGCGCCTGGTGGCTGCCGTGGAGGCCCGTCAACTTGGCCAGCTGGTTGTTGAAGAAGAGATTGCCTTTCGTGGTGTGCCCTACCAGGGCATGCTGGTGGACCTGCTGATGGCGCGCAAGGATGGTGGTGAAGAAGGCTGTCCCGCATGATCCGCCGATATTGCGCGCCA
>CAZZYQ010000107.1:0-4933 GCA_964658395.1 uncultured Granulicella sp. | reverse complement strand
CAACAAGAAGCGATCCGACAACAGCAACGAGCGATCGAGATGGCCGCGAGAAACACTCGGTGCGGGGCGCAAGAACGAGAGGCAGGCGCTACTCTGCCTTGCCGAGGCTGTTCTCCTTGTAGGCTTTCTCAAGTACCGCGAAGGCCTCCTTTTTCTTTCCGTCCGGCGCGATCAGGCCCTTGCGGTTGAAGCCGTCCTGCACGCCGGGCAGCAGGCGCACGGGAGAGCGAAAGTCCATCAGCAGCCAGGGTGTCGTTCCGCGCAGTTGAGGAATCTTGTTCAGCATTGCAATCTGGTGCCGGTAGATATTTGCCTGGAACTCCTCGGTCCAGCGCTCGTGTTCAGTGCCGTGCAGGCCGGCCTTTGCACCGCCGCCAAACTCACTCATAATGACAGGCTTGTCGTAGGCGATCTTCCAGGTGACTTTGTCGATGTCTTCGGGCGTCTTCTCGTACCATCCGACGTATTCATTGGTGCCGAGTACGTCGAGTGACTTGCCGAGCGGATCGTCGACGATCTTGGTGTCCCCTTCGCCGCGCACCAGCAGAGCGGCGGTGACGAGGCGAGTGGAGTCGGCCTGGTGAGCGTAGTCTGCAAGCTTTGCCAGGTATGCGTTTCGGGCGTCGCCGACGCGGGTCTCGTTGGCGATGGACCAGAGGATCACGGAAGCCTTGTTGCGGTCGCGGCGGACCATGTCCCCCAGTTGACCTTCGGCCTTGGTCAGCAGCGCCGGATCTTCGAAGCGAATGCCCCAGTACACGGGGATCTCGCTCCACACCATGATGCCCCGTTTGTCGGCCTCGCGCGTCATCCGTTCGTCGTGCGGATAATGCGCAAGGCGGACGAAGTTGCAGCCAAGCTGCTGCACCCAGTCGAAGAGCGTCTTCACGTCGGCATCGTTGTTCACACGTCCGGTGCGATAGGGGGCTTCGGCGTGAATGTTGATGCCGTGCAGGAATACGGGCTTGCCGTTAAGCAGAATCCTGGTGCCGTCGACCTCGATCGTACGGAAGCCAATCTGGTCAGAGATTGCGTCACCTTCGGACGCGATGCGGACGTTGTAAAGCTTGGGGTGCCCGGGGGACCAAAGGTCGAGGTTCTTGGGCGCGAATGAGATGGCCGCGCGGCCGTTTGCATCGAGAGTCGCTTCGGCTCCCGTGTCGGTCGGGTCCAGCGAAACTTTGACCCTCGCCCCGGCTGGAGCATCGACGACGTGAACATACCCTTCAATGGTCTTTCGGTCGGCGCGGCTCAGGTGCAGGTCGTAGTCGTCGATGTAGCTCCTCGGCACAGTAACGAGCGAAACGTCGCGGGTAAGACCGCCGTAGTTGAACCAGTCGGTCTTCACCGTAGGTATGCCGTCGGGAATGCGGGTGTTGTTGACCGCGATGACGGCGAAGTTCTTGCCGGCGTGGAGCACGCTCGTGACTTCGCAATCGAATGGGGCGAAACCGCCCTCATGGTCGCAGATGTGCTTGCCATTGACGAAGACGTTTGACTTGTAGTTCGCCGCGCCGACATGAAAGAAGACGCGTGTGTCAGGTTTCGGCGTAAAGTCGAAATCACGCTGATACCAGAGGAGGCCCTCGTAGAAGTGCAGGTCGTCGCGCTGCGTGTTCCAGTCGCCCGGCACCTTGAGTGTCGGCGATTTGGCGAAGCTGTACTCGACCAGGTCGTTGCTGCCGGGGGGAACTTCGCGGTTCTCGAAAAAGCCTTTGTCGAGGATGTCGCCCTGGAAGTTCGACAGGCCGGAGGAGTAGGGGTCGACGATGAAGTGCCAATCGCCATTGAGGCTCACGGCCTGACGATGATCGACATCGACGAGGATAGTCGGCTGGGACAGGGGAGCGGCGTAAGCGAGGTTCAAAGCGTTTGTGCAACTGGCGAGCAAGCAGAAGAGCTGGCAGAACCTTTTCATTTTCATCCTCGTAACGATATTAGAAGTTGGAACAGAGATGTGCCAGCGCGCACTGCGGGTGTCAGGACAGCAAGAGCGAAATGCGGGGGTCTCTCCGCTGCGCCGCACTTGCGTGCGGCTTCGGTCGAGATGACGCGTTGTTTCGGGTATTCGGCAGCGGGTGCTAGCTCTTGCAGTTCGCGGATATAGCTCGTGTCTGTCGGCAGCAGGAAGCGGATGGCAGTTAGACTGATTGGGACAATGTATCCCATCCCCAAGGAACAAATGTGATCTGTAAGCAGAGCCTTCGCCGCACCACGGTCGCAGCAAGAACGCTTGTTGTTCTCTCCATCTCGCTTCTAATGCCCTTTGCGGTCTGCCTCTTTGCTGCTGCACAGAAGCTGACGCTCGAGCGCGGCAAAGCGACCGTGATGGTCGAGCCGTACGCGGCGAACGTCGTCCGTGTGACCTTGAGCTTCATGAAAGAAGAGGCCACGGGCGCGCCGGGCTATGGCATCGTGGCGAAGCCGATGCTGGATGGCTGGTCTTCCAGCCAGGATGGCGGTCGCGACGTGCTGCGCTCGAACCGGATGGTCGTGTCGGTCTCAGCGCCCTCGAAGCCCGGCGGCCCGATGCCTGAGACATCGAAGTTCTTCTCGGGGTCGACGCCTTATGTGGGAATCACGGTCAAGACGCCTGAAGGCGCGACGCTGCTGGATATGCATGGTTGGCAGATGGCTGTCCCGAACCGCAAGGACGGCACCTATGGAGTGGAGTACGACCGGCGGCCAACGGACAAGCCGTTTTTCACGGTAGGCGCGAGCTTCGCTTCGCCAAAGGATGAGCACTACTACGGCCTGGGACAGAACCAGGAAGGCTATTTCGATCGCCGCGGCCATTCCGTCCGCTGTGCGCACGACTATCTCGCCCCGGCGGGACCGAGCCAGTGTGTGCCATTCGTGGTCACGAACAAGGGCTACGGCCTGCTGTGGGACAACCCTGCGAGAACGACAGTCAACTTCGGCTTCAACGACAGCACAAGCTGGACTTCGGAGGTGGGACAGCGTGTGTCCTTCTTCGTGATCGCGGGCAAGACGTACGACGAGATCTACGAGGGATACCGATTGCTGACGGGCGATGTGCCAATGCTGCCGAAGTCGGCCTATGGATACATCCAGTGCAAGCAGCGGTACCGCAGCCAGGCGGAGATCATGGCCGTTGCGAAGGGATACCGTGAACGCCATCTGCCGCTCGATGACATCGTGGTCGACTGGTTTACCTACACCAAGATGGGTGAGATGGACATGGACCCGGCGCTCTGGCCCGATCCGACCGCGATGAACAAGGAACTGCACGCAATGGGCATCCACACCATGATCAGCGTATGGCCGAGGTTCACGCCGGAGAGCCGCTACTACGACTTGCTGAAGAAGAACGACTGGTTCGAAAAGCTGGCCGACGGCACTCCGACCAACGGCCTGCCATACGATAAGGCCGGCTCCGACATCGACACAACGAACCCCGATGCCGCCAAGTGGTACTGGAGCATCGTGAAGGAGAACTACGTTGCAAAGGGCTTTGACTCGTTCTGGGCGGACGAGACGGAACCCGACCTGAGCCCTGGAAACAGTTACTTTCACATCGGGCCGGGCACGCAGTTCTTCAATGTGTACCCGCTCTTTCATACCGCCGCCTTCTACAACGGCATGCGGAAGGACATGAGCGAACGCGCGTTGATTCTGGCCCGTGACGCGTATCTGGGAGCGCAGCATAACGGTACGATCTTCTGGTCGTCAGACATCGCCGGCAACTGGGACACGCTGAAGCGGCAGGTGCCGACCGGGATTAACTACGTCGCCTCCGGCATGCCCTACTGGAGCACCGACATCGGCGGCTGGCAGGACCCACCGTTTGTGCACAAGCCGGAACGCACGCCCTTGATTGACCCGACCGACGCGCGCGAGAACGTGCACCAGAATGACGACTACCCAGAGCTGTACGTGCGGTGGTTCGAGTACGGTGCTTTTCAGCCAAACTTCAGGACACACGGCACGCGGAAGTACAACGAGGTCTGGTCCTACGGCAAGCAAGCGGAGCCGATCCTCGAAAAATACCTGCGGCTGCGATATCAGCTGATGCCTTACATCTACTCCCTGGGCCACATGACGCATGAAACGGGAGCGCCGTTCATGCGGGGCCTCTTCATGGACTTTGGCAGCGACCCGAATGTAGCAAACATCGGCGACGAGTACATGTTTGGCCCAGCCCTGCTGGTGGCTCCTGTTACCGAGCAGGGCGTGACCAGCCGCCAGGTATACCTGCCTGCTGGAACGGACTGGTACAACTACTGGACAAATGAGAAGGTACATGGAGGGCAGACGATACGCGTGGATGCGCCAATCGACACCATTCCGTTGTTCGTAAAGGCGGGGTCGATCCTGCCGCTCGGCGCACCGGTTGAGAGTACGAATGAGGTGCAGAAGATCGCTTCGCTGAAGATCTATCCTGGCGCGGATGCAAGCTTCGATCTGTACTCCGATGACGGAACTACCTACGACTACGAGAATGGGAAGTTCGAACTGACACACCTGAGGTGGGCGGACTCGACGGCGAAGCTGACTCACACCGGAGCGCGGTTTGAGAGCGGGGCGATTGAGGTGGTGGGGAAGACCAACTGAGGCAGCACAACGGTGAGAACGGCGTCCCGCCTTCGTGAAGTTCGAGCCGACCCCCCTACGCCCCGGTAGCTGTCTGTAAGCTCCTGACGACACGCGCTTTTTTGGGCGGCGCAACGCCAAAGTACAATCGGAAGGCGATATGGCCCTGCCTTCTCCAAAACCCGGTAGACCAGGAAGAAAGCCGCCAGTCGATCCGGATGAGTCGATTTTCGAAGCTCGGAGCGCAACCACTGACGAGGCTGGCGATTCCGAGGCCCAGACGCAACCTGAGGACGATTCCGGGGTTACAGAGGAAGGGAGTACAGACGATATGGCTACCCTGGCGATCAACCCGGACCTCCTCACACCGGAAGTGCTC
>CAZZYQ010000106.1:0-5438 GCA_964658395.1 uncultured Granulicella sp. | reverse complement strand
CGCGAACCTTGCAGGCAAAGACCAGACCGGCGCGGAGCAGGAGCGTCTCGAGGCCACCCTTGCGCTCGACATCCTCGACACCGGGCCGGAACAGGCCTACGAAGACGCTGTGGCTCTTGCTGCGGCGATCTGCGGCACGCCGATCAGCGCGGCCACTTTTCTCGATTGCCATCGCCAATGGTTCAAGGCAAAGGTAGGTCTGACAGCTTCGGAGACGCCGCGCGAACAGTCTTTCTGTGCCCATGTTGTACTCGGATCGGGTATGTTCCTGGTACCGGACGCGCTTTTGGACGAGCGTTTCAAGAACAATCCTCTGGTGACGGGCGATCCGGGCATAAGGTTCTACGCGGGAATGCCGCTGACCAGTCCCAGCGGCCTGGCGATTGGATCGCTTTGCGTCATCGACGTCGTCCCGCGACAGCTTACGCGGGAACAGGAAGCTGCGCTCGGTTTGCTGTCTCGCCAGGTCTCCACCCAACTCAGGCTGCGAGCGCAGATGAAGGAGATGAACCAGAAGTTGATCGAGAAGACGCAGCTTCAAAAAGAACTGAGCGGGAGCAACGCACTCTTCGAGGCGTTTATGGACAACAGTCCGATGATCGGCTACATGAAGGACAATGAAGGACGGTTGATTTACTATAACCAGCCGTTCGCACAGCGTTTTCATATTACGCGGGAGGAATGGATTGGCAAGAGCGACTTTGAAATCTGGCCGCCCGCCTATGCTGCGCGTTATCGGACGAGTGATGTTGCCGTATTGAAGAGCGGATCGCTCGCGATTCATGATGAAACTTCCCCCGGTCCGGACCGGACGACCATTCACTGGCGGAACTACAAGTTCCCGTTCGTGGACGCATCCGGGGAACGTTACCTCGCCGGTTTGTCTTTGGACACGAGCGCCGACAAAGAAGCGGAGAATGCGCTCAAGCGCGCCCATCAAACGGCGCATACAGCATCTGAACGGCTGCGTGATCTTGCTCTTACCGACGCCTCTACGGGCTTGTACAACCGTCGTGCATTCGACGAGCAGTTGCAGAAGGCCGTGACCGTGGCACGTCATTACGGCTTCGAATTCTCGCTGCTGTTCGTGGCAATCGATGCCGTAGGTTACGAGGGTGGCTCCGGCAGCGGGAAAGCCATTGAAGAAGCGATGATCGCGATTGCAGGTCCGGCGAGCAGAGCCGGACGCAGTTCCGACACCGCGTTCCGCTTCGCCGAAGGGCGACTCGCGTTGCTGCTTCCAAGCACGAGTCTGGCTGGAGCACTGTGTGCTGCCGCGCGAATCTATCACGAACTGACGCGCGCCATTCCCGACTCCCGGCCCTTCACCCTGGGGATTGGTGCGGCCTCCTTCGAGGCCGGCCTGGAAGACACGTCTGTTCTTATCCAGCGCGCAGAGCTTGCGGCTGCCAAAGCGCTCACGCTTCGCGATGAGCGCGTTTGCGCATATAGTTCCGCTCTCGAGGCGGGGCTGCCGAACGGCCGAACATAGAGGGCTGCGTTAACGTGCTGCCAACTCCGTCGTGCTGGCGGCGTCGATGCGGGCCTTCAGCATCTCCAGAGTGGCCAGGGCCTCATCATGGTGCGCTTGTGGCCCGGAAGAATTAAGATAGAAGGTCAGTTCGGAGCGAGCCTCTTCCCAGCGGCTCGCCAGCAGCAAGGCATTCGCCCGCACCAGGTACACATCGATGATCTTTCGCGGCGCGGCGGCGCGAGTCATCGCGCTCCAGTAGAGCGCTGCCTCGACGCGGCCGGAGCCGATCTCCGTCCGCGACCGTTCGTAGTCCGCCTGCCAGGTATCGGCCTCCGGTCCGCGCATATTGTCCAGCATCAGTCGCGCGTCTTTGTAGCGATGGGTACTGTTGTAGGCTCCGGCAAGCAGGACGGAGGCCCAGAACACGTTCGGCTCGCTTCTCTGCGCCGCCTCTACGTCGGCGATTGCCTTGTCGTATTGACGCTCGTGAAGCTCGATGCTGGCGCGCAGGATGTAAGCCTTGGCGAAACCGGGCGCGATCTCAAGTGCTTTGCTCGACTCCTGCTGCGACTGTTCGAGGCGGTTGTGGTCTGCCGCGGCGCGCGCCTTATCGAAGTGCTTCCACGCCTTGGCAGGAACCTGAAGCGTAGCCACAGAGACCGTCTGCGGAAGGCGGCCCAGCGGATACTGCTGCGCCCCTACTGGTGCCGCCGCAAGGCACACATAGATCATGACAACTGCTCGTTTTCCTTGAAGCGACAGACTCATTACACGCTCCCTCGCGATGAACACGAGTGCACATAATCGGCATCATCTCAAGGAAGCATCACGTTACGGGGGCCAACTTTCACTCCCCAATTGGTTGCAGTGCCAATGCGGGAAACCGCAAGCCCGCATCCGGGCCGTTGCTCGGCTCATCCAAATGGAGACACTGTGACGCGCCGCTCTCAACTCGTACGGATTGCCGCGATTGACTTCCTCAATCCGGCGCCGTTGATGTGGGACTTCGAGCACGCGCCGCGCTCCGCGGAGTTGGCGAAGCGCTACAAGCTTGCTTATATGAAGCCTTCGGAGTGCGCGGCGAGCCTGCTTGCCGGCGAGTCGGACGTTGGCCTGGTCCCGGTCGCGGCGCTTACCCCTGAACTGGCAATTGTGCCGGGGGCGACGATCGCCTCGCTCGACCGGGTACGGTCCATCCAACTGATCGTCCGCGGCGCGCGACCCCTCGAAGAGGTGCGGACCGTTGCTACGGATTCAGCATCGCTCAGTTCGAGTGCTTATGTGCAGGTGTTGTTTCGCCGATTTCTGGGAACGTCCCCTGAGTTTCGGAGCATGGCCGCAGACCCGGTGTCGATGCTTCAATCGGCCGATGCGGCCCTCTTGATTGGAGATCCAGCTTTGCTGGCTCTTGAAGCGCGTTGCAAGATAGAGGAAGCCGCGGGTCTGTGCGAGTGGTTCGACGTAGCCCACGAATGGAAGATCCGTACCGGCCTTCCCTGGATCGCCGCCGTGTGGGCAGCGAGACCTGAGGCGATCGAAGATGCGGCCCTGTTATGCGGCGACCTCGAGCGTTCGCGCGACAATGGCATCAATCACATCAGTGAGCTCGTCCAGGAGTGGACCCCGCGCATCGCTCTGCCTTCGGCCACCATCCGCGCCTACCTTACCGAGAACATTCATTACACTTTGGACGAATCGTGCATCCAAGCACTTCAGCTCTTCCGGCAGTACTCGGCGGAAGCGGGAGTCCTCCCGGCGCTGCCGCGACCGCTATTTCTCTAGGTCGGCGCGACTTCCCGCATTCCAACAGCGTCTCTACTGACAGCAACTAGGACAGAAGCAAACACGCTGGAGTCTCCACTTGCGCAATTTTGCAGACCAGGAGCAAACACCCAACTATGTTGAAGCTCGCTGGTAAGCCCGCTCTTCTGGCGCTCGCCAATCTGTTGGCTGGCCGCGGCCACGGCGCGCACAAGAACAAGTTCCTTCACCTGATGTTTTCCTTTGGCGTGTTCGGTCTGTTTTTCGTGTCGATCATCGACTCTTCCTTCGTGCCGCTGCCTATTCCCGGGGTCACGGACATCATGCTGGTGCTGTTTGCGGCACAGAAGACGAACTGGGTGCTGCTGGTGGTGCTTTCGACTGCGGGATCGGCTTTGGGCGGCTACCTGAGTTATCAAGTGGCGCAGTCGGGAGGGATGACTTTTCTGGAAAAGCATGTTCCGCCGCGCATCTTCAAGCGGGTGTGTGGATGGATGGAAAACCATGCCATCCTGTCGGTGGCACTTCCGGCACTGCTGCCGCCGCCGATGCCGCTCAGTCCTTTTGTGCTCGCGGCAGGGGCTCTAAGGATGTCGAAGTCGAAGTTCATGGCTACCTTCACCATCAGCCGTGCCATCCGGCATGGCGTCGCGGTGTTTCTTGGCATTCACTACGGCAAGCATGTTCTCCGAATGTGGAACGCGTTCTCGCAGAAGTGGGCGACCACCATTCTTGTTGTCATCTGGAGTGTGATTCTTGTTAGTTGCGCCATCGCATTCTGGAAGCTCTTCAAGACGTCTCGCAGCGTGGGCGCGCGCGGCCTGAAATCTGAACCGGAGGCGATGTAACTCAGGCTGAGAGCTGATTTGCTGCCGGACTCGCCCCTGGGCGACCCACACTGATCATGACAGCGGAGAACAACGAGGACAGGGGGCCATCCATCGAAGCAGCGACACGTGTGGCCGCTGCTATGCCGGGTCTTCTTACTCCCAGCGCAACAGGGTAGCTCCTACGGTGAAGCCGCCGCCAAAGGCTGCCAGGAGCACGGTCATGCCCTTCTTCAGTCTCCCCTGTTTCAGCGCCGTGTCCATCGCGAGCGGAATCGTACCACCGGTCGTGTTGCCGTATTCGCCGATGTTGATGACGATCCTGTCCTCTGGCAGTCCGAGGCGCTCGGCGGTCGCCATGATGATCCGCCGGTTGGCCTGGTGAGGGATGAAGAGATCGATGTCCCTCGACGTCAGGCCGTTCCGCGCCATCACGGCTTCACTTAGTTCTGCCATCTTGCGAACAGCCACCTTGAAGACAGCGCCACCTTCCTGATGGACGTAGTGCATCTTCGCGGCGACGGTCTCGGCCGTAGAAGGATGGAGGCTGCCACCGCCCGGCATGTACAGCGATGAAGCACCCGATCCGTCGATCTCATGTATGAAATCCACCATGCCGACTTCGTCCTGGGAGGCGGGTTCGAGAAGGACCGCACCGGCGCCGTCGCCAAAGAGGATGCAGGTGGACCGATCGGTGTAGTCGAGGATGGAACTCATGACATCGGCGCCGATCACCATGACCTTCTGGTGCGACCCGGACTCGACCAGCTTGGCACCCATCTGCAGTCCGTAGAGGAACCCCGAACAGGCAGCGGAAAGATCGAAGCCCCAGGCGCCTGTTGCGCCAATCTTTTCCTGTACGAGGCACACGGTCGCGGGGAAGAGCATGTCGGGGGTCACGGTGGCGACTAGAATCGCATCGACCTCACCCGCCGCAATGCCGCGCTTGGCGAGGCAGTCTTTGGCGGCGGCTGCAGCGAGATCGCTGGTCGCGACTCCTGCATCCGCAAGGTGGCGCTGATGGATGCCAGTTCGTTCGACGATCCAGGCGTCGCTGGTCGTGACCATCTTTTCGAGATCGGCGTTGGTCAGCAGCCGGGGAGGAACGTACATACCAACAGAGGTGATCTTTGCGGGAACCAAGGTACGCGCTTGTTCGCGCGGCTTCAACGTCAGACTCAACACTCACCTCAGACAGACTTTGTTCCGTATTCAGAATACAAAACTATTACAGACGGATGCCAAGCCTTGCTGCGCCAGGAAAGGACCTTCGTCTCTAAATGTCTGGGGAGTGTTTTAGCACCGGGTGACCTACTGCGCCCGTACTAGCCCGTTACCGTTGCTTCCTTCCGGACCTGGCGGGGTTGGCGGGATTA
>CAZZYQ010000105.1:3147-5521 GCA_964658395.1 uncultured Granulicella sp. | reverse complement strand
TATGACGTTCCGACGGATACAGACCGCTACCGCATGATCCGCACCTACTTCCAGATGCTGGTCGACGAGATTGCCCTTGAAGAGCGCGCTGAAATGGTCCGTGCCGAGGCCATCGCTGCCTCCGGTCAGACGGCACGCGAGCAGAGACACCGCGACTGCGTCGGAAAGATGAAGCAGTTCGCCAGCTGGTTCACCCACGGCGTTCCCGGCGGCGCCGCACTACGCAAGTCCATCTTTGAAGCAAAGGATGGTTCGGCAGTTCTCGATTCCGTCGAAGCTTTCTTCACCCGCACGGCGGAGCAAGCGCCGGAATGCGAAGTCGAGCACCAACCCGAGGCTATACTCGCCTGAGGCATGCAGATACGCTGGCGCAAGAACCCGAAGACTGAAGACGGTTGGCCGAAACGGATCGCTCTCGCTGTTCTCGCGGGTCTTGGAGTGTTCCTGGTCTCGCTCCCCATCGCGTTCCTGCTCTTCCTCAACCACCTCCAGCACTCCTACCCAGACGACACCCAGAACTTCCTGGGCGCGATCACATCCGCTGTCCTGATCGGAGTGGTTCTTGCGGGTCTAGGTTTCGCCATTGTGCTGGGCGTCCTGTATCTGCTCAGCTTTCGTGATAGACCTGCGACCCGGTAGCTGAATCGCTGCTTCGCCTTCGCCAGACTACCCGCACTTTCTGTCGCCAGCGTTCATCGAGCGCCACCAGGGTCCATTCGACTCTGGGTGAAAGATGACGCAGCACGATCTCCGTCGCCGGGTGGACGCGCAGCGCCGGTGCGACCAGATACAGCCTGGGGTCTGCATCGTATGCCAGTCGAACTCCGCCAAAGTAGCCGTGCCTCTGAAACTCTCCAAGTCCCGTCACCGGGTCACGGTTCTCCAGATGGTGCGCACGCACTCTGATCCAGTAATCAAGCCCCTGCAACGCGAGGTGCAGGTCTTCCTCCGCCTTTAGCTCGATCACTGCGAGCCGACCGTCGTTCGTTGCACCCAGCAGATCGAGCATGCCACGATCGGCCGCTGCGAACGCCGGCACCTGCGTGTAAACGTGCTCCGGATCGAGCCTGGCGTCGATCGACATCACATCCCGGCGCAACACGCTCTCGAGCCATCGCTCCGGCTGCATTCGGAAGAGCGGATCGCGATGACTTCCGGCCGCATTTCTTCTTGCGAACAGGCGCTCCACCAACTCCCGCAACTCCGCAACGTTTTCTTCCGTCAGCGGGGTCTCATTGGCCCCGGCACCGAACGTAATCTCCTGCAGCCGGTTGAAGTTCTGCGCGGAGTATCCTGTCCTGATGCGCGCAAACTCGAGCCCGTGCAAGAGAAAGGCAAGCTCGCTTCCACTCCGCAGACGCTGTTCTACATCGGCTTGCATCGCCTGGGGAACGACAGCCATCACCCGCGCTGCCGATTCGGCAAAACGCTCCTGCGCCGCCGTTTGATTCGGCGCGTGGATAAGCCGTGTCAGCAAGTTCCCATGATCAGCCGGATCGCGCTGCACCAACTCTTCGGTATCTTCATCGAACGCCCAAAGCTCCCAGTGTGCGGCGTCGGTGTTCATCCAGGCAAGGCGCGAGAGCGTCAGCGTCTCCATACCGCGCGGGGCGATCACCTTCAGCCCCTGAAACAGCCTTCGGCCGCCGGCGTTCTCCCGGCATACCGCCAACCATAAGACACCAAGAGTCAGCACACCATCTACTGTTGCCTGCGTCTCTTCCTGGTTCACGGCGATAGCAGCCCAGGCTTGCGTTCCCTTGGTCAGAACTCCACGCGCGTAAGCTGGCCCGAAGCTGCGTTCGAGGTCCATTGACGTGCGAAAGGAATCAGCGTTCCATTCCGGAAACTCGCGCGCCAGAACACGCTCCAGCCGGCGCAGAAACTTCAGTCTTGCTGCCTCACGCGTAGAAGGTGTTCGCCGGTCTTTGTCGGCTGCCAGTTCAAGCGTCTGAGGCTTCGCCTGCCCAAACCGATGCGTGGTCAGCTTCAGCACGTCGCCGCGCATGATCGTTGCGCCGACGGTCCGTACCAGGTTCCCACCTTCGCCCCACAGGTGCAGGGAGCACCGGCCGTGCTCCGTCGTCAGAGAATACTTTGCCTGCCGCATGTCGAAGAGCACCTTGCCGTCTTCAAGCACAACCGACGACGGATGTTCCGCAAAAAAGCCCTCAAGTGCCGCTGCGATCTCCTGCGGCGTCTGCTCCGCTGCTTTCTCCGCTCGTGGCTTCACCGCAAGCTCTGCCTCTCTGCGCGCCTGAAATTAAGCTCAACTAAACGGACGACACATCATCTCGACCTGAACCACCGACAAAGCTTCATCTCAAACTGAACCACCGAGCGTCATCGCAACGGAACCACCGAGCGTCACCGC
>CAZZYQ010000105.1:0-3137 GCA_964658395.1 uncultured Granulicella sp. | reverse complement strand
AACCTGAACCGCCGCGAAAGCGTCATCGCAACTGGACCCGCGGCAAAAGCGTCATCTCGACCGGAGCGAAGCGGAGTGGAGAGACCCCCGCATCCGCTCTTTCCCCGTTACCATCCCATTCGCTTCTTCAAGTTCACAATATGGGCCAGATGATGTTTTGAGTGCCACTGATACAACAGCGTCGCCAGTTCGATGGTCGATCGGCCTCGCTCCGGATGCACAAACCCCCGCTGCCATTGCGCTTCATCAAGCGATTGGAGCAGCATGACCCAGCGCGCGTGAACGTTCTCGATGATGCCAAGAGACCACGCGGCAGGCGCCTCGGCATCGCCCAGTTCTGCCCACGCTTTCTCGTCGTAAGCCTTGATTGCTGGCAATTCTTCAGTCAGCGCAAGCCGCACCCGTATGGAAGCGTTCGCATGGCTGTCGGCAAGGTGATGGACCACCTGCAGCACACTCCATCCGCCTTCGCGGTAGGGCGTATGCAGCTGCTCGTACGACATGGGCGCGATGACGGATTGCAGCTCTTCCGGCAGTTCAGCCAGAGTCGCGACCGCCTCGCTCCTCGCTGCGGGAGTCAGAACAGCCGGAGCGGTGAAGTGCCCTACCGGATACCTAAGATCTTCCATCGGAGTGGCCTCCTGCTTCTATGCTTTTCTGCGGCGTCTACCGCTGATCAGGTAGACCGCAGCGCGCAGTTCCAGCAGCGGGTCGTTCGAGGGTTCAATGCCTTCCACGCGCGGGATTGGGTCGAAGATGATCTGCTTCTGTTCCGCCGCGTCGTCAGCCACCGGTGCGGTCAGCGTAATGGTTCCCAGATCAACTACGGGGCGATCACTGGGCCAGTGAATAGTGGCATCGTCAACCACATCGCCCACGCCTGCAAGCTGCGCCTTCAGGTGGAACACGACCGGTCCAGCAGCAATGCGTGACTTCATCTCCTCAAACAGGTAATCGGCTCCTCGGGTCGCCGTTCCGTCTTCATCCAGATGTTCAAGCCCGGCCTGCGGCATTATGCGATAGCGAAAGAACTGCGATGTGCCTGAATCACTGATGAACTCCGCTGCGGTAACACCGAAGTACGCTTCGGTCGCGAAGCTTACAGGCGCGGGTTTGGGAATCTGCACGTAGGCCAGCGCCGAGGGATGCGAGCCCACAAACGCTTCCACTGGTGTAGGAGAAGGCGTTCCGGGTGCGCTCGACGCAATCGCCTTGAGAAACTCCAGGAACTCCCCGCCGGTACGAACGGGAAAGGCGTCTGTCGAGTGGCTCACAATGTCGGTATGGACGCGCTCACCAAGATGGAACCGTATCGCCATCCCCCGCGGGTCAGCGTTTGCGTCAGTATCGGGAATGCTGGGAAGTCCGGTTGAATTAGAGAACCGCACGGTTACCGGTGTCGAAGCAGCCGCAAAGTGAGGCGCTCTGGACAAGGCTGCAGCCTCGGCTGATGGTGTGAAGCTGCCAGTCAGCATTGCACCTTTGGCGTGCGCCGGTCTAAAGCCGGGATGCTGGCCAAACACTGCCTCAAATGCTTTTAGGATGTCTTCGCTGAGAGCAATTAACTTCTCGTCGCTTGGAAGTGGCACGCCGTTCTCTCCTCTTCTTGGTACAGCGAATTGCTTGAACCCGAATACTACACCAGCTTCATTGCAATCTCATCCTCGAGGATCTGCTTCACCGTCAGCGGAACGATCACTCGTGCCGTCTGCTTGAAGAACCGCGATATCTCCGTAAGCGCGTCCGAGGTGTAATCGAACGAGACGAAGAAGCCCTTCATTCGCCCCTCACGGACCATCACCGCCTCGAACGCGTCAATATCGGGCCGCCCGACCTTGTCTTTCTGCTTCACCTGAATGGGATACCACACTTCCATGAAGTCCAACGACCTGTCGCCCAATATCTGGTCCAGCATCACCTTTACGTAGTGGGACGCGTGCCAGTCGCAGTGGTAGTAGAACGATCCCGTCTTCTTCAGCACCCGTGCAATCTCGACGCATCGGGGCCGCAGGTAGTCGATATATAGGCTTTTGTCGATTCATGCCGGTCCTCGAACGACCGCTTCTCCTTCGTCTCGCCCCAGAAGACCTCATAGTTCCGGTTCGAGTTGAAGGGAGGATCGATGTAGCAAAGATCGACACAGCCATCCGGCAATTGCTTCAGTTTGTCCAGACAATCGCCGCAATAAAATGCGGGTGTCGATAAGCGCGGAAGGCCGGGGCATGAACTCAAATCATAGCAACTCGACTTCGTTACGCGCTCGTGCTCCGAAAATCACTAGGTCGCCAACCCCGCAACCCAGTACACTCAACCCATTCGTATAACATTTGCCGCAAACCAGAGGAGAATTCCTTGTCACGTTTCACCGGTCTTCTCGGGGTGTTTGTCTTTCTCGGCCTTGCGTATGCTTTCTCCACCGACCGCAAAGCGATCCGCTGGCGAACTGTCGCGTGGGGCTTGGGCCTGCAGATCGTCTTCGCCTTCATGGTCATCAAGTGGAACGCCGGCCAGTCTATTCTGCATGCCGTCGCCAGCTTCATTACATCTCTTCTCGGCCACTCTGCTGACGGCTCGTCGCTGGTCTTCGGGCGTCTTGGAACGCCCGGCGATGCGCTCGCTGTTCTTGCCTTCTCGGTTTTGCCGACGATCATCTTCGTCAGCGCCTTCTTCGCCATCATGTACCACGTCGGCCTGATGCAGCAGATCATCAAGGTGGTCGCCTGGATCATGCAGCGAACGATGGGCACATCTGGCGCGGAGTCGACGAACGTCGCCGCCAGCATCTTCATGGGCCAGACCGAAGCTCCGTTGACGATTCGGCCGTTTCTTTCCGGCGCCACACGGTCCGAGCTTATGGTCATCATGACCTCCGGAATGGCGCATGTCTCGGGTGGCATCATGGCCGCTTACATCAGCTTCGGCATCAACGCACAAGACCTGCTCTCTGCCGTTATTATGACCGCCCCCGGCACCATCCTCGTCGCCAAGATGCTCGTGCCTGAAACAGAAGTCCCCGCCACCGCGGGCACTGTCCACATGCCGCCCAACGAGGAGCACACGAACGAAAACCTCATCGCCGCCATCGCCCGCGGCACCATCGACGGCGGCCAGCTCGCCTTCAACGTCGCCATCATGCT
>CAZZYQ010000104.1:0-5611 GCA_964658395.1 uncultured Granulicella sp. | reverse complement strand
CGGCGACGTCATCGTCACCGACAATCTCTGGAAGACCTACGAGATGGGTGACCAGCAGGTGAACGCGCTCCGTGGAGTGAATCTTCGCATCAAGCACAACGAGTATGTCGCGATCATGGGGCCATCGGGCTCCGGCAAGTCGACGCTGATGAATCTGATCGGCTGCCTTGACTCACCGACCAAGGGCAAGTACTGGCTGAACGGGCACGACGTCTCCGAGTTGAACGACGACGAACTGGCTCGCATCCGCAATAAGGAGATTGGGTTTGTCTTCCAGACCTTCAACCTGCTGGCCCGAGCGACCTCGCTGCACAATGTCGAGCTGCCGCTGATCTACAACGGAACACCGGCAGCCGAACGCATCGCCCGCGCCAAAGCTGTGCTCGAATCGGTGAACCTCGGCACCCGCATGATGCACAAGCCGAATGAGCTTTCCGGTGGGCAGCGTCAGCGCGTCGCAATCGCCCGTGCGCTGGTGAACAAACCCTCCATCATTCTGGCCGACGAACCTACGGGAAACCTCGACTCGAAGACGGGCGTCGAGATCATGGCGCTCTTCGACGATCTCCATGCAAGCGGCAACACAATCGTCGTGGTCACCCATGAGCCTGACATTGCCGAATACGCTCACCGGGTCGTCACAATCCGCGACGGCGCTGTCGCTTCAGACCATCCATCGTCGCGCTTCGCAGGGAAGTAGGCCTGGTGACCTCCGAGGTAGGCGCAGGCCAGTTTCGACCGCCTCAACACCCGTGTGGTCGTCGAACATCCCTGCCGGCGCGCTCGTCTTCCAAGTGTTATGGCTGCGGCTGCGAGCATCATCCCGAGCACAAACACCGATGTTTTAATAGCGAAGCTTTGGCGGCCTCGCCGGGTGCTGATCACGCCAGACGCCTATAACCTGGCACATGGCCGTGCGATGCTGGAGCGGGCAGCATCCTTCGGAGCAGAAGTGATCCGGCTGCCGGGCAACCGGCTCAGCGGCTTCAACGCAGACACCGTGGGCAGAAGCTACGCGCTGGCGAAGACCACATTCGCAATCGTTGTCTCTCCTCCGGGTCAGCGGAAGCTGCAGCCGATTCCTCCCTCGGCAGACTGGCAGTTCCACATCGCGCAAGGCTGCCCTGCGCACTGCCAGTACTGCTATCTTGCGGGCTCACTGGCCGGACCGCCGGTGACACGGGCCTACGCCAACCTCCTTCAGATACTCGAAGGACTCCGCTCCTATGCGGGAAACGGCACTGTTACTTCGCGCTCTCGCGACCGGGCAAACGAGGGCACAACCTTTGAGGCCTCCTGCTATACCGACCCGCTCGGCATCGAGCACTTGACCGGAGCGCTCGAAGAAAGCATTCGCGTCTTCGGTGGGTGGGACGCGCCTGTTCAGCTTCGCTGGACCACTAAATTCGACAACGTGGCGCGCCTTGTCTCGCTACCGCACCAGAAGCGTACGCGAGTTCGCTTTTCTCTGAACGCCGCCAGCATCTCTCGTGATTTTGAAGGTGGAACGGCCAGCATTTCACAGCGCCTCGCAGCAATGCGCACGCTCGCGATGGCCAACTATCCGGTCGGGCTTACCATCGCGCCGATCATGCAGATCCGCAATTGGCAGGCTGAGTACAAGACCCTGTTCGCACACATAGCCGCCGCTCTCGGAGATGTGGCTGGCCTAGACGTCACGGCGGAGCTGATTACCCATCGGTTCACTCCGGGATCGAAGGAGGTGCTGCTGGGCTGGTACCCGAAGACCACCATGGACCTGAAAGAAGCAGATCGAGCGGAAAAGCGCACAAAGTTCGGCGGTTTCAAGTATGTCTATCCCAGGGACACCATGAACGAAATGCGATCCTTCCTGGAACGGGAGCTCAGGACGGTTATCCCGGGAATCAAAATCCTCTACTGGACCTGACACCCAGCAATCCTTGGTGGTTTGAGCATTCCTTGCGTTTGTTGAGCGGGGGGGACAATCTTCTGATTTGAGGACGAGATCTCAGCCGCGAGAGAGCGAGTATGGGAGGGTCTTCGGCAACGGTTGCGTGCGCACCTTTCACAGACTCTAAACCGTTTGGCGGACTCCGGGCCTCATCACTCGTCTAAAATGAGGGTATGGCCAAGCCGCTCCGCTGCTCGATGTTCGCGGGTTTAGCCGCCCTTTTCCTCTGCTCTGCTTTGCTGTGGGCCGACCCCGCACGTTTCGATCTCGCCGGACCGAAGATCGATGTGCGGGTCACTCGTAACGGCGTCACCCTGCCTATCGCCGAAGTACCGAATCTGAAGCCTGGAGACAAGCTCTGGCTGCACCCTGATTTTCCGCCAACGCAATCGGTAAAGTATTTGCTGGTCGCTGCCTTTCTTCGCGGCACGACCAACCCTCCTCCGGACAGCTGGTTTACTCGCATAGAGACGTGGAACAAGAGCGTCCAGGCTGAAGGCGTATTTATTACCGTCCCCGACGAAGCGCAGCAGGTCATCCTCTTCCTTGCGCCTGAAACCGGCGGCGACTTTAGCACGTTGCGATCGGCGGTGAAAGGACGGCCCGGTATCTTTGTCCGAGCATCGCAGGACCTGAACGAGGCTGGGTTCGAGCAGTCGCGCATCGAAAAGTATCTTGCCGGAATGCGGACGATCGACCCGACTGACGCCAAGGCGTTGGCCAGCCACTCTGCACTTCTGGCCCGAACGCTCGCCTTGAAGCCGAACGACGCCTGCTTCAAGCAGCCGGTAGACCAGCAGTACAACTGCCTGACCCAAAGCGGCAGTCAACTCCTGCTGGACGATGGTCACGGCCAGACCATCGCAGCGGCGCTGTCGAACGGCACGACCAGCGACTTCATCCTGCAGGCCAGCAACACCTCCATGGTGGGAGGCGGTCTGTACAGCGCCTATGTCGGCGCCATCGTCGACCTGGTGCGGCTGACCAGCAGCCTGCACACCGCGCAATACCAGTACATCCCCGCGATCAGTTTTCCTAATCAGGAGCAGTTGAACCTTAAGCTCAACGCAGCGCCATCGTTCCATAATCCCAAGTCGGTCCTGGTCATCGGCCTTCCTGCAGTGCAGGAGGCGGCATCGCCGCCGCTTCGCGCTAGCGATACGAAGCAGGTTGCCTGCCTGCTGCGGCCCGATCTTGTTCTGGGATTAGAGGGTGCGCCGCTGGTGTACTCGACTGGCTTCGCGCACGACCTGAAGCTGCATGTGAACTCACCGACTCCCGTTCCTGATATCGCTCTGCATCCGGATGCGTTCCGCGGCGGCTTAGTGCCTGCGCCGAGAGAACGCCGCGAGGCGCTGCCGGTGGCCGCACAAGAGGCCCACTCCGCAGCGGACACTGGCATCGTCACGGTGCCCGTAGGCGGAAACAGCCCGGTCGCAGGTGTGCCTTCGGCACTCGTCGCCAAGAACCATGACAGAGTAGACCTTGCCTCCACCGGCGCCACTGTAAGCGGTACCGTGAGTGGGATGTGGGGCTTCGATCCGTTCACCGGGCCGACGCTTCCACTGCAAGATATCCCCGGGAAGGACTGGAAGCTGATCACGACAGACCCTCTGATCGTAGGGCAGGACAATCACCTGACGCTTGCATCAACGGGAAGTGCGTGCGTCGAGGCAATCGTCGCCGACTCTGTGCCGGGTAAGGAGACGAAACTCGAATGGAAAGGTGCGGACAAGCCGAACGAGATCGCGTTGAATTTGCCGCTGCCCTCGCTGAACACGGACACCGTGCGACTCGCGATCAAACAGTATGGAAGTACGTCGCTCGATATGGTGACGGCGAAGACGTTCTCTGAACCGGCAAAGCTGGAGGCGTTCAACCTTCATGCCGGGGACGCGACCGCGAGCCTGACTGGAACGAATCTCGACCAGGTAAAGCAAGTAGAGCTGAAGGGCCTGATCTTCGTTCCGGGGAGCAACGTTCCGACTCCGGGCTCAGAAACCACGGGTGACGCAAAGCGCCAGCTTCTCCTGAATGTCGACCCCAAGCTAAGCGACCCTAAATTTCCAGTAGCTAAGCTTAACTCCGGAGATAAGTTCACCGTGACTGCCACCTTGAAAGACGGACGGACGCTGACCCTTCCTGTGACGGTCGCGCCCCCCCGGCCAGTGGTGACTCTTATCAGCAAAGGTGTGGACCAGACGAGACCATCGCCTATTCACCTTTCGGCCGATGATCTTCCTCTTACGCAGAAGGTGACCTTCTTTCTGAAGTCACCAGACAGCTATCCGCGCGGGCAGCAGATTGAGGTAGCCAGCGTCGACGATACCCTCCACACCACACTTAGCATTGCGGCTGGAACTCTGATCCTGCAGAATAAACGGACCGTCTTGGCTACGCTCGAGCCGTTGAAGGTCTTCGGCCCGTCGGCATTTGGTCCGCTCCGGTTGCGGGCGGTCGCAGCGGATGGAACCACCGGCGACTGGATCCCACTCGGCACACTGGTTCGGCTGCCAACGCTGACGGACCTCCACTGTCCAGCACGTCCAGGCAAACAGCAGTGCACTCTTGAGGGATCAGACCTCTACCTCGTAGATTCCTTCAGCGTGGACGCTTCTTTCACGTCGCCGGTGACCGTGCCGGAAGGCTTTGTCGGCAACAGCGTGAGCATACCGCATCCGACGGACACATCGTTCTACGTTCGCCTGCGCGACGATCCTGCAACACCTGACCAGGTCACGCTTCCAGTCCTGCCCATGACGACACCGGCATCGCAGTCGCCGGTAAACCCGGCCACGGCGCAGACACCGCCGACAAAGTAATCAAATACGGGCACGCTCTTACGCCGAAGGAATGGCTCAGGCACTGGTTGAGTTAGGTCTTACGCTCACTCCGCTCAAGGCGCGACGCTCAAGACCGTCTGTGTCCTGGAGCTAAGAACGCGCAAGGCTTCGTGCCTGGCGGTGAGGATCAATTGAAGTGGTGGCCAGAGACGGGATCGAACCGCCGACGCCGGCCTTTTCAGGGCCGCCTTCCAATTTGCTAAGCGGTTTGGAATCAATGCAAGTGATTGAAAATACAAGCTGACACGAGGTGAGTTGTTGTACCGAGTAGTACTGAAAAGTGCCTTCTGGAGTGCAGAAAGTGTCCTATATGTGTCCGTCATTCAAACCGCTACATCCCAGCCCCACCGGACCTTCCGCGTATGCCTTAATAGGAAGCAAGAGATTCAAGTGTTTCTAGTGATCTAGTGATCCACAAGAGTCGATCCCTGTGGATACTATGTATCGCTTTGGGGATGTGCTACGGCGACAGAATCGTCCTGCTCCCCGGACAGTCTCCGGCGGAGGAGTTCAGCACCTTGGTTCACGAACTTGGACACGCTTTCTTGCATCGTGCCGAGCGGCGCATCTCGACCACCAAGACCGTGCGCGAGACCGAAGCCGAGGCGATTGCGTTCGTCGTAGGAACCGCCATCGGACTCAACAGCGGCAGAAACTCCGCCGACTACATCGGTTTGTATCATGGCAATGCCGCCCTCCTTACCGAGAGTCGGGAAGTGATCCAGAAGACCTCCGCCGTCATCCTCGCCGCGCTCGAAGATTCCGCCGCCGAGAGAACTACGGAGGCGGATACAGAGCAGGGGATCGCGCTCGCGAAGGCAAGCTAACGGCGCGG
>CAZZYQ010000103.1:0-5642 GCA_964658395.1 uncultured Granulicella sp. | reverse complement strand
TCAACGGTAAAGACAAAGCATTCTTCTACTTCAACTATGATCAGATCATCAACCATGGGTCTGCCAGCAATGCGACGCAGACTGTCCCGACCGAAGCCGTTTTGGCCGGTGACTTCAGTGGCCAGCACCTGATCTATGACCCCACCACGCAGACAATCGCGCACGACAGCGCCGGAGATCCATACCCGGTACGCAAGACGTTTTTGGAGGAATACGGGAGTAACGCTATCCCAGCCGGTCTCTTCGATAAAGTGTCTGCCGCTTTCCAGAAGTTCTATCCAACTCCGAGCAACCACATAGCGGGCAGCAAATTCCTTCCGGGAACTTTGAACGGAGCGGGACTTCTTCAAAATAACTTCTTCTCAAGTCTTCCGCAGTCAACGCCTTACCGTCGGTATTTCGGCAGAGTGGACTACAACCTGAACGCAGCCCACCGGCTTTCGTTGACCGACCAGCAGCGCGACACTCCCGTGGTCTATCCGAACTCAGTGTCCGCTTGCCCCGTCGGCTGCCAAAGCGGAGATGTTGACAGCAATACCGCACAGGTGACTGAGGTCTGGACGATCAGCCCGAAGGTGATTAACGAAGTACGGTTCGGATACACCTACCAGGGAAACTTCTACCAGGATTTGACGTTAGGCAAGGGGTACCCTGCTCAACTTGGCTGGCAGTTCGCAGTGGCAGATAGCCTCCCGGCGGTGCAGTTCAACGGATCCTATCCATACGCCTGGATAAATCCAAGCTCAAACGCCGTTTACAAGGAGCATGCCTTTGATCCATCGGACGTTGTGACGATGATCCAAGGTAAGCATATTCTTCACTTCGGCGGTGAATTTCTGATCTACCAGGACAACTCCACAGCCTGGGGTAACACGAATGCCGGAACGCTCCAGTTCAATGGATCATACACGCGCAACTGGACCACGAATGACAAGGGGATAGCAAGCCCCGACTCGACAACCGGTTTGGACTACGCGGACTTCCTGCTGGGTGCTGCAGATAACTGGTATGCAAGCGTATCTCCCGAGTATGGTGGCCGGCTGAAGAGTCCGCAGATCTTCGTGCAGGACGACTACAAAGTGCGATCGAACCTGACCCTTAATGTCGGCCTGCGTTACCAGATTCGACATGGCTGGAATGAGGTCCATGGAAACATGGCGACATTTGATCCCACTGTGACGAACCCTGCAGATGGATCGAAAGGCGCTTACTGGTTCGGATCAACGCACGCCAACGGCAGGACGCAATTACAGGCAAACGAGTACAAGACCTTCCTCCCGCGTGTGGGATTCTCATGGCTCCCTCATCCGACAACAACCGTCCGGGGCGGATTCGGTCTCTATGCTTATAATCTCAGCCTTGACACCTATGGCGGTGGAATGGGTGGAGAAATCAGCGCCTCCGGCGGCATCGCTGACCAGACCAACGGAATCACTCCGATCACTTACTTTGGTGGGACCGGCACAAATGCTCAGACGGGTGCGCCGCTGCCCTACACCCCTGCGTCCACCGATCCGGCGCGCTTCAACGGCCAGGGTGCGAGTGAGAACCCATACCACACACCTACTCCTCAAATCTTTCAATACAACCTGGCGATGCAGAACGCGCTTGGTTCGAACATGGTATTTGAACTGGCATATGTGGGAAGCCATGGAAGAAACCTGTATTTTCCCACGGACATAAACGCAGTGCCGCTCAATCACCTGAGTTCTAACGACACGCAGTTTCGTCCTTACCCCCTCTTCCAGGGAATCAGCGCCAGCACGAACAACGGAATATCGAACTACAACTCGTTCCAGGCTTCAATCAACCGGCGACTCGTTGGCGGTATTAGCTTCGACGCAAACTATACCTGGGCGCACTTCACCGATTCCCAAGACTCATCGGGTTGGGGTAGCAGAGCCGGCAATCAGGATTATCAGATTGCCAATGATGTGCGGCCAACTACAGCAACTCCAACTTTGATGTTCACAACGCGTTCAAAAACAGGCTGGTATACCAGTTGCCTTTCGGACGCGGAAGGAAGTACATGAACCAGAACTGGATACTCGACGAGGTACTCGGTGGCTGGCAGCTAACGACCACGAACATTCTTCAAAGTGGGAATCCGTTTACGGTAAGTGTCGGCGGCGGGACTACCTATCAGCAGGCAGGCTCGCAATTTCCAAACTACAGCGGCGCTCCTTTGTATTTGAACGGGAAGAACCATACGGTGTGGTTCAACCCGGCTGCCTTCTCACTTCCAGCGCCAGGCACACTCGGTAATGTCCGCCGTAATTCTCTCTATGGTCCTGGAGTAGAACTGGTCAATCTATCTATAGGCAAGACGTTCGATATCTACGAAAGTGTGAAGCTCCAGTTCAGGGCCGACGCGACGAACGCTCTTAATCACGCTAACTTCGGTTTGCCCGGAGGCGGCAACTACACGTTGACAGGTTTCAGCGGCCAGTTGCCCGGTCAGGCTTTCCGGGTCGCCGACAATACGCAGCAGATCAACTCCGTAACGAATGGTGGACGGGGCGTGCAGCTGGCGGCACACCTCGAGTTCTAATCTCCGCAGAGCTTCCCTACGGTGCATTCGGCGGCTTCGGCCGCCGATTGCATTTGTTTCGTGATCTACACTGCGAACTCTATAGTGGACTCTGTATGATCGACGCCTACGCTTCCGTTGCTCTTCTCGCTTGTCTCTGCGTGTCTGGCCAATCTTTCCTCCAGGCGCAAAGCGTAGACGTTGCGGAACATGAGCAGCAGGCCCGCAAGTATCTCCTAGAGCGGCAGCCTGAGCTGGCGCGCAAGGAGTTCGCGATCGTTGTGGAAGCAGATCCCAGGAACCTGGATGCGCAGGCCAACCTTGGTGTGCTGCTCTACTTTGCCGGTGAATTCAAAGAGGCCGAGCCGCACCTGAAGGCGGCGCTGCAGCTTGATCCTACACAGAGTAAGGTGCAGGCGCTGCTCGGCTTTTCTGAGCGCCGTAACGGCGAGGCAGCGGCGGCGAGGGCCGACCTCCATGCTGCATTGCCGCATCTCCAGGACGCAAAGGTGCGCAAAGAAGCCGGGCTGGAACTGGTCGAGATGGACACCGCGGCAAGCGACCTTCCTGCGGCGGCTGCTGCCATCGGTCAGTTGCGGGCCGCGATGCCTGCCGATCCAGAGGTGCTATACGCGGCGTATCGCGTGTATACCGATCTTGCCGGGGAGTCGATTCTGAACCTTTCGCTAGCGGCGCCCGAATCGGCGCAGATGCATCAGGCAATCGCGCATGAGCTGGTCCGCGAACGCGACAACGCCGGCGCTATCAAGAATCTCCGGGCAGCGTTGAAGCTGGACGGAAGCCTCCCAGGAGCGCACTTCGAGCTGGCCGAGGTGCTGGCTGCCTCTTCGGAGCCCGCGCTAAAAGCTGAAGCTGCGCAGGAATACGAGGCGGCCCTAAAGCAGAACCCGAATGACGACAAGACCCTGGTAAGGCTGGGCGATCTCGCAGCTGACGGCGGGAAGCATGATGTTGCAATGAACTTCTATAAGCGTGCGCTCGTGCTGGATCCGGAGAGCGCAGACGCGTCCATCGGTTTGGCACATGAGCTTGTAGAGACAGGCCACGCGGACGAGGCTGCGAAGCTGTTGGAACAGGTCATCAGGACTGATCCTTCGAACACGCTGGCACACTATCGGCTCAGCGCCGTCTACCGGCGTCTACACAGGCCAGATGACGCGAAGCGCGAGGTCGGGGAGTACGAGCGGTTGAAGGCGATCAAGGACCAACTGCGCGGAGTTTACGAAGCGCTGCGCGCGACCGCGCCGCAAGGCAACGATGCGAAGGAGTAGTGCGGCCGCCCGACTGATCGCCGTTGTGCTGGCATGCACATGCGCCCGGGCATGCCCTGGCCAGGCACATGTGGAGGCAGTACCGCATCTCGTAGACATTACAGCGTCAACAGCCGTCCACTTCGAACATCTATCAAGCCCTGAAGCGAAATACATTGTGGAGTCGATGAGCGGCGGCGTGGCTTTGCTGGACTATGACGGCGACGGCTGGCTGGACATCTACTTCACCAATGCACCAAGCGTGGCGATGGCGCTTGCGGGCAAGCAGGCCCGCAGTGCGCTGTACCGCAATAATCACGATGGAACATTCACCGATGTGAGCGACAAGGCCGGCGTTGCTTACCCGTGCTGGGCGATGGGCGTTGCGGTCGGCGACTTCGACAACGATGGCTGGCCGGACATGGCAGTCAGCTGCTTCGGTGGTGTCGTGCTTTACAGGAACAATCGAGACGGCACGTTCCGGAACGTAACCAGGAGCTCTGGACTGGACAAGGACAAAGGCTGGGCGACAGGCATCAGCTTCGGCGACTACAACGGCGACGGGCTGGTGGACCTGTTTGTGCCCCACTACGTCGATCTTGACCTGCAACATCTGCCGGCTTTTGGATCGCAGAAGACTTGCCAATATCACGATGTGGCAGTGCAGTGCGGACCGCGGGGCCTGAAAGGCGCGCCGGACAGCTTGTACCGCAATAACGGCGACGGCACCTTTACCGAGGTCGCCCGCGATGCGGGGGTCTCAGATGAAAAGGGCTACTTCGGACTGCAGTCCGTTTGGTCGCACTTCGATGGCGGCGACAAGCTCGATCTGCTGGTCGCGAATGATGGAGAGCCGAATTATCTTTACCGAAACGACGGCAACGGCCACTTCTCCGAGATGGCAAATGAGGCTGGTGTCGCCCTGAGTGAAAGCGGCGGCGAGCAAGCGAACATGGGCATTGCTCTGGGTGATTATGCCCGTACAGGAAGAGAGAGCATCGCGATCTCGCACTTCAGCGAGGACTATCTTGTTCTTTACCGGAATGAAGGTGAGATGAACTTCACCGATGTTGCGCATGCCGCAAGGATCGCGAAGGCCACCGAACCATATGTGGGTTGGGGCGACGCTTTTCTCGACACGGCAAACCGTGGACTCCTGGACCTCTTGCTCGTAAACGGACACGTCTATCCTCAGGTGGACAACGCCAAGCTAGGAACGACGTTTCGCGAGCCGAAGCTTTTGTTCTGGAACAACGGCGATGGAACGTTTCGCGAGGTAAGCAGTGAGACGGGGAAGGCGCTGCAAACCGCGCAGGTGAGCCGCGGACTCGCCGTTGGCGACCTGTTCAACACTGGCCGACTCGACCTGGTGGTCGAAAACCTGACAGGCGGACCCATGATCCTTGAGACCCGGCCTGACCCGAAGAACCACTGGATCAGCTTCAAACTCGATGGGGGAACGTCGAACCGAAGCGCGCTGAATGCACGAATCTACGTGCGCGCAGGCGGCGTCCAGCAGATGAGCGAAGTGCACAGCGGAGGGAGCTACCTCTCGCAGAACGACCTGCGGCAGCACTTTGGTTTAGGCACTGCGACCAAAGTTGAGGAAGTAAAGATCCTCTGGAAGGACGGCAAGGTGCAGACATTCAAGGACGTGGCAGCGAACAGCTTTTATCGAGTGCAGGAAGGCGGAGAGCTTCTGTCGCAGAAGTTTAGGTGAGACTGCAGTGCAGGCAGCCTTGCGCATTTTGCACGCAGGTGTCATGGCATGAAGCACCCGGCCACTGTCCACATCATAGGCAACATCTTCGCCAGCAGTGACGGCTGCGTCCCCACCTTCT
>CAZZYQ010000102.1:0-5698 GCA_964658395.1 uncultured Granulicella sp. | reverse complement strand
TGCGGAAGAAAAGCTGAGTTCAAGCGGGATCCGCTCGCCGACATGGAAGGTGCTCTGGCCGCCCAAGGGCTTGACCTGAAAGATCGCACGCTCCTGCGAGCGAAGTACAAGGTGCCCGGAGAGGAGCGTGACGAAGCATGCTGTACGAAGGCATCTGGACGATAGGATTTCTGGCATAGGTTGAGGTCCTCCGAGCCGAACAGCTAAGCGGCTCTCGGGTTCCGGCGACAGCACGTCTTTCTATACCTTTAGACACCGGAGGGACGATTATGCCTCCGCTTCCTGTGACCTCGCTTGCCCCGCTCCACCCGCAGGCGTAGCCTGAACTGGTATGCAGGACGTCTGTCATCGCTGCGGAGGCGATCTCTTTGCCGCGCAGCTCAACACCTCGGACGGACGTCCTCCCTTCTGTCCGCACTGCGGCGCGCCGCAGCTCCTGCTTTCGGACTATGCCGAGCCGCTCTCGACCGGCGCGGAGGCGACTTTGTCCGAGGCTTCCTCGGGATCGCTTCCGCCGCCGCGTCCTGACCAGGTTGACTGGAGACTCGCGATTCGCAGCGCCGTAGTTGTGGCGGGCATAGCGGTCTTGCTCAGCGTGGTTGCGGCAAGGCTGCCGAACCTTTCGCCGCTCAGTACGATCTGGGTCATCAGCGCATCCCTTACCACGCTTGCGCTGTACCAGCGCCGCCGGCCGCTTGCCATGATGAACGCAGGCATCGGCGCCCGCATCGGCATACTTGTCGGCATCACCCTTGCTTTCTTCCTCGGCACTGCGCTCGCCATCGGCATGGTAGTTGCGCGCTTCGGGCTGCATTCCATGTCCAGCTTCGACAACGACACCGCGCAGGCAATGAAGGCGCAACTCGACCAGCTTGCGACGACACGCCCTATCCCGCCGGAGAGCCTCAGCCTGATCAACTCGCTGCAGTTCCGCACGACCATGATGCTCACCGGCTTTGCACTTCTGCTCCTTTTTATCTTCATGGTGTCGGTCTTCGGAGGAGCGCTCGCGGGCTTGCTGCGAGCTCGCCGTACTACGGCGGCTTAGGACGGCGCTGCCCTGCTATCATTTGGCAAATCCTCTATGAGCGAAACCACGCCAAAGCCGAAGCCCAACCTCCGCGAGAAGGGCCGGTTGATGTCTGCCTCCGAGATCGAACGCACCCTGGTGCGTCTTGCCCACGAAATTGTTGAAAAGAACAACGGATCGGCGAACGTCGGCCTGATCGGCATCAAGCGCCGAGGCATTCCGCTTGCACAGCGCCTGGGCTCGCTCATCTCAAAGATCGAGAAGCAGCCCGTAGACATTGGCACGCTCGACATCAGCTTCTACCGCGACGATCTTTCAACGGCCGGCCCTCGCCCTACAGTGACGCCCAGTCCGATCGGATTCGATGTAAATGGTCGAGACATCATCCTGATGGACGACGTGCTCTACACCGGACGTACCATCCGAGCCGCGCTCGACGCGCTCTTCGACCAGGGCCGCCCCAAGAGCGTGCAACTGCTCGTACTGATCGACCGGGGCCATCGCGAGCTGCCCATCGAAGCTACCTTTACCGGCCGCATGGTGCCCACCTCGAAGCGCGAGATCATCGAGGTCAAACTGACTGAGGTCGACGGCAAGGAAGAAGTTCTGCTGGTCGAGCTTGTCGATCCCTTGTGACGGACTCTGAACCTGAGAACTGACACCTCACAACTCGCCTTCCACCCGGGATCTCTGCTCAGCGTCAACCACCTCAGTGTTCCTGAAGTAAGCAAGATCCTGGCTGCCACGGCCCGTATTGAAGCGATGCCCTTTGCGGAACGGGCGAAGCTGCTTGCCGGGCGACGTATCGCGCTCCTTTTTTACGAGTCCAGCACACGCACAAGAACTTCGTTCGAGCTGGCGGCAAAGAGCCTGGGCGCGACCACGACTCTGGTCAGCGACAAGTCCTCTTCGATCGAAAAGGGTGAGTCGCTCAAGGACACGGGCCTTACCCTTCGTGCCCTCGGAGCAGAGGCGATCATCCTTCGGCATAACTACTCCGGCGCGCCCGACCTGCTGGCCCGCACAACAGAACTTCCTGTTCTGAACGCGGGCGACGGCATGCACGAGCATCCCTCCCAGGCGCTGCTCGATCTGCGCACCATTCTCACCCGGCTCCGTCTCGATCCTGAGCATGTACATGAGACGAGCCTTCGAGCGATAACCGTCGTGATCACCGGCGATATCCGGCACAGCCGCGTCGCGCGTTCGAATGCTATGCTGCTGCCGCGCCTGGGAGCGCGAGTCGTCCTCTGCGGACCGGAGGAACTGCTCCCGGATGACGCACTCGGACTGGGCGATAGGGTTGAAATTGAACGCAACTTCGATCGCGCGCTCTCGCAGGCAAGAGTGGCCATGATGCTTCGTATTCAGAAGGAACGGCTCGCGGGCATGGAACTTGATCTTGCCGAGTACATTGCCGGCTATCAACTTACCGAGACGCGCTTGGCCGCGCATGCGCCGAACGCCCTCGTCATGCACCCCGGCCCGATGATCCGCGGCCTCGAGATCCAGGGCGAAGTCGCAGACTCGCGGCAATCTGCCATCGAAGACCAGGTCGCTCATGGGCTTGCGATCCGGTCCGCTCTGCTCGTCCGCGCTCTGGGAGCTACAGCATGAACCAACCGATCAGACCGCTCAGCCCATATGGGTCTATGACATCGGTGGACATCGGGCCGAGCAACACCGCTCCGGTTTCCCACGAGGTCAGAGCGGCATGACTGACCTTCTCATCCGGAATGGCCATGTCATCGACCCAGCGACCGGCCTCGATGCTCCGCGCGACATTCTGCTGCGCAACGGGAGCATCGCCGCAGTCGAATTGCCGGGAACACTCGATGCGGTTGAGGTCTTGGAGACGCTGGATGCGGCCGGTCTCACCATCGCGCCGGGCTTTATTGATGTCCACGTACACCTGCGCGAGCCGGGCCAGACTTGGAAGGAGACGATCGCCAGCGGCACCCGCGCAGCCGCTGCCGGCGGCTTCACTACGGTCGTCGCAATGCCCAACACCGTTCCGGTAAATGACACCGTCGCGTCAATTGAATGGATGCTCTCGCCCGAACGGGGTGCCGCCGTAAAGCTGCTGGCTATGCCTGCTGCTACACTCGGATCGACCGGCGAGACTCTCTCCGATTATGAAGCCCTCGCCAAAGCGGGAGCAGTTGGCTTTACTGATGATGGCAGGCCCATCCTCGAAGATCACGTCATGCGAGCGGCCCTGGTCGCTGCGGCACGGCTTGGGCTGCCGATCTCGCAGCACGCCGAAGATACGCGACTGACCGGCGGATGCAGAATGAACGCGGGCCCGGTCGCCTTCCGCCTTGGCCTGCGCGGCATGACGATCGAAGCCGAGGCCCGCATCGTCGAACGCGACATCGCTCTTCTGCGCGAGACCGAGCAGAAAGAAAAACTCCGGCCGCACCTGCACGTTCAGCACGTCTCAACAGCCCGCGCGCTGTCCGCAATCCGGGCCGCAAAGCAGCAGGGCCTGAACGTATCCTGCGAGGCCGCACCGCATCACTTTGCGCTTACCGATGCAGCCCTCGAATCGCACAACGGCATCTCCTACGACACTCGCTGCAAGATGAATCCGCCACTGCGCGCCGAAGCCGACCGCCTCGCCGTTGTTGAAGCAATTCTCGACGGCACCGTCGACTGCATTGCTACCGATCACGCCCCGCACGCCAGCCACGAGAAGGAGGTCGAGTTCGAACGCGCTCCCAACGGCATCACCGGCCTCGAGACTGCTCTGGGTCTCGCCCTTCGCATCCTCCACCGCGATCATGGACTGCCCCTCTCGCGGATCGTCGCACTGATGAGCACGAACCCGGCCAGACTGCTTGGATTGAAGGATAGCGGTACCCTGTCGGCTGGTGCCCACGCCGACCTTGTCCTGTTCAATCCGGCCACTCCATGGACCTTCGCCGCCCGGAGTTCCTTCTCAAAGTCGAAGAACACTCCCTTCGACGGTGCCGGCATGGTCGGGCAAGTCCATTGGACGCTGAGCGGGGGCAGAGTTGCCTATCAGAGTTGAATCGCATCAGCCCGGCCTGACCGGAGTTATAGACGCCTCGCTTTGACCAGACGCGCAAAGTGTCCGCCTTCCACACCAACCTGCCTGTTATCCACCACTATCCACATAAGAATCTGACAATTCGCGCGTCGGCCAGTTCTGAAGTGGCCTACGCTGAAAAAGACGGGTGAATTGCGGCCGCGGAGTGTGGCCCAATCGCGTACCGATCGGTTCTTCCACAGCGAAACGAAGGCAATTTCGAGGCAATACTGTCCGGCCTCCCGTAAAATAGCAGTACCTGCGAAGCAAACACAACCCGTAGTGCTTTATACTTGACAGACCCCATAGGGGGCGGTACTTTCACGACTGCAAGGCCGCAGAATTCATTCGCCGTTCAACTCCGCTCTGATCCAGAAGCCGCCGGGCTCACCGGCACCGGATACATATCCAGCTTTTGTCAGCGCTGTACCTTGATCGACCGTTGCGCCCCGCGTTATCGCACAGTTTCGTTTCACATACCAGATCCATCAGGAGATTCATCGCATGGCGACCCCCACCCAGACCGCAGCAACGACGCCAAAACAGGCCCCAGCAGCCTCCACACCAAAGACCGCCCCGGGCCTCACCTTTACGCGCCACTTCTCCAAGCCAGGCATCTCGCCCTACGACGAGATTGTCTGGGAGCGCCGCGATGCCGTCATCCAGGACTGGAAGGGGAACCTGATCTTCGAGCAGAAGAACGTCGAAGTGCCCGCGGACTGGTCGGTCACCGCGACCAACATCGTCGCCAGCAAGTACCTCCACGGGTTGAACGGCACCGACGAGCGCGAGGACGGGGTGCGGGCGCTGATCACCCGCGTAGCCGAGAGCATCCGCGACTGGGGCATCCGCGACGGCTACTTCGCCACGCCTGACGACGCTGCGATCTTCTACGCTGAACTCGCACACCTGCTGCTGAACCAGAAGGTCGCCTTCAACTCCCCGGTCTGGTTCAACGTCGGCTGCGACCGCCTGGAACCGAACTCCGACGCCCAGAACTGGCACTGGAACAAGCACTCCTGCGCCGTCGAGTTCTCCGTTACCGGCTATTCGAAGCCGCAGTGCTCGGCCTGCTTCATCAACTCCGTCCAGGACTCGCTCGACTCGATCCTGACGCTCGCCAAGACCGAGGGCATGCTCTTCAAGTGGGGATCGGGCGCAGGCTCCAATCTCTCCTCCATCCGCGGTTCGATGGAGACGCTCTCCGGCGGCGGCACCGCGTCCGGCCCGCTCAGCTTTATGCGCGGCTTCGACGCCTTCGCCGGCGTCATCAAGTCCGGCGGCAAGACGCGCCGGGCCGCCAAGATGGTCGTGCTCAACATCGACCACCCGGACATCGAAGACTTCATCACCTGCAAGGTGAAGGAAGAGGAGAAGGCTTGGCACCTGGTCCAGGCTGGCTACGACGGTTCAGGCCCTGACTCGGAGGCCTACTCCTCGATCTTCTTCCAGAACGCCAATAACTCCGTACGCGTCACCGACGAGTTTATGCAGGCGGTCGAGTCTGACGGCATGTTCGCCACGCGCACCGTCAAGGACAAGAAAGTCGTCAAGGAGTACAAGGCCCGCGACCTGATGCACAAGATCGCCGAAGCCACCTGGCAGTGCGGCGACCC
>CAZZYQ010000101.1:0-5771 GCA_964658395.1 uncultured Granulicella sp. | reverse complement strand
ATGGCGCGTTCCATGCGGACGAGGCCGATGCGGAACTGGTTCTCCATCAATTCGCCGACAGCGCGGACGCGGCGGTTGCCGAGGTGGTCGATGTCGTCGACCGTCCCGATGTTCTTGCGCAGCTTGAGCAGGTAACGAATCGTTCCGTAGAAGTCCTCAGGCGTCAGCGTGCGGTTGTCGAGGCCGGTGGGGTCCTGGTTCTCATACAGCTTGATGTTGAACTTCAGCCGGCCAACGCGCGAGAAGTCGTACTTGCGCGGATCGAAGAACATGCCTTCGAACAGCGCTGTGGCGGTGTCGAGCGTCGGCGGGTCGCCGGGACGCAGCTTACGGTAGATCTCGATCAGCGCCTCTTCCGGCTTGCGCACAGAGTCGCGGCGAAGAGTGTTCGAGATGATGTTGCCCACATCGTCGCGCTCGGGGAAGAAGACTTCGAAGCTGGTAACGCCAGACTGGATGATCTTGTGCAGCTTGTCGGCGGTCAACTCCTGATTCGCTTCATAGAGCAGCTCGCCGGTGGTGAGGTCTACGACGTCCGAGGCGGTCATCGCGCCATCAAATTCGCTGGTCTCAACTTCGACCGACTCGATTGCATGCGTACGCAGGGCCTTCAGCGAGCTGGGGCCGATCTTGCGCGTGGCAACGACAATCTCCTCGCCCTTGGCCTTCACGGCAACGGCAGGACGGGTGCCGGTCAGGTTGGTCGGCTTTTCTTCGCCGGCGACGACCCAGCCGAGCTTGCCCTCCTTCACGTTGATCGTGTCTACCGTGTAGAAGGTCTTGAGGATCTCCTCATCCGTACGCAGTCCGAGAGCGCGCAGGAAGATGGTTCCCAGAAACTTGCGCTTGCGGTCGATGCGGACGTAGAGAGTATTTTTCTGGTCGTACTCAAACTCCACCCAGCTTCCGCGGTACGGAATGATCTTGCCGAGGAAGTAGGTGCGGTTGTTCGCCGTCTCGAAGAAGACGCCCGGCGAGCGGTGCAGCTGCGAGACGATAACGCGTTCCGTCCCGTTGACGATGAAGGTGCCGTTCTGGCTCATCAGCGGGATGTCGCCGAAGAAGACCTCCTGCTCTTTCATGTCGCGCAGGCTCTTCACGCCGGTCTCGGGGTCCTTGTCGTAGATCTTCAGGCGAATCGTGACCTTCAGCGGGGCGGAGTACGTCATACCGCGCTCTTCGCACTCTGCCTGGTCGTACTTCAACTGGAGACCCACCGGATCGCCGCACTTGGTGCAGAAGTCAGGAGTGTTCTTGTTGTAGGTTCCGCAGAAGTTGCAGAGCACGTCGCCGGGGTGGAATGGATCGGTGATGACCATGTGTCCACAATTGGTGCAAGCGGTACGAAGGTGGTTGAGGCCCTTCAGATAGCCGCACTTGCACTCCCAGTTGCCGATGGAGTAGTCGACAAACTCGAGCTCCGAGACGTTGCGGAAGTCGGTGATCGGGAAGACCGACGTGAAGACGGACTGCAGACCGTTGTCGTCGCGCTCCTGAGGCAGCTTGTCCATGAGCAGGAAACGCTCATAGCTGCGCCGCTGGACTTCAATCAGATTGGGGATTTGGATCGATGTAGGTATCTTGGAAAAATCGAGACGGCTGCGGATCGCGCGCATTTCAGACATGCTCTCTCCTGAGACTTGGACTGCTAAATCGTGAGTTCGAGGGCCTCTCACACATACCGGCATGCATCGGACTACCAGCTACATAGACAAAGAAGGGGAGTTTCGCTTGGCCTGCAGGAACAGCCCTCCACGTTTGTTGGCCTTTTCGCTTCAAACCAGGTTCTAGCCACCCTCGCTGCGGTCTAACCTGTGCGAACAATCTTTACCCGGCCTGAAAGCCGGGCTTCTTCGGGACCGTTACTCTCGGTCACCTGCGTACCTTGCAACGAAACACATCAACTTTTTACTTTTCGTGCGCTGCTAATGCTGCTATAAAAAAGCGGGATGCATGGTTCTCACTGCTGGTTCTGCCCGACGGGCCGATAGAGACAGCAAACGCGCCCAAAGGGACAATCGTCCCATGAGCGCATACACCGACTTGTGCACTGTTTGCCCGACCTGAGTCCTGATTCCATCCACCTGCTCATAACGAGCGAGAGGCCGCGAGCCTCTAAGGTTTGCTGCCATCTTCTTGGCTTGTTGCACCCGGACGCCCGCCGCAAGGGAGTTGGGTGGCCGGCCTCATAGCCTGAGAATCAGGATAGACCGGGAGACTACATGTTCGACGCCGGAACCGCGTAGTTCGACTGGATCAAAGATCCACTGAATCATCCATCGAATCAAAGATCAAGCAAAGAGGTTTGGGAGGCTGGTGCAATCTCTTCCTGAGACGGCTAAACGTCCAGGCAGAAGCGTTCTCTCCATTGGAGATGGTAGCGCATTCTGCCTGGACGTGCAAGCCCACGCCTTCGGGGCCTGCAAACCTGCCGGTCTACTTGATTTCGACGCCGGCGATGCCGTCGAACTTCTTCGCGATCGCAGCCGCGTCGTCCTTGGATACGTTCTCCTTCAAAGGCTTGGGAGCGCCATCGACCAGGTCCTTGGCTTCCTTCAAGCCGAGGGCGGTCACTTCGCGGACTGCCTTGATGGTTGCGATCTTGTTCGCGCCAGCATCCTTGAGGATGACGGTGAACTCGGTCTTCTCTTCGACTGGTGCCGCCGCTGCCGCGCCGCCGCCTGCAGCCGGGGCTGCAACCGCTGCCGCTGCCGAAACGCCAAGACGCTCTTCGAGCTTCTTGACAAGAGCTGAAGCCTCGAGGAGGCTGAGGCTTACGATCTGATCTTCCAACTGCTGAATGTCTGCCATGTTCTCTCCAATTCAAATCTGATCGTGCTGTGGTGCTGAGTGCTTCCGAAGCGGATGATCTTCTTCGGCTGTCCGCATCTCTTCAGGTTTCCGCTGCGCCCAGACAAGCGCACCTGAAGCGATGGAACGAAACTTTCTTTTCCCTAACCTTCGACCGGCTCGGTTGTGGCAGCTTCGCCAGCTTGAGACGCAGTGCCGTTTTCGGGCTGAGCGGGATCGGGTGCTGCGACCGGGTCGGCCTCCGAGGCTGGATTCTCCGCGATCTGCTCGGCTGGACTTGGCGCTTCTTCGGCCTGCGCCTGGGTCGAGGCAAGCGCTTCGGTCGGAGTTGGTGCTTCGACGGCGTGCGCTTCGGCTACGAGGGTGCCCTCTTCTGCAGGAGTGGCGGCAGGATCGGCGGCTGGTGCCGCGACGGCCTCAGGGGTTGCAACAGCAGGTGCGGGCTCTGGCGTGGGAGACGACGCGGCGGCAGCTGGTGCGGAGGAAGCTAGCGCGGCGGAAGCAGCAAACTTCTCTTTCTCGACACCCTGCCCGAGCACAACCGCGAGGTCGCGACCGGTGGCGTTGAGAACAGTGGCGAGCCGCTGTGCGGGTGACTGGATCAGGAAGAGGAGCTTCGAGAAGAGCTCTTCCTTGCCCGGCAGGTTCGCGAGGTCCTTGATCTCTTCGACGCTGATGACCTTGCCATCGACGATGCCAAGCTTGAAGGTGAACTCGGAGTTGTCCTTCACCCAGTCGGAAAGCGCCTTCGCCAGCGCGACCGGATCACCCGAGGTGTACGCCACCGAAGAGACGCCCTTCAGACCCTTCAGAGCGCCTTCAATCTTGGTGCCCCGGCTCGCTTTTTCGGCCAGCTTGTTCTTGACGACGTGGTAGCTGCCGCCTGCCGCCCGGACCGTCTTGCGAAGGTCGAAGTCCTTGTCGGCGGTGAGCGCCTTGAATGTTCCGATAATCGCGGAGGTGGAACTGGCGAGTTCTCCCGCCAGCTTGCCTACCTTCTCCGTCTTCTTTGCCCTGGTCAATGCCATAGAAACCTAACCTTTAGCTGCCAACGTCGTGTAGTCTATTCCGACTGCCGGCTGAAAGTTTGTATGCCGCTCTCGCGGCTGAAAGTCATGAGTACGCGATTTACGCGCGTCCAGCCGCATCGGCTACGCCGCTGTCGAGCACAATACCGGGGCCCATCGTCGAGCTGAGCGTGATGCCCTTGATGTACTTGCCCTTGGCCGCCGACGGCTTCGCCTTCAGAACGCTGGTGATGACCGTGGTCGCGTTGTCGACCAGCTTCTGCGGGTCGAACGAGAGCTTGCCCACCGGAACATGCACGAGTGCGGTCTTGTCGGTCCGGAACTCGACCTTACCGGCCTTGATCTCTTTGATCGCAGCAGCGACATCGGTGGTCACGGTGCCGGTCTTTGGATTGGGCATCAAGCCTCGGGGGCCAAGCACCTTACCCAGACGGCCGACCGAACGCATCATGTCGGGGGTCGCGATGAGGGCGTCAAAGGCCGTCCAACCCTCTTTCTGGATCTTCTCGACCATCTCTTCGCCGCCGACGAAGTCCGCGCCCGCCGCTTCCGCGTCCTTAATCTTGTCGCCTGAGGCGATGACAGCCACGATCTTCGTCTTGCCCAGGCCATGGGGAAGAACGACCGTGCCGCGAACCATCTGGTCGGCGTGCTTGGGGTCAACTCCGAGGCGCAGCGTAATGTCGACGGTCTCGTCGAACTTCGCGTACTTGGCTTTCTGGAGGAGGGGAACTGCGTCTGCCAACGTGTACGGGCGGGGCTCAACGAGCGCGCGCGCCTTGGCCAGGTTCTTTGAAATCTTCTGCGACATCTTTATCCTTGTCTCCCACCGCTCGAACCTTGCAGCGCTGATTCACGCTGAACCCATCCGCAATTGCTTTTCTTCAACTTCTGGCTGGAGGGGCCGTTCGGCCGTGGTGCGTGTGACTGGCCTCCGCTGAAGGGCTGAGGCACTCTTATGAGTATGCAGGAAAGCGGCTGGAACGTCAACCGTGGTCGGGAAGCTGGAGATCGCTCAGCGCGGTTGACTTCATTGGCTCTTGCCGACAACTTCCCAGAAGCCGACGGATGAGGAACTACGCTGCGCTGGCTCCGCCCGGCAGCGTTCGCCAGCGATCCGGTTGCACTGCCATTACCAGCAGCCAGAGTGCCAGCGACCCTTCGCCAGCAATCCCAAAGATCGCAAGCCACGGGAAAAACAATCGACTCGCAAGCTGGGGCGATAAGAACATCAGGTACGCCGCTCCAGCAAGGATCATGAGTGGACCGAGCGCCCGTGGCAGGAACCGAGATCGCCAGATGAGCCAGCCAACCGTGACGCAGTGAGCTCCGAAAGGTACCAGCGCCCGTCCGTAACCCGAGTCGAATGCATTGGCTGACCGCGCCTGCTGAAACAAGTGTGTAGCGCCAAAGTAGTTCAGCGCGGCGACGCTCATGACCAGCACGAACACCAAACGAAACACCGCCGCGAGCAACGACAATCCGCGATGGACGGGTTTAAACAGCTGGTAGAGCAAGAGCGCCACACCCGCATCGCACGCCAGTGTCACGCCCATGCGGAAAGGGGTAGCGGTTTTCGCGCCGCTTGGGGCCACCACAAAGATCACCACGTATAGGAAACCGATGAGCCGCGCCGTGATGGGTGCCGACATATTCGTATCCTTCGGCTGAAAGTAGCTCTCTCCGGCGATACGCTCTCACGGACCGGCTGGTTCCACTCGACGGCCGGTTGCACGGCCATTGCGACTCGTCAGAGGATTGCAACACAGTCTGGCCTAACCGCGGAAGATGGGCTGCGCGATTGAGAACCGCCGGCTTTCCGAAGTTGAATTGAAAAGAGTTCATGAAGTCTGCAAACAGGCCCTGCCATATTCGTCCTCGCAGACGCCTTTCTCGCCCGCTATTTCGTTTCGCTGACGAGAAGCCGACTTC
>CAZZYQ010000100.1:0-5823 GCA_964658395.1 uncultured Granulicella sp. | reverse complement strand
CCTCCAAGGAGAACAAAACCGGATCAATTGCATGTGGACGATCGTGCTGATGCGTGTCTGATCTTCTCTTAATCCGTAAGCGTCCTGTCTTGGCCGCGTGGACATCCGTCCATCCGGCGAACATCGCTACTCTGTTCTCGACGATCTCTCGGAAATCGCGCTCGCAAAGCTAACCGCTGACGGCTTCACTCCGTGCCCCGTCGTCGAGACCAGTGCCGGCAACTTCCAGGCATGGCTCAAACACCCGGCAGCTCTCCCGAAGCTTCTTGGCTCCATCGCGTCGCAGACCTTGGCGGCACGGTACAACGCTGACCTGAGTGCGGCAGGTTGGAGACGATTCGGACGATTGCCCGGGTTTACAAACTGCAAGCCCAAGTACCGCAGACCCGATGGCCTTTTTCCCTTCGTTCGTCTCAAGACTTGCAGGGGCGAGCAATATTCGATGGCCGACGCTTTCGTCCAGGAAATTACGAAGCTCCACGAACAGCGCGAGCAGCAGCGTGAGGCAAGACGCCAGCAGGCCTCTCTTTCTCCCCGAAGGGGACCGAGGTTCTCGAACCTGTCCCTCGAACATTTTCGGACATCCAGCAAGTACAGCGACCGTCCCGCCGCCGCAGATATCGCCTTCTGTGTTGCCGCTTATGCAAATGGCATGGATGAGGCCCGGATCGAACTTGCCCTCGAAGACGACTATCTCTCGCGCGACCCCAGCCCTTCCAAACGAGCGTCCTACATCCGGAGAACCATGACGAAGGCGAGAGACTGGGCAGAGCGTTAGTCATCGGTACTCCGCGTCGCCTGGTGTTCTTCCTCCTGTGGCAGGCGGATTGACTGTTCTAGTCCTGAGCAGGCTCCTGCTACTCGCGCCTTGAAGCAGGATAGTTGAACAGAGTGGCTCCCCTCCGGTTTGCCTTTCTGTCTGCGTTCAGCGTGCCGCGCTCAAGACACCCACGCCCTTCGGACGCACGCTCTCCTTCCAAGATTCCGCTGCGCGCCTCTCCGAGGTGCGGACTCCTGCAGGTTGCGCATCCTCGGAGTCAGGTCGGCTTCGGCGTTCTCAAGAACATCGCCCATGGCAGTCTTCAGCTTGGCTGGAGACTGCGCGAACACCAGGCCGCGTTCCAGAAGAAAGGCGCGAATCTGGTTGATCACAGCGGTACGTCTCGAAACCAGCAGGTCGCGAACGCGGTGAATGGCTTGTAGGTCCAGCTGCGAGCTTGAGCCCGTAGGAGGCCGCGCCGACGTTGCTCTTATACCGCGCCAGAACTTCGGCGTCGTAGGCACATGGGAAAAGGAAGGCACAACCCGTGTCGGTCTTGAGTGCTACTACAGCGGAGAGCAGCGCCTGGAGTACAACCCATACCGCGATGTATCCCGGCCCTACGTGTCGGTGCCATGGGCGAGCGCAAGGTTGCCGCGCACGTGAAGCTCTTCCTGAATCTGGAGAACCTTACAAACATCCGACAAACACGCTGGGACCCTCTGTTGCTACCGAGTCGGGAGTCGGACGGGCGTTGGACGGTGGACGCATGGGCACCACTCGACGGGCGCGTAGTCAATGGCGGTGCCAGGTTTAGCTTCTAAGAATCGGAGATATGGGTTGGATAACGTGCTCGCAAATTCGTCGAAGCAGCAAGCCTCTGCAGTGAGGATGCTCCAGCTTTTCACCATAGGGTGGATGTGCGTCGAACTGGGCGTCGCGCTCTTTGCTGGGATTCGGGCCTGCAGCGTTGCGCTGACCGCCTTCGGTGCGGACAGTGGAATCGAACTGCTTTCAGCCTTCGTTGTTCTGCGGCGTTTCGCCTCCGGACCAATCTCCGAACGCCGCGCAGCCCAGATTTCAGCGGTTCTCCTGTACGTCCTTGCGGCGTACATTCTGGTCACTTCAGTTCTGATCCTCATGAGTACCCGGCTCCAGCCAGAGCCTACGGTGCTAGGCATCGGGCTGCTCATCGCTGCCGCCATCATCATGCCTCTGCTTGGACGGGCGATGAAGAAGCTGGCAGCGGAGACAGGGAGCCGCGCTCTGCGTGCCGACGTAGCGCAGAGCAACATCTGCGCCTATATGTCATGGATCGCACTTGCTGGCCTTCTGGTCAACTCCTTCTTCCGTCTCGCGAGGGCCGATTCAGCCGCCGCATTGCTCCTGCTGCCCATCGTTCTGAAAGAGGCTAGAGACGCAAGGAAGGGCGAGGTCTGCGCGTGCTGAAGGTCAGAGGAATATAGTTAAGACGTGCGCAAGCTTTCCAGTATCGTGGCTGCTTTCATCATGCTCATCATGATGATGCCGTTCCTTGCCTGCGCCTCGACTCCGGTGATGACTCGGATGGAACAGGACTGCTGCCAGCAGATGCACGGCAAGTGCGGCGAGATGGCGAAGCAGGGATGCTGCCAGATCGAAGTTCGAAACGAACCCAGCCAGTTACCAGCTCTTGTCGTGGCGGCTCCGGTTCTTTCTTTTGTCACGATAGCGTTCCTGTATCCGCTGCTGGTCGAACTGCCCCTGCCTGCCGGCCACCCGTGGCTATTGCCGAATCAGCATTCTCCTCCAGGTTTATTGATCGCCTCCACCACCGTTCTCCGCATCTGATCCGCTCCTCAGGCCAAGTGACCTGCACGCCTTCGCGTGCCTGAAGCTCATTTGTAACCAAGGAGCAATTCATGAAACATCTCGCCATCCTGGCGGGTGTGATGGCGTTTTCCGCACCGGCCTGGGCCTCAGATCACGGCCCGGTCTTCGGCTACGCGACGCCAGTCAATTCCCAAGGGGAAGTCAGCTGCGACACCGGAATCTTCGGCCGCAACGGCAGTCGGGGAACGAAGCTTTCGACCGGCACGGCATGTGGCTACGGCCTAACGCCACACCTCACCTTCACTGCATTTGTTCCAGCCACCTTCGGCAGCGGATCGCTGCCCGAGTCGCGCATCTTCCCCACAGGGGAATGGAGCGCAGGTGCGTCATGGCGTTTCTTTCACTCCGTCACCCAGGTAGGAAAACGGCTGGAAGGAACAGGCTCGCTCGCCCTTGTAGTGCCCGGACCGCAGGCCGATTCTGGGGTACTCGGCAGTATCAACCGGGCTCCCGGAGTTGCCGGTACGCTGGCGGCGGGCTTCGCCTCGCGGAGTCAGTACCTCTGGCTTGGAGGCGGGTACACTGGCTTCTTCGAAAAAGGAGGAAGCCGGCGGCCCGACACCATCTCCTGGAGTACGGTATACGGCTTCCGACCCGCGAAGCTGAGGCGCGGCTACGACCAGTGGGACTACCGAGGGCTCGTTGAGTTCACTGGCGAGCACACACGCGGCGTGCGCGTTCAAAATGCGGTGATGCCCGACAGTAGCTCCACATCGCTATGGCTTGGGCCATCCGTTCTCGCGATCTTCAAGAATGTGGCGATTGAGGGGGGCGTACAGGCACCGCTTTATCGCGACGTTTCCACGACTCTCTATGGGCGCGAAAATGTCCGCTTTGCGCTCAATTTCAGCTATCTCCGGTTCTCGTCCCAGACGACCAAACACTAAGGATCAGCCATGAAAAACCTTCTCGTTCTCACCGCTCTTTCGCTTACCACGCTCGCCGCTCACGCCGAGTACAACCAGGTCAACATGACCGTCTTCGGCATGGATTGTGCTCCCTGCGCCCATGCGATCCACGTCTCCATGAAGGGCATCCAGGGAGTGAACAAGGTCGATGTTGACCTAAACACCGGCCTCGTTACGATTCAACTCACGTCTGGTAACGGCGCTGGAATGCAGCAGTTCAACCAAGCCGTAGAGAAGAACGGATTCACGCATAAGGACGCAAAGATCGTTGCCAAAGGCAAGATCACCGGTACAGCCGCCGCGCCCATCTTTGAAGTGACCGGCACAAGCGACAGGTATTCGCTGGTCGGATCAGGGACCAACGTCTCTTTTCTGCTCGGCAAGACAGTCAGCATCTCCGGCACGCTTCCGCAGGCTCCAAAAGGCAAGGTTCCAGACACGCTCAAGTACGACTCCATAACGGAGGCGAAATGACCGCCACCACAACCTCTATCGAACCAGAACGCAGGGCTAGACGAGCGGCCCTGCTCAACTACTTCTCCCTTTTCAGCTCCTTCAGCACGCTCATCTGCTGCGCCCTGCCCTCCGTCCTTGTGCTGCTCGGGATGGGAACCGCCGTCGCGTCCCTTCTCTCTGCCGCCCCGTGGCTGGTCAGCCTATCCCGCCATAAAGTTTGGACGTTCAGCATCGCGGGAACTTTGATTGCGGGCAGCTTCGTCATGACGTACGTCATTGCCCCATGCCTTCGGGATGGAGAGGCATGTGATGCACACAATCCGACAACGTGCGGTGAGGTGAGCAAGTTGAGCCGCGTCCTGCTTTGGGGTTCGGCGCTTATCTATAGTGGAGGATTCTTCGTGGCATACCTGCTTGGTCCCATACTGGAGAGGATGGATCGCTGACTAGAATGGGCTTTTGCCAATTAGGCATGTATGTACATTCCACATTTCCGTAAATGCGCATTTATATCAACGCAAGTCTTCTACAACCTAATACTGTCGTTCACTGCAACAGCGATCTCCTGCTCAGAGCCAAGGTATCGCTCCGTCGTCTGAATCGAAGAGTGACCGAGGAGGAACTTGATTTGCTCCAGGTCACCTCCGGCCTTCCGACAGATCTTCGCGCAGGTACGCCGCAAATCGTGTGCGCCGAAGTTCTCAATTCCAATCTCCTCGCCGCCTCGGTGACCACCGCCCAAACAGCCCAGTCACTCAGGCTTCGCCCGAGCTTCCCACCTTTGGCGATAGAGCGCAGCAGCGTTCCCCCCTCGACCTTGCCAGCAGCCTGCCAAGCGTTAATCCCATGCTTGACCCACAGAGGAACAGCCACCGTGCGAACCCGGCCACCCTTGCCACGGAGGTCCGCGATGACCCAGCGGTTCTCGCGCATCTGGATGTCTTCCACAGTTAGGGAAGCCAGCTCCCTTCTCCGCAGGGCGCAACCGACCAGGAGCGCGAGGATGGCATAGTCCCGCGTGCCCTTTACGGTCGAACGGTCCGGCACCACCAGCAGTTCCATTGCCTGCTCTTTCGTGAGCCAGTTTCCCAAGACGAGTTCCCTTTTGCCGGATGTTCGGAACGTCCGTCAAGCTCGCTGCTTCCTCCTGGGACAGCAGACATTTGCTTTGCCTCCGTGACCATCTTCCGGACGGCCGCCAGCCGAACATTCACGGTCGAGGGCGCGAGGTCTTCCATCGAGGTCCGGTACTCCATCAGGAGCGCCCGGGTGAGAGGTCGGCTGGCAGCGAAGGCAAAGAGCAGGTCAAGACCTTTCGCGTACGCCCTCCGCGAGTGCGTCGAGGTGACGGAATCGAGCACCATCTGCCTGAGCTGGAGCTGTGCAGCGGTCAGCGCCGGCAATTCCGGCGCTGCCGAGGACGCCTCTGCTCTCCAAACCTCAATTTCGGCCGTTTCAGTCACGAGACGATTCTATCTTCGATAAGTGACATTGTCGGGTGCTATTGATTCGCCCAGTATTGTCTAAGCTATTTACTTTGAATGGTTTGTCTTTCTCGTCGGCGATCGGGCCTAGGAAGGTCAAGAACGAGCGCCCGCGAATTAGGCTACTCACTTCCCTGCCTTTGAGCCGCTCTTGGCTCGCGGAAATGCTGGCGTCAGACGCGCCTGAAGGCTCTTGCTGATCGGTGCCGGTCGCACGACGCGATCGATGGTCGACACCGATACTCCGAACATTGCAGCAATCTCTGCCTTGGTGAGCTGATTCGCTGTCCAAAGCGAGCGAATTTCTTTCGCTTGCGCAGCGCTCAGAGTCGGTTTGCGCCCA
>CAZZYQ010000099.1:0-6048 GCA_964658395.1 uncultured Granulicella sp. | reverse complement strand
GCGAATGCGGGGGTCTCTCCACTGCGCGGCGGACGATGAAGCCGTCCGCCGCTCCGGTCGAGATGACGTTTCTGTAGTGGGAAGAAAGACTTCTTGGACCAGACTGTCATCTCGACCGGAGCAACCAGACTTATCGTCGCGACAGGAGCCACCCGAATCGTCATCTCGACCGAACAACCAGCAGCGTCATCTTGAACAGGGCCACCCGAATCGTCATCTCGACCGGAGCGAAGCGGAGTGGAGAGACCCCCGCATCGTCTTCTACGTTACTCTTCCTCATGCCCGAGATCGCCTACGTCTACATCATGTCCAGCAGCTTTCAAAGGCTCTACATCGGCATAACGACCGAGATCGAGGCGCGCGTCGCACAGCATTAGAACTCCGCATACCAGGACAGCCACACTTCAAAGTACCGGATCGACAAGCTGGAGGATCTGGGGCGCTTCGGCTCGGTCATCGATGCCATCGCACGGGAGAAGCAGTTGAAGCGGTGGTCGCGCATAAAGAAGATCCGGCTGATTGTCGCCCAGAACCCAACCTGGCGCGATCTCAGTGCCGAATGGGGTAAGCCGATCGAGATGTATTCCGGGGAATGACGGCTCAAGTAACGGCAAATGCGGGGGTCTCTCCACTGCGCGGCGGACAATAAAGCCGTCCGCCGCTCCGGTCGAGATGACGTCTCTATGGCGGCGGGGCAAGACGTGTTAGACAAGAATCGTCACCTCAAAGAACAACCAGCATCGTCATCGCGACCGGACCCACCCGAATCGTCATCTCGGCGCGAGCCACCAGCATCGTCATCGCGGCCGGAACAACGAGAATCGTCATCTCGATCGAAACAACCAGCATCGTCATCTCAACTGGCAACCAGCAGCGTCATCTTGAACAGCGCCACCCGAATCGTCATCTCGACCGGAGCGAAGCGGAGTGGAGAGACCCCGTATTCGTCTCCGCGTTACTCTTCCTCATGCCCGAGATCGCCTACGTCTACATCATGTCCAGCAGCTTCCAGAAGCTCTACATCGGAATAACGACGAGATTGAGGTGCGCGTCGCACCTGGAAACAAATAAGCCTTGACGCATTGCGATCAGGCCGGGTTCGTCCAGCCGCCGTACTTTCCATGCAGAGTGTCAGCCTCGGGCGGCCCCCACGAGCCCGGTTCGTAGATGCGCACAGGAAGGTTTGCGTTCAGAATGGGGTCAAGCAGGCGCCATGACTCTTCCACATAGTCCTGGCGGGCGAAGCGGCGCTGGTTGCCGACCATGGCGTCCTCAATCAGCTCCTCGTAGGGCAGCATGTCGTTCGGTGTGGGCGGGGTCGCCGCGACCAGCTCGGTCGGATGCCCGATGAATCCCTGCCCGAAGGATTTCTCAAGCGCGCCAATGGCGATCTTCACATCAGGACTCACCTGAAAGCGGATGTAGTTCTGCTGGCTCACTTCGTCCGAGAAGATCATGGGCGGTTTACGCAGGCGCGCAACGATCTGGGTGCCTGTTGTGGCAAGATTCTTACCGGTTCGAATGAAGAACGGTACGCTCTTCCAGCGCCAGGAGTTGATGTTGAGCCGCATCGCCACGAAGGTCTCTACACGAGAGTCCTTCGCCACGCCCGGCTCATCAAGGTAACCTCTAAATTGGCCGAGCACAACGTCCTCCGGCCTGATGGGGAGAATTCCGCGCAGCACTTTCACGCGTTCATCGCGGAACAGCTCCATGTCGATGCCGGGAGGCGGCTCCATCGCAATGTTCGAGAGCAGCTGCATGATGTGGTTTTGCACCACATCCCGGATGGCTCCAACATTGTCGTAAAACGAACCGCGGCCCTGGACCCCGAAGCTCTCTGCCATCGTGATCTCGACAGACTTGATGTATTGACGGTTCCAGATCGGCTCGAGGAATGCATTAGCGAACCTGAAGTAAAGAAGGTTCTGCACTGCATTTTTGCCCAAGTAGTGGTCGATGCGAAAGACGTCCTGCTCGCAGAAGCTCTTTTTCACTGTCTCGTTCAGCTCATGTGCGGACTGAAAATCGCGTCCGAACGGCTTTTCTACAATGATGCGGGCGCCCTCGGCGCAGCCGGCCTCCTTCAACTTGTCCATCACCTCTGCGAAAAGGCTTGGCGGGATCGCAAGGTAGTGAATAGGGTGCTTGGCCTGGCCGAGATGCTGTCGTACCTGGCGAAAGGTGGCCGAATCCGCGTAGTCTCCGTCGACGTACTGGAGCCTCGCCATCAATCGCTCAAACCCTACCGGATCGATCCCGCCATGTTCTTCAAGGCTTTTCTTCGCATGCGCCTTGAACTTGTCTAGGCTCCAGCCCGATTTCGCCACACCGATGACGCACATGTCCAGCTTGCCGCGCCTTGCGAGACGCTGCAAAGAGGGAAAGATCTGCTTATAGGCAAGATCGCCTGTTGCGCCGAAGAAAACGAGTGCGTCCGATACAGCCTTGTCCATGCGTCAGCCCCTGCTCTCTATGATGACAGCAATAGCGATCGGGACTGTTCTGTGACGTTAAGACTGTTGACGATACACGTCTTGCCGCCTCCTCAGTCTGTCCGGCAGGAGCGTGCCCACGCCGGCCTTAGCCGCGATGGCGGAAGGGATGCCGCAAAAACGCCGTGAGATGGCCGAAGAAAGAGCGCCCTTGCTTCTGCGGAACGGCCTCGGGCGGACCGGTATGGAAAACTACACCCAGGCCAAGTCGTAGGTTGTTCTGATTATTGCCGGCGTCGTTCGGCAGGGAAGTTTTCAGGTAGTCGATCTGAACCAGGCGCACTGAAAATCGTGCGGAGACGTTGAGATCTACTCCGCCGCCGGCGGAAAGGGCGAAGGAATTGTCCGAGAACGAAACTCCGGAAGTTCGGGGAAAGACGGAATCGAATGCATGCACGCCCCCGATCAGCACCTGGGCAAATGGAGTGAGTCGTTGCCCGATCTTTCTGGAGTATCGTGGCCCGGCCATGTAGGTGATCAGGGAAAGGTCCAGCCCGTTGCCGTTGATGTTCGACGCGTGTCCTCCTCCAAGTTCAAAGACTCCGGAGAAGTGACGCAGAACAGCGGGTGTCCTCGCGGGAAGCTTCGCCGGGTGGTAGGCAAACTCCGCGCGAAGGCCTTGAAGCTCAAAGCAGCCGCACAATGCTGGCGGCGCATTCGAGCGCTGCAGCTGATACGAAAGCGCCGCCGCAAATCGCGAGGGAGCGGACTGCGCTAACGGGGCAGAGGAAGAAACCGACTGTTCGGGACCTTGCACCGGCTCCTCCTTCGCTGCGGGAGGTGATTGCGCCAAGGCGGGAAGGCCCATAAGTTTGATCGCCAAAGCGGCAAGAAGGAATGCTCTCAAAGGGTCTTCTCCTACTCGACAGTCAGGGTCACGGTTGCGCTGTGAGAAACAGCTGGGTTGGTCGCAGTTGGGGCGCTGGTCCCGGTCACCGTGATGATGTAGGTCTTCGGTCCCTGTCCGAAGAAGCCGCCGTTGCCGCAGCCAGACAGCGTCGTCGCTCCTGCCAAGAGCAGGAGCATGGAAAAGAGTCGCATGCTGCCCAGGCCGTGCTTCTTCATCCGGCGATTTGCGTAGAACGGCAGGAGCAAGAGGCACACGGTCAACGGCGCTTGGAAAGGTTGCAGCGGAGGGGCCATAGTCGGCCACACCACCGAAGCATGGCCCTGCCTTGCTGTCTGAATGACCATCACGCTTGTGGCCGCAGCGGGTGCGCCGCCCGGGATGATATCCGGCGTGAAGGTGGCAGTCGCACCGGGTGGCAGACCGGCGGCGGTCAGCGTGACCGGAGAGCCGAAGGTAGCATCAAGAGCATGGATCCCGACCTGGTAGGTTGCGGCTGCCCCGGGCAGCACGGTGATCAGCGGTGGGGCCGCAGTGATCGTGAAACCATTTAAGGTCGCGGCGTTCGTCACAACAATCCCGAGAACACCGCTGGTTAGAACTGGTGTCACAGCATTGCCCAGGAACTTCGCCGCATAAAGATGACTGCCTGCTGTGATGTTTGAAAGGAGAAGTTGCGCCGCTCCATGGACCACTGGTGAAGACCCCACCGCGATCGGAGTTCCAGATGTGACATCGTAGAAAGTGATCGTACCGGCGGTGTTCGCCGGCACATTTGCCAGAGTTGCCACCAACGTGGCCACGCCCAGAGGTGCCGTGGATGGCCCGGTAAGCAGGATAGCGGCTTCACCCGCAGCACCCGTGCCGGCCACTGTTTCACTGCCTGAAGGCGTGATCTCACGCACCCGGTCATTCTGCGTGTCGGCGACTGCGATCGCTCCAGACGGACTCACGGCAACCGACCGCGGAGTATCGAGAAGGACAGTAGACGCGGTGCCTATGTCGCCGGCGAAGCCCTGTTCGCCGTCGCCCGAGAAGGTTGTCATCGTCCCTGCGGCGAGCGAGATCAGCCGGATGCGATGGTTGTCGCTATCGGCAAGGTATAGCTTGCCATCGGTCGACACGGCGACCCCTCGTGGGCGCGCAACCGCAGCATGAGCTCCCGCCCCACCATCGCCGCCAAAGGTCTTCGCTCCCGTACCGGCTATGGTAGTAATCATTCCGGTCCCCTGCGTCACCATGCGCACGCGCTGATTGTGGGTGTCGCCGATATAGAGATTGCCTTGGGCATCGACGGCAATCCCGGCCGGGGAGTCCAGGCCGGTGAGGGTCGCAGGCACACCGTCGCCCTCATAGATCTGCTGTCCGTCCCCTGCCACCGTAGTAATCGTAGTTGCTGTGATCTTTCGAATGCGGTGGTTGTTCGTGTCGGCGAAGTAGACGTCCCCGGAAGCATCGACTGCGATCGCGGTGGGCAGGTTCAGCCTGGCCGCGAGTGGAGGTCCGCCGTCGCCTGCGTAGCCGGGCACACCGGTGCCGGCAATCGTCGTGATCGTGCCGCTTGAGACCTTTCGGATGCGTTGATTATGCGTGTCCGCGATGTATACGTTCCCGCCCAGATCTACGGTCACTCCAGCCGGCGAATCGAGGAGCGCGGCCTGCGCCGGCCCACCATCGCCCCCAAATCCTTGCTGTCCGTCTCCTGCCACCGTACTGATCTCTCCGAGTGGCGTTACCTCGAGAACCTTGTGATCATCCACGTCGGCGATGTAGAGGTTCCCGGCGGAGTCGAAGGCCACGCCGGCAGGCTCCGCAAGCGAAGAGTTCCCGGCATCGGCCGACCTGGGCAGGGACGCGGTTCCCTTCGAACCAGCCAGTTTTTGCAAGGCTCTCGTTTGCGCGGTCGTCTGGCCGATCGCCTCTGAGCTGCCGGCAAGCAACAGCGTCCCCAAGACGGCAACAGCCACACTGCGTGCCAGCCCGGAAGGATCAGAGGCAGGCGTTTTGAAGTCCATCAACATACATGTCGTCCTATCCTCGTGCCGGGTTCTCCGCCCCAAGTTTCTCCATCTCTCAGCTGCAAGACTCCATCACTGGCAGTGCAGCGATACGGAGACGTTCCCCACCGGACCCACCGTAATCAGGCCGAAGGCGGGACTGCTCGCCTGCAAGTAAATCGTGTCTCCCGCGGCGAATGCGACAGACTGGCCGGTGATCGAAGCCGTCACAAGCGTCGCCCCCGAAGGCGGCGTGATGCTCTTGGTCAGCGCCGTTGCCGTACCGTTCTTGTAGACCGTGATCGTGATCGCCGAGGAGAAGACCCCCAGGATCGACTGGCCCGCCGCCAGATACATCGAATCGAAGGTGCACGCCGCGGGCATGGACGTCGCAGCCTGGTTGGCCAGTAAGGGAAGGCCGTTCAAAGTGGGGTTGCCGCTGCTGTTCGGTGCAAAGTACTGGGTCGCCGCAAGCGCCAGGCCCAATTGCACGTTAGCCATGAAGATCTGCGAGACCGTACCGGTCGCGCCTGTTGCTCCCGTTGCGCCCGCTGCTCCTGCTGGGCCGGTGGGTCCTGCAGGACCGACGGAACCAGCCGGTCCGGTCGCTCCGGCCTCCGCGATCAACTGCCACTTAAGATTGCTGGTCGGCGGATCGAAGCCGGTATTGCCATTGACGAGCGAGATGTAGCTCGATCCATTGGTCGAA
>CAZZYQ010000098.1:0-6226 GCA_964658395.1 uncultured Granulicella sp. | reverse complement strand
GCCCGTACTGCTGCTGTAGTATCTTGCTCCGAAGTAGTCCAGGCCAGACTCTACATCGCGTTCTTTGTCGGTAAAGTGGGTGGGGTCTGTACTGACCGAGTTCAGCATGTCGCCGAAGGGCAAGGACGTGAACGAGGCCTGGAAGGTAGGGACGGCCGTCGACGCGATGTCTCCATTGCCGCCGCTCTCGTAGCGCTTGGTACCCAGCCAGTCCTGCCCGGTGAAGTGGAAGGTGTCGTGCTGCCAGGAACCCACCTTCTGGCCGTCGATGTATGCCGCTAAAGCAGCATAAGGCGCACAGCAGCCCGACGGGTTGAAGATCAACACCGCCTGTCCCGCCACGTTTCGCGAGAAGACCTGCGTTCCGTGCGAGCCGTTCTCGTACACAAGCTGCCCGTCCGCATCGTACTTGTACGTCGTACTCCCTTCAGACGTGATCCGACCCTCCGCATCGTACGTATAAAACTGCCCCAAGTTGTCCTTGGTGATGTTGCCGGATGCGTCGGACTGGTACTTCAGCTGGACCAGCATGGTGAAAGTCTAGCCTCCACACCCACCCGTGACCAGAGGCGAGTCATGGGTGTGGCATCCGGCTCCTGGCCGACCTGGCACGTCTGGACCTCCGCCCGGAATCCCGACCGGCTCAAGCACAGGCCTAGCTCGCCACAACCTTCTGTACCGCCACCTGCTCCACTATCTCGATGCCAAATCCCTGCAGCGCCGGCACATGGGTCGGCGTGTTGGTCAGCAGCCTAATGCGGTGGATGCCGAGATCGGAGAGGATCTGGCCGCCCAGCCCGACCTGGCGCAGCGTGCGCTGGCTCTTGTCGTCGGCACGCTCGCGGGCCCGGCTGTCGCGGTGCAGCGTAATCCGTCCCGGCGTGAGGGTCTTGTCCAGCCCGAAGCCCCTGGTCCCGCTATGCAGGTAAATCAGGGCGCCGCGACCCGCCTCGACGATCATCCGCAGCGACCCATCGATCACCGACCGGCAGTCGCAGCTCGTCGCCGCGAAGACGTCTCCCGCCAGGCAATGCGTGTGCACCCGGACCGGGATTGGCTCGGCCCCGAATGCAGCTCCGACACCAACTGCGGCGACATCGCCATACACCAGCGCCACGTGCGACTCGCCGCCTTCTACCTCACTCTCGTAGGCGATCATGCGGAACTCACCATGCGCCGTCTCGATCAGTCCCTCGGCGACGCGGTGGATGTAACGCTCGTGCTGCAGCCGGTAGCGGATCAGGTCGGCGACGGTGAGCATCTTGAGGCCGTGCTCGGCGCAGAACTGCATCAGGTCCGGGACCCGCGCCATGGTGCCGTCGTCGTTCATGATCTCGCAGATGACGCCTGCGGGAACCAGGCCGGCCATGCGCGCCAGGTCGACGGAGGCCTCGGTCTGGCCAGCGCGGACCAGAACGCCGCCCTTGCGTGCGCGCAGCGGAAAGACGTGCCCCGGCCGGGCCAGGTCGTTGGCGGTCGAACCGGGATCGATCGCGACCGCGATCGTTCGCGCCCGGTCGCTCGCGGAGATACCGGTCGTCACGCCTTCGCGCGCCTCAATGCTTTCCGTAAACGCGGTGCCGAAGCGCGATGTGTTCTCGGCTGTCATCGGCCCCAGCCGCAGGTAGTCCGCGCGCTCTTCGGTCAGCGTCAGGCAGATCAATCCCCGGCCATACTTTGCCATGAAGTTGACCGCCTCGGCCGTGCAGAACTCGGCCGCAATGGTCAGGTCGCCTTCGTTCTCGCGGTCTTCATCGTCGACAACAACGACCATGCGCCCCGCCTTGATCTCGGCAACCGCCTCTTCCACCGTGGCAAACACGTCATCTCCCGCGTACTGCACCATCATATCCGCTGCTGGCCGAGCGGCCGGGATCTGCAAACGAAACGCCGTCCTTCGAAGGACGGCGTTGGTCGAGCAGAAGCTGGCTCTGAACTAGAGGGTCGACTCGATCTCGAAGCCCCAGGCCTCAAGCAGTGCCTCAGGAATGTACTTCGAGTTTTTGTTCCGCCGCGCCCACTCACGCAGGCGGGTAGACCGTATGTATTGGTCCGGGGTAAGCTTGAACTCCTTGACCACCTGCTCGAACGAGGTGACGGTGGGAACGACTGGCCCGATCGGCTCGGGCTTGCCCCAGTTCGGATTTCCGCGACGCTTTGCCATTGATCTGATCCTCAGCTGCAGAGGGCTTTTCACGCACTTCGCGCAGTCAACACCTCCCCAGCAAGTTTCATTCTAAGGCACTTAGCTGCATAAATCAAGCCTGCGGACGACCGGTCGAGGTACCGCAGGGTACGCCTTGCCATGAGCCTAAACCGGCCTCGTTCTGCTTCTCTTTCGGAGCGGTGGCAGTTGGATCGTTGCCAGCCCAAGTTGAAAATGAGGCCCGGGGGTTAGTTGGCCTCCTCCATGTTGTCCGCGATCCCGTACTCCTTGAGTTTGCGGTAGAGCGTCGTCTTGCCAATGTCCAACAGCTTGGCGGCTAGGAGCTTGTCGCCATTCAGCTGGCGGATGGTGTTCAGGATGGCCTGCTTTTCGAGCTCGGCGATCGAGACGATCCGGTCCCTGGTCTCCAGCTGCGTCAGCGAGGTGTCGTTCAGCAGCGGCGGCTCTGCGGAGATCGCCTGCTGCTGCCGTTGTTCGACCAGGCTCTGCTGCATCGTCCTCCAGAACTCCTGCATAGGCGAGGGAAGATGGGTGACCAGGATGAGCGAGTCCGAGGTCACCGCGCAGGCGCGCTCAATGGCGTTGACCAATTCGCGCACGTTGCCGGGCCAGGGATACTCGGAGAGCAGGCGGAGTGCATCGTCGGACAGGAAGTAAGGCCGGCCGCTTTCGCGCTGCTTGCGGTCCAGATAATGGTGCGCCAGTACCAGAATGTCGTCGTGCCGGTCGCGCAGCGGCGGGATCTTGAGGTTGACCACGTTCAAGCGGAAGTAAAGGTCTTTGCGGAACTTGCCCTGGGCGACCATCAGGGCGAGGTCGCAGTTGGTCGCCGCCAGGACACGAGCGGAGATAGGTACGGCGTGGGTCGCGCCCACCGGCCTTACCTCCTTCTCCTGGAGCGCGCGCAGCAGTTTCGATTGCAGATCGAGGGGAAGTTCGCCAATCTCATCGAGGAAGACAGTACCTCCCGCCGCCGCAGCCAGCAGTCCTTCCTTCGCCCGGTTCGCCCCGGTAAATGCCCCTTTCACGTGGCCGAACAGCTCGCTTTCGATCAGCGTCGGCACCAGCGAACTGCAATCGACGGCGACAAACGGCTTGCGCGCATTCGGCCCATTGAAGTGGATCGTCCGCGCCACCATCTCTTTGCCCGTGCCGCTCTCGCCCAGAATAAGCACCGGGTGGGTGGTAAAGGCCACCTTCGAGAGGATGCGATACAGCTTCTCCATCTCTGGCGAGTTGCCGATGATCTGCCCATCGCCCTTTTGCGTCCGCAGCCGCTCGCGCAGCAGTCGGCTCTCAAGGTCGGTGTGCCGCTGCTGCGAGGCCCGGCCCAGCATTGCCGTAAGATCGCCGAGCGCAAATGGCTTGGTCAGGTAATCGACCGCGCCGATCCGCATCGCCTCGACCGCCGAGGAGACGGTAGCAAAGGCGGTCATGACCACCACAACCAGCTCCGGCTGCTGCGCCTTGGCCTCCTCAAGCAGGAGCAGGCCGCCCCCGCCAGGCAGTTTCAGGTCGAGCAGCATCAGGTCGACCGGCTGCTGCTTCAGCATGCTGCGCGCGGTAAGAACGCTGTCCGCCGCATGGACGATGAATCCCATGCTCCGCGCAATCTCACAACAAGCGTGGCGAACCGGATCGTCGTCGTCAACCACCAGCAGGTGCATGGTGGAGATTCGCAGGGAGCTGTTCTCCGCCGCCCGGATGGCTTCGGCCCCGGCAAGCTCCGGCTCCCGACGGCGGCTGCTCTCCGCGCTGTCGTCTCCGGGCACGTTCTGGTAGGCATCCGGGCTGTTCGCGGCGCTCAGGAGGACTGCCTCTGCTTGCGTCCCCGCGTCCATAGCCGTTCCTGGCTCGAGCAGACTGGCCGGCGCCGCTTCCGGGTGCATCCTTCCAATCAGCCTCCGCGACGGGCCGCCCGAATCGAACTCGGCTCCGGCAGCCTCCTCATCGATTCCCGCACCCTGGTCGGCGCTCTCCCATGAAGCCGCCCCGGCGCGAGTCTCCGCGCAGCCGCCCGGATTGTACTCGTCCCGTTCTCCAAACCCTCTCATCTTCAGCATGCGACCGCTCCTTTGCTCGGAATGGCTGATCCCGCCCTGAGGCGCGGAACGCCGGACCTTGAACAATCGCTCGCGGCGACGCCAACCGGCTTGCGCGGCGATCGAAGATCAAAGGACGGTACGGGCGCCGGTGCCGCGTTCCAGTCCAGACTGTTGGCCAAAGCCGGCCAGTGGATCTCGACGCGGGTACCCACCCCAGGCTGACTTTGAAGGAACAACCGGCCGCCGCTCGCCGCGACCAACTCACGCACAATCCGCAGGCCCAGCCCGTGACCGCCGGAGCCGGAGGCGGCATCGTCCAGCGCAGCAGCAGCGCTCTCCGCGCCCAGGGCACGGCTAACCTGCGCCGCTTCCATGCCGCGTCCCGTGTCGTCCACGGTGAGAACCAGGGTGCCGCCGTCTCCCTGCACCAGAGCGCCCGAGCGGTTAGTCGCGTCGCGGTCAGTCCTGTCGCCGCCGCTTGGCCCCTCAACCCTGCACCGGATGCGTATGGCGCCGCCAACCTCCCGCACTGCGCTGGCGGCGTTCGAGACCAGGTTGACCAGGATGCGTTCGAGTGGTTCCAAGCCGATCGCCGCTCTCAGCCCGCGTTGCGGCCCAACATCAAGGGTGAGTGCCCCGTGCGAGATGGTCTGGAGCAGGCTGCTCAGGCGCTCCAGCACCAGAGCCACATCGGTGCCTCCTACAACATCCGAGCTTGAAGCCCGCTCCGGGCCGGAGACCATCTTCGTACCCGGTGGAAGGTTCGGGCCGAGGAGAGAGTCAGCCGTCGTGCCGGAGGCGGGCAGCCGCTGAAGCGCTCCGCCTTCACCATCTCCCTGCCCGCGCAGCGTCCAAGTACCGGCGGCTGCTCCAGTCTCCTTCGTTGCGTTCGCCGGACGGGCGCTGTACGTTGGGTCGCTCGCCCAAGGCGCTGCCGCTGCAACCGCCTCGCCCCCACTGCTGTTCCAAGGGCCGCGCTTAGCCTTCTCCTGACCTGCGCCCCAGGCTGTGCCCAGGCGGAGCAACCGGTCGATTAGCGTCTGGCTGCGCGTCGACAGCAGCTTCAGGTCTTCAGCGTAGTGGCGGTGACGCTCCTGCAGAACACCGGAGAGGCACAGGAGTTCGCTGTACAGCCGCATCGCCGAAAGGAGGTTGCGCGCGTCGTGCGCGAGGCAAGCACCATCCTCAAGGGCTGGAGCGGGCCCGGCGGAAAGTGGTGTGCTCAAAGCTGGAGCTGGCGTGGGCAGAGCCGCAGAAGCCTGATCCGCGTCCGCTGCCAGAGGCGCCTCGATCCGGGGAAGCTCCGCCAACCCGCTGCCAATCGCAGCCGCATCGACGTGGGTTCCGGCGGGAGATACTGCCGCGGCCTCCGGCAGCTCTGGTCGCGCGGTGCCGTCTGGCTCGACCGTATCCAGATGGAGCGCCCGGGCAGAAGGTGTGGAATCGTGCACCGGTGCGCGCCGTCCTTCTGTGTTCGCCCCAGCGTCCGCATCCTGAGGAGCCTGGCTCCAGGTCTGGCGGGCCACGTCGGCAAACGAGGTTGAAGCCGCCACCACGCTGGCACCATTCGCACCCGCTGCGAGCTTGCCCCGCGACTCCCGTGCCAGCCGCGAGATCGCCGCCCGGACGGCGCTTGGATCAGGGCCACGGTCCCAGCGGAGGTCTGGGCCTCTCCCAGGCCCCTGTGAGAGATTCAGCGAGACGAACGGGGACTTGCCGTAGGGCTGCTCGCGCCCCCGGCCAGCACCCTCTAAGCGCGGCTGATCGCCACCCGAGCGAGCGAGCTTTTTGCTGAAGCCGTTCGAGTCCTCATCGTCGTTCAGGCCTTCAAGGCTGCTCAAGTCGCAGGTGTCGTCCGCATCGTGCGCCCCCCTGGTCTCCGCCAGCTTCAAACCAGCCTCAAGACTTGCAACGATGGAGGCCTCGTCGTAGCGGATGGTGCCGTGCCACGCCCCGGTCGCGCTGTCTAACGAGTCTCGACCGGTGCGCTCTTCTTCCCGAGGCAGACCTTCCC
>CAZZYQ010000097.1:0-6305 GCA_964658395.1 uncultured Granulicella sp. | reverse complement strand
TTGACTGCGCCCATGCCGTTGCGCTCGATGCAGGGGATCTGGACGAGGCCGCCGATGGGGTCGCAGGTCATACCGAGGTTGTGTTCCATGGCGATCTCGGCGGCATGTTCGATCTGGGCGTTGGTGCCGCCGAGTGCGGCGACCAGGCCGCCTGCGGCCATGCTGCAGGCGACGCCGACTTCGCCCTGGCAGCCGACCTCGGCGCCGGAGATGCTGGCGTTCTCCTTGTAGAGGATGCCGATGGCGGCGGCGGTAAGGAAGTAGCGGAGCAGGCCGGCTTCATTATGGTCCTGAATTTCAGCCTGCGAGAGACTAACGTCGGGCAGCCCTGAGCTATCTATCCGCCCGGCGACGAAGCGGACGTAGTACTGCGCGATGGCGGGGATGACGCCCGCGGCCCCGTTCGTGGGTGCGGTGACGACGCGGCCTCCGGCGGCGTTCTCCTCGTTCACAGCCATGGCCCAGACCGTGACCCAGTCGATGGGTGCGAGCGGGTCGGACGAGCCTTGGGTGTGGAGGCGATCGGCGAGGCGATGCGCGCGTCGGCGGACGTTGAGGCCACCGGGAAGGATGCCTTCGGTTGCGATGCCGCGCGCGGTGCAGTCCTGCATGACCTGCCAGAGGGCGAGGATGCTGGCCTTAATCGTTTCTTCCGGCGAGAACGTGCTTGATGGCGAGCCCGGACGGGTGATCTTGATGGCGGGATCGGCGAGTAAGGCAAGTTCGTTCGCGAGCATCAGGTCGGCGATGGTCAGGTTGTTTTCGGAGGCGAGACGCAAAAGCTCTTCGGCGCTGCGGAATGGATACGGAACGATGCGCGGCGATGTGGTCTGCGGCGCGGTGCGTTCGGCTTCGCTGACGATGAAGCCTCCGCCAACGGAATAAAAAACCTCTTCGCAAATGAGAGAGCCTGACTTGTTATGGGCGGTAAACTTCATTCCGTTCGGGTGTGTCGCGACGTCGGGTGAGGGATACATCTGGTCGCGATGGAACGGCACACTCGCCGGCTCGGTGAAGGGTACAGGGTGTCGTCCAAGCAGCGGCAGGGAGCCGGTGAAGCGGACTTCGGCAAGCTTTGCTTCGACCTGCGATGGATCCACCAAGTCGGGCGCTTCGCCCAGCAGACCCAGAAGGACGGCGCGATCGGTCCCGTGCCCCACGCCGGTGAGGGCGAGTGAGCCATACAGATGGACGACGACAGTGGCCGTGTCCTCCAGCTTGCCCGACGCTTCAAGTTCGCGCACGAACCGCAGCGCGGCACGCATGGGGCCGACGGTGTGGGAGCTTGAAGGCCCAAGGCCAATCTTGAAGAGTTCGAAGAGGCTGGTGTTCACTTCTTCATTCTAGGCTTGGCGGTCTTTGGGGCTGTTGTCTCCGCACCCTTCACTGCGTCCGTCCTGGCGATCGCTTCGCGTCGTTTTGCTCTCACGGCCTCAGCGTTCGCGAGGACGTTCCGATGCGCCGTCGTAAGGGCGCCAAGAAGCGTGTCTTCATCTATCGCTTCCAGACGCACATGGGTCATGCCCATCCTGCCCCAGCCCCCTTGGACGGGCTCGAAGACTGCGGGCAGCTCTTCGCAGAACGCGGCTTGCTGGCCGGGCGTGAGGCGAAGAACGCCGCGGCTTGTTGCCTCAGCTGAAAGGGTACAGAAGATGCGCAGCTTGTTGTCCGGGCAGAGGACGCGGAAGTCGGGATGGTTCATGTGCGAGCTTTCGACGACTTTGGGGAGGGCGAGAGCGAGTCTGCGGAAGAGGTCGACAGTGGCCATGAAGGCTCCGAGTCTGGGTAGTGATCAATCCGTCCCGGTGACAAGCTGATGATTCGAGAAGCTCGAACCCACCTATCAATGATGATGAGACCGGGGTTGGGAGGCTGAAGCCGGCGCGGCTTGGGTTGCCCTGAGGTAGGCGGCGGCGGCAGTCAGGCGGACCGGGGGCTTGGGGTCGTAGAACACGTTTGCGATCGCTGCCGCGGTAGGCGCGTCGTGGTATTCGCCTAGCGCCTTTACCGCCGCAGCCCGAACGCCGACATCTTTGTCGGTAAGCGCGCTAATGAGCTCGTCGTGGATAGGTCTAGTCTTCTGCTCGGCCAGGAGTTCGATGGCCAGAGTACGGGCCGAGTCGCCCCCGTTCTTATGGATGTATTCATAGGCGGTGATGCCAAAACCGAAAGGCCCGAGGAGCATGGAAGCGCCTTGCAGCGCTCCGATGCGGGCCAGCGTGGAAGGGTTGTGCAGGTCGTTCGAAACGGTGTGCCGGGCAGAATCTACAAGGCCCGCGCTCGCCTTGCGCTCGCCATCAGCGACAGCGATGAGAATGTCTTCGCCGGAGTGGTCACCCATCTTCCAAAGGGTGGAAGCGGCAGCAACGGCGACCTGAGGTTCACGGTCATCGAGCAAGGTGCGCAACGGAGTAAGGAAGGAGCGGTTCTTCGTCTGTCCAGCAGCGAGGATGGCCGCAGTACGAACATCCACATCCGGGTCCTTCATGGCTTCAGAGATGAGCGAGGCCGCCCGTGGGCTAGAACCGAGCGCACCCAATGCGGCGAGACCCTGCATGCGGAGATCGGCATGCTTATTGTTCGTCGCGGCAGAGGTGAGCAGCGACCAGGCGGTGTCTGTGTCGATCGACGGAGAGTCCCGTTGCGGCCTGGCCGCTGCGGACGGTGCATCGGTATCGTCCGGAGCCGCGGCATCGGGTTTGGCTGCTTGCTGCCCAAGAATGGCGCATGTGCCGGAAGCGAGAAGTGCAATCAGCAAAACTGCCAAGACGCTCGAAACCGTATTGCCCATGGCTGAACGATGAGCATTGCAGACGGGTAAGATCGCTTTTCCTCGCGGATCCATCAGACTCCTTGGCTGCTTGGTTGATTACGCGACACGATCCCGGCGCGCCGGGTAAAAGTCTCAGCGATTGTAAATGCTATACTCGCGAGACTCCACGGCCTCAGGGAAACACCAGGCAGACAGATGCTCTTCAAAGCACGCAGCGCGGCGGTATACGGCATCGACGCGAACATCATTGATGTCGAGGTCGATTTTTCCGGCGTCAAGCTGGAGAAAGAGATATTCGCGACGGTGGGCTTGCCGGATGCCGCAGTTCGGGAGAGCCGGGACCGTGTGCGTTCGGCGATCAAAAATTCCGGCTTCGATATCCCACCGACTCGGATCACGATCAATCTAGCACCTGCCGACCTCAAGAAAGAAGGTTCGGGCTTTGACCTGCCGATAGCGATTGGGATTCTTGGGGCGTATGGCGCACTGCAATCGAAGGACGTGAGCGAATATCTCCTGGTGGGCGAACTGGGGCTGGATGGGAGCTTGCGCGCGGTCCAGGGAATGTTGCCGATTGCAGTGGCTGCTCGAGAGAAGGGAATCAGGAACCTGGTGATTCCTTCCAGCAACGCTCGGGAAGCGGCCGTAGTCGAAGGTGTAAATGTATATCCGGTCAAGAGCCTGCTGGAGGTGCGTGAGCTCTTAAACGCGGCATCGTTCGGGTCCATCCCTACTGCTCCGCTCAAGGTCGAAACGAGTGAACTGCTCAACGAGATGCAGCACTTTGCGTTCGATTTCAAAGACGTCCGCGGGCAGCATGTGGCGAAACGGGCGCTGGAGGTTGCGGCTGCAGGTGGCCACAACATCCTGATGATCGGGCCGCCGGGGTCGGGAAAGACGATGCTGGCGAAGCGTCTGCCATCCATCCTGGCGCCACTCAGCTTTGAAGAGGCGCTGGAGACGACGAAGATTCACTCGGTGGCGGGGGTGCTCGATGCGGAGCAGGGGCTGGTGATGCATCGTCCATTCCGGTCGCCGCACCACACCATCTCGGACGCAGGGCTGATCGGTGGAGGCATGATGCCGCGTCCAGGCGAGGTATCGCTGGCCCACAACGGCCTCTTGTTCCTGGACGAGCTGCCGGAGTTCCCGCGGAACGTCCTCGAGGTGCTTCGGCAGCCTCTCGAAGATGGAATGGTGACCATCGCGCGTGCGGCTATGAGCCTGAGCTTCCCGGCACGGTTCATGCTGGCGGCGGCGATGAACCCATGCCCATGCGGGTACTTCAACGACAAGTCACGCGAGTGTATGTGTACACCGCCGATGATCCAGCGCTATGTGTCCAAGGTGTCAGGACCGCTACTGGACCGAATCGACATCCACATTGAGGTACCGGCGGTCCAGTACAAGGAGTTGCGCAGCGGAAGCGCGGCAGAGGGATCTGCCGAGATTCGTGGACGCGTGCTGAAGGCGCGAGACACGCAACATGAGCGATTCAAGCAGGCAGGCGACCGGACCCGCGGAACAGCCAAGAGTTCGTCAAAGCAGGTGTATGCGAACGCGCAGATGAGCACCCAGCAGATAAGGATGCACTGTGAGCTGTCCTCGGACGCGGAGAGGCTGCTGGAACGCGCAATGCAGCAGCAGGGGTTAAGCGCGCGCGCGCACGACCGGATCCTCAAGGTCGCCCGGACGATCGCTGATCTTGAGTCCTCACCCGATATCGTCGTAAAACACATTGCCGAGGCAATCCAATACCGGACTCTGGATCGCAGCTACTGGTCCTGAGCAGCCGGCAGACACCCCGGTTTGTAGAGCAGCAAACGTGCGCTGTGTCGCCCGGACGGCATAGGAATTCCGTTTATGGAATAGGCAGAGGTACCGGCTCCCGAAAAAAGTATTGACGTTCGGCGATGAACAAGATACTTTTCATGAGGGTCAGCACAAACTGATGCGATTTTATCCCTCTGTGACTTCCCAGGTTCCAGGCACGTAATCAGCAGTGTTGATGTTTCCGGGTTTGTCAATATGGTAGTACCCGGAACGAGTTTGCCTGAGACATGCACCCTTTCTTCCGCTGAGCAGTGTGGAGCAAACCGAAGAGATTTACGGCCCGCCCGCAGCTTGGACGGGACATATTGCGTCTAAACAGTATCGATGTTGCTCCCTAGCCTGTTTGCAGGCTGAACTCGTAGCACCGCCCCAAGCATTTTGAACATCAGAATGCGTAACGCAGAAAGACGGGAGGCAGGGCTCGCCCTTATACCCGACAAGGAGAATCAACTATGCGCTCAGATTTGATCTTTGGTGCACTCACGCATGTGACGAACCGCTATCAGCTATGCCAACTCGCATCGAAGGCGACCCGGAAGCTCCACAAGCCGAACACACGCCTCCAGGACACGACGAACGAGGTGCTTGATCGCTTCAAAGATACGGTCCCGATGGATGAGGCCGTGGAACCGATCGTCGAGAAAGTTTCGCTTCAGGAACGCCGCGCGGCTTAGCGCGGCTGTTCCACCCTTCACGTTTCGTTCAGTCGTTCCGCATCGTGTCAAATACCTTCCCCGTTTTCCCATCCCCCTTTCAGGTTATTCTCTGTTGCTCAGATTTGCGCTATAGTCGCAATACCTCGTCTGTATTCCCCGCAACTGGCCTTCCGCACGACCCCTCTTCAAGCAGGTCCCGCAGATCCCGCCTCAGTACCAACCCCCTTCACATCTCTTCAGGTAAACATGACTATCTCAGAACTAAAAGAGCACAATATCGCCGAACTGGGTAAACTTGCCCGCGGCCTCGATATCGCCGGCACCAGCGGCCTTCGCAAGCAAGACCTTATCTTCAAGATTCTTCAGGCGCAGAGCGAAAAAGAAGGCCACATCTTCGCGGAAGGTGTCCTCGAGATACTTCCCGATGGTTACGGCTTTCTCCGCTCGCCGGACTACAACTACCTTCCCGGCCCGGATGACATCTACGTCTCACCTTCCCAGATTCGCAAGTTCGACCTGAAGACCGGTGACACGATCAGCGGCAACGTTCGGCCCCCGCATGAGGGTGAGAAGTACTTCGCTCTGGTCAAGATCGAGGCGATCAACTTCGAGTCGCCGGAAGAGACGCGCAACAAGATCCTGTTCGACAACCTTACCCCGCTTTATGCGCAGGAGCGGGTGAAGATGGAGACGGTCCGCGAGCACATCAGTGGACGTGTCATGGATCTCCTGACTCCGGTCGGCAAAGGGCAGCGCGGCTTGATCGTTGCCCCGCCCCGCACCGGAAAGACGATGCTGCTGCAGTCGATCGCGAACAGCATCACGGCGAACCATCCTGAGGTTGTGCTGATCGTTCTGCTGATCGATGAGCGTCCGGAAGAAGTGACGGACATGCAGCGCTCTGTCAAAGGCGAGGTCATCTCCTCCACCTTTGACGAGCCCGCGGCGCGTCACGTGCAGGTGGCCGAAATGGTGATCGAAAAGGCGAAGCGCCTGGTCGAGCACAAGCGCGACGTCGTGATCCTGCTCGACTCGATCACCCG
>CAZZYQ010000096.1:0-6372 GCA_964658395.1 uncultured Granulicella sp. | reverse complement strand
AGGTCGAACCACTTCGTATTCCCGGCCGCTTTGCCCAGCTCTTCGGACATGCGGCGGAGATGGGTCGCCCGGGGATCCTCCGTGTGGTAAACGCGATGGCCGAAGCCGGAGATCTTCTTCTTCGCAACGAACATCTGTCTGACGTATTCGACGGGATCCGCCCCGGCTTTGTCGATGGCCATCAGCAGGCGCATGGTCGCTTCGTTCGCACCACCGTGCAGCGGGCCGCTGAGCGCGCCGATCGCGCCGGTGATGGCGGAGTGGATGTCGGCGAGGGTGCCGGCGATGACACGCGCGGCGAAGGTGCTCGCGTTCAGTTCGTGGTCGGCATGCAGGATCAGTGCAATGTCGAAGGCGCGGGTCGCGGTGTCGGAGGGCCTCTCGCCGTTCAGCATCCAGAGGAAGTTGGCGGCGTGCGAGAGCGTCTGGTCCGCGTCGACCACAGGCTTGCCTTTGCGAACACGGTCGAAGACGGCCACGAGCATCGCGATCTGAGCGGTAAGACGGTAGGCCTTGCGGACGTTGGCGTCGTGCGAGCTGTCGGCTTCGTCGGCGTCGTAGATGCTAAGCAGGGAGACGGCGGTGCGGAGGACCTGCATGGGCGTGGCATCGACAGGGACGGTGTGGAGGAGATTAGTGACAGCGGGGGGAAGAACTCGTCCGGCGGCAAGCTCAGACTTGAACGCGGCGAGCTCCGATGAGTTCGGCAGCTTACCAAACCACAGCAGGAAAGTCGTCTCTTCAAAGGTTGAGTGTTTGGCGAGCTCATGAATGTCGATGCCGCGGTAAGAGAGGACGCCTGCGTCGCCATCGATATAGCAGATCGAAGAGGTTGTCGCTACGATGCCTTCCAGGCCCTTCGGTGCAACGGCGGTGGTCATACGGTCTCTCCCGGGTGAAGCTGAAAGTACTTCAGGGTAGCGCAGCGCGGAAAGCGTTGTCGAAGCGACCTCGCATTGTGGGCGAATATCGGCGTGCCTGCGCGGTGCTCGCCAGTCGCTACGAAGGTTGGGCTATGAAGGTTGGACTGACGGGCGCGCCGGATCAAACTCATAGACTGATATAGATGGAGGTTCCCCGAGAAGCAGTTGCGCCATAATGCGCGCGGTTGCGGGCGCGAGAAGGATGCCGTTGCGGTAATGACCCGCAGCCACCCAGTGGCGCCGCCTGGAAGGGTGCGGCCCGAGCAGCGGCAGCCGGTCTGCGGTAGCGGGGCGGAGACCGGCCCAGCGGTCGATCACCTCTGCGTACCGAAGTTGCGGCATAAGAGCAATCGCTGCCCGCTGCAACTCGGCGATCTGCGACGCGTGAACGGCGGTGTCGAAGCCTGCGTCCTCAGTGGTTGCGCCAACGATGGCGCGACCCGCATTGGGCCCGCGGGTGCGCGGTACTACATAGAAACGAGGAGTGCGCACGGTGATACTCAGGGGGAAATCGGCGGGAAGCGCAACGGCGAGCATCTGTCCCTTAATTGGAACGACCTTATAAGCGGGATCGGCGGACCAAGCCCCGGTACAGTCCACGAAACTGTCGGCTTCCAGGGTGAGCGAGGGCGTCTTTACCTGAACCGCGGTGCTCGTTACGCGCGTGGCGAGGACGGGCGCGTCAGGCAGCAGCCTTATCGAAGATGCATCGACCGCCGCAAGGACAGCAGAAGCAAGCTGCCGCGGATCGAGGGAGTGTTCCTCGAGAAGCGAAGAGCCTGCAGGTGCGGTATCCGGCTTCTGGAGCTTCTGGATGAGGAGCGGAGTAGGAAGGGGCGAGATTTCTGTGCTGCTGTGTATTTGCAGGGTATGCGTGGTCTGGAAGGGGACGCTTGTTCCTCCTGTGCGGTGCAGGCCTGAAAGGAAGCCCGGATAGAGCGACAAGCTCAACTGCGCCAAGGCATGAAGCGCCGCGGGGTTCTCGGGGTCATCGCCGGCAAGCATCCCCGCGGCCGCTGTGGAGGCCTGGCGCAGCGGTTTACCAGCTTCAATCACAGCGACGCTGAGACCGCGTGCGTGAAGCTCGAGTGCGATCGAAAGGCCGATGATGCCTGCTCCCGCGATACAGATGTCGGTGCGGAACATATTTCCCAGTTTATGAGGTTGCAGGCAGGTTTATAGTTTGAAGCGATGGCGCGGGGACATTTCGTGGGCTCGCGCGTCTTCACACTTGGAGCGAAGAACGGCAGGAGATCGTTATGGATGTGAAGGAAGTAGAAGTTGGACGGTCGATGTCCGGCGCGTTTATCGCAGTCGTTGGGATCGCGCTGCTTTGCGCGTTAGGTGCGCTGGGGTGGTGTTATGGTCTGCAGAATCACGTGACCGCAACGGAAAAAAAGCTTGCGGCGGCAGATGAACGTAATGCCGACCTCGTCGCGAAGCTGGATGCGACCAACGCGCGGTTACGCGCCACAACCGAGACGCTGGGCCAAAGTGTCGGCATGACACAGAAGCAGATCGAGTTGAAGACCCAGGGCATCATGGCGATGCAGGCGGCGCAGAAAGCCCAGGCGGCGCTTGCCGCAAAGCTGGAGCAGCAGCAGGCAGCGACGGCGAAGCAGGTTGGGGCAGTATCAAACGACGTAGCGAGCGTGAAGACAGATGTAGGAGGCGTAAAGACCGAGGTCGCGACCACCAAGAGCGATCTCGAGGCAACGAAGACACAGCTGAATCGAGTCGTGGGTGATGCAGGGGTAATGAGCGGTCTGATTGCGACCAACCATGACGAGCTTGAGGTGCTGAAGCATAAAGGCGACCGCAACTACTACGAGTTCTCCTTGCAGAAGGGGCAGAAGCCCACGCTGCTGGCGACGATCAAGCTGCAGCTGAAGAAGGTGGACGAGAAGCACGCCCGCTACACCCTGAATGTGAGCGCGGACGACCGCAACATCGAGAAGAAAGACAAAGGACTGGACGAGCCGGTTCAGTTTTACACCGGAAAAACGCCGGTGCTGTACGAGCTGGTAGTGAACTCACTTGAGAAGAACAAGGTGTCGGGGTATCTTTCGACGCCAAAGAACGCGCCGAAGGCGGCCGATGCACCCTCGTAGCAGAAAGGCGGCCGATGCAGCAGCAAGTGCAAGGCAGGTCCCGTTCAGGTCCGGCATGACGAACAAGAGAGGGAAGCATCAAACGCAAGAAGGGGGACGCTCGAGGCGTCCCCCTTCTTGCGTTTGCCTGTTGACTGCTGCGTGCCGAACTACTTCTTCTTCGCTGCCTTCTTTGCGACTTTCTTGGCTGCCTTCTTCGTTGCCATTTGCCTGTTCTCCCTGTGATCAAGCGTGTACGCTGCAGTGTGTTCATTGCAGCTAACGAAGGTATAGTTTTCGTGAAAAAGAGTGTCAAGAAAAATCGATGCCTCGATGCATTTTTTTTGGTGCATAAGTGGGCATCCATTCAGGTGAGGTCGTTGCAACTCGATGAGATGAAGTGCGGCGACGGTTTAGAGTGCGAGTGGTTGGACTGGGAGAGTCTTCGATGATGCAGGAAGTCGTGATCGTGTCGGCCGTACGAACACCCGTGGGCAAGTTCCAAGGTGCGTTGTCGGAGATGAGCGCGGTGCAGTTGGGAGCGCTGGTTGTGCGCGAAGCTGTGCGCCGCGCGGATATAGCACCACGCGACGTGGACGAGTGTTTGATGGGATGCGTGCTGCCTGCCGGACTGGGACAAAATCCAGCGCGACAGGCGGCCTTGCAGGGCGGCCTCGCGGACACGGTCTCCGCGTTGACCATCAACATGGTGTGCGGCTCGGGATTGAAGGCGGTAGCGCTCGCAGCGCAGACGATCATGACCGGCGCGGCGGAGATCGTCGTTGCGGGCGGGATGGAGTCGATGTCGAACGCGCCGTATCTGCTGCCGCAGGGGCGCAAGGGATTTCACATGGGCGATGCCACGGTAGTCGATTCAATGGTCAAGGACGGACTGTGGTGCGCCTGCGAAGACTTTCACATGGGCATGACCGGCGAACTGGTTGCGCAGAAACACGGCATCACCCGCGAGATGCAGGACGCGTATGCGCTCGAATCGCATCGCCGGGCGAGTGCAGCGTGGAACGCAGGCCGCTTCAACGCAGAGGTGTTACCCGTTTTGTTGCCTCCGAAGAAGAAAGACGGTGAGTCTCTACTCTTCGAACGCGATGAGAGTGTTCGCGAGGATGCTTCGATGGAGGCGCTGACCGCCTTGCGGCCAGCGTTCAAGAAGGATGGCACGGTAACTGCGGGGAACGCTCCCGGCGTGAACGACGCCGCTGCGGCTGTAGTCGTCATGGCAAGCGCAAAGGCACGTGAGTTGGGTTTAAAGGTGATGGCGACGATCACGGCGCAGGCGACGAGCGGCGTCGCACCGAGGTGGGTGATGCTCGCTCCCGTAACCGGAGTGCAGAAGGTACTGGAGCGAGCCGGATGGTCGATCGATGAAGTAGACCTCTTCGAGCTGAACGAAGCGTTCAGCGTGCAGGCGTTGGGTGTGACTCGCGAGCTGGGAATATCGCTCGACCGCGTGAACGTAAATGGAGGAGCCGTGGCGATCGGGCATCCCATTGGAGCGAGCGGGGCGCGGGTGCTGGTGACGCTGATTTACGAGATGATGCGGCGGGACGTGAAGAAAGGCGTGGCGGCGTTGTGCCTGGGCGGCGGCAACTCGGTGGCAATGGCGGTGGAAAGGTAATGTGCATCAAGTACAGATGAGTTGCTAACGATCCGCATCTACCTCTTTGGAGTTCTCAATGAAGCCCCTTAGCCGCCGGACCTTCACCACGCTTTCAGCAGTCGCCGCGGTGGCACATGCTCTCCCGTCGATCGGCCAAGTCGATCAGCCCGTGCGTTTTGCCGCAGTAGGGCTGGGCACGATCTCAGACATCTTCATGCGCGCTTGCGCTCAGTCGAAGAAGTGCAGGGTCACTGGGCTGGTGAGCGGGCATGTGCAGGAGAAGACGCCGAAGTATCGGTCGCTCTATGGCGTCGCCGAAAAGTCGATCTATAACTACGAGAGCTTCGACGAGATGGCGCACAACCCGGAGATCGATGCGGTCTACATCGGGCTGCCCAACAGTATGCACGCGGAGTACACGATCCGTGCGGCGAAGGCCGGCAAGCATGTGCTGTGTGAGAAGCCGATGGCGATCTCCTCAACTGAGTGCCGCGCGATGATCGATGCCTGCAAGCAGGCAAACGTGAAACTGATGATCGCGTACCGCGTTCATTATGATCCGATCTGGCTGCGGGTGAAGGAGCTGGCGCGGTCCGGGGCCATCGGCGAGATCCAGGGGTTCCAGGGTGGCTTCTATGCCAACTTCAAGGCTGGCCAGTGGCGGCTGGACCGGAAGTTCTCGGGTGGCGGCTCGCTAATGGATTTGGGCATCTATCCGTTGAACGCGATCCGGTGGATTGCGGAAGAGGAGCCGGCGACATTCACGGCGCAGACTTCAACGAAGATCTCCGGGCCACGATTTGCGTCGGTCGAGGAGTCTGTCGAGTGGAACATGAAGTTGCCGTCGGGGATACTGGCGTCTGCCGGGTCGTCGTACGGCGTCGACGGCGATAACTACCTGACGATCTTCGGAACAGAAGGGCATCTTCGCATCGCGCCGGCCTATGGCTACCAAGGGGTGCGGTTCGCGGGCAAGACCAAGACGGGCCCAGTCGACGAGACGAGCCCGGGCGTGATGCCTTACCAGTTCACACTGGAGGCGGACCATCTTGCGGACTGCATCCGCAACAATACAGAGCCGAAGACGAGCGGGGATGAAGGGCTGAAGGACCTCGTGGCGATGGAGGCGATATATAAGGCGGCTGGGGCGCCGATTGCGTGAGAGACCGACTCACTCCGCTCGGTCCTGTGCTCCGTGCCAGATACGCTCAATACGAAGCTCGTCTCCAAGGATGCGGTAGACGATGATGTAGGGCAGCGGATAAACCACTGTTTCCAGCGTTCCTTCGACCTTGCCCCGATGGCCGCGATACGACATGTTGGATAGGTTCTGGACGCGGGTCAGGAGCATCTTGCGAACGCGCTCGGCAGCGCTCGGATTGTCTCCTGGGATATATTGCACGATGTGGCGGATATCTTCGCTGGCGGGAACGGTCCAGCGGATTTTCATCCGCGGACGATGATGTCGTCGAGCATAGCCACAATCTCTTCATGCTCCACGAGTTCTCCACGTTCGCCGGCAGCAATGCCCTCGCGGACAGCTGCGATAAACGTTTGATGACGAACAGGGAGGCGCTCCATTCGTGCCACGATCTCGGGGTCCTCGAAAAACTTTCCGGCCTCCAAGTCTTCATCACCTTGTCTGACCGCTTCGTTCAGGTCGCGGCGATATGCAACAAACTCCTCGAGCGCGCTTTGGGCGATGTCATCCACAGTCGTATTCGACTGCGCGGCAAGGTGC
>CAZZYQ010000095.1:0-6641 GCA_964658395.1 uncultured Granulicella sp. | reverse complement strand
TACAGCTATTCTGCGAAGGGCGGCAACTGGTACTACTGCGAGGAAGTAATCTCATCCTCGGAGTCAGGCAAAATCCAGTTGGATCTTGAGGACCGTTTCCAGAATGAAGTTGCACTGCACTGCACACCAGATCGCCTAGTCCTTCCAGATACTTCAACGTCCGCTAACAACCCAATCGCGAACCCGTGAAAGGCAGCAGAGGAACTCAGCGAACCTAAGCCTATCTAAGGCAGCGTTCGCTCCACCTTTTTCATCTGCTCTGCAAACATCGGCGCACTATACGCCGACGGATTCTTGATCTGCAGGAACAGACCATCGATCGCCGCCCGGGTTCCTGCGTTCGTGGCTCCAGCCTTTGCCGTGGCAATGTAGAGCGAATCCACAGTCATCGTCGCCTGCTCCGCCGCGCGCTCACCCTGTCGCGAGATGGTGTCCGCCTCAGCGGCAATGCTTTTCAGCAGCCGCTGCGTCCGGGCGCGGTCATACTGCGCCGACTGCACCTCGCTCAGTAGCTTGTCCGCAACTCCCGCAGCCCGCTTTGCGGCGGCCTCTACCGCAAGCCGGTCCGGGCTTTCTGTCGTGATCAGCCGCGCCACCTCGGTCGTCGCCTTCATCAGTTCGGCATTGGTGCCGGGATCAATCTCCTCCGCAAACTTGCGGAACACCACGTACCTCGCCATGTTGTACGGCGGGTCCCCCGCTCGCCGTCCGGCATAGCCTTCCTTCTGCCGCCAGCTCTCCGGGCCGGTCAACGAGTGGTGACACGTGATGCAATCCATCTCGCTGAACTCCGGCCAAGGGCCGCTCTGCGCATGCCGCGCCACGCGCAGCATCGATTCCCGCATCTGCACCGCCTGTCCGATACCCCATGCCCGCACCCCAAACAGCGGGTCTGAGTTCTTATCCATAGCATTCAGGGATTTCTCCACCCAGTGTGGCGGCTCAATGGCCGTAAACGAATCGAGCTCAAACGCCAAATCAGGGTGCCCTGCCGCAATCAACTCATGATCGACCGACAAGCCCGGCGCTCCAAGATGGCAGCGCAGGCATTCTTCGCTGCGCACGGTCAGGTTCTTGTTGTCGATCAATCCCAGGCGCACCATGTCTGCATGCTTGGCAGTCGGCTGTATGTGGGGCCCGATCCACTCCGAAGACGGCCCGTGGCAGCTCTCGCAACTAACGCCCTCAGAGATATCGAATGCGCGCGCCTTGTGCGCGTCGGGCTCGCTGATTGCGTGACAGACCAGGCAGCGTTGCGCCTTCTCCGCCGGCCCTATTTTGAGGATCGCCGACATCTGGCGGCCCAGACTTCCGGTCAGCACGGTGTATGCACGTGCATGGCGGTCCTCGGTCACCCACGTGCTGTACTCGTTCTGCAGGACCTTCGTAGTGTTCCGCGGCGAGACCGAACCGTGGCAGGCGATCGCCGAACACGAGCCCGGTCCGACATACTTGCCGACAGGCTGCGGGTCACTGGCCGAGGCCTTCAGCATCATGTGCAAGTGGTCCTGCGTGCCTGTCTGCACCTGCGCCCAACCGCCAGCACAGAGCGACAGTAAAACGACTGACATAGCGCGGGACAAGCCGGTCTTTCTCAGCACACGCACAGAATGCCGCCTTCAAACAGGTTGATTTAGTTGCAGCCGTTATATCCTGCGCCCGGTCCGATTGCAACCGAACAGTTGTGCTGCGCCCCGCAAATCTACTGGGTTCAGCGAGGCCTCCTTTGCACCGAGAAGTTACTAGACGCGCCATCCCGTGTCTGCTAAATTGACCCGCAGTCCCGTATACAGACTTCGCAGAGCACTGTTTGCCAACCGGCGAACTGATGGAGCGTAGGTACGATGAGCGCCATGCCTGAAATCCTGGCCAGCATTGAGCCGGGCCGCAACAAGTTAGGCGTGTTCGAAGACCTTCGCCACGTGCAGGAACAGATCGGCTTCGTTCCAATCAAAGAGATCGAGCGCATCGCGACCCGCCGCGGCGTAGGCGTAAAAGACGTCCATACGGTAGCCAGCTTTTATCCGCACTTCCGGCTCAAGCCGCCGATTCGTGTCGATGTCCGCGTCTGCGACGACATGAGTTGCCACCTGAACGGATCGCGAGACCTCAAGAAGGCACTGGAACGCCAATACCTGACCGCCACCGACATCGTGCAGGTGCGCGACATCTCCTGCGTCGGCCGCTGCGACCACGCGCCCGTGGTCAGCATCAACGAACACTACTTCGAGCACTGCAACTTCCGCGATGTCGTCACCATCGTCGACAAAGAAATCCTCTCGCCGCGCGAGGAGCGCCACAGTCCGCCGCCGCGCTCGCCCGCGCATCGCGGCATGACGATCCAGTGCGATCCTTACCCGACCGAGGAAGAGGAATACGGCATCTTCCGCAACCTTCTGGTCGAGAAAAACTTCGACGAGGTTCTCGGCAAGCTGAAGGCTGGCGAACTCCGCGGCATGGGCGGCGCCGGTTTTCCAGCACACATCAAGTGGGACGGCGCGCGTAAGTCCCCCGGTAAGGAGAAGTTTGTCGTCTGCAATGCCGACGAGAGCGAGCCCGGCACCATTAAGGACCGCTTCATCTTGCAGTATCTGCCTCACATGGTCATTGAAGGGATGATGGTGTGCGGTGCGATCGTCGGCGCACAGAAGGGCTACCTTTACATCCGCCACGAGTATGAACTCCAGACCGAAGTCCTGAACGGCGAAGTCGACCGAGTCCGCTCGCTGGGCCTGCTCGGCAAGAACATCCTCGGCTCCGGCATCGACTTCGACCTTGAAGTCTTCGTCTCTCCCGGCGGCTACATCTGCGGCGAAGAGACTGCATTGATGGAAGCCATTCAGGGCAACCGCTCCGAACCGCGCAACAAGCCGCCGCGCACCGTCAACTCCGGTGTCTGGGGCAAGCCCACTGCTCTGAATAACGTGGAGACCTTCTGCCACGCCATCACCATCCTCGGCAAAGGCGGCGAGTGGTATCACAACGCGGGCCGCCCCGGCTCACCGGGCATCAAGTTCGTCGGTGTCACCGGCCACGTCAAGAACCCCGGCATCTTCGAAGTGCCCATGGGCACCACCTACCGCGAGCTTGTCTACGACCACGCAGGCGGGCCGCCCGACGGCCATGTGGTCACCGGCTTCGCTCCCTCCGGCCCATCCTCCGGTTATCTTCCCGCGTCAATGCTCGATACGGAGATGAACTGGGACAAGCTGAAGGCCCTCAACTCCATGGTCGGGTCGGGCGCGGTCGTCGTGGTCGCGGACCACGGTTGCATGCTGGACATGGCGCTCAACTCCGTCGCCTTCTACCGCAACGAGAGCTGCGGCAAATGTTCCCCGTGCCGCATCGGCACGCAGAAGCTGGTCGACCTGCTGGAGCGCTGGACCCGCGGTGAGCCCGGCCCCGGAGATCAGGAGATGCTGCGCGACCTTTCGAACGTCCTGCGCACCGCTTCCCTGTGTGGCCTCGGACAGATCTCACCCGCCCCCATCCAGTCCGTCATGAAGCACTTTCCCGAGGTCGTCCGCCAGCACCTCGAAGACCGCGTCTGCACTGCCGGCGTCTGCTTCCCGCATTACGGAGTTCAGGCACCCGCACGAACCGGGAGCGGCGCGTGAGCGAACACGCGGCTCATAACGGTGCCCACGAGATGATGACCCTGACCATCGATGGTCAGGAGGTCACGGTCCCGCACGGCACCTCAGTCTTCGACGCAGCCCGCATCCTCGGCATCACCATTCCCGTCCTCTGCCACCAGCAGAACCAGACGCCGGTCGGCGTCTGCCGCATCTGCCTCTGCGATGTGGGCGAGCGCGCTCTTCAGGCCGCCTGCGTCTTCAAGGCCGAACCCGGCATGGTCGTCCACACCGACAGTGAGCCGATCAAGGCCGTTCGCAAGACGCTCTATGAGCTGATGCTGACGGACCACCCCTCGCCCTGCCTGCGCCAGCAACAGAGCGGCGACTGCGAGCTCGAAACCCAGGCTGCGAGAGCCGGTGTACTTCCAGAACAGGTCCGGTTCAAAAAGCGCGCCGTCCCGGTGATGTCCGAAGACGACACCTCGCCGGCCATCCACGTCGACTACTCGGCCTGCATCCTGTGCGACCGCTGCATCCGCGGATGCTCAGAGATTCGGCATAACAACGTCATCGCGCGGCAGGGTAAGGGCTACTTCACCACCATCGCCTTCGACGCGAACGAGCCGATGGGCAACTCCTCCTGCGTCACCTGCGGCGAGTGCATGGTCAGCTGTCCGACGGGCGCGCTCACCAATAAGAAGGTGCTCGGCCAGAACTTGCTGCAGCAGCTCATCGAGCAGAATGGCCCGGAGATCGAAGCCTTCTCGGTTGAGACAGAAGACCTGCTCGCCCTGCCCATCTTCAAGGGAGTCTCCGGAACTTTTCTGGAATTGAACGCAGGTGCCGTCGTCCGCCGCAACTACGCCGCCGGAGAGATCATCGTCCGCGAAGGCGACAACGGCTCAACCGCCTTCTACATTCTCGAAGGCGACGCCGATGTTTACCTCGGCAGCCCCCGCGCCCATGTCACGACAGAAGATCAGCACGAAAGCTTCTTCACGAAGATGCGCAGCAAGCTGCTGCCCTCGAAGACCAACAAGCGCGACGAAGAGCGCGCCGCCGCTCCCTCGCACATCCGCATAGACGCCCCGGTCGACCTGCCCTACGACAACCCCATCGCTTCACTTGGTCCAGGCGATCTGTTCGGCGAGATGACCTGCATGAGCTTCTATCCGCGCTCGGCCACAGTCCGCGCAAAGACCGACTGCGTCATGCTCGAGATGCTTCGCAACGTCCTTGACGTGATGCAGAAGAACAAGACTTTTCGCAGCCAGCTCGAAGCCAACTACCGGGGACGAGCACTCAGTACGCACCTGCGCAGTGTGCCCATCTTCTCCACCATCAGCGAAGACTTCATCGACCTGCTGCGCGACCGTGTCGAACTCGTCCGCTACGCTCCCGGTCAGGTCATCTGCTCGGAAGGCGACCCCGCCGACGCCTTCTACCTTGTGCGCATCGGCTTCGTCCGCGTCAGCCAGATGCGCGCCGGCGAAGAGTTGGTGCTGGCCTACCTTCCACGCGGCGGCTACTTCGGCGAGATGGGCCTCTTGCGCGAAGTTCCACGCACCGCCACCTGCACCGCGCTCGACCACGTCGAACTGGTCAAGATCTATGCCCCGGACTTTGCGGACATGATGGCTCGCTATCCCGAGATCCGCATGCAGATCGAGAACGTCGCCCGCCAGCGCGACAAGGAGAACGTCTTCCAGGCCACCCGAGCCGCCGAGAAAGCCTCATCCGCGCCGCTGCACAGCTTCCTCGCGCAAGGTCTAATGGATGCCCAGAGCCTGCTCATCTTAGATCTCGAAGAGTGCACGAGGTGCGACCAGTGCGTCAAGGCATGCGCCGAGGCCCATGACGGCGTCACCCGCCTTCTCCGCGACGGCGTCCGCTTCGATAAATATCTCGTCGCCACCTCCTGCCGCCAGTGCCGCGATCCGCTGTGCATGGTCGGCTGCCCGGTCGGCTCCATCCGTCGCCGCAACTCGCTCGAAGTCATCATCGAAGACTGGTGCGTCGGCTGCGGCCTGTGCGCGACGAACTGCCCCTACGGCAACATCACCGTGCATGAGTTCGACCGGGACGACGCCGGCGGCAAGTATAAGGACATGGCTGGCGCAGGCAAAGTTCGCAAGGCAACCTCATGCGACCTCTGCCACGATCTCGAAGAGCCAAGCTGCGTCTATGCCTGCCCGCACGACGCCGCTCACCGTGTGAACCCCACCGAGTTTTTCTCGAACATGCTTGGCCAGGACATCGTCACCGGAGTTCCCCTCGGCATCAACTCCGCGCTGGCCTCCTCTGCTGTAGAGGTGAAGAGGTAAGCCATGCGGATCGACAGCACGCATCGCCCGTGGCTCTACTTCTCAATCGCGTTGATCGTCGTCTCCGTCATCGTCTACGTTCCCTACGCCCGCATGACCACGCCCGCAGGAAGCACTGCCGTTGGCCTTAGCTTCGGCATCCTCGCGCTTGGCTTCATGATCTTCGCCGGGCTGCTCGGCGTCCGCAAACGGTATCGCATCATCCGCATCGGCTCTGCCCGCGTCTGGATGAAGGCGCACCTCTGGCTGGGCGCGCTCGCACTTCCGATGGTGCTCTTCCACGCTGCCTTCCACGCCCGCGGCTTGCTGGCAGCCGTGCTGATGGCGCTGACCCTCATCGTCGTTGTCAGCGGTATCTACGGAGCGTGGCTGCAGCACACGTTGCCCACCCGTATGTTCCGCGAAGTCCCCTACGAGACGATCTACGACCAGATTCCCGTCATCCGCAGCCAGCTCGCAGGTGAGGCCCGGCAGCACTCGCTGAGCGTCACCCAGATGCTTGCCCCAGCACGCGGCCCTGGCGCGACCGTGACCATGACGCTTGTCGACATCCCGGAATACAGCACCGAGACCATCGCGTTCGACTCCTTCTACACCGCGCAGATAGAGCCTTACCTGAACGCAGACCGCAAGGCCGCCCGCAACATGCTCCTCGCCCATCCCTCCGAAGCCACGCGCGCCTTCGAGGACTACCGCAAACTCTTCCCCCCCACCGCCTGGTCGCCCATCTCCGCGCTGG
>CAZZYQ010000094.1:0-6804 GCA_964658395.1 uncultured Granulicella sp. | reverse complement strand
GGTTCGGCCCAGGGTGCGATCACTACGCCGGGGTATCGACCCTCGCCAACGCAGCAAGCGGCACCGAGGGCGGTTCCTTCGTACGCGCCGCGATCTGCCCCGGCACCAGCACCCCGGTCCGCTCCCGCGCCGGCGCCTGCGTCCCACGCAGCGCCAGCGGCTTCGCCTCATGGAAAGTGACGGATCTATTTGAGCTACCCGCCTGAAACGGCAGGCATACTGGAGAAGTGAGTCTTTCCCGGTTAGCTGTTGAGGCGTTCGGCTTTGTGGTCGGGCTCGTCTTCGGCAGCTTTCTAAACGTCTGCATAGCCCGGCTGCCGAAAGGCGAAAGCATCGTCTCTCCTGGCTCGCGCTGCCCGAAGTGCGGAACGCCAGTCCGATGGTACGACAACATTCCCGTAGCAGGGTGGGTCCTGCTTGGACGGCGCTGTCGCAGTTGCGCCCAGCCGATCTCGTGGCAGTACCCGGCAGTTGAACTTGTGACAGCCCTTTGGTTCCTGTTCCAGGCGAGACACCTTTCGGCAGCTCTTGACTCGAGCGCGGGCGAAGCCCTCGCGCCCATGCTGATCGTGGGCCTGTCGAACTGCCTCCTCGGTCTTCTTCTGATTGGTTTGATGGTGATGGACTGGGAGACGGGTCTGCTGCCGGATGCGTTTACCTTGAGCGGGATTGCAGCCGGCCTGTTCTTCGTCTGCACGGAGGCGATCTTCCTCGCTCCAGGCGAAGACCAGATCGTAATGAACTCGACCAAGCGGCTTCGGCTGCGCAGCCCGGGCAGCTTTGCCGCGCAAGGAAATGTTTTTCTGACAGGTCCGGAGTCGCTCATCTTCGGGAGGATGGCGGCGGTTTGCGCGGTCGCGCTGCTCCTGCTGCTTGTTCGTTGGGCGTACAAGGCAGTGCGGAAGCGTGACGGGATGGGCCTTGGCGACGTAAAGATGCTAGCGATGATTGCGGCATTCCTCGGTTTCTGGCCGGCAATGCTTGCGCTCTTCGTTGCCGTGTTTACGGCGGCTCTTTACTCCGTTCTACTGCTGCTGCAAGGCCGCGCCTGGGCTGCAACTCGCATCGCGTTTGGCAGCTTCCTCGCGGTCGGTGGACTTGTTGCAGCGGCGTTCGGGGCGAAGGTGATTGCCTGGTATTCGTCGCTTCTACGGTAAAGGTGAAGCAGTCTTGCGAAGTCGGATATGCGCTAGCAGCCCTGTCTCTGGCGATGAAGCTGCCGGAGACAGGGTTACCAACTTGATTGAAGTTCCGTTCGGCGCGGGTCGAGAACGTAAAACGATCTCAGCGCTTTCCATCTCACCGCACACAAGTCTTTGTTGGCTTGACACTTGCAGGCAGCGCTCATAGTCTCGAAATTGGCATGCAAACGTATCCATATATATGGAATTACCTTCCTCTTGTGCTGCAGGTTCTGGTTGCACTGGGTGTGGCATGCGGCATGGTGGGCGCCTCTTTTCTCATTGGAAAGCACAAAAACAGCCGCACCAAGTCTGGAGCGTATGAGTGCGGCATGGAGCCGGTTGGCGATGCACGGGGCCGCTTCTCGGTCCGCTTCTATATGGTCGCGATGCTCTTTATTCTGTTCGACGTGGAAGCGGTCTTCATGCTTCCGTGGGCGGTCATCTTTCGCAAACTTCCGGCCCTGACCGGATCGAGGATGTTCGGCTTCAACGAGATGATCGTCTATCTCGGCTTCGTCGCGGTCGGCCTGTTCTATGTCTGGAAGAAGGGCATTCTGGAGTGGTCGAACGACAAGGGAGACCTATAAATGTACGAGCCTTCCAGCAAGATCGCCGGATTTGCCGCCGTACTGGAGGCGCATCCTGAGAACCCCGCGGTGGTCGCGCTGACGGCGATGGCGACGGACGCAAAGTTCGATCGCAACGAGCTGACAATTACCGTTGCTCGCGAGAACATCGTCGAAGCCGCGAGCGCAGTTAAGGCTGCCGGATACAACTTTCTTGAAGATGTGACGGCGGTCGACTGGTACCCTTCCGAGCCGCGCTTCCAGATCACGTATCACATCCTTTCGCACAGACTGAAGCAGCGGGTCCGCCTGGTTGTGCGCGTCGGCGGCGAGGATGCGAGGCTCGACAGCATCATCTCCGTCTGGCCCTCGTGCAACTTCTATGAACGGGAGATCTTCGACCTGTTCGGAGTAGAGTTCACCGGACACCCAAACCTCGTGCGCATCATGATGCCCGAGGACTGGGAAGGCCATCCTTTACGCAAGGACTACCCCGTGGAGGGCTACCGCTAATGGCTCCAGTCGCAGACCACGAACTACTCGATCCCGCGGTGCAGACGCCTCGCTCGCAGAACCCCGGCGTCGGCGATATCCTCGCCGATGCCCGCGCGCATAATACTGGCGGGACCCGCGATCACACCATGGTGCTGAACATGGGGCCGCAGCACCCCTCGACCCATGGCGTGCTTCGCCTTGTGCTTGAGGTGGACGGCGAATCAGTGGTCGGCCTCGCGTCCGACATCGGCTATCTGCATACGGGCATCGAGAAGACCTGCGAGGCTAAGTTCTACCAGCAGGTTGTCCCGTTGACTGACCGAATCGACTACCTGTCGCCGATGTCGAACAATCTTTGCTACTGCCTGGCGGTCGAGAAGCTGCTCGGCCTTGAGATACCCGAGCGCGCGCAATGGCTGCGCGTCCTCTTCAATGAGATGACACGGCTGCAGTCGCACCTGGTCTGGCTGGGCACTCACGCGCTTGATATCGGCGCGCTGACCATGTTCCTCTACTGCTTCCGCGAACGTGAAGAGATCCTGCGCATCTTTGAAGCGCTCTCCGGCCAGCGCATGATGACCAGCTACTTTCGCATTGGCGGAGTGAGCCTGGAGCCGCCACTTGACCTGTATCAAGCCCTGCGCGACTTCCTGACGTCGATGCCGAGCAAGATCGACGAGTACGAGGGCCTGCTGACCGGCAACCCGATCTGGATGGGGCGACTCAAGGGCGTTGGCTATCTTTCACCAGAGGATGGCATCGCTCTCGGGGTGACCGGGCCGCCCTTGCGGGCGAGTGGCGTTGACTTTGACCTGCGTCGCGACATGCCGTACTCGAGCTACGACAAGTTTCAGTTTGCTGTGCCGGTCTCGGATGTGGGCGACGTCTGGGCGCGCTATGTGGTTCGCATGCAGGAGATGCGCGAGTCGGTGAAGATCTGCCTGCAGGCGCTCGACGGCCTGCCGCAGGGCCGCATCGTGGCTGACGCGCCGAAGATCATCCTGCCCGACCGCGAACAGATGAAGACGCAGATGGAGTCGCTGATCCACCACTTCAAAATCGTGACCGAAGGGTTTGCGGTTCCGGCGGGTGAGGTCTTCCAGGCGATCGAATCGCCGCGCGGCGAGATGGGGTACTACGTCGTCTCGGACGGCACGGCTAAGCCGTATCGCGTGCATATGCGCAATCCCAGCTTTGCCACGCTGCAGGCGCTCGAAACGATGTGCAAGGGAAGGTTGCTGGCGGATGTGGTGAGTGTGATTGGGTCGATTGACATTGTGCTGGGAGAGATTGACCGGTGAACTTGTCGGTCGAAGATAGACTCCACGCTGAACTTTGGACCTCCTTCGCTTCGCAGATTCGCAGTTACGGCGCGGCCCACGGACTGAACAGTCAGCACCAGGCAGTCGTAGAAGTAGGCAGTGACGTAATTCTCCTTCGTGTCGGAACCCGCTGGCTCCGCTTCACCCCCAGCGAAATGACCGAAGATAACAACCGCGTGCACCCGTTCCACCTGAACGAAGATGGAACTGTGACCGTCGGAGACGTAACCGAAGAGATGGACTTTACCGCCGAGAGGCTGACCCGGGAACTGATGCAAAGCGCGTGAGTGTACGTTAGATATTAGGGGAGATTGAGATGAGTAATATCCAGCTTTATCTCACAATCGGAGTTCCAAGCTTGGTTGCGCTTATCTCTTGGATCACCGTGATTCTGGCATGGCTGTCAAATCGATCGGATATCAACCGCCTGAACGATAAAGTAGATCATCTTGGAGAGACGCTTCGAGCGGAAATGGTTGCCATGCGTAACGATCATCACAAGGACAACATGGCGTTGATGGGACTGATGGTTCCATTGCATGAACGCATGGCAAGGGTGGAGTCCGCGACCTAACGATCAACCTATTTTAAGGACGCATATGAGCACAATCGCCAATACGATCTTCTCGCCCGAACTCGCCGCGCGCTTCGACCATCTCGTCACCATCTATCCCCTGCGGCGTTCGGCGCTGGTGCCGATGCTGCTGTATGCCCAGGACGAGATCGGCTACGTCTCCGACGCCGTCGTCGCCGAGATCGCGGAACGGATCGGCATCTATGAGCTTGATGTGCGCAACGTGCTCAGCTACTACTCCATGCTCCGTACCAAGCCGGCAGGCAAGTACAACGTGCAGGTCTGCACCAACATCAGTTGCATGCTGCGCGGCGGCTACGAGATTCTCGACCACTGCAAGGCGAAGCTGGGCATCGGGCATAAAGAAGTGACACCAGACGGCGTCTTCTCGCTTGAAGAAGTCGAGTGCATCGGCGCCTGCTGCTGGGCGCCCGCCATGCAGATCAACTACGACTTCCATGACGACCTTACGCCAGAGAAAGTAGACGTACTGTTCGAGATGTATAAGCAAGGTCAGGGGAAGGACGAAAAATAATGCCAAGCCTCGTATCCCATCCCGATGAAGTGAAGGTCATCTCCCGCCGCTTCGGCCAGGGCGCAACGGACATTGAGAAATACATCGAGCTCGACGGCTACAAGGCCGTGCAGAACGCGATCGTTCAGGGGCCGCAGTGGATCATCGACGTGATGAAGGCCTCCGGGATGCGCGGTCGCGGCGGGGCCGGCTTCCCTACCGGCATGAAGTGGTCGTTCGTCCCCAAGCAGTCCGAAAAGCCGAAGTACGTCCTCGTCAACGGAGACGAGTCCGAGCCCGGCACCTGCAAGGACCACGTCATCTTCCTCAACGACCCCCACGCGGTCATTGAAGGCACCATGATCGCCGGCCTTGCAATCGGCTCGAAGCTCGGCTTCATCTACCTGCGCGGCGAGTACCGCTATCTTTTGAAGATCGTTGAGAAGGCAGTGGCGGATGCCTACGCCAAGGGCTTCCTGGGCAAGAACATCTTCGGCTCCGGGGTCGACTTCGACATCATCACCCAGACCGGGGCGGGAGCGTACGAGGTCGGCGAAGAGTCCGCCCTCATGGAGTCGCTTGAAGGCAAGCGCGGCGTTCCGCGCATCAAGCCTCCCTTCCCTGCTGTAGTCGGCCTCTATGGCGGCCCCACCGTCATCAATAACGCGGAGACGATCGCCGCCGTCCCGCACATCCTGCTCATGGGTGGCGAGGCCTTCGCCAAGCTCGGCTCGGAGCGCAATGGCGGCACGCGTCTCTTCGGCATCAGCGGCCACGTTGAGCGGCCGGGTGTTTACGAACTGCCCATGGGCTACAGCCTGCGCAAGGCCATCTACGATGTTGCGGGCGGCGTGAAGGGCGGCAAAAAGCTGAAGGCCGTCGTTCCCGGCGGATCGTCCTGCCCGGTGCTGACCGCCGACGAGATCGACGTCGGCCTCGACTTCGACCAGATGGGCAAGGCCGGAACCATGCTCGGTTCGGGCGGGATCGTCGTGCTCGACGAGACGGTCTCGATCGTCGAGTTCGCGCTGCGGACCATCAGCTTCTACCAGCACGAGAGCTGCGGCTGGTGCATCCCCTGCCGCGAGGGCACGGACTGGATCAAGAAGACGCTGACGCGCGTCCACGCTGGTGGCGGCTCTAGGAAAGATGTCGACAACGTGCAGTATCTCGCAGAAAACATGATGGGAAGGACGTTCTGCCCGCTCGGCGATGCTGCGGCGATGCCGACGCTCGGATTTGTGAAAAAATTTCGCAAGGAATTTGAGGAGTACATCGACGGCAAACGGGTCGGCACGCCGATTATCACGGTGGACCAGTTGGTGGGAGCACACTAGAGAGATGGCTGAGTCGCCAAACTCTGTAGCGTTTCGTAGGGCCGCCAACCGCGAAGCTATAGCCGCTGCATTATTGGCTGTGGCACCAAATAGTAACTTCTTGGCGAGGCCGATCCCGCCAATAAAGAGCGAATATCTACCCCTGTGTGAGCAAATTTCTAAGTCGAAGCTAAACAAGAATGCTGTTAGCATCCACAACGATTACGTAAGCTTCATGGTTCCTAACTGGCTGATTCAGGCCGGGTCCAGCAATTTGGGCCTAAAGAACTCGCCAAACACCGAGCTAGGAAAGCGACTTCACTTTCATGGTCTGACTCCTGCAGAAGTAACTTCGAATTCCGATTTCTTCTCAAACGTGCTGCGAATTGCAAAGGAAGAATCAATATCACGTCAGCGGGTGAAGAATGGCTGAACTTCCGGATCAAGACCTCGCAAAGCAAATCCGTCACATGCGCCATCCTGTAAAAGACGGCTTGCTCACTCTCGCAGGCGAAGAAGACTGCGACATTCCAACGCTTACCGCCGAATTCTGCTTCGGAGTCGCGCAAATTGAACACTCAGACGTTCCTGACACTAATTGAATCCGGACCAGAGAGCTTTGGCGCGTTCGCGCCGGACATTCAAGGTTGTATCGCCTTCTCTGTCTCGCGTGATGAGCTGAGGACGCTGTTCAAGCTGGCCGTCGAATCGCACCTCCGCGAACTGGCCGAAGCAGGGAGAGCCATTGCCATTTCCGGAAACGACCGAGATTCCCGGTCTGACCATCGGTGTCCAATCAGGAAGCATTACACTTGAGTGGACAACAGTTATGC
>CAZZYQ010000093.1:0-7090 GCA_964658395.1 uncultured Granulicella sp. | reverse complement strand
GAAGGGTCAAGCGCCTGCGGCCAGGATTAGAAGGATTAAGCGCCTGCGGCAAGGATTAGAAGTTCGCAGGGTACCAAAACTGATGCACCGCCCTCTCCGCTTCCGGTGCTCGGTCGAGATGACGTTCCCTGGTGGAGTGTGGCGAGGATGACAGGAAGGTATGGAAGAGTTTAGACGGCTGACGCGGCTGCCCGCGTATGTATTCAACATCACCAGTGAGCTGAAGGCTGCGGCGCGAAAGCGGGGCGAAGACATCATCGACTTCGGGATGGGAAACCCTGACGGAGCCACACCGAAGCACATCGTCGACAAGCTCATTGAGGCCGCACAGCGCACGGCGACGCACCGCTACTCGCTCTCGCGCGGTGTGCCGCGGCTGCGGAAGGCTATTTGTAACTGGTACAAGCAGAGGTACAACGTCGACCTCGATCCCGAGAGCGAGGCGATCGTCACCATTGGGTCAAAAGAGGGCATCGCGCATCTCTGCCTCGCCGTGCTCGATGACGCCGACACCGTGGCGGTGCCGAACCCGAGCTACCCGATCCACATCTTCGGGCCGGTGATCGCTGGTTCAAAGGTCCAGAGCATTCCGCTCGATGGCGGCGACGGCAAAGCACTTTATGAGCGGCTGGCGTATGAATTGCCGCGCATGCAGCCGCGACCGAAGCTGCTGATCCTGAACTTTCCGGCAAACCCGACGACACAGTGTGTCGATCTTTCGTTCTTCGAAAACCTGGTGCCGCTATGCAAGCAGCTTGGCGTCTTCCTCATCCACGATCTGGCCTACGCCGACTTGACCTTCGACGGCTACCGCGCTCCCAGCGTGCTCGAAGTGCCCGGCGCAAAGGAGATTGCTGTCGAGTTCTTCACGCTGTCGAAGAGTTACAACATGCCCGGCTGGCGTGTGGGCTTCATGGTTGGGAATCCCAGGCTTGTCGCGGCGCTCGGCCGCATCAAGAGCTACTTTGACTATGGTACCTTCACGCCGATCCAGGTGGCTTCCATCGCGGCGCTTGAGGGACCACAAGAGTGCGTGAAAGAGATCGTAGACATCTACAAGTGCCGCCGCGATGTTCTGGTCCCCGGACTCAACAAGCTGGGCTGGCCGGTCGAACTGCCGAAGGCGACGATGTTTGCCTGGGCAAAGATTCCGCCGCAGTATTCAGCTCTTGGTTCCATTGAGTTCTCGAAAAAGCTGCTGCTTGAGGCGAAGGTCGCGGTCAGTCCAGGGATCGGTTTTGGCGAGCACGGCGACGGGCATGTGCGCTTCTCGCTGATTGAAAACGAGGAGCGAACACGGCAGGCGCTGCGTGGGATCAAGGCAATGTTCAAGGCCGGTTGACATCGACTTGCAGGTAAGACGTTCTCAAGTTCAGCTTGACACGCCGCGGAACCATCTGTAGGCTCGGCCCTCATCCGTTGATCTGCGTTCTAGCTGAGTTGGAGGGAATGCGCATGGGTGTGTCCGGCGGGAACTCCTCAAGTGGTGCTGCAAGCGAGCTTTCGCGTCTGGCCTGGATGGCTCTCACGCTGACTCCAAGGTTAGGAGTCAGGGGAGTTCAGCAGGCAGTTGCGAAACTCGGATCGGCAGAGCGACTCTTCGGCTGTTCGCTGACTGAGTTGGAAGGTCTGCATCTCCCCGCGGAAGCTGCCCATTTTATTGCAGACGGGCGAGCGCGCTCTGCAGCAGAATCCGAGCTTGAACTGCTGGCAAAGGAGCCACAGGCCGGCTTTGTCACGCGACACGATCCGGGTTATCCCCGGCGGCTGCTCGAGATCTACGATCCGCCATCCGTCCTGTGGTTCAGGGGTGAACTCTCTCTGCTTGAGCGGCCCGGTATTGCGGTAGTTGGCACGCGCTATCCGACCGTCTACGGAACTGGCATGTCCGAGATGCTGTCGCGCGACCTGGCGCTTCGCAGGTTGACGATCCTGAGCGGCATGGCTCGGGGCATCGATTCCGCGGCGCACAAGGGTGCCCTGGCAGCCAAAGGGAAGACTGTCGCAGTGTGGGGCACCGGCATCGACGTCATCTATCCAAAGGAGAACAAGCGCCTGGCCGAGGAGATCGTGAACAGTGGCGGCGCGATCGTAAGTGAGTTTCCGATGGGCACGTTTCCTGCCCCGCAGAACTTCCCGTTGCGGAACAGAATCCTGAGTGGGCTGAGTGTTGGCGTGCTTGTCATCGAGGCGGGAGAGTTCAGCGGAACCCGCATTACGGCCCGGTGCGCCATGGAGCAGAACCGCGACGTCTTCGCCGTGCCAGGTAACGTGACGAACAAACATGCATGGGGACCGAACACGCTGATCAAGCAGGGAGCAAAGCTGACCGCAACCTGGGAGGATGTTTGGGAGGACCTGCCTTCCCAGATCCGTTTACAGCTTGAAGACGAGCTTGCCGGAACCCGGGGGATCGGTAATGGCGAAGGAACACGGGATGAATCGAAGGCGGCGGTGACCGCATCTTTGTTTAACGATGCACCGATTGCTCCGCAGGAACGCATGGTGCTCGAAAGGCTGCGGCAGGATGAGTCGCTTCAGCTGGATGAACTTATCGAAACGCTGGACGGCGAGCTGGGCTCTCCTGAGATCTTTGCGGCGCTGTTCGAGCTGGAGCTCGCCGGGCGTGTAAAACAGCTGCCCGGCAAGAACTATGTCCGTTCTTTTTAGGCGCTTGCGATGACGTCAACGAGTCGCTCGTCTTCTGGTTCGCTCGTGCCCAATGTGACATTTGTCTGCAACTTTCGTCACTTCAGCCGATGGGCAAAGATGACGTGACGACAGAACCGTGTTAGGTTCGCAGGGAATCCTTGAGTTTTGCCGGGCACTCAATGCGTCAGCGCCGCAAGCAAGAAAGTACGAGAAGGGAATGAATGGCAAAGTCACTTGTGATCGTCGAGTCGCCCGCGAAGGCGAAGACGATCAATAAATATCTCGGCAGCGACTACGTGGTGGAGGCCTCGATCGGCCACATCATGGACTTGCCGAAGAACGATATCGGTGTAGAGCTGAAGAAGCGGACGTTTGAGCCTACGCTGATCATCTCGCCCGGTAAAGAGAAGGTCGTTGACCGGTTGAAGAAGCTGGCGTCGAAGGCGGACATGGTCTATCTCGCGCCCGACCCTGACCGCGAAGGCGAAGCCATCGCCGCGCACCTGTTCATGCAGCTGCAGCCCATGGTGAAAGACAAGTCGAAGATCAAGCGGGTCACCTTCAACGAGATCACCCAGAAGGCCGTCAAGGCTGCCTTCCTGAAGGCGCGGGACGTCAATGAAGACCTGGTAGACGCCCAGCAGACACGCCGCGTTCTGGACCGGCTGGTGGGCTACCAGGTGTCTCCTCTGCTGTGGGACAAGGTGCGGCGGGGACTTTCTGCCGGACGGGTGCAGACGGTAGCACTGCGCATGATCGTCGAGCGCGAACGCGAGATCAATGCATTCGTGCCAGTTGAATACTGGACCGTGAACGCAAGCCTGAAGACAGGACAAGGCCAGCAGTTTGGAGCAAAGTTCACCGGCATCGATGGCGAACCAGCGCGGGTAGCGAATGGGGTCGACAAAGATGGGCGGGAGATGTTCCTCTCCGGTGCCCTTCCCAACGAAGCAGAGACGATCAAGGTGGTAGGGCAGTTGGAGAAGGCCGCCTGGTCAGTGGCAAGCGTGGAGCGCAAGGAGCGCAAGCGTAACCCGACCGCGCCCTACACCACCAGCAAGCTGCAACAGGACGCTTCCAGCCGGCTCGGCTTCAACGTACGGCGCACTATGGGTGTGGCGCAGCGGCTGTATGAAGGCGTGGAGATTGGCAAGGACGGCACAGTTGGTTTGATCACTTACATGAGGACAGATTCGACGCGTGTCTCGGCCGACTCGATCGCCGAGGCGCGAGAGTACGTGCAGAAGAAGCATGGCGCACGCTATCTGCCTGCAACCGCGATCGATTACAAGGGCAAGAAAGACGCGCAGGATGCTCACGAGGCCATCCGTCCCACGCGGGTCGACTACACGCCTGAGTCGATCAAAGGCTCGCTGAGCGATGAGCAGTACCGGCTTTACAAATTGATCTGGGAGAAGTTTGTCTCGTCCCAGATGGTGCCCGCGGTCTTCGATCAGACGACGGTCGAGATCGCGGCCAAGGCAGACCGAACGTATGACTTCCGGGTCTCAGGGTCAATCCTCAAGTTCGATGGCTACCTCGCAGTCTGGCAGAACGCGTCGGAGGACACGATCCTTCCGGATGTAGCAGCGGGCGAAAACCTGGAGATGGAAGGTCTCGATCCGGAGCAGAAGTTCACTGATCCTCCGCCGAGGTTCAATGAGGCGTCCCTGGTGAAGGTCCTTGAGGAGCAGGGAATCGGCAGACCATCTACCTACGCCTCGATCATCAACACCATCCAAGACCGCGACTATGTGAAGAAGATCGGCGGCAAGTTTGTGCCGACCGAGATCGGGACCGTGGTCACCGGGCTGCTGGTAAAGAACTTTCCATACATCTTCGACGCGCAATATACGGCAAAGCTCGAAGGCGAACTGGACGCCGTGGAAGATGGCGCAGAGAAGTGGACCGACCTGTTGAACGGCTTCTACGACCACTTTGAGAAAGAACTGCTGTTCGCAGGCACGAACATGGAAGACGTGAAGCGAATGGAGGTATTGACCGACGAGAAGTGCGAAAAGTGCGGCAGCCCGCTCATCTTGAAGTGGGGCAAGTTCGGCAGCTTCTATTCGTGCAGCGCGTTCTCAAAGACCAAACCGATGACGATCGCTGCGGGACCGTGGAAGAAAGACCCGAAGGAGATCGTAAAGAAGGTGACGGCGGCGTTCAGCTTCCCGTTAGAAGTAAAGGCGATGACCGAGGACATGACCGACTCGTCCAAGCCTGTGACCGATTCGAAAGGGTTTGTCGCCGCGGTAAACGACGCGCAGGCAAGGGTGGCCGAAGGCATAAGCAAGAAGGTGGTTGTCGAGCAGGTGAGTTGCGACTTTACGAAGGAAAATTTTGCAGCCAAGCCCGACCTGAGCGCGCCGGGGGCGGACGATGTGCCCGAAGAAGAGTTCTGCGACAACTGCGGACGCGTGATGGTGCTTCGTAACGGGCCGTGGGGTCCGTTTATGGCTTGCCCTGGATATAACGACGATCCTCCGTGCAAGACCATCCGCAAACTCACGCAGAAGGCGCAGACAAAGCCTCCCGTGCAGCTTGAGGAGACCTGCCCGAAGTGCGGAAAGCCCTTATTGCAGCGCGATGGCCAGTATGGCGAGTTCATCGCGTGCAGCGGCTATCCCAAGTGCAAGTACGTCAAGCAAGACCTGCTTGAGGTGAAGTGCCCCAAGGACGGCGGCGACCTGGCTGCCCGCAAGACGAAGCGGGGCGATGTTTTCTATGGCTGCGTCAACTACCCGAAGTGCGACTTTGCCAGCAATCTAAAGCTGGTGAACGAGACGTGTCCGAAATGCGACAGCGCTTATCTGCTCGAGGTGCCGAAGGACTCGGGCACCTGGCTGGTCTGCCCCAACAACGCGGATTCGCTTCCCAAGCGGCGCCCGAAAAAGGGCGCGAAGGCTGAAGAGCCAACTCACCCGCCTTGCAGCTTCGAAAAGAAGGTCTCCGACGCACAAACCCCATCGCCCTTGACGCGGCCCGATCCAGAACGTACGCGGGCTGTCGTCGAGAGCTACGTGTAACGATCTCCCGGCCGCGTTCAGGTAGGGCAGCAGTTCTGCGGAGGTCTTCGTCCCCGACGGGCGATAGATCAGAGACCTTCCATTTTCTGGAGAAATCTGTTACAAATGCGTTATCAGCCGGGCGAGGTCGGAGAACTACGATAAAAAGCAATGCATTCGCTAACGGCTGCAACTAACTGATCGGAATCGAGTAAGTCTATATGGCAAAAGCAGTGTGGAATGGACAAACGCTTGCCGAGAGCGAAACCTACGAGACTGTCGAAGGAAACGTCTATTTTCCCGAAGAGACGGTGAAGCGGGAGTTCTTCAAGTCGAGTTCAACTACTTCAAGTTGTCCCTGGAAGGGGCAGGCGCGGTACTACACGATCATCGTCGATGGTCAGGACAATCCTGACGCTGCCTGGTACTACCCGGACCCCAAACCCGCTGCGCGCAACGTGAAGCATCATGTGGCCTTCTGGCGCGGAGTCGAAGTCATCAAGTAGTCGCTTCCTGCTGGTGCCCGGCGGAGCTCAGGTACACCGATTAGCGAACGGCCATTGACTTCGTGCATATTCCAGCCAGGTAGTGCAGCGATTTCTCAAGAGCGGCTTCAGCGGTCAGGCCGTATTTTGCGCGGAGAGCCTCGGGTTTGCCGTGTTCAATAAAATCGTCAGGCCAACCGATGCGCACGACGGGGATGGAGAGTTCGAGCGCGTTTGCGGCTTCGAGAAGGGCGGACCCGAAGCCGCCAGCTAGAACATGATCTTCGAAGGTGATCAGCAGGCGACAGCGGCGACCAAAGCTTTCGATGCATGCTGCGTCTACCGGCTTGGCGAACCGCGGGTTGATGACAGCAACGGAAAGCCCTTCCCGCTCGAGCATCAAGGCAAGGCGCTGCGCTTCGGGCAGCATGGCACCCAATCCAAAGATCGCAACGTCATCACCATCCTGGACGATCTCCGCCCTGCCTATTTCTAGTTCGCATGGCTGGGTCTTGATCGGGGTGCCGGGACCTATACCGCGGGGGTACCGGATGGCGCATGGGCCGTTGTGCAGCATGGCCGTGAACATCATGTCTTGCAGCTCGTCTTCGTCCTTCGGAACCATATGGACGAGGTTTGGAACGGACCTTAGATAGCTGATGTCAAACAGTCCATGGTGGGTTGGGCCATCGTCGCCGGAGAGGCCACCGCGATCCATGCAAAAGACAACGGGAAGGTTCTGCAGACAAACATCATGGACGATCTGGTCAAAGGCGCGCTGGAGGAAGGTGGAGTAGATCGCGACGAAGGGTTTGTACCCCTTGGTGGCCATACCCGCGGCGAAGATGACCGCGTGCTCCTCCGCTATGCCTACGTCGAAGTAGCGAGTGGGATGGATGGGGCGAAACAGGTCGAGTGCAGTGCCGTTCGGCATGGCCGCGGTTA
>CAZZYQ010000092.1:0-7408 GCA_964658395.1 uncultured Granulicella sp. | reverse complement strand
CCTCAATCTGCCGGATGCGCTCGCGCGTGACCTGGAAGCTCTGGCCAACCTCTTCGAGCGTGTGTTCGGAGCCGTCTTCGAGGCCGAAGCGCATCTTAATCACGCGCTCTTCCCTCGGCGTAAGGGTGCGAAGCACCTGCGACGTGTACTCCTTCAGGTTTACCGAGATCACAGCGTCGGACGGGCTGACAGCCATGCGGTCTTCGATGAAGTCGCCAAGGTGCGAATCTTCCTCTTCTCCGATCGGCGTCTCGAGCGAGATGGGCTCCTGCGCGATCTTCAGCACCTTGCGAACCTTCGCGACGGGAATGTCCATACGGCGGGCGATCTCTTCGGACGACGCTTCGCGGCCAAGCTCCTGCACCAGCTGACGCGAGGTGCGGATGAGCTTGTTGATGGTCTCGATCATGTGGACCGGGATGCGGATGGTGCGGGCCTGGTCGGCAATCGCGCGGGTGATGGCCTGGCGGATCCACCACGTCGCGTAAGTCGAGAACTTGTAGCCGCGACGATACTCGAACTTGTCGACGGCCTTCATCAGGCCGATATTGCCTTCCTGGATCAGGTCGAGGAACTGCAGGCCGCGGTTGGTGTACTTCTTGGCGATGGAGACGACGAGGCGCAGGTTGGCCTCGATGAGCTCGCGCTTGGCCCGTTCAGCGTCCATGTCGCCCTGGATCATCTCGCGCTGCGTGCGCTTCAGGTCGGCAAGCGAGATGCCGGCGTCGGTCTCGACGCGCTCAAGATCGATGCGGCAGTTCTTCTGCTGGCGCTTGTACTCCTTCTTTAGCTCCTCTGAGCGAGAGGCCTCATACTTGGCCTCGAGCGATTTGATCTGACGCTCGAGCGTCCGCATCGCGTCGACCGTCTTGTTGACCCGGTCGAGCAGCCGCTTCTTCTCGCTGTTGGTGTACTTCAGCTCGCGGACGACGCGGTTGATGTAGACGTGTTCGCGCCCCATCAACCACTGGATCTTGCGTGTCTCTTTCGCCTTCGCTTTCGCATCTTTACCGTTCAGCCCTTCGAGCTTCTCCTCGAGCACGGTCAGCTTCTTCTGGTGCTTAACGATGACGTCGATGCGGCCGACTGTTGAGCGGACACGCGCCTGAAGAATCTCTTCGGTCAGCTCTTCCTCGTCGAAGGTGACCACTTCCTTAATGTTGCGAACGCCCCTGCGCAGGTCTTCACCCAGCCCGACGATCTCGCGAATAACGATTGGCGAACGCGAGATCGCCTTCATGACGCGGACCTGGCCGCGCTCGATGCGCTTGGCGATCTCCACTTCGCCCTCGCGCGTCAGCAGCGGAACGGTTCCCATCTCGCGCAGGTACATGCGGACAGGGTCATTGGTTTTTTCGAGGGTCCCGGGCGACAGATCGAGTTCGACGTCGTCGGACTCTTCACCCGCCTCCGGCTCGTACTTTTCGCGCTCACCAAGACGAGACTCACCGGACAACACGTCGATGCCCTGCGTGTTGATGGTGGTCATCAGGTCATCAAGCTCATCGGGCGACGTGATGTCGCCGGGCAGCAGATCGTTGACCTCGCCGTAGGTGAGGTATCCCTTTTCCTTGCCGGTATCGATCAGTTTGTCGATATCGTCTTCATACTTGTCAATGTCTTCAGCCACGGGCACACGCACTCCTGAGATTATTTCGAGTTAGAGGGTCGTTCGCGGGCGGACGGACGCACGTTTGCGAACGATTTTCTCGTTTTTGTCGTAATGGGCGGGGATTGGGTTGCGGTCGATGCCGCGGTGGCCAGCCTGACGACCTATCGAAGGTCAAGGCACTCAAAGGCGCACGTCCCCAGCGAATCACAGAATACCACATTGGTTAGACGTGAGTGGGGAGAAAAGGATTCGGTGGGGCGACTCCTCGTCAAGAGTCCGGTTCACGGAGGCATGGTTCGTCGGTGCAAGGGTTGACGACCTAAGCGATAGCATCCTTGGTCTAAACCCACGCCGAAACAGTTTAGGTCGCAACTGCGTGCGACCTGAACCACTCAGCCATCTCTTCTTCACTAAGAGTCCCCTCTGCGAGCTGCAGGAACGCGAAGTATTCGTCTTCTTTCTCAGCCTGGATCTCCCAGCCGTTCAGTTGCAGAAAAGTCATGGAGACGGATGCCGCCGTACGTTTGTTTCCATCGATGAAGGCGTGATTGCGGGCGATCCCGAAAGCGTAGGACGCTGCGAGCGTGAAGATGTCCGCGTCCTCGGTGTAGGCGAAGACGTTCAGAGGTTTTGCGAGCGCGGAGTCCAGTAGATGCTCCTCTCGGATTCCGTCGGAACCGCCATGCTCCGCCAATTGCTCGCTATGCAGTGCTAAAACAACTTCCTTTAATATCCAAGTTGGTTCCTCCATGGCTTAGCTCTTCGAGAGCATCCGCAGCACATCGCGGTGCTTCTTCATGACGTGACGGCCAGCTTCCATCTGCCGGGAGAACTCCGCGTCATACGCGCTCAGGATGAAGCCATCCGGGTGCTTTACAAGGTTAAGGGTATCGCCCTTTTCTACGTTGAGCTCTGCCAGGACTTCTTTTGGAAGAATCACTCCGACAGAGTTGCCGATCTGCGTGAGCTTCAGGATGGTGGGTGCTGGAGTCGCTGTAGCTGCCATAACATCACCTTGCTTTCAGTATAACGGCCGTTATAACGCAAGGCTTAACTAAAACACCAACTCAGGTTTGAATTCCGCAACTACGCGGACACAGCCTGCCACTTCAGTTCTTGTGCCGCTTTGTCATGCCGGTGAGGAAGACGCGGAGGGTGGTCATAGGCGTTTTTCAGGGAGGAAGCGGCTCTGCAGATCCCCAGATCCTCGCGGCCAGGTGGCAGATTCCGCAAGTAATCCGGTGGAGAGGCTTGAACGGCGGCAAGGCGCTCGTGCCGCCGATGGCCCGCAGCTTCCGCTAGTGAAGCGGCTTAAAGCTTCCGCTGTCGCCCGGGTGGTCGCGCAGATCGATCCGCAGGAACTCCGGTTCGCTGGCTGCGGGCTTTCCTTGCAGCACACGAATCATCGCCCGTCCGCCTCCAAAGAACAGGCCCAGGACTGTGGCCGCAACCATCAACACGATGCTGAGTTCCACGATGGTAAACAGCAGGCTCGCTGTCTTGCGCAACTCGACGTGGAACTCCGGCGGCACCGGTTTGTTCCAGGTCACTTCGCTGGTCAGGTGGATGTTTTCGATCAGCCGCTGCGCCTCCGCTGCGGGCCACGCTCCAGAGGTCATCAGCACCAGCACACCCTCGCGGCGCAGCTTGACTGTACCCGGTGAAGCTGCAGCGGCCTGCCGGTTCATCTCCGCTTCGATCTGCCGCCCGTGCTCGCCAGCAATCTGCGGCGTAGGGTACAGCAGCAGGGTCAGCGTTCCGCGACCGGCATACCTGGCCGTTGCCACCTCGGCACTCTTGTCGAAGCCTACGATCTCGGCAGGAAGCAAGCCACCCATGGCGTGGTAGCTCACCGGACCCAGCGCATACTTCAGCGTCTCAGGCTCCAGGCCCTTGGCGGGAAGCAGGGTTGGCAGCAGCGGCGGAAAGCCCTTCGGCCCCCCCATCTTCGGCAGTCCGGAGAAGACGCCGGCCAAATCAGCGATCCGGCGGGCACCGTGAAACTCTGCGAGCACAACGCTCGGGCCGTTCCAGATCAGCACCCGGTCACCGTGCTGCACGGCACTCTCGCCCAGGCTGCCTCCGGCGACAGGACGATCTTCAGGAGTCCGGAAGAACGTATATGCTGAAAAGGCTCCAGAGGCGTCGACAAACTGGTACGCCGTCAATAGCAGTGTCTCCGCGGTTGCGCGCCGCTTGTAGCTGGATGTCGCAGAACGGGTCAGGCCGTCTTCTTTCAGGACGGCGTCAGTGTCCCCGCTTGCAGCGTTCAAGGCTCCCGCCGTGTCGGTGGGGACCTGCTGCCACTCGCCGAATTGCTTCGACAGCAGCGGCGTCGGCGGCTCTACCAGAGCCACGCTCGTCTGCGCGTGGAGCACGTCTGGGCAGAGGAGAGCACCCGCGGTGACCAGCGCCAGCGCTAGCTTCGTCGCCGAGACCTGGCGCAGCCCGGGCCTGAGGCATAACTTCAGATAAGTTGCGCAGCCCATACCCAAGTCAGACTAGCACCAAGCCACTTGGGTGAGCACTCCGCCGTTGCAGGCATTTCGAGTTGACGGATTCACCTCGCGCCGGCGCTTGCCCGAAGCGTCTGCGCCTTCACGCCGCTCAGTCCCCCCTCGTACTTGGAGACACCTTTGTAGAGGCTTTCTGCGACGCGCTGGCGGTACTCCGGCAGCCGAAGCTGGCTGGCGTCGCGTGGATTCGTCACAAAGGAGATTTCAGCCAGCACCGACGGCATGTTGGCACCGATCAGCACCACAAACGGGGCCTTCTTTACACCCCGGTTCTTCAATCCGTCATTGCCACGCTGCAGACCGGTGTACAGTCCTTGTTCCACATCGGTCGCAAACTCGCGCGACTCGTCGATCTTGTCCCGCAGTGTGATCTTCTTAACCAGGTCGCTCAACTGATGGATCGACTGGTTCGATACGGCATTCTCCCGCGCGGCCGTTTCGAGTGCGTCCGGAGAAGACGTAAAGTTCAAGTAGTACGTCTCCACACCGCGCGCGGAGGCGTCGCGCGACGAGTTGGCGTGGATCGAAAGAAAGAGGTCCGCCTGAGCTTTGTTGGCGATCGCAGTCCTCGTCTCGAGCGGAACAAACGTGTCGTCCGACCGCGTGTAGATGATCTCTGCTCCAAGCCGGTCGTGCAGCAGCTTTCCCAGCCGCAGCGCCACGTCAAGCACCACGTCTTTTTCCTCCAGCCCATCAACACCGAGCGTGCCTGAGTCGTGCCCGCCATGCCCCGCGTCGATGACGATGCGCCCAATCTTCAGTCCCAGCGCCCGCACCAGCGAAGTCTCGCCGTCCGCCGTCGGCGAAGCCGCGCGGGCCGGAACCGCGTCCCCTAGAGCGACACCGTCCGCCGCGGCAATCTTGCCTTTCTTTCGCGCTGCAGAGATCACCGATGCGGTCGCCACCGGCTGAGTGTGATCGACACTCTTTGCCTCGCTCTTCGTGCCTTGCACCACCGCCGAGATGGGCTGCGAGGTAGGCTTGCTGGTGGCATCGACCTTGCCCGGCTGCTGGCTTAGCGAAGCTACATCGGTGGCGTTGAAAGCGCGGGTGATGACGGTGTTCGGCACTGCCGCCTTCGCCGAGGTAAGCGGCGTGCTCGGCAGGGAACTCGGCTCCGCCCGCGGAGCAGCAGCCAAGTCGCCTGCGGGTTGACGAATGTTAGCTGCAGCCTCCGCAACCAGCCCCGCCCCCGGCTCAATCGTCGACGCCGGTGTGGGCCCAGTCGTCTTCGTGCCGCCGTGAATGTCGATAATCAGCCGGTATGGGTTCGGCAGAAGAAACGCCGAATACTCGGACACGTCGTTCACGTCAAGGACGATGCGCGTCATGTTGTCGGAAAACTGGGCTGCGCGAATCTTCTTGAGGAATCCGTCGTCGGTTACTGAGAAACTTCTGCCCACCAGCTCCTGCGCCAGTCTCGTGCCATGCAGGTCAAAGTAGATGCGGTCCGGATGCGGCACCCTGGCGGCCTCGAAGGTCACATCGTCACCAAGATCGATCGCCACACGGGTATAGGTCGGCGTCGACCAATGCCGTATCCCGAGCACCTGCGCCAGCCGCCCGGGTCGCCTCGCCACCGCGGCATCGCCCACGGTGTGTGCGGAAGCAGGGATCCTCCCGCCATCGAGTGGGCTAGGCACAGCGGTATCATCCAGATCGCTCGCTGCCGGAGTTGTAGCCGAAGCAACGTCGTGACCGGTGAGCCGGGTGGCGCTGTTGCTCGCATGCGCGGTGGACAGAGAAGCCATCGTCGATGGGCCAATCTCAAGGGCGCTTAGACCGGCTTTCGCCTCCTCGGCCAGTGGACTTCGCGGGTACAGCCGGAGCAGGGTCTTATAGCTCTCCTGTGCGGCAGCAATTTCGTGCAGGTCATTTGCCTGAATCTGCCCTTCGGCCAGAAGCGCAGTGACTCGCAGCGAGCTTCCGGGATACTGCGCCCGCAGGAACTCATATTGCCCTATGGCAGCCTTGAGGCTCTTCGGATCGTTCAGGCTGCGGCCCTGCTCTGCGAGCAGCTCCGCGACAGCATACACACTCGCAGCAGCATGAACGTCGCGGGGGTTGCTGTGGTAAACCTCGCGAAAAGCATCCATCGTGCGGCTGAAATCCGCTCGGGTGCGCGCCTCGACCGGCTTTGCCTCAAGCGTCTCGCGGCCTTGCTCGGCTTGCTCCCACAGGCTGGCCCTGCCCTGTCGTGTTTCTGTCGAGCGCGACGGAAGTTCGCTCCGAGAGCCAGCAAAGGCTGTCGCACACAGAAGTAGAGCCCCTACAGTGGAGGCAGCTGCAAAGCGAGCAGTCGTGCCGCAGTAATACACGCGGGTCGTTCGAGATGGAGCAGAGCTGAACAATGGGCGGAACACTCGCTGTGGAGAGTTTAAGCGGAACGCGTCCAGCAAACTCCGCTCATTCCGACGGGGTATTCCCGGCGGTACCCGCAGCTGCCGTAAAGCCATCAATCCTGCTCCGCGTCCGGTGCTGCGATCGCTTCCGCCTCTGCGTCGCCGCCATAGATCACCTGCCCGTACTCAAGCACCGTCACCATACCGACGCCACCAACAATGTTCCCCGCGACTGCGGGAAAGAACCAGGCCGGATAAGCGCTCCACGGCGCCTGGTGGATCATCACGGCGACCAGGATCTCGCCGCTGGTTGCAATGCAGTGAGCAAAATTGCCCAGCCCTACAACCAGCGTCAGCATCCAGATAATCATCACCGAACCGGTGATCGAGTGGGAGCCTGAAACCAGCCACGCCGCCAACGCGATGATCCAGCCACCCATGACCCCGCTCCAGAAGATGGCCGAGACTGGGTTGTGCAGCGCCTCCGTGCCAAGATGCGCGAGGGACTGCACGAACTCCGGCTTTAGAGCATGCGTAAACGAGACCAGGGAAGCGAACGCAAATGCTCCCATAACATTCGAAGGCAGTACCGCCGCCCACAGTCGCATGGTGTTCCAAAGATGCCGTCTCTCCGAAAGCACCAGCGCGACCGGGTAGAGGGTGTTCTCTGTAAACAGCTGCGAGCGCCCCAAGATGACCACAATGAATCCCAACGGGTAAAACATCTTTGCGATGAACTCGACCGTTCCGGAAGACTGGCCGCCGGCGGGAGTGAGCATCGCCAGCGCGATCGCCGTGCCCAGCGCCGATAAACCCATGAACGTTCCACCAGCAAACCCGGAGATGACGAGCGCAATGGTCGAGCGGCCAAGCTCCTGTCGAGCATTCTGTGCCACCTGCTGGTAGATCTCCTGTGCACTGGGGCGTTCGAGGTTCTT
>CAZZYQ010000091.1:0-7891 GCA_964658395.1 uncultured Granulicella sp. | reverse complement strand
CGCCTCCTCTACCAGGGCCGCTGGTTCGATCCCCAGGCCATCATGCTCCGCGAAGCCGCCCAGCGCTGGGTCGCCAAGCCCATCACCGGCGAGGTCACGCTGGAGCTACGCCGCGGCAACGACTACACCATCCTCAACACATCCTCGCCCAACCTAACCTTCCACCCCGAACGGTTGACCATGGAAAAGGGCGAATCCACCTTCAGCCCCCGCGACCGCATCGGCCAGCTCACGATGCGCAACCTCGACATCACCGACACCCGAGCCAAGCTCATCACCTACGCGGAGAGCGGGTTGATCAAGCTAAGTAAGGGCACAGAGATGCCACAGCTCACGACTACGGTGGAAGGAAAGCCGTAGCCTTCCCCTTTGTCATTCCCGAAGGGAATCTGCTTTTCCTTCGGGAGTGCCACGACAGTGAAAGGAGAGCCCGATGCGCCAGGAAGACTACCAATTCTGGGCTTACATCCTCTGCAGCCGGTCGCGCACGCTCTACCTCGGAATGACCAACAGCCTCCGTAAACGAGTGATGGAACATCGCACCCAAACGCCCGGCAGCTTCACCGCAAAGTATAAGGTAACGAGGCTGGTTTATTGCGAGCAGTTCCAGTACGTCAACAGCGCCATCGCTCGGGAGAAGGAATTGAAGAAGTGGACACGGGCACAGAAGATCGCACTGATCGAAGCAGCCAATCCAACCTGGGATGACCTTATGCCAGACGAGCCTGAGACGGCATTCTACAAAGCAGATTCCCTTCGGGAATGACAAAGGCGAAAGAGTGTTGCTCATGCTTTTGGTTTGTCATTCCCGAAGGGAATCTGCTTATGCTTTTGCGTTTGTTGTTGCACCACCTAACTCGAACCGGACTACTACGGGTCAACTCATCACGTTACAGCAGCCAACAGAGGGACTGACTGAAACCAAGCCACACACAGATTGCAGAGTCACAGTTGGCGTTTTCGGCTGATCGCCCTTCTTTCAAGGGGAGAAGATCGCTGCGTACCTGCTAGGGGCAGCGGGGCTTGCGCCAGTTCCAACGCGCCAATCTGCCGCCCCATCGCCTCACCCACGAAGTTAGACCATCGGTAGTGCACACCGGCGTAGATGCGAGAGACGGACTCTTCCTCCGCATACTGCCGGAAGGAGTGGAAGTGTCGCGTGATCGTTCCGCTCGTTACATCGACATCGATCGGAGCTTCACCGAAGAGGCCCTCCAGCACCATCTCGGCTGCCGATCCAAGTCCGCAGTGCGCGCAAGGGTACTCCGGGTGCGGCGGGGTAGGAATGAGCGGCGCCCAAGTCTTATCGACAGCCAGGTGCAGCGGACCGCCGCCTGCGTGCAGCGCAGTTACAGGGCGCCACGCGTTGTACGTAAACTTGGCGTCCCACACGGCGTAGTGACTATCAACCACGGTGGTCTCAAGCACAGCCAAGATCCGTGCGCTCTCAACCTCGCCGACGGACCGCTGCTTAATAACCTGCCGTGCGATGCTGCTCCATCCATAGATCCCCGGGATCGCATGGAACTTTGCGATCTCAGTCTGGCCGGGCGTTCGGGAGGTCGAGGACCTGCCTCCCAGAGTCGCGACCTCTTCCAGGTCCCGCTTCATCTGCGGACTATCGAGCGGCGGAGGCGGAGGCGGACGAAATGCGTCATACGAAGCGAAGCGGAACGGACGCATTCTCCACACGAGCGGACTGGCTACAGGTACGCCCGGATTTGGCTGGTAGGCGCCATCGCCGGTCCCGGGAGTGTAAGCGGAACTGAAATCGACTCCGTCGTGCTCCCGCCACTTCAACACGGCGCTCGCAGCGAGGGCGCCGGCTGCAGTCCCCGCGCTCTTCTCCGATGACTCCGGGATGAGCAGAAGCTGTCTTGCGCGCTCCTTCGCCAACGATTCGGAAGCGCTCGGAAACAGTGCGGTCAGCGTCTCGTATGCGGCCTCCGTTTCTGCAGCGTCCAACGATGCGCCCGGTCGGTCGGGTATCGCGATCGCAGACCGGCGATAGGTAGGACGGACTGCGTTTGCCGCCTCATACACAGCGATCTGCATCATGGCAACAGCGCGCTCGCGCTTAAGCAGGTCGGAGTTGGGTGCAATGAAGTCCTGCAATGCAAACGCGTTCCAATCGCAGACCGTGTTTGCAGCGTGCGTTGTACTCGGCAGCGAGAAGGCCGCCATTGCAGTAATCAGCACCCCACTCCACCAGGCAGCAGTAGAAGTCATAACGTCCTTTCAGATCGAAATCTACAGAAAGGTGAAGATGAAAAGAGTTCCGTTTCAGCTTACCGCTTTGTGACCAACACCCCAGCGGTCGCGGGTCCGGGAGGGTCGTCTGTGACGGTATAAAGCTCGCCGGCGCGCAGATACATCCGGCGCATCTCCTCGCCATTGAACGGTCTTCCGCCGCGTCGCCCGAAGACCGAAAGCTGGTTGCCGTCTTCATCGACGGCCCGGTCGCGGTCTGTGCCCTTCGAGATGGCGAGCGCTCTTCCTTTGATCGGCGTGGTCGCAATCAATTGCGGCACCGGCTGCGGGCTGAAGCCGTAGAAGTTGCGCTGGGTGCCCGGAGAGAAGAGCTGCACGATACGCATCCCATTCTTGCCGTCGGCCACGAAGGCGAACTGGCTGGAGGAGACCATGCCTATCTTGAGGTCGTTCGTATCGTTCAGCACGCCGCCCGCGTTGTACTTTGCCACCATCTTCGGATGCTCAGGCTGTTCGACATCGACGATGCCGATGCCTTCTCTGCCCGCCGAAACGTAGGCATAGGTGCGCGCGACATAGACGTTGCGGGCATCCGCGAAGGGCTCCATCTCGCCCGATTTCGTGCGATGAATTTTCTCAGGGAGAGTTATGTCGTAAATCTTCAGGCCTTCGGAGTCGACGACGAAGGCATAACGGAACTGGATAGAGATGCCGCGGCCGTCTTTAACGTCGTCCAGCTGGGCGATGATCCTTGGATGGAGTGGATCAGCAAGCTCGACGACGGTCAAGCCGCGGTTGGCGAGGATGTAGGCTTTCGTTCCAGCGATCGCGATGCGGCGGGCTCCGTCAAGAATACCTTCCGGGTTGAAGGTGACCGCGCGCTTCAGCACGTTATTGCGCGGGTTGCCGTCTAGCAGGGTGCCGACTCCGGTCTTGGGGTCGCCAATCACGACGAGCCCTTCGTATTTGTCCGTCACGTAGAGAAACGCATAAAGCGGCGCGATCGGCTGCTCTTCGTTCTCCGCGATCTGTGTTCGCAACGGGTCGAGCGCCAGCGTCGATGGGGACGCCACCGAAGTTGCAAACTTCGTCTTCACGTAGAAGCGCTGGCTCAATGGCGAAACGGGCGCGGTCTGCAAGCGCTCCGAGTCGTCCTTCACATCGACATCAGCAACATCGAAGACGCGGAAGCCGCCTTTGCCCATCGCCGCATAAAGATATTCGCCGCGAAGCTGTACATCGAGCACCTCGTTGCCCTCATGCTCCTGCGTTCCCTTGATGATCCTTCCGCCGGCAACGAACTTCTTGTAATCCTCCGGATACGCAAGCTTTTGGAAGTCGCTTCCGGCGATCGTCGGCGGCTCGGTACTTGCGGCGACCGGGACCGCGGCGAACCCGTGCTCGCCGCGCGCGACATAGATGTACTTGCCCATGAAGTTCAGGAAGTTGGTTCCCTGCACCAGCAGTTGCGCCATCCACGCGTTGTTGTCGCCGTTGGCGGAGACGTGGCAGTCCGTGCAGCCCTTGGTCTCCTTCGCGCGAACGGTGTGCGGCACATAGGTACTGAAGGCGGTGCCGCTGAAGCCGGGTGACGAGACGGTCTGCTGTGTCTGGTATATCCAGTTGCGGTTCGCGTTCTGCGAGCTCACGATCACCGCGCAGGCCGACCGCACCGGCGACACCTTGTTGCCAGTCACGGTGCCATCGATGCCCAGCATGTAGACGTCGTCGCGCAGGACCTGAAAGTCGTAAGCGGTCCAGTTGCGCGTCATCTCGCCTTCGTTGTGTAACATCGGCATCTTCTGGTTGGCAGTCATCGAAAGATGGCAGCCAAAGCAGCTTGTCGTCCATGATGAATGGCAGCTCTGGCATGTCATCCGCTTGTCGCTATGGGCAAGCTCTTCAATCGGGTTCGCCGCACCCCACGTCTTGCCGTCCTTGAGGATCGTCTTCGCCAGCCGTGACTTTTCGCTGTAGTGTGGATTGCCCTCGGTGATCGTGTCGAGCGTCTGCACCACCTCCCACTCGACGTTCTGGTCAAGGTTCGACCTCTGCCAGAGCTTCCCGTCGCGCCAGTAGAACCGGGCCTGTTTGAAGGGCGTCCGCATCCGCAGCATGTTTGAGGAGACGTCGTTCGCCGAGGCCGGCCCGCTCGTCGTCAGCAGCGCTTTCTTATAGATCGTCCCATGGCAGTCCTGGCAGCCAATCTCGATCGCATTGCGCGTCTCCCCGTAGAGCTTGCCGTTGCCATGAACGTCCTGCGTGAAGTGGCAATCGACACAGTGCATCCCCTTGGCGAGATGGATGTCGGCAAGGTGCACCGCCTTGCCCAGCGCATCGGGATCGTCCGACGGGACGATGTTGTCATCCTTGTCGAGCAGCTCGCCCTTGCGGTCGCGTTTGTAGACCTTGCGGAAGATCCAGCCATGCGAGTGGAAGTCGCCGAACTGCGTGTCCTTCAGGCCGGCGTTGAACTCTGGCGTACCGATCTTTTCGAGGAACTTCGGATCAGCCCACAGCCCGCGCGACGCGCTTCCCTCGGGATTGCGCACGCGCACATCGTGCTCTTCCTGCAACGAGGGATTGTACTGCTTCGCCGGATACATGGTCTGGCCATCGGCCTCGTTGTCCCACCAAGTCATGCCGTAGTAGCTGGTCACCATGTTCGTTCCCGGATGAACGTGGCAGACCATGCACGAGGACGACGGAATGTCCTTTACAAAGGAGTGCTGTAGCGGATGCCCGCCCTGCTGCTTATCTACGGTTGGGTCCAGGCTGATGCTGTGACCGGTGTTGCCGTACTTCGCGATCGCAGCCGAGTGCGCCGGGTCGCGGTCGTTCGCATAGAGCACATGGCAGCCTGAACAGCCCGCGCCGCGAAAATCGCCCGGGTGTTCATTCGTTCCCGGCATCGAGAGCAGCGGGTCAAGCAACCGCGTCTTTTGCAGGCCCAGGAACACCGGATCAGTCCGCAGGCTCGTGCCTAACCCGCGGTCGCTCAGCTTGGTGTCCGGCTTGCCCGGCAGGTCCTCGCGGTCAGGATTGCCGATCTCCGCTCTCGGGCCGCCGCCCCGCTCGAAGGCACGCAGAATGTTGCCGGGCTGCGAGATCTCCCATCGCTCAAGCGGGTCGAGATAGGGCAGCACACCCTTGGTCTTTGTCTCCTCATTCGTAGGTGGAGGAAACGACCGCAAGCGGACAGGCTTGCCGTTGATGTCGTACGCCTCGCCGAAGTGCGGATTCTTCAGCGGATACGCTCCGTTGTTATACAGGGCAGCGCCCCACAGCATCGCGCCGTGGGTCATCATGCTGTTCTTTACGTTGCGCGTCTCGGCCGCGTGGCAGCCGCCGCAGGTTTCGGGTGCGACGCGAAGATCGCCGGGGTCGGCGAACTTCACGAAGGCATAGCTCTCTTTAAGCCAGCGCGTGTACACCCGCACTGGATGGTCGCCGCGAGCCGCGTCTTCTTTGAAGACCGGCTGCACATGGGCGCGCTTTTCGTCCACCTCATAGCCCGGCGTCCCTTTGGCGCTCGTCGTGGTCACAGACGGGTCGCCGCCGTGGCAGTCCGCGCATCCAAGCACGACTGTCTCCTCCGCGTGCATGTTCGGGTGTTCGATACCGACGTGGCAACTGACACAGCCGGCGCTTGCCCGTGCTGCTTGCTCTGGCGTCTCCGTGCGCAGCGCAGGAACGAGCGCCACGCGTCTTGGCGGGGAAGCAGTCTGTTGCGAAGGCGCAAGTCCGGTCTGCTGCAGTGACGTTGCGGGCTCTTGCTGCGCGTGGACAGGCTCAACGGGGAGATTCGCGACCGCGACCGCGACAACTCCGGCAGACGCAACAAGCAGCATCTGCAGGGAGAAAGATCGCCGCGCGACTGTCCGGACCGCCTTACGGAACTCCATCACTGCCCTCTTCCAACTCACAACGAACAAGTGTCTTCAAAACCGAAACTGCACCAGCCCAAACACCGATACAAGCGTTTGGCTGGTATAGATGTCCCGCAGCCCGCGAAACGGAATGAGGTCCGTCACGCCGCCGTGGATGATGATGTTGTCGCTTAGAAAAGGACGATAGATCACGCCAAGCCCGGAGTCCAGACCGATGCTGCGGCGGATGCCATTCTGTTGCAGCAAGAATTCGATCGGCTCCGTGCGGTCGAACTGAAGGAAGTTGACGTTCCCCACCAGCTTCAGTGTTGGCAGAAGGTCGGCATCAAATCCGGCGTTGTAGAGAAAGACCCCGGGGTTGACGAAGTTCGACTGTCCCTCGTCCTTGCTGGTCCGAAAGTCGGGCAGAAAGCTGTCCGGCGCAGTGAGTGCCACTCCTGCACGCGTCAGCGGAACGCCTTCGCGGTTGAAGAAGCTGAATTCGCCGCCAGCAAACGCCACGCCATCCACGATCGAACTGAACCCCCGCGCCGTCGAGTCGCGCGGCTTGCCATCCCCCGAGGCGAAGAGAAACGAGCCGCGAAAACGCAGGTAGTCGCGGTCGATCGATAGCTCTGCCGCGGCAAGCTGTGCGTTGATGCCTGTCTTCTTGGCTGGAATCTGGTTGAACTCATCGTGTCCCAGCGCCTGATAAAAAGCATGGGTCACATTGATGCGCCCGATGTGGCCGTCGCCTGTCCAGCCGAAATAATCCGCGTCGATGCGATGTGTCTGGATGACGCCAATGGGCGCGGGCCGCACGATAACGCCATTGTCGTTGTAGTGCAGGCTCGCATTATCGCGCTGGAACTGGTAGCTGAACTGCGTGGTGTATCCCCTCGCAAAGAAGTCCTGGATGAAGACATTCGCAATCGCGACCTCGCGACCGCGTCGATGAAAGGTGTTAAGGCCGCTGTTGGTGTCTTTCTCGAGCAGGTCGAACCCGGCAAGGTTGTACTGGAAGCGGTTGGACTTGAAATTCCCAAACAGTCGCACCCCCGGCTGCTCGTCGGCGAAGACAAACCCGCGAAAGTCCGCGACGAACTGCTGAATTCCTACCCGCAGATTGGCAAAGTCGTAGTTTGGCCCGAAGTCGTGGAGCTTCACTTCGCCAAACGCCTCCTGCAGGCTGACGTGGCCATCGAGTCGCGTCGTGCCGATCACGTCGTTCGGACTGACCACCTGGTTCTCCCGCGCCTTGAGGTAGTTGATGTTCGCAGCCGGCGTAATCCGAATCCGCCAGTCGACCGGCCGGAACGCGGCAGTATCGCCGTGGAAGAGATCGAAGGTGAACCGAAAGGTCTGCGCCAGGAAGAACTGCCCACCGCGGCCGAAGAAATCCGGCTCGTTCGCGTTCACCGTAGAAAATCCCGCGGGAGTTGGCAGGCGGCGGCCTTCGAGCGCCGTGATGCTCTCCGTCCCAAAGCTGAAGAATGTCTTGCCAAAGATCGGTTTGTCTGCCTTGAGGATGTTGCGGTTGAACGGGTCATACCAGTGACCCAGGATGTAGGGCGTCTCCGCGCCTCCGCCGTAACGGTGATAGTCCGGGAAGGGCGTGTTCCAGCGGTCGGGGGCGGGTCGAAAGTAGGCCGCATCGGGGCTGATGCTTTCAAGCGGAGGCGGCACGACCGCGCCTGCTGAATCGGGCCTGCGGCTTAGTTCTTTATAGTTGCCGGCGTCAAGAAGGTCGGCAGGAGTTTGTGAGAGCGCCGTCTGGTTGTTCGGTGCTCCCGCAGCAAGATGCACCTCGA
>CAZZYQ010000090.1:0-8641 GCA_964658395.1 uncultured Granulicella sp. | reverse complement strand
TTCAACTCTTCAATCGTGATCTGGTCGTTGGTATAGATACAAATCTGCCCGGCGATGCGCAGACTCTTCTCGGCAATCTCTCTGGCGCTTAGGTTCGTGTTCTCCATCAGCGCCCGGGCGGAGGCGAGCGCATAGCTGCCGCCGCTTCCAATTGTGGCGATCCCCTCATCCGGATCGATCACGTCGCCTGTCCCGCTGAGCAGATAGGTGGACTTGGTGTCGGTAACGATCAGCAAGGCCTCGAGTTGGCGGAGCATCTTGTCGGTGCGCCAATCCTTGGCGAGTTCCACGGCCGAGCGGCCCAGGTTCCCGGCGAACTGCTCCAGCTTGGTTTCGAAGCGGCTGAAGAGCGAAAACGCGTCAGCGGTCGATCCGGCAAATCCAGCCAACACCTTATCGTTGTAGAGCTTGCGTATTTTTTTGGCGGAGTGCTTCATCACCGTGCCGCCGAGCGACACCTGGCCGTCGGCAGCCATGACCACGGAGTCGCCACGACGCACGCAGATGACGGTTGTTGAGCGGATGCGGCGGCGTTGGCCGGATTCGTCGCGGCCAAGATCGAGCGGATGAGCGAGACGGTTCCTGTTCGGAGAGACTAAGGGGAAGAATGGACCTGAGCGGGGGGAACGTTTCATTGGCACTCTTCAGTATACGTTCCGTGCCCGATGGGGTGTAAGCACACCCCATCCAGGCCCGCTTCATCGCACAGGCCGGTACCCGGCAAAAGAAGACTTGCGTTCGGGTAAAGCCGATCAGCTATCCTCATGGTCAAGCACCGTGCCGCATCTATTCCCAGCCCTCCCGCTTGGTCCCCGCCAGATTGGCGCGGTTGCCTTCGGCCTGGCCGTGGCGGCGGGGGTCGGAATCTATCTGCACTTCCGCAAGACCCCTGACCCTGACGAGATCGAGCGTCTTCGGCGGCTGTTTCTAGCCGAACAGGGACGCATCACGGACGCCACGCTGATCGACACGACGCTGAGCCAGCAGCCGAGCGGCGCGAGGCCTGACCCCGACCTGCCGCCGCCCAGCGTGCTGCAGTACCAATATCGGGTGGGTGGAGTGGGGTACGAGAGCGCGCAGGATGTCTCCGAATTAAAAGACCATGTCCGTCATCTACGTGTCGATCTTCCGGTGCAGGTCCGGTACGACCCGCACAACCCCGGCAACAGCATCGTTGTGGCGGAATCGTGGAGTGGACTCCGCTTTGATTCTGAACTGGAACAGGCCTCACCCGTCCGTAGCAGAGAAGCATACCCCGGGGCGGTATAGAATACCTCCATGCACATGGTTGCAACTTCGTCCGGCAAGATGCAACAGGTGTTGAAGATATCCCTTGCGGCGACCTTCTGCTATGTCCTCGCCACCTTCTACTTCGGCCTGCGGGCACACTCACTCGCGCTGATCTCAGAGGCCGGCCACAACGTCTCGGACATGCTCGCAATTGTGCTGTCCTTTGTCGCTGTTTACTTTCAATCCCGCCCGGCGACAGACGAAAAGACCTTTGGCTATCAACGAGCCGGCGTCCTGGCCGCCTTCGTCAATGCGCTTACGTTGATCGTTCTGGCCGCTTGGATCGCGATCGCCGCGCTGCACCGGTTTGCCGCGCCACAGCCGATTCAGCCGAAGTTGATGATGCTCGTCGCAGCGGCAGGCGTGGTGATGAACGGCTGCATTGCGGGATTGCTTTGGAAGTTCTCGGGCGATGTAAACATTCGCAGCGTCTTCCTGCACATGCTCGGCGACACGCTTTCAACCGCTGCAGTTATTGCGGGCGGCGCAGGGATTTACTTCACTGGTCTGACGCTAATCGACCCGGTGCTTTCAGTATTTATAGCGGGAATGATCCTCTACAGCTCGGCAGGCATCGTCCGCGAGACGCTGCACATCTTGCTCGAAGGTACGCCAAAAGATTTACGGCTGAACGAGATACGCGCATCCATGCAGGCGGTTGAGGGGGTCCTGAACGTACATGATCTGCATGTCTGGAGTCTGGGCTCAAGTTCGCACGCACTGGCCAGCCATGTGACGATCGCCGAGATGCCGGTGTCAGATTGCGGCTGCATTCTTGAAGGCATCAACCAGTCCTTGCGCGAGCGTTTTCACATCCACCATACGACGATCCAGTTCGAGACCACAGGCTGCGAGACTACGCATGGCTGCGCCGCACCCCCTGAGGTGGAACAGATCAGCGGGCATGCTCACCACCATCACGGGCATTCGCACAGCCACTAGAGAGCAGCTTTCTTTCTTATTCCCGACGCGAATCTGCTCTTTTTAGCTACTCCGTCATCATGCGTGCTCGTCGCATCAGTCTACGACCGCACTTACCACTGCCGGGACTACTTCGCGCACTATGACAGGGACAACTTCGCGGACCACAATTGGAACGACCATAAGCGTGATATAGCTGGTGAAAACGGCCAGGGGAAACACTCCTAACAGCGCAACGAGAGATCGAAAGGAAAGCATAGCCACACCTCGTCTTTCGATACGGTATTCCGGGAACAGCGGTTCCAGTCTTCTAAACCAACTGCGCGTCAAGTGTAATTTCCGCCGCCTTGAGCAGCCGGGATATCGGACAGCCCTCCTTGGCCTTCTTTGCCAGTTCGTCGAACTTCTCTTTCTCGATGTTCGGGACCTTGGCGCGGGTGGTCAGATGGATCTTCGTCACGGTGGGGCCATCATCGGTCTTCTCCATGGTCACCACAGCGGTGGTCTCGAGGGAGTCGGGCGGCATTTCAACCGAAGTCAACTGGCCGCTCAGGGCCATCGTGAAGCATCCGGCGTGGGCGGCAGCAATCAATTCTTCAGGGTTGGTGCCAACGCCATTCTCAAAGCGCGTCCCGAAGCTGTATTGCGTCTCGTGGAGCGTCCCACTTTGGGTCGAGATAATACCTTTTCCTTCTTTCAGGCTGCCATGCCAGACTGCGCTTGCGCTGCGATCCATAGAATTAAGTCTCCTGTATGACTCTGATGCGGGATGCCGCCGCTACGGAAGGTTAGGCTAGGCTAAGGCAAGCAGTGCTGTTCCTTCGCCTTCAGGACTGCGCGTTGAGTAAAGCCAAGCCCTCCATTGACCCATGAAATTTTGGTTCGTCCATTCCGGAGACGTGTCGCTGCACGACCAGATCGTGACTCAGGTATCGCTCGGCATCCTTTCGGGAGACCTGAGCCGCGGAGAACGGCTGCCGAGCATCCGCTCGCTTGCGGAACGCTTTTCGATCCATCCGAACGTGGTAAGCGCCGCCTACCATCAGCTGGAGCGCGAGCGCTGGGTTGAGTTTCGTCGCGGGAGCGGAGTCTTCGTGCGCGACTCCCCGCCGCGCGAGATAGCCGGTATCCGGCCCGCTCTTCATCTCGACCGGCTTATTTTGAACCTGCTGCAAGCTGCGCGTGCAGCCGCCGTCTCGGACGATGAACTGAGAGCGAGGATCCTGGGCCATCTGGACGCTGCACCGCCTTCGCGGCTGCTGCTGATTGAATCGGACGTAGAGCTGCGGCGGATTCTTGCGGCCGAACTTGCCGAGACGCTGAAGCTGCCGCCGGGGTTCAGCATCGGCCATGCAAACCTGCCTCGCGCCGAGGATACGAGGGCCGTTGCCGAACTTGCGGCACAGGTTCCTGGATCGCTTCCACTGGTGCTGCCCAGCAAAGCGGAAGCATTGCGCGCAGTGCTTCCCGCCTCGGTGGCGATGCAGATCCTGCGCGTCCGTTCCATCCCGACCTTGCTGCAGCCGTGGCTGCCTTCTCCGGCAAACGTTCCTGTCTGTGTGGCGTCGCGGTGGCCGCCGTTTCTGGCTTTTGCACGAGTCATGCTGATTGCCGCTGGTTTTGAGGCGGATGCGCTGCTCATGCGCGACGCCTCGCAGCCAGAGTGGATGTCCGGCCTGCACCAGGCGAAGACGGTCATCTGCGACAGCTGTACGGCATCGGTGCTGCCGCCCTCGATCTCAAGGATCAAGTTCAACCTGCTGGCGGAAGAGTCGGTCGCAGAATTGAAGAAGATGGTAGGCGCGAGCCTGGCGTGCGCCTGACCGCTCTTTACGGGCCTCAGTCCAAGCCAGCCGACGCTGCACATCCGCTACACTTGGTTGCATGGCGTCGATTGAAAGCTATCAACTCGTGCTGGCTGCCGCCGCGGCGTGCGAAGACAAGAAGGCCGAGGACATACGGATACTGGCCCTCGATCCGGCCGAAAGCGGGCTCTCCGACTACTTCCTGATCTGTAACGGTACGAATGACCGCCAGAACATAGCCATCACTGACGAGATCGAACTTCGCTTGAAGCGCGACTTCGGCGTGTATCCGAACTCCGTTGAAGGGCGGCGGCAGGGCGAGTGGATCCTGATGGACTACGTGGACTTCATCGTCCATGTGTTCTCGCCGGAGAAGCGAGCGTTTTACGGGTTGGAGCGGCTGCGTAAATCAGCGACGACGATCAGCGTGGACCAGTTGAACGCCGAGCTTAAAGCCTTGATTGCGAAATCGCGAGCAAAGGTCCCGGCGGCCAAGACCGATAACAAGGCCGCCAACAAGACCGCTAAAAAGACGAGCACCAAACGAGTTGCTAAGAAAGCGGCCAAGAAAGCTGCCGCGAAGAAGACAGGTAGAAGGCCGGTCCCGGCACCCAAGCGCGCCTCGGATGGGTCAGCTGCCCGAACGCCATACGAAGACCTCGACTAACGGTTTGGCGCGGTGTGGATCTCGACGGGATAGAAGAACCGCCTGAGCGGCGGGGCTTGAGGTTACGATGAAGATCATCCTGGGTGCCATCGTCCCGCGGCAGTCACGCTCCAGGGCCGATCACTTCGAAGCTTTGATCCGGGACTATACGACACGCGCCGCACGTTTCACTCCTACCGAGTCGCAGTTTTATGAGACGGAAGAGCTTTTCCTGAACTGGATCGGAGCGCAGTCAGGCCGAGTGCCTCCGTACCTCATTCTTCTGGACAGCCGCGGCAAGGAGATGTCCTCAGAAGAGTTGGCCGGCTGTCTGGGGACCCTGCGAGACCAAGGAACGCAGCGGGTGGTACTGGGGGTTGGTCCTGCCGACGGCTGGTCGGACCACGCGAAGAACAAGGCGCGGCTTCTGCTGTCTTTCGGTCGAATGACCCTCCCGCACCAGCTTGCCCGCGTTGTGCTCGCGGAACAGGTTTACCGTGCGCTAACAATCTTGGGCGGGCATCCTTACCATTCGGGACACTGACTGGTTTGCGACTGGCACCAGCCCGTCTGTTGAAACCTCGCCTCTGTGCATGACGCGAGGTTAGACGCTGCATCCCGCGACTGGTTCACTACGAGGCTGTCCGAAGGAGCTGGGCAGCCCGATATGTCGCCGCGGGCCGGCTCTGTGCTGGTCTGAGCTGCGAAGGTGCTTCCAGAAAACGGTTTCTCGCTGCTACATTGGTTGGGATCAAGTCCCGCCTCCAGGAGCCTTCATGTCCACGCCCACATCTGCCAGCCGCCGACGCTTCCTCAAGGCAGGAACTCTTGCCGCCACCAGCCTTGCGCTCCGATCGTCAGGAGTAGCGCGCGCCGCGACCGAGGCCGATGCTCACATCGAGATCATGCCGGGTGAGCCGATCGGCACCATTGCGCCCGAGCTTTACTCCCACTTCATCGAGCACCTTGGCGGAGTGATCTACGACGGCGTTTGGGTCGGCGAAGGCTCGAAGATTCCCAACCAGCATGGCATTCGCAAGGCATTCATCGACGCCATGCGTGCCGTCCAGGCCCCGGTGCTCCGCTGGCCGGGCGGCTGTTTTGCGGATTCCTACGACTGGCGCGACGGCATCGGCCCGCGCAGCAAACGGCCCAAGCGTGCCGCTTTCTGGTCGCAGCAGGACACCAACGCCTACGGCACCCACGAATTTATGGAGACGTGCTCCGCAATTGGGTGCAAGCCGTACCTGGCCGCAGACGTCCGCAGCTTGCCAGCGCGTGACTTTTACCAGTGGGTGGAATACTGCAACGCGCCCGCGGGAGAGGGTAACGCGCTAGCTGATCTCCGCGCCGCGAACGGCGACAAAGAGCCTTTCAAGGTGCAGTACTGGGGAGTAGGAAACGAGAGCTGGGGTTGCGGCGGAGAACAGACGCCGGAAGAGTATGCGGGCGAGTTCCGCCGCTACTCTACCTGGATACCACGTTTTAACGAAAGCTCCAGAGACGAGCTTCGGCTGGTGGTATGCGGCCCTAACGGCGATGACACCGCATGGACGCGCGGCCTGATGAAATCGCTCAAAGGGCAGCACCCTTTCGGCCTCTCCACTCATTACTACACCTCAGGCGACGCGAAGAAGTTCGCCGCCGGCGACGCGTTGAACTTCACCGCAGACGAGCACTATGACCTGCTGACGCGCGGCAGCTTTATGGAGAACGTGATCACGGACCACTGGGGTGTACTTTCCGACACCGATCCTGACCACAAGACCCGCTTGATCCTCGACGAGTGGGGTGCGTGGTACGGCAAAGGCACAGAGTTGACGCCGCACTACAACCTGTCGCAGCAGTCCACCATGCGGGACGCGCTCCTAAGCGGCATTACGCTCGACATCTTCCATCGCCACGCGGAGAAGGTCGCAATGGCGAACGTCGCGCAGTCGATCAACTGCATCCACTCGTTGATGCTCGCGCAGGAAGACAGGTTCTGCGTGACTCCGACCTTTCACGTCTTCAAGATGTACATGCCGCATCGCGGCGCCCAGGCGGTGCGCGCGGTATTCTCTGCGGCCTCCATCAAGAACCCGCTGGCGATCGATTCAAGCCCGGTCGGCGGGAATAGCGCCGTGGGTTCTATCAAGGTAAGCTCCATTCTCGCTGGGCTCAGCGGGTCGGCATCCGTTTCGTCCGAGGGCAACGGCAAGCGGCTCACGCTGAGTGTGGTCAACCCGCATCTAGACCAGCCATTGACGACAGAAGTCGTCGTACGCGGGTTGAGCATCGCGTCGGCCGAAGGCACAGTTCTGGTCAGCTCCGACATCCACAACCACAACGACTTCGCTCACCCGGACGTCGTCAAACCAGCTCCGGCGAGCGTTGGTCAGGTGCAGTCCGGCAGGCTGATGCATACGTTCCCGGCAGCTTCCGTGACGACCTTGAACATCACTCTCGCTTGAACCTGGCGTAGTTGACCCACCCGGAGGCAGAAGCAGAGCAAACACGGAGTATCGAACCAGACCAACAAAGCTCTCTTAGTACAATGGTCGAGGCAGCCAAGAAGGACGACCGAGCAGATGAGCTGGTTCAAGCGCGAAGATCATCAAATAGTCAACGACTCCCGCAAGACTGTGCGCACCGAGGGTTTGTGGACGAAGTGCGGAAGCTGCGGAGCAATCCTGTTCAAGCAGGAGCTCGAGGACAATCTGCAGGTCTGCCCGAAGTGTGGGTACCACTTTCGCCTGGATGCACGAAGACGGATCGCGAACCTGCTGGAGCCTGGTTATCAGCTTGTCGACCTGGAGCTAAAGTCGACCGATCCGCTACAGTTTACCGACCTAAAGCCTTATAAGAAGCGCCTGATTGAGGCGCAGAAGAAGACAGGGTTGAACGATGCAATCGTAAACGCCATCGGCAGCATCGGACCACACCCCGTGGTGATGAGCGCGATGGAGTACAGCTTCATCGGCGGCAGCATGGGCGCGGTGGTTGGCGAGACCATCGCCCGAGCGATCGACCGGTCCCTGGAGACGCGGCACCCGTTGATCATCGTCGCCGCGTCGGGCGGTGCACGCATGATGGAGGGGATTGCATCGCTGATGCAGCTGGCGAAGATCTCCGCAGCACTGGCGCGGCTGGACGAGGCGAAAGTGCCGTACATCTCCGTGATGACAGACCCGACCACGGGCGGCGTGACGGCAAGTTTTGCGATGCTCGGTGACCTGAACATCGCCGAACCAGGCGCACTGATCGGATTTGCCGGGCCGCGGGTGATCGAGCAAACGATCCGGCAGAAGCTGCCCGAAGGTTTTCAGCGGAGTGAGTTTCTGCTGGAACACGGCTTCCTTGATGCCATCGTGCCCCGCAAAGACATGAAAGACTACCTTGCGCAGACACTGACGTGGATGCAGGGAACGAAAGCAGCTGCACGTTAGCGAGCGACGCAGATGACAGATGCGCGCTGCCCCTCGCCTGTCATTAAGGCAGCAGTTCTGCTGCGATCATGGTCGCAGCGGGCAAGCCTCCCCTCACTGTGGCTTCCGGCTTAACCTGCTTCTGTGGTTGTTCAGCTGCTGCTATTGGGGTGTCATCCCGTCGTTCTGAGCAAAGCAAACCCTGGCGCTCTCCAAGTAGATTCAACCGCCATACCCACCAGACGCGCAGAACAGATCAAGCTGGAAGATCCAGTTCGATCGCATCGATCAGCGGCACGAGCCATTCCAGCAAAGCCTTATGCGCCGGATGCACCGTGTAAGCCTCGAACGCCGCCCGGTCGATGAACTCCATTACTCCGCCAAACGTGTAGCCCTTGTTTCGTTCAGAATGGTTCGCGCCGACATGGGTTGCAACCAGCCCCGCAATCGTGCCCTGGAACGCGGCAATTTGTCTTTGGGCGTTCTCTACCTGCTCAGGCGTCGTTCCCGGCTTCCACTGGAAAGCGAAGACATGGATAAATCCTGTGGACATGATCGCTTCCTCCTTGATT
>CAZZYQ010000089.1:0-8694 GCA_964658395.1 uncultured Granulicella sp. | reverse complement strand
GCTGATCTACATCATGACCGCCGGCGGTCCGGGCAACGCGACCGACATCCTGCCGGACTGCACTAGTAGCCGTTTGCGAGCAGGTACTCTTCGGTAAGCATGTGCTTGGTCGGCTGCTGGTACTGGCGCTCGGCGTACTTGGCGAGGACGTCGACCTCGATGTTGAGTGGGGTGCCGGGGGGTAGGGTGTGGAGGCTGGTGGCGGCGTAGGTGTGCGGGATGATGGCAATCTCGACGCTGGTGCCGTGGGTGGCGGCCACGGTAAGGCTGATGCCTTCGACGGTGATAGAACCCTGGGCCACGACGTAGCGGGTGAGGGCTTCGGGGATGGTGAGGCGGAGACGCCAGTCGGTCTCGGGGGCTCCGGGCGCGATCTCGTCAAGCGAAACAAGGGTGCCGGTGCCGTCGACGTGGCCCTGCACGACGTGGCCGCCCAGAGGCGATCCAGCGGGTGTAGGGAGTTCGAGGTTGACGACGGACCCTTCCCGCAGGTGGCCCAGCGTTGTGCGGGCGAGGGTCTCGGCGGCGAGGTCGGCGGAAAAGCGCGGCGGTACTGCACCGGGTTCGATGTTCAACGCGGTAAGGCAGACTCCGCTGACGGCGATGCTGTCGCCGGTATTCAGGCGCGACGCGAGCGAGGGCGCGGCAATCGTGATGCGCGTCGCTCCGGCGGTGGGAGTAAGAGCGAGGACGGTGCCGGTGGAGTGAATGAGGCCGGTGAACATAAGAACAGGGTATAGGGAATAGGGGCTAGGGGCTAGGAACTAGGCTGCGGGCCAGGGATTGGTGAGATAGCCGGTGACGCAGGCATCGGGCTTTCCTGCTGAGTCGAAGAGGGTGCGAGTGACGCGCTGCAATTCCAACTCGAAGAGGTAGGGTGAGACGATGCCGGCGGCGAAGGGGATGGCAGTATCGCCCAGCTCGGTCTCGGAGTAGAAGAGGACGGCCTTGTCGACCAGGCGCTGGGTGAGGAAGCTGCCGTTCAGGTTCGAGCCGCATTCCAGCAGCAGGCTGAGGATGTTGCGATCGGCAAGGCTGGCGAGGATGGCGGGAAGGCTCAAACGGCCGGCGCGGTTCACGATGGGTTCAACCTGAGCTCCCCGGGCCTCAAGCGCGGCGATCTTCGCCGCCGATGCAGTGATGCCGCAGAAGATGAGCAGGTCATTGTCTACGGAGCGGAGGAGCCGCGCGTCGAGCGGCATGCGGAGATGTGTGTCGAGGACGACGCGAAGCAGGGGGCGGCGCCGCGGAAGGCCGCCTGGACCAGTGATGCCGCTGCGGTCGGTCAGTTCCGGATCGTCCGCGAGGACGGTACCGATGCCGGTGAGCACGGCGTCGGAGGCGTGGCGCAGGCGCTGGACCTCGGCGCGTGCGGCGGGGCCGGTGAGCCAGTGGGGCTGGCCCGGGATACGCATCGCGGGCGGCGGCGCGAGTTTGCCGTCAACGGAGAGCGCGGCTTTGAGGGTGACGAACGGCGTGTGGTTCTGAATGAAGTGGGCGAAGGCGTCGTTGCTCTCTCGCGCGGCCTCCTGGCAGAGGCCAACGGAGACTTTGACGCCGGCGGCGCGGAGCTTCGCAATTCCCTTGCCGCCGACCAGAGGGTTTGGGTCCGCCGTGGCCACGACGCAGCGCGCGATCCCGGCGGCGATGAGTGCATCGGCGCAGGGCGCGGTTCGGCCGTGGTGGCTGCAGGGCTCGAGCGTGACGTAGGCGGTTGCGCCTTCGGTGCTGATGCCGCGCGCAGCAGCCTGTTTGATGGCGACGATCTCGGCGTGGTCGCGGTTGTCGTAGAGGTGCGCGCCCTCGCCGATGATCTCGGCCTCGCCGTTCTCCAGGGTGCGGACCAGAACGCAGCCGACCTGCGGGTTGGGCGAGGCGAGGGCGACCGACCCGGCGGCAAGATCAAGCGCACGCTGCATGAACTTCGGGTCCTGCTCTGCGGTGAACATTTGTTTTTCAGGATAACGGAACGGTTGGTTGCTTCCGCAACTGATACCCGACCCGTTACGGTGAGGCGGTAAAGGATGGGGCACCCGAATTTGTATTGGCGCGCTGGTGGTTGAGGGCCAGCAGGCGGCTGAGGATCTCCTGTTTGGTGAGGGTGGAGGGCCAGCCGTAGGCGGCGAAGACGGCTTCGTCGAGGGTGCGGTGGGCGTTGGCGAGCCACTCCGGCCGTTCGTTGTAGAGCTTGGTGAGGGTGCGGGACTTCAGGTCGTCCTCGGAGGCGCCGGGCGGGTTGAGCCAGTTGTCGCGAAGGCGAACGAGGGTGCGGGCGGCTTCAGCGATAGCGAAGACGATGGGGGATTCGGCCTCTGAGGGTTCGGTGCCGGGCGGCCAGGGGAAGGGGAAGGTGTCGAAAGTCGACTCGTTGTTGTAGGTAGGATCATTTCCGACTCCGTGACGTGACGACGTCACGAGGCTCCACGTTTCGTGGATCGCAGAGTGGAGAATACCAAAGAAAAAGTCGTCGGACCGAGCAAACACAAAGAGGCGACTATCGGGCAGGGTGCCGGCTTTTTCCCAAACGAAAAAGCGATGCTTGGCCACGCGAGGTGTAACGATAAAGCGTTTAAGTTTCGAAAGAGCTTTACGCATGCCCGGGCGTGCTTCAGCATGTAACCACCATTTTTCGCGATGGTTCTTTCTATTGACCTTGTCTCGTGCGGGTTTTACATGGACTCGCAGATACTCATATGGCCACTCGAAGAATGCTGCCTCTTCCCTAGTCATATACGGCCCGAAGTCGATTATGTAGTTGCCTCTACGCCGGCCCGTTACGTCCGATGCATTGATCCATGGAACGATAACCTCGGAATTCTGCTTACCATTCGGGTTCACCGGAGCGTTGATCATCTTTTTGGCGTCTTCGTAGTTCAGATCAAAGTCGCCGACCTTAATTGTGCCTTGAAAGCAGATTGCCTGATTTTCACGAAGAGGCGAAGCTGCCGAGGTATCTGTTTCACTGGATAGGTCTGGGTTAATTAGACCGACGGGTTCACCATCAAGCTGCCTCATTTGATCGCAGGAGTCACCGAAAGCGATCATTGAGACACGGACAGCGGCGCCATCGAGAACCCACTCTCTGTCACTCCATGCCCAGAACAAGTTTGTCTCTCTCGTTATGGCCTCTATAACTGCACGGTTCGTTCCCTTGCGAATCGATTGAGTTGCAAGCAATCCAACGCTCTTTACATGCTGGTCATTTACTTGAATGCGTGCCTTCTCGAACCAATAGACGACGAGATCTGACTCTGCTCCTACACGTGTTTCATATAGCGCAAATAGATCATCTACGTATTGATCGCCGAGCTCCCGGCGCAGCTTCTTTCCGCCTAGGAATGGTGGATTGCCCACAATGAAGTCCGCTTTAGGCCATTGGGGCTCGAAGGGTTTGCCTTCGGCGTCGTAGCGGAGGATGGCGTCGGCGTGTTCGATGTTCGAGAGCTTCTGGAGGATAGGTTCGCGGTCTTCGAGGATGCCGTGCTCGTGCTTCCACTGGAGAAAGCCGATCCAGACGACGATGGAGGCGAGTTCGTGGGCGTAGAACTCGATCTCTATGCCGAAGAGCTGGGAGGGCGAGACCATCTTTTCGACGGCGTATTTGGTGGCGAGCTGGATGTTGTGCTCGACGGCGAAGTCGCGGGCCTCTTTCCAGAGATCGAGCAGGCGGCGCAGGGCGACGTAGAGGAAATTTCCGGAGCCGCAGGCGGGATCGAGGATACGGATGGAAGCGAGGTAGTCGAAGAAGGATGCGAGGAGGTCTTCGGCCTGTTTGTTGGAGTGGAGGAGGGATGGTTGCTTTGCGTTTGATTTCGCAGACGAGGCCGGTTGCTTTTTTGGCTGAAAGGTTTGGATGGTATGGGCGGCGTGGGAGGCTTCGGGGTCCTTCGCTGCGCTCAGGATGACAGCACTCGTTGCAGGTGGCGTGGGCGGGGTGGATGAAGGCGAAATGCGGGGATCCTTCGACTCGCGTTGCTCGCTCAGGATGACGGCGGTATGAGGTGCGCGGCGCGCGGCGTTCATGATGGCGGCGGTCGATGCATCGATGACGGGTACAGGACTCGAAATGCGTTCCAGAATCTGTTCGCGGGTTTGTTGCCAGCGCTGCTGGAGTGGGCGCATGACGACCGGTTCGATGAGCAGGAGGATGTCTTCTTCGCTGGTGTAGTGGGCGCCGATGAGGGAACGGCGGCGATCGTTCAGGGAGCGCTCGAAGAGGGTGCCGAAGATGGCGGGAGCGACGTGCGACCAGTCGTACTTGTGGGCGAGATCGTGAAGGACGCCCATGTCGCGCTTGTCGATCTGGATGACGTCATTGTCTTTGAAGAGGTCGCCGTTGAACCAGCGGATGGTGTGTTCGCCGAAGATGCCGTCGGGCTCGGCCATGGCGGTGAAGAGCAGAGGCAGTTTCCTGAGAAAGCGACGGGGATAGAAGTGGTCTATGTCCACGAGACGGCGAAAGACGCGGTCGGGCAGGAGGCCCACGGAGTCCGCGAAGAGGCAGAAGAGCAGGCGGATGAGAAAGTGGGCGATCTGCTCCTTCGAGGTCGTGAGCTGGTGCTCGATTTCAAGCCGTTCGGCGAGGGTGGCGAAGAGCTTCGCAGCTTCCTGCGTGACAAAGGCGTCGGTGCGGTTGGGGCGGAGGACGTTGTAGTCGCCGAAGAGCGCGCGTAGGACTTCAAGCGGAGGCAGGGGGCAGGTAGCGGTGACCTGGTTTCGATTGAGATCGTCGAGGTTGAAGGCGTAGACGCGCTTGCTGGTGTTCTCGAAGTTGGTGTGGACCTCGAAGCGGTCTAGATCGCAGACGACGAGCAGAGGAGGGTTGCCGAGGTCTTCGCGGTAGTCGTTGATCTGCCGGTAGGCGGCTTTGAGGTCTTTGTGTTTGCCTTTGTACTCCCAGGCGAAGTAGCCGCTCTTCCAGACGTCGGCGAAGCCTTTGCCGCCGTAGGTCTTGGTGAGGGCCTTGTTGAAGCAGAAGCGGTCGCCGGTGGGGTCGGAGGTGGTGGGCGTGGAAACGCCAAGCATCTCGCAGAGGTCGATGAAATGGGATTGCGAGCCTTGCAGTTCGGTGAGGGAGCTGATCTTCCACTTGCGAACAAAATCGGCTACCGAAAGAGGCATGGAGTGAGGATAAATGAGCGGGGATAGTTAATGAGAACACGGCTGAGTGCGAAGGCCCGGCCGAGATGCGGGGGTCTCCGCTGCGCCGCGCTGACGCGCGGCTCCGGTCGAGATGATGCTTTTTGCAGGTCTATTCGAGGAGGGAGTCGACGAAGCTGTCTGAGTCGAAGGGGATAATATCTTCCATCTTTTCACCGATGCCGGCGTACACGACGGGGAGTTTGAGTTCAGTGGCGATGGCGAGGACGATGCCGCCCTTGGCGGTGCCGTCGAGCTTGGTGAGGACGATGCCGGTGACGCGGGCGGCCTCGGTGAAGAGGCGGGCCTGGGTCAGGCCGTTCTGGCCGGTTGTCGCGTCCATGACGAGGAGGGTCTGGTGGGGCGCGCCGGGGACGAGCTTCTCGGCCGTGCGGCGCATCTTGTCGAGCTCCTTCATCAGGTCGGTCTTGGTGTGAAGTCGGCCGGCGGTGTCGACGATCAGGACCTGAGTGCCGCGAGCTTTGGCGGCGGCGCAGGCGTCGTAGAGGGCTGCGGAGGGGTCGCCGCCTTGCTTAGTCTTGATGATGGGGACGTTCGAACGCGTGGCCCAGACTTCGAGCTGCTCGATGGCGGCGGCGCGGAAGGTGTCGGCGGCGCAGAGGAGGACGGACTGGCCCTGGCCGGAGAAGAGCGCGGCGAGCTTGCCGGTGGTGGTGGTCTTGCCGGTGCCGTTGACGCCGACCATCATGATGACTTCAGGCGGCGTGTGCGGGTGGGTGACAGGCACGGCGACGCGGTCGAGGACGGCCTTTAATTCGAGTTTGAGCAGGCGGCGGAGTTCGGCACCGCCGTCGATGCCCTGGCGGAGGGCGCGCTGCTTGAGGTTTTCGATGATCTCGCTGGTGGTGGCGGAGCCGATGTCAGCGGCGAGGAGCACGGTTTCGAGCTTGTCGAGCGAGGCGAAGTCGATCTCGCGGGTGAGCGCGATGACGGAGGAGATGGACTCGGAGAAGCTGTCGCGGGTGCGCGTGACCGCCTGCTTCATGCGGTCCTGCATGCGCGAGAAGAAGCCTAACTTGGGCTCTGCGGGTGGAGCTTCGAGGTCGGGCGTGGATGGTTCGGGTTCGGCGGGACGCTTACCAAAGAGGGAAAAGGCCATGAATACTACATAGTTTAGCGGATGCGAGGTCTACCCTCTGCAAGAGGGGTGCGGAGGGCGACTGCGGTTCTGGTTCTTCCCTGTGCGCGTGTCGTCAAAGCCCCTATGAGCTGGACGGCGAATGGGTGGAAGGCGAACTCAGGGGAGCGGAGTATGCCTCTGCCGTCACCTGCCAGGGTGCAGGTCTTGCTGGTGCGGCTGGTTGAAGCCCGCGCCGTCTCAGGCATGCTTGTAGCGCGTAAGACAGAGGATGCCTTCTTCGCGGGAGATGGTGACGCGGCAGGGTTCGAAGACGTCGATGCGGGTGGTGGCGTTTTCGTGAATGTCGATCTGAGCGATGCGCGCATTCGAATCTTTCTCGAGCCAGACGGTGCAGCGCCAGACGTCGCCCAGTTCCTGCCAGGAAAGGGCGAGGGTGCGGTCGTCTTTATGCTGCTGTTTGATGGAGTCTTCGCTGAAGAGATTGACGGCAAGTCTGCCGAGGACCTTGGGGTCGTCCATTCTTTGATTGACGATCTCGAGCAGTTCGGGCGATGTCATGCGCAGCTCCGGGCTTTGATCTTTGCAGGCAAGAAGCCTGCAAACGGCGATGGCACAGCTTATCTGCTTCTGCGCGGAATAGCCAACTGCTTTCGCAGCGTTCGTCGACTGCAATCTTGCGTTGTCTTCGATCGGCTGGAGATGCTAGGCTTTCCGCCTTAGCGGCGATCCGCTTTCACTGGAGCTCTATTCATGCAGACGAGTTACAACGGCATTCCCGTCCCGGCTGAAGGGAAGGCAATCGAGTATCAGGACGGCACGTACACAGTTCCCGATCAACCAATCATTCCGTACATTGAGGGTGACGGCACCGGTCGGGACATCTGGAAGGCGTCGCAGAGGGTCTTCGATGCGGCGGTCGAGAAGGCCTACCGGGGCAAGCGCCGTGTGCACTGGTACGAGGTGCTCGCAGGCGAGAAGGCCTACCGGCAGACGCAGAACTGGCTGCCGGACGATACGGTGAAGGCGACAGTCGACTTTCGGGTTTCGATCAAGGGGCCGCTGACGACGCCTGTAGGCGGCGGGATCCGGTCGCTGAATGTGGCGCTGCGGCAGTTGATGGACCTTTACCAGTGCATCCGGCCGGTGAAGTACTACGCCGGAGTGCCCAGCCCGGTAAAGCATCCAGAGAAACTCGACGTGGTGATCTTTCGCGAGAACACGGAGGACATCTATGCGGGGATCGAGTTTCGCGAGGGAACGCCGGAGGCGGCGAAGTTCATCAGCTTTGTGAATGACGAGATGCTGAAGGGGACGAAGAAGAAGGTGCGGCTCGACTCCGGCGTCGGGGTGAAGCCAATCTCGACTACAGGCTCGAAGCGGCTGGTGCGCGCGGCGATCCAGTATGCGTTGAAGCACGGACGCAAGACGGTGACGCTCGTGCACAAGGGAAACATTCAGAAGTTCACGGAAGGCGCATTTCGCGAGTGGGGCTACGAGGTTGCAGTGGAAGAGTTTCGCAACGACACGGTGACGGAACGCGAGAGCTGGATCCTCGACAACCTGGAGAAGAATTCGAAGCTATCCGCCGCAGAAAACGCGGCTCTGATTGAGCCGGGAATTGAGTTTGCGGCGAAGGAGTTTGGCGACTCGGTGATCGCCGAGGTCGAACAGGTGGTCGCTTCGATCCAGGAGACGCATGGCGGCGGCAAGTGGAAGCAGAAGATCCTGGTCAACGACCGCATAGCCGACTCGATTTTTCAGCAGATCATCATTCGGCCGTCGGACTACAGCGTGTTGGCGACGACGAACTTGAACGGCGATTACATCTCGGACGCGGCGGCGGCGCAGGTGGGCGGATTGGGGATCGCGCCGGGGGGCAATATCGGCGATGGCTACGCTTGCTTTGAGGCAACGCATGGGACGGCCCCGAAGTACGCGGATCTGGATGTCATCAATCCCGGGTCGGTGATGCTGTCGGGCGTGATGATGTTCGATTTTCTTGAGTGGACCGAAGCGGCGCGGCTTATTGAGAGTGCGATGGAGAAAACGATTCAGCAGAAGTTTGTCACCTATGACTTCGAGCGCCAGATGCAGGGCGCGACCAAGGTGAAGACGAGCGAGTTTGCGTCGCGGATTATTGAGAATATGTAGAGGCGCGGCTTAGAAGAGGCCTGGGTTCACTCATCGCGTACGACAAAGGTACGAGTTCTGGGGTGCCTTGGCTTACAGAAATGCGGGGGTCTCTCCGCTACGCCGCGCTGTTGCGCGGCTTCGGTCGAGATGACGCATTTTCTTGCCAAACCGAGATGACGCATGCTCCCACAGGATCAAGTGACGCATTTTCTTGCCAAACCGAGATGACGCATGCTCCCACAGGGTCGACTGATGCAACCTTCTTGCCAATTCGATATGACCCGTGCCCCTACAGCGTCGAGATGACGCGTGCCCCTACA
>CAZZYQ010000088.1:0-9223 GCA_964658395.1 uncultured Granulicella sp. | reverse complement strand
TGGTAACACATTCGCGCCATTGCTCCCGTATCTAACGTTGCTATCCTCGAACCATTCCAGTACCAGCCTGCACGGACCTCTGGACTTCACCCAAGGAGAACGAAACCATGAACCACTTCAAAGCCTTGCTTAACAACCTGATCAACGACGAGTCCGGCCAGGATTTGATCGAGTACGCCCTCGTTGCTGCGCTGGTTGGCCTCGGAGCTGTCGTTTCGCTCAGGAGCCTTTCGACTGCGATCAGCGGTGCCTTCACTAATGTTGGTTCGCAGATCACAACGGCGGTCTAACACGCTCCGCAACTGCTGGTTTGCGGCCAATCTGCTCAAGGGCCATCAGTTACAACCTCGCGTACATGGGCGCTTTCAAGAAACTGTGGGGTGCTCATCCCAACTCTCCCCGCTTTAGAGGAGACCTTTTGTTCTGACTTCCAGACCAGAATGAGAGTTCTGGCTGACCTCGGCTGCTTTCTACTCCCCGCTGTTTACGAGAAGTTACCCATGACACACATCGATCAGGAACTGGTGTATCCGGCGGCCGCTTCGCTCTGCGCACTTATAGGCTCAGTGTTCGACGTTAAGAGCCGCCGGGTACCCAATCTGCTCACAGGTCCGGCGATTATCTTCGGGTTACTTTTGCATCTTTCACTCTCAGGATGGCGTGACATGGGGGTGGCTGCGGCCGCTGGATTCATCTGCGGCCTCGTGTTTCTGGTCTTCTATCTTGCCGGCGGCATGGGCGCTGGAGATGTAAAACTCATCACCGCGGTGGGCTGTCTTTGCGGCTTCCACAACATCGTTTATCTACTTGCGCTCACCGGGATTGCCGGAGGTTTGATGGCGGTGTGTCTTGCGCTTTCGCGCGGGCGATTGAAAGAGACGATCTTCAACGTAGGTGCATTGGTCGCGCACCACCGCAGCGAGGGACTTACCCCGCACCCAGAGATTAATGTCCTGAATGCGAGCACGCTTCGCCTTCCCTATGCACTCGCTATAACCGCAGGGTGTTTTATGACCTTTTACTTCCAGGGAGTGCAACGGTAGATCATGAATCCCAGACGACTCATCATGGCCCTGGTAATTGCGCTGTCGATGTCTGGGATATTCACTTACTGGTTGAGCCAGAGGTTTGCCAAGCCCAGGACGGCGGCCGCTCCTGCACGGCACCAGTACGTTGCGGCCGCGGTTAACCTTGAGGCGGGCGATGTGCTGCATCCCGCGAGTTTGAACCTTATCGAGTGGCCCGAGGGACTCCAGTTGGCAGGTGCGTTCGCCAAACCGGAAGAGCTGGCCGGAAGGGTTGTGCTGTATCCCCTGGCGGCTGGCCAGCCGATCCTCGAACGACAGTTATCTGCACCCGGCTCAGGCTCTGGACTGATGGTCAAGATACCGGACGGGATGCGGGCCATCTCGCTGCGGTCGGATGACGTTGTTGGTGTCGCTGGCTTTCTGCTGCCGGGAACGCACGTCGATGCGCTTGTTACCTATCACACCCTGAATGGCTCGGAACCGATCACCTCGATGATCCTGCAGGACGTGCAGGTGCTTGCGGTGGGTCAAAAGTTTCAACCGGACCCGGAAGGCAAAGCGATGTCTGTCGATGTGGTTACCCTGCTGGTGAAGCCTGATGAGGCAGAGCGGGTTGTGCTGGCGAGTTCGCAGGGCATGATGCACTTCGTTCTCCGGAACGGAACGGACCGCGAGAAGGTGCCTACTTCGTCTGTGCAGCTGTCGCAACTTGGCGGCGGCCCCGCGACGAAGGCCGTAGCCAACGGCCCCACACCTGCCAGGTTTCTGCGACCCGCAGTCGTCAGCGACTACATGGTAGAGACGGTCGCCGGCAACAAGCAGAGTGTGGAGTCGTTCAAGTGAGCATGGTGCGGGCAACACAGAAAAGGCACTTCGGTGAGGCACTGCTCGTCGCCGCGGCGTTGTTTACCCTGCCGTGCACTGCCTCCGGTCAGGCTCCGTCGCCGCAGGCTGGAAGCGACTCACCGCAGGTGGCGAGCGTGACGCCGCCGGTGACGAAGCCGTTCAACCAGACAGCTGTGCCCGGAGAGACGCTCCACGTAACCGTGGGACGCAGCGTCTTCATCGACACCGCCGACCGGGTGAAACGGATCTACATCGCTAACCCGGCAGTGCTTGATTCCTACTGCGCGAACCCGCATGAGGTCGTGGTCTCGGCCAAGTCACCGGGAACCAGCAGCGCCATCCTTTGGGACGAGGCCGGCCACTCGCAGTCGTACCAGATCTCAGCCGATTTGGATGTGGAAGATCTTATCGCCTCCATGAAGCGGGCGCTGCCCGTCGACGACGTCCAGGTCCACAGCCGCGAAGGTCGCATCGTTCTTGCGGGAACGGTAAGCACAGAAAGTAAGTCAGAAGCTGCGTTGAAGCTGGCCACGCTCTATTCCAAAGACGTCTCCAACTCCCTGGTGGTAAACCGCGCCTTGATTAAACAGGTAAAGCTGAAGGTGCGAATTATCGAGGTGGATCGAAGCAAGATAAACCAGTTCGGATTCAACTTCTTCAGTCAGGGTGGAAGCCTGATATCAAACACCACAACGCAACAGTTCCAGTCGAACCCAGTGCTTACCCCGGGTACTGCTTCAAGCGCTGGAGGATCGAGTACGCCATCCACGTTGACGGTCAACGATCCTCTAAACTTCCTGCTGTTCAGTACGAAGCTAAACATCGGGGCGACCTTGAAAGATCTGGAAAGTAAGCAGGTCCTCCAGATACTCGCGGAGCCGAACATAACAACACTCAGCGGAGAGAAGGCGAACTTCCTTGCGGGCGGCGAGTTTCCATTCCCTGTCATTCAGGGCAGCTCTGGGGGAACTACATCCGTCACGATCCAGTTTCGCAGCTTCGGGGTGAAGGTCGAGTTTACTCCGGTAGTAAATGCGGATGGAACGATTGAGTTGAAGGTGGCACCTGAAGTAAGCGCGCTGGATTATACAAACGCCGTCACCATAAGCGGCTACACAATCCCGGCGATTTCGACGCGCAGAGCAGACACCCAGGTTACGCTGCATAGCGGCCAGAGCTTTGCAATCTCCGGACTTCTGGATCATCGGACTACGGACCTGTACAGCAACACGCCGGGAATATCGTCCGTTCCGATCCTGGGACAACTCTTTCGGTCGAAGGGAGTTACGCACACGACCAGCGAACTTGTCGTGATTGTGACTCCGGACGTGATTGATCCGCTTACAGAGAACATTCCGATCAGCGAGCCCCAACAGACCATTCCTTTCCTGGTACCAGAGAAGTTTGATAAAGCGCTGCCTAAAGGTGCGGAAGTGATCGTAAAGAAATAAGCCGACGCTGCTAGGCGGGGCAAGAGGAATACCTTGAACGCTATTCGAGCCAATACGACCACACTGAGCGCATCGATTGTAACGGTCGCGGTGAACGCAGAGACGATCGAGGAGATCAACAGGGCCGCCGAGAACATCTCGTGGATCCTGTTGACTGCGGACTTCGAGTCGTACATCTCCGCGACCCGGCGCCCGAACATCTCACAGCAGGTAAAGCTGGCAGACATCTGCATCGCGATCGTCGACTTTGATAAGGACACAGAGCAGGCGGTCGAGTCGACAAGCTACTTACACCAGATATTTGGCGGAAGAATAACCGTCGTTGCGCTCTCCAAGGAACAAGACCCCGAGCTGATGCTGGTCGCGATGCGCAGTGGATGCAGCGAGTTCCTGAAGAAGTCGTTCGATCTCGAAGACATACTGCAGCTCCTTGAGCGCTTGAACCATCAGCGCATCAGCGCCCCCCTCCGCAACGCAGCGTCAGGTACTGTGTTGTCGTTCTTCGGCGCGAAGGGAGGAGTAGGCACGACGACCCTGGCGGTGCATCTGGCCCTCTACCTGGTGCAATGCCATAAGAAGAGAACGCTGCTTATCGACAATCATCCTGAACTAGGCCATGTATGTGTTTATCTTGGCCTGGACGGAGCGCGCTACCACTTCGACGAGCTGGTGCGGAATGTGGCGCGTCTGGACAGCGAGCTTCTGCGCGGCTTCACCGCGAAGCATGCCAGCGGACTTGAGGTCGTATCCTCACCGGACACATATGGTTCGGGGCGCAGCGTAGACGGGGAGTCGGTGGCCCGGCTGCTCGAGTTTCTACGCACCGAGTACGACTACATTGTGGTTGATTGCGCCACCGCACTCCATGAGACTGACCTTGCTATGCTCAGCGGCGCCGACCAGGTCTATCTTGTGGCCACTCCCGAAATTGGCGCAATCCGCGACCTCTCCCGGCACGTCGATAACCTGGCGCGGACGCCGACGGTAACAGAGAAGATGCATGTCGTGATCAATCGCTTCTCTTCCCGGTTTGCCGTCAAGGTGGAGCAGATTGAAAAAGCTATTCGACTGCCCATTGCTATTCGGCTGCCAAACAGCTACACCGAGCTCGTTCGCTCGGTAAACATTGGAGAGCCGATCGCGCCGAGCCGTAAATCGGAGTTCTCCATGCAATTTATCAAGTGGGCAGCTTCGCTCGCCGGTCCAGCTCCAGTACCAGATGCAGCTGAACCGAAGGGCAAGACTATCTTTGCGTTCCTTAGCAAGCAGACGAGCCAGTAGCAGCAAATCGAACTAAGAGAAAGCGGAGACAGCGATGGCGGCGGCACCTGCACCCCGAGTACAAGCCCTTCCGATGCGCAACGCACGCGGCGTGCCGCAAGAGGTGGCGCAGCAACTGAAGTCCGCGGTTCACACCGTACTGATCCAACGGCTCGATCTCGAGAAGCTTGATGAGGCGCAGCAGAACCGGGGCGGACAACAGCAGATCCTTCAACTCATTCAGCAGATACTTGGGGAACAGGGAGTTCCGCTGAGCATTGTGGAGCGGGACCGCCTGGCGCAGGAGGTGCTGGACGAAGTATTCGGGCTTGGACCACTGGAGCCGCTGCTGCACGACTCGACGATCAGCGACATCCTCGTAAATACCTGGAACTCAGTGTACGTCGAGCGGCGCGGGCAGTTGGAGAAGACGGCCGTGGTCTTCAAGGACAACCGCCATCTGATGCATATCATCGACAAGGTGGTCTCTGCAGTGGGCCGACGGGTCGACGAGTCGTCGCCCATGGTCGATGCGCGACTGAAGGATGGGTCTCGCGTCAACGCGATCATCCCTCCTTTAGCGGTCGATGGGCCGATACTTTCTATTCGTAAGTTCGGCACCAATCCGCTGCAGGCCGAAGACCTGCTTCGCAATCAGATGTTGACTCCGCAGATGCTCGAGGCTCTGAAAGGCGCGGTGAAGGCGCGGCTGAATATCGTCGTCTCGGGCGGAACCGGCTCCGGCAAGACCACGCTACTCAATGTGCTTTCCGGCTATATCTCGCCCAAAGAGCGCATCGTCACGATTGAAGACTCGGCCGAGTTGCAGATGAAGCAGGAGCATGTGGTGCGGCTTGAGACGAGGCCGCCCAACGTCGAGGGGCGCGGTGCGGTCCGGCAGCGAGAACTGGTGATCAATGCGCTCCGTATGCGGCCAGACCGCATCGTGCTCGGCGAGGTCCGCGGCGAAGAGACGCTCGACATGCTCCAGGCGATGAACACCGGCCACGACGGCTCCATCACAACAATCCACTCCAACACGCCGCGTGATGCTCTTGCCCGCATGGAGACCATGGCCATGATGAGTGAGGTGCGACTGGCAGAGAAGGCGGTCCGCGCCCAGATCGCAGCGGCGGTGCACGTGATTGTGCAGGTTGCGCGGCAGAGTGATGGGACACGCCGTATCACGCACATCACAGAACTTACTGGAGCTTTCAGCGATGTGGTCAGTATGCAAGACATCTTTCTTTTCGAAAGGAAGGGACTGGATGCGGATGGTCGCGTTAAGGGGAGATTCTTTGCCACCGGCGTCGTGCCCAAGTTCGCTGAAAAGCTGGTCGCGGCAGGTATGCCGCTTCCCGCAGGGCTGCTGGACCACTCCGTAGAGATCTAGCAAGGTGACTATGCTTCTATTCGCTTTCCTCTTCATGCTGCTGTCGATCTTCACCATTGTCTTAGTGGTGTTGCGTCCAACAGCCGAGCAGAAGATCATGGCCGCCCGGCTGGCGTCGATGCGGGCCTTTGGATCGGAAGGGGTGCAGGACGGCGGACTTCTGAAGGAAGAGGTCGCCGACAGCTTTGGGTGGGTTGAAGAGATACTAAGGCAGTTCAGCATCGCCAAAAAGACCCAGCTGCTGATCCTGCAGGCCGATAGCAAGACCACGTTCGGTGCGCTTGTTGTTACGAGCTTCGGCCTGGCGCTCGCCGGATGCTTTTTTGCTTATTTGTTCCTGCACACGCTCTTGATTGCTTTTGCAGCTGCGGCGGTGGCCGCCTACATTCCTTTTCTGGTGCTGTCGTTCCGGCGGAACCGGCGGATTGCGGCCTTCAATAAGGCGCTTCCGGACGCAATCGACATGATCGCGCGCTCGCTGCGGGCCGGCCACTCCATGATTGCAGCTATCGGGATTGTGGCCGAGCATGCGGCGGAACCGATAGGCTCAGAGTTCGGGGAAGTATTTCGCAAACAGAACTTCGGCTTGCCCATCCGTGATGCGTTGACGCAGCTGCTCGACCGGGTCCCCTCACAGGATCTGCGCGTCGTAGTGACCGGCATTCTCGTGCAGAAGGATACGGGCGGCAACCTGGCTGAGATCCTCGACAGGACAGTTCGAGTAATCCGCGAGCGGCTGCGCATCCAGGGAGAGATAAAGACCCACACGGCACAAGGGCGACTGACTGGATGGATTCTTTGCAGTCTGCCGGTAGTGATGCTGATCATGATCAACATCATCAATCCGGGCTACTCCAAAGTGTTATTCGAGGAAACGTTCGGACGTGAGTTACTGTACGTGGGCGTGGCCCTGCTAGCTATCGGCGCGTTCTTGATTCGGCAGATCATCAACGGAATCGAAGTCTAAGGCTTCCCTTACTAAAGCCAGCAACGCACACTTATCGCTGACAGCGAGGCACTTGGTTCTATGCAGACCGTATTTTATCTAGCCATCGGATTTACGGTCTTTCTTACGATTGCGCTTCTGTGCGCACCCGTGCTGCTACGGCCTTCGCCCGAGGCACAGCATATTCTCGATGTTGTAACAAGCAACCGACTGGATCAGCGAACCATAGGAGGCAAGGAGGTTTTTCAAGATGGCATCTTGAAGATAGGCAAGGACCTTCGCGGTCGCCTTGGCATCTCTGAGAACGTGAAGCTGAAGCAGCGGCTGGCCGAAGCGGGTCTGCGGGGAAAGAGTACCCTTGACAGCTTCTTTGCGATCCAGCTGGCAGCGCCGCTCCTTGGAGCCTTCGCCGGGAGTTTCATACCCGTCAATACGGCGTTCTGGATGTTTGCAATGGCGGTAGTCGGCTACATGTCTCCCGATTTCTGGCTTACCAGGAAGACCAGCCAGCGCAGGAAGAGGATCAGAAGGAGCATACCGGATGCGCTCGATCTCCTTGTTATCTGCGTCGATGCAGGACTTGGACTTGATCAGGCTCTTATCCGGGTGGGAAGCGAGCTGAACATCAGTCATCCGGAGATCAACGAGGAAATTACCCAGGTGAATCTGGAACAGAGAGCCGGGAAGCCTAGACTCGAGGCCTGGCAGAGCCTGGCGGACCGTACCAAGATTGAGGAGTTCAAAGGATTCGTGAGCATGCTGGTCCAGACCGATAAATTCGGTACTCCAATCCTAAAGGCTTTGAACCAGCTCTCCGAAGAGATACGTATGAAGCGACGGCAGCACGCTGAAGAAGCAGCCTCGAAGACCAAGATCAAGATTATTTTTCCTCTGGTGCTTTGCATATTTCCCTGCATCTTTATCGTTCTGCTTGCGCCGGCCCTGTTGAGCATTATGGGGGGCTTCAAGGCGATGGGGAAATAGGAAGAACAGACTAAGCGCGGTGTCCGCAACCCGCCTGCAAGTTTCTGCAAGCTTATGGAAAGGAGGCTCCTACCATGGATACATCCGTTATCGTTCGTGTTCTAGCTAGCGTTATGGCTGCCGTAATTCTGGCAGTAATTATTTATCGCAGAAAGCAGAAGTCTGCCTAATTGGAGTTTCTACTAGAATGCGGTCCGTCAAGGTGACAAACAGAACTCGTGGGACCATTCTTGGAGAGAATGTAGAAGTCGCAAACACCTCTTTGACACGGCTGTGGGGACTGCTCGGCAGAGAAAAACTGGGTACCGGAGGAGGGCTTTGGATCAAGCCTTCCTCCGGTGTACATACTGTCGGGATGAAATTTCCCATTGATGTGGTCGGGCTGGATCGGCAGATGCGCGTTGTGAAGCTGTGGCACGAGATTGTGCCGTTCCGGGTGACTTCTGTCAGTTTCAAAGTCGCGAGCGTCCTGGAACTTGCCGCAGGAAGAATCCGCGAGTGCCTGGTCGAGATCGGCGATGTACTCGACGTGACTGCCCCGACGGATTAGGAGCAAAAAGCAGTTGCTCGCGATCACAAGATGCTAAAAGCCTGGCGACCTGAAGCGGCTGTCTCAACCCTGGCGCAGGTAGTTGTGCCAAGCTACCCTGCACTTCCCGCTGATGGGCGTATGCAGGACCGGCTCGTTGACCCGAAGCGGAATGCCTCGTACACTTTAGTGGTGGCCAGCGTCTGAAGCGCAGCCGCATCATCCTCTGCTGCCCCCTCGTTCAATGGTAGGACTAGCGACTCTGACTCGCTCAATCGGGGTTCGAATCCCTGGGGGGCAACCAAAACCCTGCAAACGCGCCTATAAGGCGCGTTTTTCTTTGCCCCTTCTGGCACCTCCTAGCACCTCGCAGAACGCATGTAATCCTATTTAAATGAATAAGTTAGGCATGTCGTTGCCTAGCCGCCGTCGAGATTTCTCGTCCGAGGAGGTGCCAGCCGGTGTGAGGACAGCCAAAACTTTTGTGGGTACCGTTGCGGGTATCCTTATAGTGCGTTCATCCTGGGTCGGTCAACATCGCAGAAGGCGTTGCCGCAGTTGATAAAGGACTGCGAAGGAGGTTTCGGTTGCAAATCAAGCTGCCACCAGCTAAGCCGGTTCGCTCCGTTCGACCATCATTGCGCCACAGAATCCTTCCACTTTTCGCTAAACATTTGCTATCGGGATTCCCGATAGCAAAGTCGCTTATGGCCTAAATCGGTATCGGATATATGTATTGGACGCGAGAGGAATCGCGGCCTAGTGTCGTGGCTATCACGACCATCC
>CAZZYQ010000087.1:0-9377 GCA_964658395.1 uncultured Granulicella sp. | reverse complement strand
GGCCTGGTGGCGCGGCCTGACGGAAACAACGTCTCAATGGATCGCGAAGGAATGGAACTGGCCAAGGCGCAACTGCGCTTCCGGCTGGGCGTTGAGCTGATCAAAGGACAGTTCGCTTCGGTCCTGAGTGCGATCCATGCTTCGGACGGCAAATAAGGAGAAATGAGCGATGAACCTCTTCGGGGCCTTGGATGTGAGCGCGTCGGCGTTGCAGGCGCAGCGGGTGCGGGCCGAGGTTGTAGCGGTAAACATGGCCAATTCAGAGACCACGCGAACAGCCGAAGGCGGAGTGTACCAGCGGGAGCATGTCGTCTTCGAAGCGCAGGACGGCAGCAGCTTTCAGGAATCGCTCTTCGGGCAGGCGGGTCTTGTGCCCGGGCTTTCGCCGGGACTGCAAAGTGCGTTTGGCCCGACCGGAAAGATCCGGAGCGCCAACTTCCTGAGCGGTATGCCGGGAAGCTTGAACGCTTCAGGGACAGCGGCCGGAGGAGTTGCGGTGACCGGCGTGATCCGCGACGAGAGCGAGCCGCTGCGGCGGTATGAGCCTGGGCATCCCGACGCGGACGGCGATGGCTATGTCTCCTATCCGGACATTAATCCGCTCACGGAGATGGTCGACCTGATGGGAGCGACGCGCTCCTACGGGATGAACGTGTCGGCGGTGCAGGCGGAGAAATCGATGATCGCGTCTTCGCTCGACATTTTGAAGTAGGCGGGGGCAGGCGAAGCAGCAGGTCCCTCGCCCGGCGAAGGACGACAAGTAGAAGCCCGAACCGGGACAAACGCAATCAACGCAAGAAGGAGAAGAAAGATGCTTGGAGTGGAGAAAGCAGTCAGTGGAGCGATTCAACTGCAGGGTCCAATCGCCGACCGGGGAGTGGGAGGCGGCGGCAACAGCTCTCCGCTCAGCGGGCCGCCCTTTTCGGGGGTGCTCAAGTCCATGGTCCAGCAGACCCAGGCGCTCGACAAGAGTGCCGGTGAGGCCGTCACCGGTCTGCTCAACGGTGCTGGCGTGGAGATCCACGACGTGATGATCGCATCGCAAAAGGCGAACGTAGCGTTTGAACTTGCGCTGCAAGTCAGGAACAAAGCGGTCGCGGCGTATCAGCAACTGATGGGAATGCAGTTTTAGGTCGAATTAGGAAGTACTCATGCTGACCGGCCTTCGGCACGGCGTACGGCCGTGGAGCAGGCCGCATCCGGGACCGACTTGCCATGTCGCAGAGCCGTGTAGCACAAGGGGCGTTTGGTGGCGGAACAGATTGAAGTACCGAAGACGACGGCACAGGGGAAGCCACGGCAGGCGCCGCTATCGGTCCAGGCCATGTTCGAGAATCTGCGCACCCGCTTGTTTGCGATGCCCGCGCAGCGCCGCAACCTTCTGCTGGCCTCGGTCGTCTTCCTGGTGGGAGCCGTCGCGGCGATGGTTTGGTACGCCCAGCGGCCCGACTGGAAGGTACTGTTCAGCGGCATGGACGGCCGGGATGCGCAGCAGGTCTCGCAGGAACTGGCTGCCGCGGGTATCTCGTATCGCATCTCGCCCGACGGTGGGAGTGTGGAAGTTCCAGCCGACGCAATCGACAAAGCGCGGATCGAAGTCGCCGCCAAAGGCATGCCGCAGTCGGGACGATTGGGATTCGAGCTGTTCGATAAGCCCAACTGGGTGGGCAGCGAGTTTGATGAGCATGTGAACTACCAGCGAGCGCTCGAAGGCGAACTGGAGCACACTATCTCCACCCTCGGCGTGGTACGTTCCGCGCGGGTGCACCTGGTGCTTCCGCAGCAGAGTCTGTTTGCAAGCGAAGACAAGGTCGCCAAGGCCTCTGTGGTGTTGAAGCTCAAACGGTCGTCGGTAGGGGAAGGCGAAGCCGACTCGATTCGCAGCCTGGTCGCGGGGGCGGTGGATAACCTGAGCCCGGCAGATGTGGTCCTGGTTGACGCCGACGGTCGCGTCAATCTCAAGCCACGTTCGAAGAGCAACACCGAGGGCGATGTCGAGCAGGCGCTTGAGGCCAAGCTGGTGGCGCTGCTGGAGCCGTTGGCCGGACGCGACAACGTGAAGGCGGATGTGCGAGTCGCCTACAACCAGGGCAGCGAAGATCGCCTGGATGAGGTCTTCGATCCGACCCAGGTCGCGGCCACGAGCATGCAGCGCAGTGAGCAAACGTCGACCCAGCCGGCGAAGGCCTCCGGTGTTCCCGGCACGGCGAGCAATACGCCTGCTGGTGCGCCTAACGGCGCCGTGCAAGGGTCAGCGGCTGCGGCCGCGCCGGGAACTCCGCCGCTGTTGCAGAAGGACCCCAAGGAAGGCCTGCCCGTCTACCCGGGCGGTGTGGGTCCGAACCAGACCGTGAAGCAGGAGAGCGGTGCCTACGCGGTCACCAAGCACACAACCCACACCGAGATGGGGCCTGGACGCCTGGGCCGTGTGACTGCCGCCGTCGTGGTAAACGACCGTATGACAACCGAGGGGACGGGCAAGCAGATGCACACGGTGTGGAAGCCGAGGAGCGCGGAGGAGATGCATCGTCTTGAGGAACTGACCCAGGCCGCTGTCGGATACGACCAGAAACGCGGCGACACAGTCGTCATCGAAAACATGAGCTTCAACAGCAACTCGCCAGAGCCGCCCCCGCCGATGCTCGACCGTGTGCTCGACCAGACCAAAGGGCTTCTGCATACCCAGCCCAACCTTCTACGAACGCTGATGATCGGCGCTTGCGGTGTGCTGCTGGTCATGTTTGTGCTCCAGCCGGTCGCCAAGCAGGTGAACGCAACCTTGCGCGAGCCGCCCCAACTGGGCGCAGGCAAGCAGGCCGCTGCCGGGGCCTTGAAGGTCGGGCCGGGCGAACACGCCGGAGCGCTCGGCGAAGGATCGGCGGAGAGGGTCGAGGAGGCGGCAGCTCTGCGCCGCCGGCCGAAGAACTCCGCGCAGGTGATCTTCGACAGCGTGTCAGAGCAGATCAAGCAGGATCCCGCACCAAGTACACGGCTGCTGCAAAGCTGGATTGCGGCGTCGGACTCGGAGACAGCCTAGACGCGCAGCGGCTGCCGGAGGGCGAAGGCAGAAGCGGGTTGCCGCCGGAAGCCGAGACACAACGTTGGGACGACGGAGCAGAGGTGGAGGATGGCGGAAGCGGCGGTAGAAACAGACAATCAGTTGATGCTGGCGGCGCAGACGGGATTTGCGCCTTCTAATCTTCCCGGCCTGCGCAAGGCGGCCATCCTGATGGTTACGGTAGGCGATGAGCTGGGCAAGCAGCTGATGCAGGGACTGAACGACGAAGACGTACAGAAGGTGACCGACGAGATTACGCGCCTGCACTCGGTCCCGCCCGAGGTCTCAACCCAGGTGATCACGGAGTTCTACGGCCTGCTCGAGACCCAACAGTATGTCGTCCGCGGCGGCCCGGACTACGCGATGAAGCTGCTGACCGAAGCGTTTGGAGACGAACGCGCGGAGACCATGCTGGCGCAGGTGCGCGGCTCGCAGGAGCGCTCCGCCGGCGACCTGGCGATGCTGCAGAAGATGGATCCGCAGCAGCTGAGCAAATTTCTTGAGAGCGAGCATCCGCAGACGGTCGCGCTGGTGCTGGCGCACCTCGACGCCAAGCGCGGCGCGGTGCTGCTGATGTGTCTCGATGCGTCGCTGCGGGTGCAGGCCGTACAGCGGCTGGCCGAAATGCGGCAGTTCTCGCCCGAGATGGCGCAGAAGGTGGCCCTGATCCTGAGTCGCCGGATGAATGCGCTTGGCACCACCGGGCGGCGGAGCTACGCCGGCTTCAAGGCGGTAGCCGATCTGCTGAATCGAATGGACCAGAATGCGAGCAAGGGCATTCTTGAAGAGATCGAGCAGAAGCAGCCGAAGCTCGCAATCGATATCCGTACCCTGATGTTTACCTTTGACGATCTGCTTACCGTGCCGCAGACCAGCATCCGCGAACTGGTTGCCGCAGCGGACAAGAAGATGCTGGCGGTCGCGCTGAAGGGCGCGAAGGACAACATCCGGGCGCACCTGTTCGCGGCCATGAGCTCTCGCGCCGTCGAGATGATGAAGGAAGACCTCGAGGTGATGGGGCCGGTGCGGGCCAAAGATGTTTCAATGGCGCAGTTGGAGATCCTTAACCTGGCCCAGAAGCTTGAGTCCGAAGGCAAGATGGTGCTGAAGATGGAGGCGGAAGATGCCATCACCGTCTGAGCTCCCCGGCATCCATGAGGCCGTTGTGACGCGCACCTTCGCCGAAGAAGAGAAAAACGTCGAGCGGCTGGAGTTTCAATCCATCGAAGACAACGAAGCGAGGCAAGGACACAACATCGAGGCGCTGCTTGCGCTCGAGGCCAAGGTGGCTGCGCTTGAAGACGAACTCCGCGTGCAGGCTGAAGCCGCTACCAGGCATCTGGAAGAAGCGCGCCTGCTGGCGCGGCTGCTTGCCCGCAAGGAATGGGAGCAGGAGCTTGAGCGCCGGTTGAAGGAAGACCGCGAGATGGTGCGGCGGGCCTGCGAGGAGTTCGATCGGGAGCGCACGCGCTACTTCACCGCCGTAGAGGCGCAGGTGGTCAAGTTATCGTTGGCCATCGCCGGGCGGGTGTTGTATCGCGAAGCGAAGATGGACCCGATGCTGCTGACCGCGGCGGTCCGGGTGGCGCTTGAAAAAGTAAAGGACGAGAGCGGCACCCGGCTGCGCGTTCCGCTTGCGGATGTGGGACTTTGGAGCGCCACGTTTGCAGCCGGAGATGCCAAGAGCAAGGTCGAGATCGTCGGCGACGACACCATGCCGTATGGCGAGTGTGTGCTCGAAACCAGCGTAGGCACGGTGGAGCTCGGCATCGAAGGGCAGCTCGCCGAGATCGAACGCGGCTTCTATGACCTCATGCAGAAGCGGCCGGCCTGATGGAAGCGCCGCTCAGAACTCCTCTCCGCGTGATGCGCGACGCCGGTATGGAGCCCTACTTCCGGCAACTGCAGGACCGTCCCGCCTGGATGTGGCGCGGCAAGGTTCTTGAAGCCGGCCCCCAGACGATCGAGTCGCTGGGGCCGCTTTGTTCGGTGGGCGAGAGCTGCGAGATCATCGATGGCACCGGCAAACGGCATGGCGCTGAGGTGATCGGATTCCGTGAGCGCCGGGTGCTGGTCATGCCGCTCGAACCGACCAGCGGGATCCGCTTTGGCGACAGCGTTCGTGCCTTGGGGACCACTCCAAGCATCGTCGTCGGCACCGGCATGGAGGGCCGCATCCTGAATGCGATGGCCGCGCCTATCGATGGCGGCCCCTATCCGCGCGTCACCGAAAAGTGGCCGCTCGATGGCTCTGTGCCGCGACCCATGGAGCGCATGCCGATCACCGATGTCCTGCCAACCGGCGTGCGCGCGATCGACGGCATGCTGACCGTGGGCCGCGGGCAAAGAGTGGGTATCTTCGGCGGCTCCGGTGTAGGCAAGAGCACGCTGATCGGCATGATGACCCGGAACACCGCTGCGGATGTCACGGTGGTCGGCCTGGTCGGCGAACGGGGCAGAGAAGTCCGGCAGTTCGTCGAGGACGCGCTCGGCGAAGAGGGCCTGAGCCGCGCTGTGGTGATGGTGGCAACCTCGGACGAAAGCCCGTTGCTGCGCATGCGTGCGGCCATGGCAGCCACGGCAGTGGCGGAGTTTTATGCTGCGTGCGGCAAGCATGTCTTGCTGGTGCTCGACTCGTTGACACGCTACGCGATGGCCGCACGCGAGATTGGCCTTGCCGCCGGCGAGCCGCCGGCAAGCAAGGGCTACACGCCGTCCGTCTTCGCCCGGCTGGCGAAGCTGGTCGAGCGCGCGGGCAACTTCGACCGCGGCAGCATCACCGCCTTTTACACGGTGCTGATGGAGGGCGACGACCAGCAGGACCCCATCGTCGATGCGGTCCGGTCGCTGCTCGATGGGCACATCGTGCTCTCTCGCGAACTCGCAGCCGAGGGCTGGTTCCCGGCGATCGACGTGCTCGATTCGCTCAGCCGTCTCATGTCTTCGGTCACCACCGCGGAGCATCGCGAGCGAGCGTCGCTGGCGCGCCAGCTGATGGCGGCCCATGCGCGGTCGGCCGACCTGGTTCGCATTGGAGCCTACAAGGCGGGCATGGACGGAGAACTCGATCGGGCGATCGTCGCTATGCCCGGGCTGCGCGGCTACATGAAGCAGTCGATCAACGAACGCGAAGACTTCACCCAGGCCATCGCACGGCTGAAGTCAATGGAGATGTAAGCGATGCAGTCGCGCGCGAACACACTGGAGCGTATCCGCTCGCTGTATGGTGTGATGACGCATGTGCGCGAGCTTGCGCTGCACCACGCCGGGGCCGCGGTCCATGAAGCGGAGACATACATCGCAGAGCAGAAGGCGATGGTGAAGCGGTTGAGCGAGGAGAGCTTGATTGCACTCGACGGTGGAGACAGCCAGGGCTGGCAGATGTACGAGTCGCAGCGCACGTTTATGCAGCGCGACGCCACGAGGCTGGTTGCGCTGCGCGACGAGCGCGAGGCGGAGACAGAGGCGGCCAAGCAGTTGTACCAGGAACAGAGAATGCAGCTGGAGCAGATAGAGAGCGTCGTGGACGGCCTTCGTCTCAAGATGGCTGTCGCACACTCGCGCCGCGAGCAGCAGGACTCAGACGATCGCTTTCTGATGCGGCAGCGATGGCTTGGACGGCGCGCTCAAAGCCGCATGAATCACTCCTAATCCTCAAGCCGCGTTTGTGGCTACGCGAATGCACATCGGTCAGCAGGTTATCCGAAGCTTCGAGGCGCCTCCGTGAACACTCCATTTATCCAACCCGGCGACGTGCAGCAGGCATCGCCGGCTGGCGCAGTCCAGAGCGGTAAACAGGGGGCGGCTCCTGTGGCGTCTTCGGGAGAGTTCGCCCTGACCTTCGGTGACTCGCTGCGCCAGTCGGAGCAGGGAAGCAGCCTCCAGTCCGCGCCGGACGGAAGGGCGCAGGCGGGCGGCGGCAGCCTGAACACGGTTGCCGATGGGCAGACGGCGCTCGCTAAATCGATCACCTCGCCGGACCCGCGGACAGGACGTGTGCCCCGTCTGGAACCGAAAGAGTGGAATGGAAGCGACGCAAAGGCAAACCTCGATCAGAAGCTGAGAGCTGAAAAGGGCGATCGCTTGAAGGCTTCAGACAAAGGCATTTCTGTGTCCGCTGAGATCAAGTCTGCCCGAAGCTCGGGCACGCGGTTCGCTTCGATCAGCCAGCCGGGTCCAAACCAGCCGGGTCCGGATAAGCCGGGTCCAAATAAGACGGATCAAGACCGGGCGGGTGCGGACAAGACGGTTGCGCCGCTGTATGGGGACGCTATGCTGTCACCAGTCTCAATGAATTCTGCTTCCCTAAGCTTCCTACCGCAAGGCGCAGCGTTGCTGCCCGTTGCCAGCGGCGACGTTCGCGACCGTGACACTCCCGATCTTAAGAGCACGTCCGCCCATATTCTGGCAGGGTCCGGAACGGGTACGGATGCGATCAGGGGCAAAGCGGAGGGAAAGGTAAACTCCGGCACCGCGCCGCTCGTCGGTGCGACGGTGGCGCAGCCACTGAATCAAAGCGGCGTACCTGGCGATCTACTGCCAGGTCCGGCTGCGACGCCGTCGGCGAACGCCGCAGAGGCGAGCGCAACCGAGAAAAGCTTGCACGATGGCATAAACTCTGCCGCCACGCCGAACGAGATTGCCGGACCTTTCATCAGCCGAACACAACGGACGACGATCGTTTCAGGCCCGGCGGAGCAGTTTAGCGACCCCAATGTGCGGGCATCGTTCGATGCTAGTGCAGAGCGCTTTGCGAGCGTCGATTCTGGTCGGGTAGACCAAGGCGCCGATCTTGCGGGACGAGTTCCCGCTTCAGAGGGGACGGCTATTCAAGAAGGAACGGTGAACGCCGAGCCTTCGAGCACCATCAACGTCTCTTTGGAGGCCGGAACCAGCGCGTCCTCTTCCGGGATTGAACTGCGCCGGTCTGCCATCGCGTCGCCGTCTACCCTGCCAAACGTTGCAGAGAGCGGCGATGACGCGGGTGATCCTACGCGTCCATCTGCTTCAAGTCCGTCAACCGCGGCATCTTCAGCCAACGGGGCGGCTTCGCCGGCTGTAAGCAATAAAGCAATTGCGCCGGAACAAGCAGTAGCGCCCGAAACGGCGCACTCCAGCTCGGTTCTGGCTGCCAAGCCCGGCCAGTTGGGCACGCCCATCGTCGGCTTAGGAGCCGCTGATGTTTCGAAAAAAGCCGCCGTAGAGGGGGCTCCAGAAGACCCTGTCGCCAGCAAACCATCGGTTCCGGCGAGCACGACCTCCGCGCTCGCCGGCAAACCACTTCCAGATCAGACGGTCGAGGGACCTCTATTCCCGCACAAGGTTGACGCGGACCGGTCAGACGCATCGAAGACGTTCCTGCAAGACACGCGTGAACGCGTGAAGCCCACGGACGCGAAGTCTTCCGAGTCGTATTTGCGCGGTGCCATCCCTGCTGCTGTCCTATCTGAGTCGCGCGGAACCAATCAAGCCGGGCCAGCGCGTCCTCTGGATGGGGCTGCTCCTGAGCTTGGCTTGGTGGCTTCAACCCCTGCGTCTACAAACCTGGCAGCAACGAGTGCGCAGCAGACCGTGGCCCAGGCGGCACCGGTAGTGACCGCACCGCATCTGGTTGCAGGTGCGAATGCCGGTAGCTCTTTCCCGGCTGCAAGCAACAGCACCTCAACTCTGGAGACGGCACACGGGTTAGCGTCGGGCGCAGGGCTGCCGCCCGAGCCCTTTAGGACCATCGCAGCCTCTCCGACAACGCTTGAGGTCGGAGTGCCGAACGGGACCCAGGGCTGGGTACGAATCCGGGCAGAGATTGGCGAGCAAGGCGCGATCAACGCCTCCCTTGCGGCCGCATCGAACTCCGGCCAGGAGACGCTGCACCGGCAGTTGCCAGCCTTGAACGAGTTCCTCCATGGCGAACAGATCTCCGCCACCACCTCCATCGCCAACCGCGTCTTCGCGGCGGGCGGAAGCAGTCTGGCAGGTACGGCCGCGGGTTTGGGCGGGGCTGCTCCCGACGCGTCGGGCCGCTCTTTCAACGATCAGGGCGGGACGAACCAGGATGCGTCCTCAAGGAGCGCCGCTCATCACGGCGGATCGCAAGACGGCGGCCACCAGCCGGATGCCGGTCGGGCCTTAGCAGCTCCCGCGCCAATCACGTCGCCCCAGAGCTACGACAGGATGATTGGCGCCAACTACGAAGTTGCGTTGCGCTCGCCGCGCGACGACGAAAGCGGACGCTGGTTGAATGTTCGCGCATAGTTCGGGCCGGGATCACGCAGTTCGCCCGACCGACCTGTTTCGAGTGCTTGCAAGAGCTTCGGCAGAT
>CAZZYQ010000086.1:0-9603 GCA_964658395.1 uncultured Granulicella sp. | reverse complement strand
AGTGCAGCCAAGCTGATGATGCTCGTGTTGACACGAGCAATCTGTATTGCTGTGCCATGGCAAGAAGTTCTCTTAGCCACGCTGAAGGCGTCGGCATCAAGAGGGCTTCTGAAGGTCATCGAGCAGCAGTTCCGCCTTTGTGGCCAGAATTTTGGCTCCTTCCACATCGCCGCTCTTTAGTGCGTCCGAGGCCTCCTTCAGAAAAAGCTTGACCTTGGCAATCTGCTTCTGCTCCTTGTCCGCAGTCGCGGTAGGCAGGTCAGCGATGCGCTTATCCACGCCGGAGATCTTTTCGGCAACCTCTTGCTGCTGCTTCGGATCGGCGTCGCCTCCGGGCGAGAGCGCGCCCAGTGTAGAGTCCTCTGCAGGGACCGGCGCACTGCCATTCGCCGGAGCCGGTGGGGTCGTACTCGCTGTAACTGCTGATCCCGCTCCATTCGCGGGCGCAGCGTTGCCCGGTGATGAGGGTGGGGTCTGACGCTTGGGCTTCTTTTTCGGCTTCACTTCCTCGGCCACTGCAGCCGGCTTGGCGTCCGTAAGGGTCGGCGGCGGGTCAGCCTGCATAGGAGGGAGAGTGGCCTCTTCAGGAGCCTTAACAAAGATGTTCGGTGTCTGCGTTTGGCCGGAGGGCTGCGATGGCTTCGCCTGATGATGGCACCCGGCAAGCGCCACACATAGAAGCAGGGCGGTGCTCTCTCCCGTCCTCCTAAGCGGAACTCTCACGCGCGTTGGCCTCGTTCTCTCGCTTCAAATGCACCTTGCGTATCTCCACGCATGGTAGGACTGATCGCCGATATAGGCAATCTCACCGTAAACAGGCTGCCGTGTTCAGGCGAATTCAGGTCCGTATTAGAGCGTACATCGAGTGCGCCACCGTGCATCTGTAAAATCCTGTAGGTCATAGCCAATCCAATCCCGCTGCCCGTCTTCTTGGTCGTAAAGTACAACTCGAAGATGCGAGGCAGCAGTTCCGCCGGGATGCCGGTGCCTCTGTCCTGCACCTCAATCACCGCGAGGTTCTGCTCACGCCGCAGGATGATGCTCACCACTCCTCCTTCTTCCATCGACTGCATGCCATTCAAGACGAGATTGAGCAGCGCCTGGCGAATCAGGTCCGAATCCACATGGACCATCAGCGGCTCGCGCGTTGCCTCCGCCTGCACGGTCACGTTGTGCTCTCTCATCTGCTCCCAAGTCAGCTCGATCACCGCGGCAACCACATCGCGAAGGTCGACGATTCGAAGCCGCGGATCCATCGGGCGCGAGAAGTCCGCCAGAGTCTGAACCACCCGGTCCAGCCGCTGCATCTCGCTGGCGAGTATCTCCACGTGCCGCTGGGCACCGTCTCCTCCGTCGGGTGCCGTTGCCAGCTTTCCCCGCAGCAGTTCTAGGTGCAGCACCATTGCGTTGATAGGGTTCTTCACCTCATGACCAACGCTGGCGGTGATGCGCCCAATGGCGGCAAGGCGACGCGATACCTCCAGTTCCTGCTCTAACTGCTGCGCACTTTCCATGTCGCGGAGCGTAATCAGGGTGCCTATGTCGACCCCCACACCACGCCCGTTATCAATCCGGTCGATGGCGATCTGCACCTGTCGGCCGTCCTCAAGCAGCACCATCTTTCCGGAGACGTTTCCGCCTCGCTCCAACTCTGCCAGGACAGCCGCACCCAGAAGGCTTTCGGGAACGAAGATCTCTTCCACGCGACGCCCGATCATCTCGCTTTCTGATTTCGCCGCGCCCACGGCTCCGGGCCGGATAAGGAAATGACCGACCGCATCGGATACCATGACCGCGCGAAGTTCCTCGACCGCTGATCCACTTGGCTTGCTGGACGCGAACAGAAGAACGCCGTCGCGAAGCGTATCCAGCATCTGTTCCATGTTGGTCTGAAGCGCGGTATAGTTCGCTTCTTTGCTTCGCATCTTTCGCTGAAGCCGGTCAATTGTCTTTGCCACGCGCAGGACCGTATCGGGCCGGTCCCGCGCCAGCTCTGAAAGCGCCACCGCATCATCCTCCGCACCCGCAGTAAGCAGCTCGAGCTGTGCATTGATGGTTTCAAGAGGCTTCAACGATACATTCGTCAAAACAGCTGCAGCCAGCATCAGGGCAAGCGTTGACAGAAGCGCGAAGATCAGGGCGTCGCGCAGTCCGGGCGCAAAGGAGGCCCTTAGAAAGGTCGACCTTACCCCAACATGAACCACCAGGAAAGGCCGCCCGTTGCGGTCCAAAGGAGCTGCGATGTCCAGCACCCTCGGCGGCCCGAAGACCTGCCGCCACTGCTCCAGGAGACTGCCCTCGCTTAAACGTCTCAAACCGGTTCGGAAGGCCGCCGGCTGATTCAAGGCATCGGGGTCGGTACTCAGCAGGGTCAAGCCGTTCGCGTCCGTGACGCTGACATCCTGCACCGTGATCGAGTAGCGCACGATAGAGTCCATCAGCGTCTTCAGGCCTGCATTCTGGCGGAGCACTCCGGTTACCGTCGCCAACAATGCCGCGGGCGAGCGATCGACGGGACGTTCCTGTGTGAGCTCGGAGAGGAGAGCCTGCCGGGTAGCCGACCTGACCTCGTTGGCCAGCACCTCGTTGGCGGAGACCGTCTGCTCGATCCGCTGCCGCAGAAGTTCCGCTAAGAACAAACCAGACAGCACCAGCACTACGAGCACGGTTACGCCGGTCGCGGCCAATACCAGCTTTGTCTTCAACCGCATCGCTTAGTCCAGCCGCGATGCGGCGTTATATTCCTTGAGCTTGTTCTGCAAAGTCTTCGAGCTGATGCCAAGGATCTCAGCGGCTTTGGTCTTGTTGTTCTGGGTTGACTGCAGCGTCTTAAGGATAAGCTGGCGCTCCGCCTCGTCCACGGTTGTTCCAACCTCCACCGAGACGGTCCGCTCCTCGGCGCGCCGCTCCGCAGCGGCTGACATCGGAGCGCCCGCGGCACCACGCGCCGGGCGGGCCTGTCGGGCCGGCGGCGCAAATCCCTCTTCTCCGAAGCGAGGAGGCAGGTGTTCTGTACCAATCGTTCCCGACCCCGCCAGAATGGTTGCCCGTTCAATGGTGTTTCGAAGTTCTCGAACATTGCCGGGCCACGTGTACTCGACGAGCCGATGCATCAACTCATCGGTTATGCCGGTCACACTGCATCCGTGACGCTCATTCATGTCGTCGATCATCGCTTCCGAGATCGCCTTGATATCGCCCGGGTGCTCCCGCAGAGGGGGCATTTGAATGTTGAAGACGTTCAGCCGGTAGAAGAGGTCGCCGCGCAACTCACCGTTTTCGACGGCTTCCTGGGGATCCTTGTTGGTGGCAGCAACGACGCGAACATCCACCGGCGTTTCTATCTTGCTGCCGAGCCGCCGCAGGGCGCGGCTCTCAAGTACGCGGAGCAGCTTTGCTTGCGTGCCGGCGGGCATCTCGCCGATCTCATCCAGCAGCAGCGTTCCCTCTTCAGCCAGCTCGAAGCAGCCCGCCCGGCGCTCGATTGCACCCGTGAACGCGCCTTTCTCGTGGCCGAAGATCTCACTTTCGATCAGCGTCTCCGGGATCGCCGCACAGTTGACTGCGACGAATGGCTTGGTGCGCCGCGAGCTCAGATCGTGCAGCGCCCTTGCGACCAGTTCTTTGCCTGTGCCGCTCTCACCCGTGATCAGCACGGGCACATTCGACGGGGCCACCCGCTCGATAAGTTTGAAGATCGCCTTCATTGAAGCGGAGTTGCCAACCATCGGCCCGAGCGTGCCCGTATCGCGCGCCATGCGCCGCTGCGGTTCCGTCTCGACATCGGTTTCCTTCTGCAGGGTCGCATTGTGCAGAATCGACTTCAAGCGCACTGGATCGACAGGTTTGGGGAGATAGTCGTATGCACCCAGCCGCATCGCCTCAACCGCGGACTCGATGGAACCCTGGGCGGTCAGCATCACGACGGCGATGCGCTCCGGCATCTCACCGATTCGGCTGAGAAGCATCATCCCGTCCATGCGCGGCATCTTCAGGTCGGTCACGACGATGGTCGGCGACCACTGTATGACTTTCTCGAGGCCCTCCAGACCGTTTGATGCCGCACTCGCGCGGTATCCCCAAGACTCGACGAGTTCCGTCAGACCCGTGCGTGCGTGTTCTTCATCTTCGACGATCAGAACCTTAACCACAGAGCTGCGACTCCCCGCACGAATCCCGCCTTCGATTTGTGACCGAGAAGTGGGTGGGATTTTTTCCTAAACGACTTGTACTACGAATCTGCATAAATTTTCCGTAACGATCGCTTTTCACCGTTACCTTCGTTCGGTCATTCGAACGGCGGAGGTCATCCGAGGATCCTCTTTCTGCTCCACCTTTATCCTAAAGGGATGTTGACCACAGAGATAGACCCAGCCACCTTGTTTGAGCGGTTAAGCCAGCCTGACCCTCCGCTGCTGCTAGATGTTCGCGAGCAATGGGAGTTCGAGACCGCCCATATCTTCGGTTCACTTCTGATGCCGATGGGCGACGTGCCGTCCCGCGCCCATGCCGAACTTGACCCCGATGAGCCAATCGTCGTCCTCTGCCACCACGGCATGCGTTCCTTGAACGTCACCATGTGGCTCCGCGCGCAGGGCTTTGAGCATGTTCAGTCGCTGGCTGGAGGAATTGACGGCTGGTCGCGCCAGATCGATCCATCCATCCCGCGCTACTGAACGTCGGTATTTCTAATCCGTGCTCTCTAGTACTTGTAGATCCGCGCTTCCCAGGGCTTCAGGTGCAGGCCGGAGACCTTTGCCTCGCTGCTTCCGTCGTTACTGATGACCAACTGCTTCGCCTCAACGCCATCGGGCACGGCGAACGCTGTGGCGGTGTTCGAGAAGTTCAGCACTACCAAGTACCTTTCGCCGCCCAGAACTCGCGTGTAGGCGAAGATGGCGGGGTCGTCTGGAGCGAGGTCTTTGTACTCTCCGTAAACGAACGCTGAAGTGGCGCTCCGCAGATGCACCATCTTCTCTGTGTAGCGGTACGGCGAATCGGGATCTGCCAGTTCCTGGGCGGCGTTGATCTTCGTGTAGTTCGGGTTGACCGCCAACCACGGCTTTGGTCCGGTCGTGAATCCGGCGTTTGTGGTCGTATCCCACTGCATGGGCGTTCGAGCGTTGTCCCGGCTGGTACGGCGAAGATTGGAGAAGTACTCTTCCGGCGTTACTTTCCCAGTCAACACCTGTGCCTTGTAGGCGTTCTTTACCTCGATATCGTCGAAGTCCTCGATCTTCTGGAAGGGATAGTTCGTCATGGCGAGTTCATCACCCTGGTAGAGAAACGGCGTTCCCCGCATCGTCATCAGCATGGTCGTGATGAGCTTGGCCGAGGGGACGCGAAACTCGTCGGAGTCGTTTCCGAAGCCCGAGACGACTCGTGCAATATCGTGGTTCGATAGAAACACCGTGTCCCAGCTGTGGGTATCAAGCTGCGTCGCGTGTTTTGTGTAGATGGCCTTGAGGTCCTGCAGCTTCCAGTCCTTCCAGCGGAAACCGTCGCCGCGGTTGATGCGCGCGGCGTCGAAGTTGAAGATCAGGTCGAGTTCGTTGCGCCGCTCGTCAACCAGCTTCGGCTCTTCCGCAAGCGAGATGCCGATCGCCTCGCCCACCGTCATCACGTCGTACTTTGAGAGCACCTCGCGATTCATCTCCTGCAGGTACTCGTCACGGTGCGGCCCATTCGCCCACTGATGCACGTAATCTGTTCCCGGAACAATGTCGGGAAGACCGGGCTGTTTGGAGATCAGCGGGATTACGTCCATGCGGAAACCGTCGACGCCCTTGTCTAGCCAGAACTTCATCAGGCCATAGACCTCCTGGCGGACTTTGGGATTGTCCCAGTTCAAATCAGGCTGTTTTACAGCGAACAAGTGCAGATAAAACTGATCTGTCCTCTTGTCGAACTGCCACGCTGAACCCGAAAAGAAGCTCGGATAGTTGTTCGGCGGATCGAACCCGTTGGGAGCGGCGGGGTTGGGCTTGCCGTCACGCCAGAAATAATAATCGCGATACGGATTGTCCTTCGATTTGCCGCTCTCGACAAACCAGCGATGCTCATCAGAGGTGTGGTTCACCACCAGGTCGATGATCAGCCGCATGTGCCGCTTCTTGATGCCCGCCAGCATCGTGTCGAAGTCCGCCATGGTGCCGAACTCAGTCATCACCTTGCGATAGTCGCGGATGTCGTAGCCGTTGTCTGCATTGGGCGAATCGAAGTGCGGACTGAGCCAGATCACATTCACGCCAAGCCCCTGAATATAGTCGAGCTTCGACGTTATGCCGGGAAGATCTCCGATGCCGTCGCCGTTCGAATCTTTGAAGGACCGCGGATAGACCTGGTAGACCACCGCCTCCTTCCACCAGGCTGGTCTGTATCCGTTGATCAGCTTGGCGCTGGAGATCTTGGACTCGGCCGCAGTCTGTGCGTTTGCAGCCATGTCGGTTGTTCCGCCCAGCAGCAGCGCTGCTGCCGCGGCAACGATAAGCATTGAAAGATGCTTCTTCATCGGTTCGCTTTCTCTCGCCTGGATTTCGGGTGGAACCGGTAGACCAGAAGAGGACACACCAGTTCGCACGGGTCATCTTACGCTGAGAAGGCGGTCGCATGTGCCAGATATGGAATTTGCCGCGGTATCGCACCGTGCGCGAGGAAGCGGATGGTGGCACCGCTGAAGAGTCTTTCTGTTGCGGCTTTACGGCTTTGCCGCTGGGCTGGAACTCGCGTTTCCATTCTCGTAATCCGGCACGCCCTTGGTGACGCCGCGGGTCACGAACTCTCGGATCAGGTTCTGCACCGCATGGCCGGCGATATCGATGAAGCCATTCGCGACCACTAACCCGGCACCGCGATCGGCATGAGGATGGTACGCGTTCGAGATCCCTCCGGAAGCAAACGCGCCGCCGATATAGGAGTACGCGGGCTGCAATCTGCCGTTGTCGCCGCGTGCCATCACTGCCATCCTGATGGCGTAGAGCGCACGGGCTCTCTTCGTTCCCAAGCCTTTGTAGAAGTATCGGGGGTCCTGATGCAGCAGCGAGGGCAGCACCGCGCTGCCGATCATACGCGCGATGGCGCCGTCGCCGTAGGATGCGGCGAACCGTTTTCCATAGCCCGCGGCGTCGTCGCCATAACCGGCGAAGGTTCCGGCATACTGCTCCGTGGCCGCCTGTACCGCGGCCCCGATGAACTCAGTCGGATCGAGGGCAGAATGGAGCGCCAGACCGTATTTCTGCTTCTTCGTCAGGGGGGCCGCGTTCCAGATGTAGCTGGTATAGAAATTTGGCAGCACACCCAGCACCCGCTGCTTCTCTTCCGCATGAACCTGCTCCTGCGCAAGTTCTTCTTCGGTCACCGTGACCTGCACATCTACCGATGCCGAGGCGATGGGCAGGTCAATCCGGGGCAGTTCGTGACGCTCCCCCGGCCACAGCAGAATCTCCGACGAGACAAAGGCTTGCAGGCCGGGGGCCGTGATCTTGAAGGTGAATCTGCCTGCGGGCAGGTTCGAGAAGACGAATCGCCCCGAAGCGTCGGAGACCGTCTTCCGCTCGGCGGCCGAACCCTGCTCCGCGAGGGTCACCTGGGCATTCGGCACAATGCCTTCATTGATATCGAGAACGGTTCCGCTGATGCTTGCCGTGCCCTGCACCTCCGCAGCCTGCGCGGCAGCCATCTCGCCGGGCGCATCGGGAAGATCGTCAACCCTTGCAGCACCATTTGCCTTGACCTGCGCCCGGGTCGGAGCCGCTAGCCCGGCGAAAAGTACGCCGGACAGGACGATAGAAAGCTTGAGCATCCCGTCAGCATATCGACCGAACCATAAGACAGTATGAATGCGCTGCGGATAGGCTGCATAGATGCGCGGGCGGGGTAAGCCGTCCGGCGGTGCCCGGACCGAACTGCCTGAGATGTGCTTCGCACTCGCAGTGTTCCGCGCCCAGGAGTTGAATCGAAGCACCATGATCGCAGCAAAATGCCCCCGACCATCCGGTTCCGGCGAACAGATAGATGATGACGACGCAGTTTTCCGGTTCGATAGATGGCGAGAACGGCGTTTACGGGTACGAATCTGCTCTGGGCACCGAGACGGTGCTTCTCTCGCAGACAGTAGCGAGTCAAGCACGCCGGTTCATCCATCTCGCGGCAATCGGATCAGTTCTGTTCCAATCGAAGTCATGACGCAAAAGGTGCGAGGCGAAATAGCGGCAGCGGCACCTCGCTTTGAAACGGTGGACCTACTCCGTGGATTGTCCATCCTGGCTGTGGTGTTGTTGCACTGCTGGCTCCGCTTCAGCCTAAGCGACGTGCAAATGGGAACCGGATTACCACGATGGTTGCGCCAGCTTCTGCTTCATAACGGCGGCAACGGCGTTACCGTCTTCTTCGCGGTATCCGGCTTTCTTATCACACTGACCAGCCTGAGGCGATTTGGGGGCTTGCCTAACATGCGTGCGGCAGTGTTTTATCGCATTCGCTTCGCTCGGATCGCTCCTCTGCTGATGCTGGTTCTGGCGGTGCTGTCCCTGCTCCATTGGGCAAGCCTACATAGCAATGCCTTCGACGCTTGGCACGTGAAATCCAGCGTAGGGCTGCACCGTGCTCTCTTTTCTGCTCTGACCTTTCACTTGAACTGGCTCGAAGCAAAGACCGGCTACCTGCCTGCGAACTGGGATGTGATGTGGTCGCTCAGCGTAGAGGAAATGTTCTACTTGTTCTTCCCGCTGGTATGCGTGGCCTTTCTCGGTCAACACTCTCCTTTGCGGCGGATGGGGTGGCCTCTCTTATTCCTACTTGCCGCGACGTTGCTCGTGCTTGGGCCCTGGGCACGCTCGGTTTGGATCACCAGTGATATTGGGCACGAGAAGAGTTATCTCGGTGGAATGAACGCTATTGCGCTGGGCTGCCTGACTGCGTTGTTCTGCAACCGACTTTCGCGGTCAGCTGGAGTCCATCGAGTTTGGCTATGGATGAGCGAAACCGCTGGCTGGGTTCTGATCGCCTGGTTCGCCACCTGGCCAAGGTGGCACTGGCTGCATAGTACCAATCGTTTTCTTGGTAAGCACGACCTTGAAGGCACTCTGCTGCCGCTGGGCGTGTGTCTAGTGATGCTCGCGACAGTGTTGCGCAACGCTCGCGGCGGGGGAGTCATGACAGCCCCTTTGCGATGGTTCGGCAGACATAGCTATGAGGTGTACCTGACGCACGAGTTCCTAGTCATACTGGGTGTCGAAATGTTCCTGCGTGTGCATGGAACTCGACCTGGACTCTGGACTTTGGTGATTACTGCAGCCACGGCTCCCTTAGGGTGGGCCGTAGCACATTGGTTTTCCGAGCCTATGAATCGCAGGTTGCGGGGAGCTCGCCCGCCATCTCCAGTGCTTACGTAAGTGCTTGTGATGAATCAACCCTGACATGTCAGCTTCTCTTCAGAATTGCCGGCATATTTATCGCGTCCGCTAACGGCGTTTATCGTTAGATATGAAAAGATGAGCACGTACAAGAGGATTCAGACGATGAAATTTCCAGCGGCGATTCCCGAGGTACCTGTTAAGGATGTAGCGAAAGCTTCGCTCCATTATGTGCACGTGCTAGGCTTCA
>CAZZYQ010000085.1:0-10975 GCA_964658395.1 uncultured Granulicella sp. | reverse complement strand
AACTAGTGAGAATGACTAAACCAAATTTCGTATCATCTCACGACTGGCACGTTCAACTATGTTGTCAAAGATCCGAGCTGGATCCGCCTTAGCGGTCAGCTTTGGATCAAGGACGCTCCCGGGCAGAGCCGCGGGTGTGTCCTCGAACTTGATGCGCTGTATGTGCGTCTTATTTCGCCGGGTGTATCTTCACGATACTTGCTCTTTACTTGCCTCGCTTACCGGGTAAGCCGACCTCTTCAAGAGCTGCTCAGCAGTAGGACGTCTTGCGCGAACTTTTCGAGATTACTAAGTTTCTTCTCGTGTGTCAACATCTTTCTGATTCCTCGCCTTTATGGAAGGGCTAAAGATAGATGTTGCATCTATTCGGCACAGCACACAATATCAAAATAACCATACGACCTAAAGAGGTCGCGGAGCACTCAGCTCCAGAATACTAACGACAGCCCATTGGCTTCCGTTTTCGTTCACCTGCAGTAGCTTGGGCTTGGATTGGGTCGTTCCGCTTCTTGCCTGGAAACATAACCGCGATCAAACGCTTGCACTGCGCTCCGTCTTCCCCTCTACCATCCGCCCTATTGCTCAAGAGCCCGGGTGCGAAGCTGCTGTTTCGTACTCTCTAAAGATAGCAAGTTTTGCGCTGATTTGCAAACCTTCATCTCAAGTTGTTGCATCGGGCTGGCACTTGCTCTTTACTTCCCTGCAAACCGCCGTACTGCGACTGTCTGAGATTAGCAGCGCTCGCTGCCCGCCGCAACCCGCCACGTGTTGAAAAGCTGTGCATCGTGCGAACAGACTCGCCGGACGTGCGCGGGTTGGTGACAGAAGCTTGCGGTGGATGTTGGTGATGGCGGCCGTATCGGTTTTTCGCCTTTAGCTCAGAATGACTGCATAAAAGAGAGGGAATGGGGACGCGTTGCGGCATACAGCGCGATTCTTCAACGCGCCACCCACTCCACCCGCACTTCCTTTCTTCCTACCCGCACCACCGGCGACTCGCCCAGCCGCTCCAGCGTCTCCGTTCCCCCACTCACCTTCACCCCGTTGATGCTAACCGCATTTTCCGCCAGCTTCCGCTTCCCCTCGCCACCGGATCCAGCCAATCCGGCCAACACCAGCAGCTTCGGAAGTCGCACCACCGGACTGCTCCCCGGCGCAGCATCGGGATCGGCCTTCAACAACTCTGCCGTCACCTCGACCTTCACCACTGGCGCGTCCGCAGACGTCTCCCGCCGCTGGAACTGCCGCGCCCAGTTCTGCGCCGCCGCCTCGGCCTCTTCCAAAGAATGAAAGTCCGCCGTAATCGTCCGCGCCAGATCTTTCTTCGCCTGCATCGGATGCAGCTCGCCGGACACGACCCTGGCCCGCATCGCGTCGATCTCCGACTGCCGCAGGTCGGTCAGGAGTGTCCAGTAGCGCCACATCAACTCGTCCGAGATCGACATCAGCTTGCCGTACATCTCATTCGGCACCTCGTGAATGCCAATGGCGTTCCCCAGCGACTTCGACATCTTCTGCACGCCGTCTAAACCTTCCAGAATCGGCACCATCAGGATGCTTTGCTGCGCCTGGCCAAAGTGTTTCTGCAGGTCGCGGCCGCGCATCAGGTTGAACTTCTGGTCGGTCCCGCCCAGCTCCACATCGCATTCAAGGGCCACGGAATCGTAGCCTTGGGCCACCGGGTACAGCATCTCGTGCATCGAGATGGGCTGCTCCTCCTGGAAGCGCTTGTGGAAGTCCTCGCGCTCGAGCATCTGCGAGACGGTGAACTGCGCCATCAGCTTGACCATATCGTAGTAGCCCAGCTTATCGAGCCACTCGGAGTTGTAGCGGACCTCGGTCTTCACCGGGTCGAGGATCTTGAAGACCTGCTCCTTGTACGTCTCGGCGTTGGCGGCGATCTGCTCCGGCGTCAGCGGCTTCCGCGTCACATTCCGCCCCGTCGGGTCGCCGATCAGCGCGGTCGAATCGCCGATTAGGAAGATCACCGTGTGCCCAAGCTGCTGAAAGTGCCGCAGCTTGCGGATCAGCACCGTATGCCCCAGGTGCAGATCCGGCGCAGTGGGATCGAACCCGGCCTTGATGCGCAGCGGCTTCCCGCTGACGATGGAGGCGGTGAGCCGCTCCTTCAGGGCTTCGAGGGGCAGGATTTCGGCGGTACCCTTGGTAATGAGATCGAGCTGGTCTTCAAGCGGAGCGAACGTAGGCATATCGTTCAAGTATAAAGATCGTGCAAGTTGAGTTAGCCGAACAGCTGTTGAGGAACTTCGAAATGGAATGCGTCTTACCGGACGAGATCGTTCACGGAGCTCTATTCGAAGGCAACGAATACGCTTGGAGAGTGGACGCGTTTTCCGCTGCCACCCGGAGCGCGCCTGCGCTCGAATACGCATGCCTGGGTGGCCAATTTCAGTTCAGACTCGGCACACAGGGAACCTATGAGATGTATTGGCTCGATGCCGACTCCGATCAGCGCTTTACCGATGAAGCCTGGCCACATTTTGCAAACGTTTCTGTACCCAGGTCCTGCAGAAGTTTGAACGCCGACTAGCATCAACTGACTTTGAAAAAGAAGCGGCAAAGTGGCCCAGTCTCTTGACTGCCCTGTCACATAGGCACTCGCTGCAAGAATCTCTCGTCTTCGTTGCCTACTTCATAACTGAGTCGGAGTGGTTAAGTCTCAAGCTTTGACACCTCAATTGGCAGTCACACCTTTGGCAGGTGCCGCGCCGGATCCCGGCTATCGTGCAAGACACGCAGTACCTCCAACTCATCGTCCGTCAGCAGGCGGTACAGGATAAAGTGCCGAGGTGATTTGACCTTCGCTCCTGCCACTCGATCACGGCTTGTGGAAAGGTGGTAGATGTAAACGCTCGCTGGAAGCTCTTCTCGCTTCCTAACCCCGGGCCGGTTCGGGTCTTCTTCGATGTCTCTCAATGCCTGCATCATCAACTCGGCGTAGCGTAATAAAGCATCGTGACCGAAGTGCTCTTCGCTCCATTCCAAGATGTCGCCAACGTCCGCTTCCGCTTGCGGAGATAGACGCGCCTCGAACGGGCCGCGTTTAGGCGGCACCACTCCGCCTAGCTTCCACCCTCGCGGACGCCTGCCGCCCAAGCTCCCGTATATGCCCGGCAAGCTCGTCTATAGAAGCGAAAGACTTTCCCTCGCCTCGCTCTAGCGAATCGATACTCTCCTGAGCCGCCCCGCGAAGCCACTCAATCTTCGCCCGATCTTCAGCCTGACGCTGCTCTAGAAGCCGTAGCCCCTCGCGGACTACCTCGCTGGCGTCGTTGTAGTGCCCCTCTTCGATACCGGAGGAGATGAAGTTGTCGAAATGTTCCGTAAGGGTGATCTCTCGTGTCGGCATAGCGAACCTTCCTACCTGAAGCCTACGCCGCTTTACCTCGCCGCACCATAACTTTTCAAGCCTCAACTTAGACGGCTACAATCGCGGCATCCCAGGTTTGGGAGCATTCGTGAACGACGAGAAAAAGAACTTCGCCAGATACCCCAGCCTCCAAGACCGCGTCGTGCTCATCACCGGCGGGGCCAGCGGCATCAGCGAAGTCCTGGTCGAAGCGTTCACGCTTCAGGCCGCGCAGGTCGTCTTCCTCGACATCGCCGACGAAGCCGCCGCAGCCCTGATCGACCGCCTGACCCCAAACGCCGCACACACGCCAATGTACGTCCACTGCGATCTCGCGGACTCCGTCCAACTTGCCGAAAGACTCGCCGTAATTATCGCCCGCTTCGGCACCATCGACGTGGTCATCAACAACGCCGGCGACGACATCCCCCACACGACCGAGAGCGTCACACCGGAGTTCTGGGACCGCTGCACCGCCGTCAACCTCAAGCACCAGTTCTTCGTCACCCAGGCCGTCATCCCGGGGATGAAGTGGCAGGGCCGGGGCGTCATCCTGAATATGAGTTCTACGTCGTGGATGATTCCTTCGACCGAGGCACCCGTCTACGTTGCCAGCAAAGCGGCGATCGGCGGCCTTACACGCCGACTGGCGCATGAGCTCAAGCCGTATGGAATCGGCGTCCAATGCATAGTTCCCGGGGCCGTCGAAGCTGCGCACCAGCGCCGCAACTGGTACACCGAAGAGTACGTCAATGAAATCGTTCAGCACCAGTCCATCAAGCGCATGTTGCAGCCCGAGGAGGTTGCCCGGCTCGCGCTCTTCCTCGCGGCGGACGAATCCAGCGCCATCACCGGACAGGGTCTCGTCCTGGGCGGTGGCTGGGTGTGACTTAGCTGCTCGCCGTGTGCATTGAGTATCCCTTTTGCAACGGGGAGAAAGCTTCTGGCTGCCATACTAGCGTAGAACGTATCGGGGTCCTTCGCTGCGCGCAAGGTGACGCTGGTTGCTCTTGCACGTTATCGCCTTCGAATTGCGAACGCGAGACCCGCATCTTTCACCCATGCCCGACAAAGTCCACAAACCCGAGCGAATCTCCCCGCACCCGGACAAGATCTGCAAGCGCTGCGGCCGCGTCTTCTCCTGGCGTAAGAAGTGGGAGCGCGACTGGGACGCGATCAAGTACTGCAGCGACGCCTGCCGCGGTGAAAAGCCCGCTGAGACTGACGCCCAGCTTGAAGCCGCCATTCTCTCGCTGCTCGCAGAGCGGGGGCGCGACAAGACGATCTGTCCTTCGGAGGCGGCGAAGCTGGTCGGCGGCGTCGGCACCCGGCACGATTGGGAGACACTGATGGAGCCTGCCCGCGCCGCCGCCCGCAGGCTAGTCGCCGCAGGCACCATCGTCATCACGCAGAAGGGAAACATCGTCGATCCTTCCACTGCAAAAGGCCCAATCCGTTTACGACTGCGCTGAAATTGCCTGAACGACAGGCGACTGGCCGACGACGGGCCGCTTCCTATGTCCGTATGGCGACTGCAAAGAAATCAGCGAAGAAGTCTACGAAGAAAGCAGCCTCGAAGAAGTCCGCAGGAAACGCCTGCTGGCCCGGCTTCGAGCCCGTTCCCGGCAAAAAGCCGATGACCAAGGGCAGCTGCAAGCCTGAGCCCGGACCGCACAGCAAGGCCACCAAGAAAGCCACAGCCAAGGCCGCTGCCGCCTCCAAGCTCGAGAAGCAGGGCAAGCCCAACCCGAAGGCAAAGAAGTAGCGGACCGCACCTGCAGCACGGCTATACTTTCCGCATGGATGCCGAACGCGCCCGCGCTTTCCTGCACACTCTGCCGCATGCAGTTGAAACGATGCAGTGGGGCGACAACCTTGTCTACTGGGTAGGGGACAAGGCTATCGGCGGAAAGATGTTCGCGCTCGTCAATCTCGATCACTCCCTCGCTCATGGAGTGATCTCGTACTCGGCTGGAGCTGAGCGTTACGCTGAACTGATTGAGACGGACGGCCTCTTTCCAGCGGCGTACATGGCGCGCATCTTCTGGGTCGCGGCCGAACGCTGGAGCGTCTTCCGCAGCTCGGAGTGGGAAGATGAGCTGAGCGCCGCCCATGCACTCACCTACGCCAAGCTGCCACGTAAGGTTCAAGCGAGCCTGGCACTTCCGCCGGCGCAAATGAAGCGCCTGATCACCGAGCGCAAGGCGCAGTTGCAGACGAAAGCTGCAGCCAAGAAGGCCTCATGACCACCGTCTCCCATAAGGCCTTTGTTATAGCGGTTTGGCGTTCTGGGTGAACAATCCCGAAGGATGCACGGTAGGCATAGAGCAGGAAGACCTCAAGCGGCGCCAAGAAGATTACCGCCGCCGGGGCCGGCGCAGCCATAGTTAAAGACCGAGCCGAGCAGAATACGGGCCGCCAGCACGACATACTTCATAGGACCACTCCCAGGACGAAGTTTCCTTAGCTACAAGCAACGCCTGTTTGCGCGCAGATGAGAGGACCGGTAGCTTGTAGCTGATGCAGAATCTGCCAGATGTGCACCAGGCAAACTCGGTAAATCTGTCGGTCGCCGGACGCGTCGCACTCGTCAGCGGGGGATCGCGGGGGATAGGCGCCGCGACTGTACGGCTCTTCTCGCGTGCGGGAGCCAAGGTCGTCTTCAGCTATCGCGAAGCGAAAGAGCAGGCCGATGCGCTCGTTTCTGAGTGTGGCGGCACAACGCAGTGCGTCGCCATACAGCAGGATCTAGCCTGTGCTGAGGATGGCGAGGCGCTTCTTTCCGCCGCCGTTGCTGTGTTTGGACGCGTCGATTGCCTGGTCGTGAACCACGGCGTGTGGCCGCCGCATGATGCGCCGATCGCAACCATGCCGGTCAACCAGTGGCGCAGCACCATGGGGATCAACCTCGAAAGCGTCTTTGGCCTGGTACGTGCGGCCGTCGCCCAGATGCTGGCACAAGCTCCCCACGATGCAGCAGCGAAGGGTCATATCGTTCTGATCGCTTCGACGGCTGCGCAGCGGGGCGAGGCCTTTCACGCCGACTACGCGGCAAGCAAAGGTGCCCTGATCTCGCTGACGAAGAGCCTGTCCAGCGAACTGGCTGGCCAGGGCATCTACTGTAACTGCGTCGCTCCAGGCTGGGTGGCCACAGAGATGTCCCATGCTGCCTTGAACCATCCGGAAACGTCTAAGAAGGTGTTGGCGACCATCCCGCTGGGCCGAGTGGGGAACGTAGAGGAGATCGCCGGGCCTGTGCTCTTTCTGTGTACGCCGCTGGCGGGTTTTTGTTCTGGAGAGGTTTTGAATGTCAATGGCGGCGCGGTTCTGGTTGGGTGATCTAATTCCTGAGCAATTGCAGCAGACTGGTTCTGAATGAGTGTTGTGACTAATCCGCGTAAGGCACTGCTAGCTGTCCTTTTGTGCTCTGGAGCCTGGCTCCACGCACATGCACAGGCATCGCAGATTCCTAGCGCGTCCGGAACAGTAGGCGCACCAGCAGCCGGGCAGGAGGACAAGCGCGGGCGCGTCCTCCTTGACCAGATGCTTGCCGCGCTTGGCGGCGATGCGTGGCTGCATCGCCGAACCGTGCTGCTGCATGGGCATACAGCAAGCTTCTTTCGGGGTGAACCAACCCTGAGCACGGTCGACTTCTGGGACTATCGGCAGTTTGCCGACGCAGGGGCCGCTCCGCCGGTGGCAGAGGCGGAGCGGATCGAGTTCACGAAGAAGCGCGACGTGGTGCAGATATGGACCGCCACGAACGGCTACGAGATCACCTACAAGGGCACGAAGCCGCTGCCGAAAGACCAGGTGGAGGAGTATCTGCGGCGTCGCGCGCATTCGCTTGAGGTGGTCTTGAACAGCTGGTTGAAGCAGCCAGACGTCGTGGTGCTCTATGAAGGCACAACCAGCGTGGAGCGCCGCATGGCAGACAAGGTAACCCTGCTGGCGGCAAACAACGAAGCGGTGACGTTGGAGCTTGACGCATCGAGCCACCTGCCGCTTCGGCGCACCTTTCAGTCGCGGAACGCTCAATTCAAAGACTTCGACGAAGATTCCGAGCAGTACGACGACTACCACCTCTTGCAAGGAGTCCAGACGCCGCTTACCATCAGCCGTTATCACAACGGCGACCTTGCCAACCAGCGCTTCATCATCGATGTGACGTATGGTGTGGCTGTGACGCCGGAGATGTTTGACACCGATCGTCCGCTTAAGAAGAAAAAGTAGCGGTTTATACTCATGGCTGCTATGCATGAGCCGGAACAAAGACCCGCATCGGCGATCGCACCGGAACCTGAGGCGACAGTTGCCATGGACATCGTTGAGATTATGTCCATCCTGCCGCACCGCTATCCGCTGCTGTTGATCGACCGCATTCTCGAGATGGAGCCGCGGAAGCGCATCGTCGCCATCAAGAACGTCACCTTCAACGAGCCGCACTTCACCGGCCACTTTCCCGACTACCCGATCATGCCCGGCGTGCTGATGGTGGAAGCGATGGCGCAGGCGGGCGGCGCGCTGATGCTGACCGAAATCTCGGACCGCGACGAGCGCCTGATGGTGTTCGCCGGCATCGAGAACGCAAAATTTCGCCGTCCTGTCGTTCCCGGCGATCAACTTCGGATTGAAGTTTCGATGTTGAACTGGCGCAAGACTGCAGTAAAGATGCTGGGCGTGGCAACAGTAGATGGCAAGGTCGCGTGCGAGGCGACCTTGACGTGCATGGTGATTCCGCGTCCGAAGAAGAAGGTCGCAACACCTCAGCCGGTCGCGCCGGTCGCATCCGCAATCGTCCCGATGCAACCAGAGGGGACAAAAGTGCCCGAACCCTTGCCTGAGGTCGCGCTCGCGTGAGCATTCATCCGACGGCGATCGTCGCCGAGGGCGCAATCGTTCCTGAGAGTTGCAAAGTGGGCCCGTACTGCACGATTGGCCCAAACGTGGCGCTGGGCGAGGAGTGCGAGCTGGTCTCGCACGTCGTGCTTGACGGTCATCTCACCGCCGGGCGCAAGAACCGCTTCTTCTCGTTCGCCTGCATCGGCGTCGCGCCGCAGGACCTGAAGTACGCCGATGAGCCGACACGCACCACGCTAGGCGACAACAACGACATTCGCGAATACGTGACGATCTCCAGGGGGACAGTAGGCGGAGGTGCGAACACAACCGTAGGAAGCGGCTGTCTGATCATGGCGTACACGCACATTGGTCACGACTCGCATATAGGCAATGGCTGCATCCTGGCAAACTCGGCCACGCTCGCCGGCCACGTCACGGTCGAGGACTTCGCGGTGGTCGGTGCGCTGTGCCCGGTGCATCAGTTCTGTCGCATCGGCAAATATGCCTACATCGGCGGTGGCACCACGATCACGCAGGATGTGCTGCCCTACTCGCTCACTTCAATCGAGCGCAACAATCATGCTTACGGGTTGAACAAGGTCGGGCTGGAGCGAAGAGGCTTCACACCGGAGCAGATCAAGGAGCTGCGATCAGCCTATCGCCTGCTGCTGGCCTCGAAGAGGAACACGTCGCAGGCGCTTCAGGCGATCCGCGAGAGTGTCTCTGCGAGGGACGACGAGCACGTCGCCTATCTGGCGGAGTTCATCGCGAAGAGCCAGCGAGGTGTTATCAAGTAAGTCCTGGAGGTCGGGCTTTTCGTTCAGAAAGGTAGCCGTTCTCAGCCCTTGACTAGTTGCACCACCTTGCATTCGGGACGATCGCTTTAGTTTTACGGTCTATCGCAAGCTGGCTTGAACAGCCTTCGGGTGATGCCTCCAAGGCATCGCCACACCAGATCGAACGCAATCGCAAACACCTAAGGCTTCGGGGTCCTGAAGCTTGGTTACAAGGCCCACGCCAGCTGCCGGTGCCCCACCCAAGGCTCACCTTTGGCCGTAGGTGGGAGGGACAAGTTCACCGACCCAAACTCATCTTCCGCGCTCCCTCAAATTCATCCCCCACCTTCCACTCGACCGTCTTCGGAGCGCTCAGCGCCTGCCACCCCAGATCGAGGCCGAACTTTGCCAGCTTGGCGTTGCCTGTGAAGTCCATGTCTGGAGTGTAGTTGTCAGAGAAGTTGTGGTACCGGTGGGCGACGTAGTCGTCTTCCTTGGCGAGGCCCCATGCGGCATCGTGCCCGGCAAAGAGTGTCCCCTCGCCTATAGAAAAGGAGGGCACGCCGACGCGCGCCAGACTGAAGTGGTCGCTGCGGTAGTACTGTCCGGCCTCGGGATGTGAGTCCGGCACGATGGACAAGCGGAAGCGCCTCGCCGTTGCCTCGACAGTCGGGTAGAAGCTTGTTCGCTCGGCCCCAGCAACGTTGGTCTCCAGCGGGTCGCCGAAGGGCTGCACGTCGTCGTAGTTCAGGTCGAGCGCGATCTGGCCAGCGGGGACGGGTGGATGCTGGCCCAGATACTCTGAACCTAATAGGCCCTGCTCTTCGGCGGTCACGGAGGCAAAGATGACCGAATGCGGCGGCTTCAGGCCGGACTGCGACCAGACCCGCGCCAGCTCCAGCAGAATGGCGCAGCCAGTCGCGTTGTCCGCCGCGCCGTTGAACACGTTATCGCCCTGCATGCCGGGAACGAATCCGAAGTGGTCGTAATGTGCTGAATACAGCACCGCCTGATCTTTGCCCGCCACGGTGCCCGGGAGAATGCCGATCACGTTTGGCGACTCATACGGCCTTACCACGCTGTCGATGTGCGCCTTCAGCCGTATCGGCAGTTCTACCGCTTTGAAGCCTCTCTGACCCGCCGCGGCAATTTCGCTATCAGTAGCACCTCGCCCGCTCGCCGCGAACAACTTGTCCGCAACGTCGTGGTGGATCCACGCCGCAGCTTCGACTACCGGCTTGGTGTTGTCTGCCAGAAAGGTCTTCTCTCCTGAACCGGAGTGCTCCACTACAGTCCAACCGTAACTCGCAAGATCGGTCCGGTGGATGATCAACGCTCCAACCGCGCCCCTGCGAGCGGCCTGCTCATACTTGTACGTCCAGCGGCCGTAGTAGGTCAGCGCCTTGCCGCCGAAAAACTTCGTATCGTCCGATGGCGGATCCCCGACGACGACGAGCACGACCTTGCCGTGTACGTCTACGCCAGCGTAATCGTCCCAGCCAAACTCCGGTGCAGTTATGCCGTAACCCACAAAGACAACAGGCGCGTCTATCTCTGCTACAGCCTCATGCCGCGGATTGTTCACCACGTAGTCGGGGCCAAACTTCAAGTCGATCGGCGCACCGCTCCTGGGCACAAGGGACATTGTGGAGCTGTCTCGCTTCACTGTCATGCCGAAGAACCGTACCTGCTGTAGATAGCTGCCGTTGTCCCCACCTGGCTTCAGCCCGTCCAGCTCAAACTGGTTGGCAATATAAGCCGCCGCAAGGTTGCCGCCGCGCAGCCCGGGGGCGCGGCCTTCGAGCAGATCGTCCGCCAGGAACTTCACGTGAGCGCGGATCTTTTCCGCGTCGACCATGGCCTCCGCGGCTTTCACCTTGTCCGGCACCTGCGCCCTTCCATGAGCGACCAGGCCAGCGGAGAGGAGCACGGTGCCGAATGTAAGACCAAGACGCATTGCCACTCCTTGATAGAACAAGCAAAAGAT
>CAZZYQ010000084.1:0-11160 GCA_964658395.1 uncultured Granulicella sp. | reverse complement strand
TCGAGGCGGCGGAGAACACCGAGACGGTCCGGATCTCAAGCGCGGAGCGGTATGCGAAGGTCTACAACATTGACTACAACCGCTGCATCTTCTGCGGGTATTGTGTCGAGGCTTGTCCCACGGACGCGATCACGCATGGGCATGGGTTCGAGCTTGCGACCCTGAATGCTACGAACCTTGTGATGCGGAAGGAAGACCTGCTGGTCGGGATCCAGGGGCTGCCGGATGCGGTGAACTCGAATGCGGACGTAGCTGCTTCGCTGGCGTAGAGGGTGACGGGCTAAAAGCAGATTCCCTTCGGGAATGACAAACGAAAAAGCAGAAGCCCATCCCCTTCGGGAATGACAAACGAAGAAGCAGAAGCGATTCCGTGAGGGAATGACGTATTCAGGCAGCGGCGCGTTGTCAGCAGGCTCCGCTGGCTAAGGGTTCATTCGTACCTTAGAGCTTCAATCGGGTTGAGGTTCGCGGCTTGCAGAGCGGGGATCATGCCGCTGATTATTCCGACCAGCACCAGGATGCCAGAGGCCATCAGCACGATGGTTGGGTCGATCCAGAGATGGATGTCGGCGGCTTCGGCGTTTGAGGCGAGAGCACTGTAAAACGTAATGCTTCCGACTGCCTTGCTTACGACGAAGGCGAGGACCACACCTGCGACTCCGCCAATGCTTGAGATGACGAGCGCTTCGGCAAGAAACTGGAAGAGGATGTGGCGTTTTCTTGCCCCGAGTGCTTTTTCCACGCCGATCTCGCGCGTGCGCTGCTGCACGCTGACCAGCATGATGTTCATCAGGCCGATGCCGGCGATGCCGAGAGTGAGCGCTCCGATGAAGAGCAGAAGCGCTTGCAGCCCGATGGTGACCACGCGGAACTGCGAAAGGTTCTCCATAATGTTGGCGACATGGATCGCGTTGCGGTCCGAGGCGCGGAACTGGTGGGCGGCGGCGATGGAGTTGCGCACGGCGTGTTCCACCTCGAGGTAGTTACCGTTGTAGCTCATCCAGATGCCATCGAGGTACTTGGTGTCCTTGAGGTCGCTCATGGTGGTCAGGGGAATGTCGACCGTGCGATTGATGTTGTCGTCGCCCTCCTGCATCTTGGCCTGAAGCACGCCGATCACCTCGAACGAGACTCCGTTGCAGCGGATCTTCTGGCCGATGGGATAGAGCCCGGAGAAGAGCTTTGTCTTGGCCTCTGAGCCGATGATGGCGACGTGTCGGCGCTCCGTCAGGTCGGCCTCGGTCATGGCGCGGCCTTCAGCGATGTTCATGACCTGGATGGACTGGAGCGACGGCTCGATGCCGTCGACCTCCCAGGTGTAGGTGTGCAGATCGTTCTGCACAGTTACGGTCTTCCAGGCCTGTGCGGACGTGTGGATGATTCCGGGCACGGTCTCCTGAATGCGCTCAACGTCGTCGCGGGTGAGCTGCACGAGAACACCCGCGCGGGAGCCGCCCGCTTGCTCACTGGTGGTGCCGGGAAAGACGCCGAGCATGTTGGTGCCGAACTGTGCGAAGATGGTCTCGAAGGCGCGGCCGAAGCCTGCGCCAAAGGCAAGCAGCAGGATGACCGTGGCGATCCCCCACGCCATGCCGACGATGGTGATGGTGGTGCGGCGCAGGTTGAAGCGCATGGCTTCAACTGCCTGGCCGAAGATGTCCTTCATCATGGAGCCCATCGTCTATTCCTTCCTCAACGCTTCGACCGGCTCCAGCATAGCGGCGCGGCGGGCGGGGTAGATTCCCGCGAGAACGCCGCACAGGGTCAGGCTGCCGAAGGCCATAGCGGCAGACCAGGGCACAAGCCGCGGCGGATCGAAGCCCATCTCGTTTCCACCCAGGGCGGCACCGAGCACGGTCATAAAGACGGCGGCAGCGCCGATGCCGATCAGGCCGCTTACCCCAGTTAGGGTAAGGCCTTCAAAGAAGAACTGGAGCATAATGCTGCGCTGGGTCGCGCCGAGCGCTTTACGCAGGCCGATCTCCTTGGTGCGTTCGCTCACAGTCACGAGCATGATGTTGACGATACCTACCGCACCAAGCATCAGGGTGACGATGCCCACACCGCCGAGGAAGACGTCCATAGCGGTGAAGATGACGCCAACCAGCCGGTTGGACTTGATTGTGTCCCATTCCTCGAAGGCGTCCGTCATGTTGGGGTCGAAGCCGTGCCGCTGGGCTACGATGCGGTGCACTTCGGCTTTCGCGGTCTCGTTCTGGTCTTCGGTGAGTGGCTGGTACTGGATGGATGAGATGGCGTCCTTGGGTATGTTTTCGCCGGTGATGGGAAACAGGTCCAGCATGGTCGAGAGCGGGATATAGATCTTCTGGTTATCGTTGCTGTCGTTACCGCGGCCGATGTGCTTGGCTACGCCGATCACCTGAAAGCGGTAGCCATTAATGGTGATGAAAGAGCCAAGCGACGGCCTTCCGGGAAAGAGCAGCTGATTGTTCTTTTGGCCGAGCACGACAACGAGGCGTTTCTGGATGCCGTCATCGGAGTCGAAGAAGCGGCCTTCTGCGATGGGGAGATTGCGAATGGCGGGAAAGTTTTGCTCGACACCCATGACCGGGCCGCCGGCGCTTGAAAACTCGCTGACTTCCTTCAAGTCGCCGCGATTGATGAGCGCGGTGGCATTTTTCACATGCGGTGCCTGGGCGCGAACTGCGTCTGCGTCCCGGAGGGTGAGTTTGTAGGGCAGCATTCCCTGGTGCTGTTCTGGCAAAGCGGGGATGGTGCCGCCCCAGATCATAATGACATCCGTGCCCAGCTCCGCCAGACCGCGTTTCTGGCCGGAGCGGAATCCTTCGCCAAGGCCTACGAGCAAGAGCAGCGACGCTACGCCCCACGCGATGCCGAACATGGTAAGGAACGACCGCAGCTTGTTGGCCCAGATCGCTTGGAACACCTGCACGAAGATCTCGTATAAAGCCTGCATAAATTGCCTTGAGGAGCGGTTCGAGCGTCTGTCTTGATTTCGGCTTGGATGCGTACTGGATCGTTCTGGAGAGGGTACGCAGCTTGGACGAAGTGAGTTCCGTTGTGGCTGCCAGAGGAGAACATCACCATGATGCTTTTTGGGTTACAACGATGTGCCTCCCGCGGTAAAATTCCGCGCAACTGGAAGTCTCAAGTTGAAGGGGACAGCTATGCACATCCACTATCTTCGCGACATCCCACTCCTGCTTGGAGCGATTATCCTTTTGACGGGTTTCTACCGGAACGGCTTCGAGATCAAGGCATGCTCTGATCCCGACGCGCCACAATGGCTGTGCCGGCTGGTGTTTTTCTTCACCGGGACAGTACTGATCGGCTTTGGCGTACTCGGGAACTACGCACCGCAATAGACGGACCGTGCCAGGATGGCACATTGGTGCGTCGTATCCAACCAAAGTGTAATGGCAACGAGCGGCAGATGAGGCGAAGCTCTCAGGTGAGGCGGCGATGAAGCGGCCCGCCGAGAGAATGTCGCCCATGCATGATGCGATGATTGCCGTGCTTTTTGTGTTGATGTTAACTGGACCGTGTCTGATAACCATGGGTGGCGGCAAGAAGTAGAGCTCTTTTGCAAAAGATCATCAGGGATCTCAAAGCGCACGCAGATTACGCTCGCTCCTTCTCTAATCCTTCTGTAAGCACAGATGGGTGCCTTCGGCATGCTCTTGCGAGGTAGAGAGACCCATTCCGATGTCGATGGCATAATCGAACTTCTGCTAGACTTGGTCTTGCCGGATTGGTGTGCCTGCAAGCGGATCCCGTACTGCTTGAGCTTCATGCGCGCTATCGGCACTCACCAACTGAGTCGGGGCGTAGCGCAGCCTGGTAGCGCACCTGCTTCGGGAGCAGGGGGTCGGAGGTTCGAATCCTCTCGCCCCGACCAAATCTCTAATGTGCTCTGTGGAAGACCAGAAGAGGTCGACCGTCAACTGTATGCCTGGCGCAAGGCAATCATGCTCCTCGAGCAGTGTTTGTAATCCGAATCACTCGCCGGTCTTTTCCCGCAAGATGCCGGGCAGGGTTTGCCGCTCAACCTTGGTCTGCTCTCCGCTTGCAAACGTCTTCACCGTTATGATCCCGGTCGAGACTTCATCCTCGCCCAAGATAACAATTCGCCGTGCCAGCCTATCTGCCAGTTCGAAGGACTTCTTCAGACGGAAGCTGCCATCGCCCACCTCAACCGACAAGCCCGCACCGCGAAGGTCCTTTGCCAAAGCAAGGGCCGCCGCGTTCTGAGCCGTGCCCATGGGGGCAATGTAAGCGTCCAGTTTGTCGTGGCCGATCTTCTCCCCCGCTGCTTCGGCGAGCGCCTGCAAGGTTAGAACAAGGCGGTCTTCGCCGATAGCAAAGCCGATCCCTGGGGCCTTGGGGCCACCCAGCATCTCGCTTAGGCCGTCGTACCTGCCTCCGCCAAGCAGGGCGTTCTGTGTTCCTAAACCAAGTGCGACCGAGAACTCGAAGGTCGTGCGAGTGTAATAGTCGAGGCCACGAACCAGCCTTGGCTCCAACATATAGGGGACACGGCAGGCGTCAAGCGCCTCGCGTACGGCAGCGAAGTGCGCGGTCGAAGCATCATCCAGATATTCTGCGATCTTAGGCAGCCCGTTGATAATGGGTTGATCCTCCGGCACCTTGCAGTCCAGCACCCGCAAAGGGTTGCGGTCGGCCCTTACCTGGCAGTCAGCGCACATGCTTGCCTTTACTGGTTCGAGCGCTGTCCGTAGAGCCTTGATGTAGCGCGGCCGGTCGGTTGCGGAGCCGACCGAGTTCAGCGCCAGCTTCCATCCGGTGCTGCCATTTTCTTCAGATGCACGTGGCACGCCGAGTTCGTCGAGCAAGGTCGCCAGCATCTCCAGAACCTCGGCGTCGCGCAGCGGCGACTCCGCACCCGAAGTCTGAGGGCCGAGGACCTCAGCACCGATCTGCCAGAACTGGCGGTAGCGGCCACGCTGCGGTCGCTCGCGGCGGAACTGTGGCCCAATATAGAAGAGCTTTTGCAGCGTTCCGGTATCGCCCATCTTGTGCTCGATGTAGGCGCGAACGACGCCCGCGGTGTTTTCCGGCCGAAGGGTTAACGACTGTGCCTTTTCGCTGGCGGCGCGGGCGCGGTCCTCCCAGGTGTACATCTCCTTTGAGACCACGTCAGTCTCCTCACCTACTCCACGCACGAAGAGCTGAGTGTCTTCGAAGATCGGGGTGCGGATCTCGCCGAACCCGTAGCGGGCGAATACGGCGCGGGCCGTCGCCTCAATGCGGTTCCAAAGTTCAGTTTCAGGCGGCAGCAGGTCGCGGGTGCCGCGGACGGCTTTCAAGGTGGACATAGACTTTCTAGTTTAGCGTTTTGCCGCTTCTGCCACGCGCAGGAGTAAACACATAGGCGGCCTGTCCCCGTCGAAAAGCTGCTTCGACGAACAGCTGTGGAGGCCAGCAAGATCGTCAGGCGAGCAGGAGCATCACAAGTGCGGCTGCCGCGGGAACCAGCAGACCATTCCGCAGCGACGAACTCCATTGCGAAAGTGCACCAGTCAGCCATGGAAGTATGGCTGAGCCCAGACCCGCCAGGAAGAAGATGTTTCCGCTCTCATCGTGGAGGAGTGCTCGCGCAAGCAGGAGCGGATAGAGAGGACCGAGGCCAAGCCCGATTCCAAATGCGGCGAGGAGAACTCCGACCGGAGCCTGGGTTGCAACAAGTGACAGAGTAGATAGGACGACCAGCCAACAACTTCCCCACACAATCCGGTCGGGCTGCAGTTTGATCGCCGCCAATGACCAAAGCAGTCGGCTGAGGAGAAGGCCGCTCCACAGGCACGCCGGAGCAGCGACGGTCAAATGAAGATTTCCATGGAGGCGAGCGGCATACGTCGTCAGCCAGGCACCTGCTGAGGCCTCGATGCCGGTTGAGCAGCACACGACGACTACAAGGGTGAAGGGTATCAGCCGGACTGCGGCGAGGTTCGAGCGGCCCGCAGAACTCGGTGTGGGACGGATGTAGAGGTCTTCCGCTCGAACTCCCCAGGATGCCAGTGCCAGGAAGCAAACTCCAAAGCTGATCAACAGTCCTGAGGCGTTGGACGCCTGCAGAGAGCGCAGAGCCAGCCAGGGGCATGTCACCGAGCCCGCGGCCCACATGAAGTTGAGGCGAACCAGCTCGCGCTCGCCGGAGCGCCTCCGGCCGACAACACTGACTGAGGTCATAGTCAGTCCCAGACCCAAACCAAACAGCGCCATCCATAGCGGAACGGGGCCTCCGGCCAACCCAGTGAGCCCAGAGGAGCCCACTGCCGCCAGCACTCCGCCGAGAAGTATGGAACGGCGCAGCGAGCCGCGAACAAGCAATGCTCCGAACGAAGATCCAAGCCAGGAGAAAAAGAACGCAAGACCCGCCTGCTGATCATGCAGCTTCCACCTGGAGATCAGGATCGGGAGCAGCACGCCGGGCAAGGCGCAACCAATGCCGCATATTGCGAAGAGAAGGTAGTGCGGAAGACGTCTTGCAGAGAGGTTCGCGGCTAAAAGCGAGTCACTCACGCCGTTGCCAGGGATTGGTTTCGTTTGCTCACTTTTACGGCGGCGCGCAGGCCCGTCGACTCCCGTACGATCAACTCCGGTTCGACATTCAATGTGTCCGGCTGGGCTTCGCCGCGGATCCTCTTGAGCAAGAGCGTGGCACCCAGCGCTCCCATCTGCCGCAGCGGCTGCCGAATCGTTGTGAGGCTTGGCACATGGAAACCAGCGGCCTGTACGTCGTCGAACCCAATCACGGATACGTCTTCAGGAACTCGCAGGCCGGCGTCGTGTAAGGCACGAACGGCACCGATCGCGCTCAGGTCGTTGAAGCTGACGATCGCCGTAAACTTTCGCTTCTGAGACAGAAGCTGCTGCACCACGGGGTAGCCAAGTTCGGGCGAGGAGATATCACGCTCTAGCTTTATGACGAGAGCAGGATCGACGCGAAGCCCGAGGCTTCGGGCAACCTGTTGCGTGGCTTCCCAGCGTGCCTCGGAGTCGGAAGAGACGTCCTGGCCGCGAATGTAGGCCATCTCTCTATGTCCCAGATCGTATAAGTGCAGCAGGCTCAACTCCGCCGCTCGGACATGGTTCAGGGTGATGTTGGTAAGTCCCGGCAGATGAACGTGGCCGGCGATTGCTACGGTTGGCGAACGCGGAACGACTTTCAAGTGCGTGTCGATGGCAAGGATGCCCTCGGCCCCCCGGCAGTCGAGCATCTGCGGATACTCGAGGACGAGGTCTTCACGGTGGCGATGGTGTGCCGTAAAGAAGAAGTAGCCTTCCTGCATGAATACGTCCCCGGCTCCCCCGAGCACCTGCGAGTGGTAACCTTCGCCAAGATCCGGCAGGAGGACACCGACCGTGTGAGAGTTCATGCCCTGGAGCGATCGCGCGATCAGGTTGGGACGATACCCGAACTCCTTGGCCGCAGCGCGGACGCGATCCCGGGTAGCTTCTGGAATCGAACGATTCGGTGCATCATTCAGCACGAACGAGACCGTCGCTGGACTCAGGCCCAGGTGTTCGGCAAGCGTCTTCAAGCTGATTCGATGATTCGGCGTCGCCGACGCCGCTCTTTTCCGGGTCATGGCAGATGGGGTAAGTTTAGCCTATGTTGAGCTCTTCCTCGAGCAAAGCAAGCACGCGATCCAGGTATGCATTCCACCCGCTGCTTTGCCGGATCGCGGTGCCGGTGATTCTGCTTACAGTTCATGGATCGGCCCTTACGCAGGCGGCCGCCGCCAGACCTTTGACTGACGAGAGGACCGCCCGAAGGATGCGCGAGGCGGTCGGGCTCGCGCAGCGCGGCGAACTGCAGCAGGCGCTGGAGATCAGTGGAGAAGTGGTGCACGACCATCCATCGTTTGTGCCTGCGCTCAAGCTCCGAGGGATGCTCTTTGAGGAGACCGGGCAACAGGCTGCGGCGGCCGACAGTTATCGCGCCGCGCTGAAGGGGGCGCCGAACGATCCGGAGATGCTGGTGAAGGTTGGCACGATCGAACTGGTCGAGCACCACACCGAGTTTGCTCTGGCGCTGCTGGCGCGCGGTGTGCGACTGCGCCCGAACGATGCCGATGCGAAATACTATCTTGCCCAGGCGTACCACTTGCATGGAGACAACGACCGCGCACTCTCCGCGATCGCGAGTGCGGCCCATACGGACCCAAAGAACGCTGCAATCCTGCAGAAGTATGGCGAACTTCTGTGTAGTAGCGGGCAAAGTGACGCCGCAACGGTGCAGCTGAACCATGCACAACAACTCGACCCCTCGCTGCCGCGAATCCACTTCGATCTAGCCGTCGCTGGCTTTCAGAGTATGAATCTGAGTGCGGCGGAGCAGGAAGCAGAGCGGCAGGCGGCACTGGAGCCTGAAGACATCGAGAACCTGAGCCTGCTGGCTTCGGTGCAGATCAAACTGGCGGACTGGGCTGGCGCTCGAGAGAACCTGCAACGTGTGCCGCGTGCTCGCAGCAACGACGCATCGGCGCTGCTTTCGCTGGGACAATGTGAGTTGGAATTGAAGAGCTATGAGCCCGCAATCCAGATGCTTCAGCAGTCCCTCCAGCTCGATCCCACACTTGTCTTGGCACACTTCTTTCTCGCACGGGCATACCGTGCACTCGGTAGAGACGCAGCCGCGGACCACGAGGCCATGCTGCATCGGCAGATGTTGCAGTACAGCTACTTTGAATCGCCTGCGACAAATGCGAACCGGTCGGAGGCGGCCGAGGTGCGAACGCTGATCAATGCGGGCAAAGAGGAGGATGCGCTGAAGGTACTGAAGAGAGAGGGGAGCGGCCCTCACACAACCGAGGGAACGCTCTGGGTGACGCTGGGTGCGGCCTATCTGCAGGCGGACAAGACGTTCGAGGGAGAGCGCAGCTTCCGGCGTGCTCTCCAACTCGATGCACATACGCGCGATGCACATGCCTATCTCGGACAGATCGCAATGCGCCGTGGTGACCTTGAACAGGCGGAAACAGAGTTCCAGGCAGAGTTGCTGATCGATGCAAACCAGGCGTTCGCGTTGGGCGAGATCGGAGAGATTCGCTATCGCCAGGGAAGGTGGGCGGAGGCCGCTGAATTCATCGCACGATCGAAGAGTGCGAACCCTTCACTGCTCTACATGCTTTGCGACGCTTACTTTCGCTTGGGAAACTCGGCGAAGGCTGAACTCACAGCGGAAGCGGCGGCTGCTTACAGTAAAGACAATCCCGAGGTTCGTCAGGCTCTCGGAAGACTGCTGAAGCAGGAGGGGAAGGACGCGCTGGCGGAGAGGTTGTTTCCGCAGTCGTAGAGCGTCTACTTTGTGAGGGCTTCCTGGATGCGTAGAATCTGGTCGGCCTTGATGTCGGTCAGGGTCTGTTTGAGTCCGCTCGGCCAGCGTAGATCGATGCGGTCGATGGTGGTGGCGTCCCCGAGCCCGAAGTGCACACGGCTGTCGCTCGAGGAGTTGTAACCCACCGCGGTCGCGACTTGGTTGTACTGGACGCCGTGACTGGTGGTGATCTGGACCTTGGTCCCAATGCCTTCGCGATTATCCTTGGTGCCGATTAGCTTGAGCATGATCCAGTGATTTCTACCGGGGGAGCGGTTGATGAGAATCTGCGGCGGACCATTAAGAACGGCCACCGCGACGTCGATCAGGCCATCGTTGTTAAAGTCTCCAAATGCCGCACCGCGATGAGGAGCAGGCGTGGTCATGCCGGCGCCAGCGGTTGAGCTTACGTCGACGAAACGAAACGAGGGCGTGTTGCGGAAGACGCTGTTGGGCAACGGAAATGGCCGATGCTCGACCTCCATGGAGTTGTCGAGGATGGCAGCGTTGGCGGTGAACAGATCTTTGAAACCATCGTTGTCGAAGTCGTATGCACCCGTTCCCCAGGCGGTGAGTCTGCTGGTGGGCTCGGTCAGTCGCGAGGCGCTGGTCGCGTCCTCAAACTGGCCTCCGCCGGCATTGCGGTAAAGCGGGAACGCGTCGCCAAACATGGCGGTGTGGAAGATATCCGGGCGTCCGTCGTTGTCAAGGTCGCGGAAGTCGGTGCCCATGCCGGCGACAGTCTTGCCCATCTCGTTGTAGCCCACGCCAGCGGTCACGGCCTGGTCGGTGAACGTGCCGTCACCATTATTGTGGAGCAGCAGGTTGGGGAAGGTGTCGTTCGAGACGAAGATGTCGGTGAAGCCGTCGCCATCGTAGTCGGCGAAAGCCACGCCCATGCCTTTGCCAATGTAGCTGCCAACCTTTGACTCCTTGGATACGTTGGTGAAGGTGCCGTCGCCGTTATTGCGATAAAGAATGTTGGGCAGGCCCTCGAAGTCGTTTGGAGAGCAGTACGTGGCGATCTTGTGCGTGCTGCACTTGGCGGCGGTCTTGAGGTCGTACTTGAGATAGTTGACGACAAATAGATCGAGCAGTCCGTCGTTGTTGTAATCGAACCATCCTGCTGTGACTGCCCATCCTTTTCCCACGCCCTCAATGATGCCTGGAACACCGGCCTTCGCTGTGATGTCGCTGAACGTGCCGTCGCCGTTGTTGTGGAGGAGTTGGTTGGAGTTGACGCCGGCGACATAGAGGTCGATGAAGCCATCGTTGTCGAAGTCTCCGGCGGCAACTCCCATGGAGTAGCCGATGCCAGCAACACCCGCTTTCTCGGTCACGTCGGTGAAGGTGCCGTCGTGGTTGTTATGGTAGAGCCGATTTGAGAACTGCGGGCCCGACTTTACGAGAGACGGAACTTCGGCACCATTGGTGAAGAAGAGGTCCAGAAAGCCGTCGTTGTCGTAGTCGAACGCTGCGACGCCCCCAGTCATGGTCTCGACGGAGTATCGGTGCGGGCTGATGCTGCTGTGAAGGATGAAGTCGATTTTGGATTGAGCAAGGGTGTCTTCAAAGAGGATTGGGCCGGTTGTTACTTTCTCCGGGAGCTGGAGATTTCGCGGGGGAGCACTCTGCGCGAGAGATGCCAAATGCCCTGCCAGCAGGAGCGCAGCCGATCCGAAGGTGAATAGAAGTCTGCCGGGCATGGGGGTTCGTTCTTTTGTTGAAACGTTTTTAGAGGACGAACATATCACGCGGCGAGTTTCGGAAGACATGCCGGTCAACGGTAAAGACAAAGCATTCTTCTACTTCAACTATGATCAGATCATCAACCA
>CAZZYQ010000083.1:3500-11170 GCA_964658395.1 uncultured Granulicella sp. | reverse complement strand
GGCGATGTGCATCCTCGGGCCGCGACCCGGCCCGTTCCTGCCGGTCTGGTTCGCATCATCCGCGTGATCAGCGCCCGCAGAGCCAGCAGGAGGTGCAGCATCACCCGGATAGGGAAAGGCTTTCGCTGCACTTGCGGGCTGGTCAACGGGATAAGGGAATCTTTGTCGGCTAGAGGCCGAGGCTGGGTGATCAGAAGCCGGAGCAGCCGCGGGGGCTGAAGGGACATTCGTCGGATCGCAATCCTTCTTTGCCTTCTTCTTTGCGTCGTGGGCAGGTTTTTCCGTCGAGCAAGGTGGCAACGTGCTGAGAGGCGGTGGAGGCGGCGTGTAGGTTTGCGCGGAACACAGGCCAACCTCACCAACCGCAAGCAAGGCACACAGTACCAGCCGGACTGAGACTATACCCGCCATCTTCATCGATTTTACAAGCAAACGCCAGGCACGCGACCTGTACGCCTGGACGGACTGGACGGGTTTGTTATAGTTCGGAGGCATGGATTGGATTGATCGGAACAGCTCACGACCCGACTTTCTTATCTGGTCTGCTTTCTACACTTGCTCTTATCTGACTTGCAAGGGCTGCCAAACGTAATGCTTTCAGGCCTCATTATCCGTTCTTCGTCCATCCACGCTGCCGGCTGCTACACCATGCGGCCAATCAAGAAGGGCACCCGTATCTGCGAGTACGACGGGCCTCGACTGACGAAGGAGGCGGCCGACGAGCTCTACCAGGACCGCATCGTCACCTATCTCTTCGGGTACGGCGACCGCAACATGGTGATCGACGGTTTCGGAACCGGCATGTTCGTAAATCACTCCTGCGCCCCAAACTGCGAGACGATTGAAGAGGATGAGCGCATCTTTGTCAACGCAATCCGCGACATCGCAGCCGGAGAGGAACTGCTGTACGAGTACAACCTGTACGACTCCGACGACGACGCTCAGGACTGCTACTGCGGGGCGAAGAACTGCCGCGGGACGATGTTTTCGGATTTGGAGCTGAAGCGGAGGAAGAAGCTGGCGAAGGCACAAAAATTGTCCACTCAATCCAGGTCATAGAGCTTGATCACAATGAGACCTTTTAATTGGCTAGTAACAAGCTCTCTGGCATTCGCCTCTTTCTGCTACGCCCAAAGCCACCCGGTGTCTATCCGCTCGAAGGGCGAGACCAAAGTGTCAAGGGATATCGGAGATCCTCAAGTCCGGTCATCTTCAACACAACACTCCTAGAAAATTCAGAAACCCGGGACGGTCGTCGGTTCGCACAGTGCACCAAGAGTCGCATTCCATGCAGTCTCACCGAGGCGATACGAGTCACCATCGCAGGCAAAGAAACACCGTTGCCACGCTCCGCTTTCGCAGATCTCGGCGACATATCGGACGCGCAAATCACATTGAAAGGCCATCGTGTCGTCCTGGTAATCAGAGGAGGCGATGCCTCGGAGAGCTACATCGCCAAACTCAGCTTTATCAAGGGCCGTCTCGTAGAGCGCCGCATGTTCTCCAGCGAAGATTCCAGCCATCCCTTTGAAATAAGCAGGTACTTCTAAGCGATAGGAACGGCTGCTCTAGGCAATACTTCGGGCTGTAGATGCAGCGAACGGAGCATACAATTAGCTAATGTGAAGCGGAGGTGTCCTCATGACTGATATCGATTGGTCGAAGTGCCCTGTAGCCGAACGCAATCCCGAAATCATGAGTGGAGCCTGGGTCCTGCGCGGTACTCGTATGCCCATCTCTGGCGTTATCGAAAACATCCAGGCTGGCGCCACCATTGACGATGTGATGGAGTGGTTTGCCGGACTCAATCGTAATCACGTTGAAAAGGTTGTAGAGTTTGCCGTGCGAAACGGAGTCGAACTACCTGCGCTGACCCGATAGATGCGAATCCTTTTCGATCAGGGTGTGCCTCTTCCTCTACGCAGTTATCTTCAAGCTCATGCAGTGACACTCGCCGAAGAGGAAGGCTGGGACATGCTTGCGAACGGCAAGCTGCTCTCCGCCGCAGAAGCATCTGGCTATGATCTTCTGCTCACAACAGACAAGCAGATGAGATACCAACAGAACATGGCTGGCCGCAGAATCGCATTTAGGGTGCTAGGCAGGCAGCAATGGCCAGACCTCAAACTGCACACTCTATTGGTCGTTGACGCCCTCAACTCCGTCACCGCAGGCACCTTCGCCGTGATAGATATCCCGCCAGCCTGACCCCGCAAAACAGCTCCGCTCCACCCGCATACAATAGACAAGTGGCCTACCAAGTTCTTGCCCGGAAGTACCGTCCCCAGCGCTTCGCCGATGTTGCCGGTCAGGACCACGTTACCGTCACCCTGATGAACGCGCTGACCCAGCAGCGCATCGCCCACGGTTACATCTTCAGCGGTCACCGCGGCATCGGCAAGACAACCATCGCCCGCATCCTGGCCATGGCGCTCAATTGCCGGAACGCGATCGGATCGGAGGTTCGACCAACGGCAGAGCCGTGCGAGGTCTGCGAATCCTGTACCGAGATCAAGGCGGGGAACGCCGTCGATGTGATTGAAATCGACGCTGCTACGAACCGCGGCATCGACGAAATACGCGAGCTCCGCGACGCCGCCCGCTACCGGCCGGCGCGCGACAAGTACAAGATTTACATACTCGACGAGGCGCACCAGATCACCGATGCGGCCTTCAACGCCCTGCTTAAGACGCTTGAAGAGCCGCCCGACCACATCGTCTTTATGATGGCCACCACGCAGCCGGAGGACATTCCGCAGACGATCCGCTCGCGCTGCCAGCACTTCAGCTTTCACGCCGTCAAGCTGGTCGATATTCTCTCCGAGTTGCGCGGTATCGCAGCAAAAGAAGGCATTCATGCGGACGACGCAGCGCTCGCCCTGCTGGCCGAGGCGGGGGACGGGTCGATGCGCGACGCGCTCTCCATTATGGACCAGGCCATCGCGAGCGCGCCGGTCGATCCGGAGGATCATGTCGCGCGTCTCGATGCCGGACAGATTCGCGAACTGATGGGAACGGTCCCTAATGCCGTGTTCGAGCGCATCCTTGAGGCCGTGAATGCGAACCAGTCCGCCGAGGTGATCACTACAGCGAATCAACTCCTGGATGCGGGAAACTCACCCGCGCAGCTTGCCCGGCAGTGTGTGCGCTACCTCCGCAACTGCGTCATTGCAAAGATCTGCCGACTTAGTCCGGATGGCTCCGACATCGACGGTCCGGCATCGGAGCTGCTGCAGATATCGCCCGATGAGCAGCGCCGTGCGGCGCGCTCGGCTTCCCTCTTCACCGAAGAAGAGCTAACGCGCTTCCTGCAGACGATGCTGCGGACGTTTGACGAACTCGGCTACCGGCAGGAGCAGAGGTTCCACTTTGAGCTTGGCTTGCTGAAGCTGGTTCACTTACGTCGTTTGCTGCCGATCGAAGAGGTGCTGAGCAAGTTCAGCGGCACTCCGGCGGCGCCAGCCAAGCCCATGGCTGCGCCAAGCAAGCCCGTTGCCGCATCTCCCAGGCCGCTCGCGAGCGATGCAAGCGCGTCCGTGAAGACTCCGGCGTTTGCTCCGCTTCAGCAGCACGCGGCTGTTCCCTCTTCGCCTGCCGCTCGAAGAAGCGCGGAGCCGATTGCGGCGAACGTTCCGCCTCAACCGCAGCCGACTCCGCCCCTTGCGGTGGGTTCTCCGAAAGCAGAGCTGGTCGAGAACAATCCCGTTGCCGAGCAGCCGCAAGCGCCCCAGCCTGCTGCCGCCTCTTCCGCGGACAGCCTGCAGCGCGCGGCGGTCGACGCGCTCTCCGGCGCAAAGAGCCAGACTACGGCAGCCGATGCGATCGCAGACGCCGAGTTCGTCCTGAACGGGAACGAGCTTGCGATCGAGACCACTTTTTCCAGGATCATGCTTCCGTCGGTGATCAATCCGGAGGCTGAGAAGCTGCTCCGCGCCACCATTCTGAAGATTGCGCCGGGTCTACAGATCAACATTGTGGCCGGCGCAGCAAAGGTCGCTGCGCCGAAGAAACCTCGTGCAGCGCGGTCGGGATCGGCGCAAGCGAAGGCGATGGAGCATCCTATCGTGCAGGAAGCACAGCGGCTGTTCAATGCAGAGATCCGCAACGTCATCGACTTGAGTTCGAACGAATAGCCTGAAGAGCAGAAGCAGAGCCTGCGCCTTTGCCGAAGGATGGCAGGAAGAAAGATGTCTGGGAGCACTGGATGAACTTTTCTGATCTTGCAAAGATGAAGGACATGATGGGCCAGGCCAAACAGATGCAGGCCGAGATGGAGCGCAAGCTCTCGGAGACTGTGGTCGAGGCCTCGACTGGCGGCGGCGTGGTGACCGCGCGCATGAATGGCAAGAAGGAGCTGTTGAAGTTGAAGATCGATCCGAGCGTGATGGGTGCAAGCGAGGGCGATGTAGAGCTGCTCGAAGACCTGATTACCTCGGCCGTCAACGAGGCCGGCCGTCGCGCCGACGAGGCCATGAAGTCAAACGTACAAGGCATGGTGGGAAGCTTGAACTTGCCGGGCCTAACCGACTGATGACAAGCCGCTTTGCTGAACCCATGTCGCGCCTGATCGAGGAGTTTCGCAAACTTCCCGGCGTTGGAACCAAGTCAGCGCAGCGGCTCGCGTTCCATGTCCTGCGTTCCAGCGAAGCGGACGCGAGGGCGCTCGCCTCCGCGATCGAGCACCTCAAACAACATCTTCGCCTCTGCTCGATCTGCAACAACATCACCGATGTCGATCCATGCACCTATTGCACCAGCCCCACCCGCAACCAACGGGTGATCTGCGTGCTCGAAGAGCCCACCAACATCGGCACGATTGAAAAGACCCGCACCTACAACGGCGTCTACCATGTCTTGCACGGAACTCTTTCGCCGGTAAACGGCGTTGGTCCGGAGCAGCTTCGCATTGCGAACCTGCTGACCCGCGCCGACAACCTCTCTGAGGTCGACGAGATTATTCTTGCCACCAGCCCAACGACCGAGGGCGAGGCGACCGCGCATTACCTTGCGCAGGAACTTCATCGCGCCCGCCGGGATGGGCTCGCTATTACGCGCATTGCGACCGGCGTGCCTGCTGGATCGGACATCGAGTACGCAGATGAGGTGACCATGTCCCGCGCGATGGAGCATCGGCGCACTTTGTAGAGCAGCGATGGCACTACCGGGAGGATGAGTGATGGCGAAAGGCACGCGCGAAGCACAGCTGATAGAAGCAGCAGAACTGCTGCTGAACGCACGACGAACCGCAGAGCCGATCGATGATCTTCCCGCTGAGCTGCAGCCAGTGTCGATGGCCGAGGTGTATGAGGTGCAGAACCTGATCGCCGAGGCATATGGCGCGATCGGCGGCTGGAAGGTGGGCGCTCCGAGCGCGGATGCGGAACCCATCTTTGCGCCGATGCCGCTGCGGTGGATTTCGGCGAGCGGAAGCATGCTCTCGGGCCATACCTGGCGTTATCGCGGCCTTGAGGCTGAGATCGCCTTCCTGATTGGCGAGGACCTGCCGCCGCGGGCCACGCCCTACGAGAGAGAGGACGTAGTGGCGGCGATCGCCAGCTGTCATTCGGCGATCGAGGTTCTTGAGTCCGGGCTGACCGATCCTGCGGCGGCGTCACGCATGTCCATGCTCGCCGACCTGCAGATGCATGGCGGATTCCTCTATGGCGCAGCGTGTCCGGCATGGAAGCAGATCGACTTCAGCAAGGAGACGGTCTCGCTTGCGGTCGACGGCGTGGTGCGGGTTGAGCGCATCGGGTCGAACACCTCCGGCGATCTGCTGCGCCTGCTTCCGTACCTCGCCAATGAGGGAGCGGGCCGCACGCGCGGTTTGAAGCGCGGTGACTGGATCACCACTGGAAGCTGGACGGGCAACATTCAGGCCATGGCTGGATCGAGCGTTCACGCGCACTTTGGCACGGCTGGAGAAGTCAGCCTTCAGTTCGCGTAGTACGAGTGCCTCAACACGTGCTGACCGCGGGGAAGAACCCCGATGATCTGAAGTCACATGAAGAGCTTGAGCGTTTTGCACCAGGCCTCAGCATCCCTGATTGAACATTGCTGGCAGATTCCCTGCCGGAATGACAAACAAAAGACAGCCGCAGCAAGGCTTCTCATGAAAGGAACCAAATGTCCCCTACGATTCCCGGCGTGGAACTCCATGTCCCCATCATCGATCGCTACGCCGCTGTGCTTAGCGACGACGCGCTCGCCTTCATCGTCAAGCTACATCGCGCCTTCGATGGACGTCGTCGGCATCTGCTTGAAGCGCGCGTTGAGCGCCAGCATCGACTCGATGCGGGCGAGAAGCCGGACTTTCTGCCTGAGACTGCCGACATCCGGGCGGCCGGGTGGACGGTGGCCCCGCAACCCGCGGATCTGCTCGACCGCCGCGTGGAGATAACCGGGCCCACCGACCGCAAGATGATCATCAACGCGCTGAACAGCGGGGCCAAGGTGTTGATGGCGGACTTTGAAGATTCGACAACACCGACCTGGGACAACCTCCTCGAAGGCCAGATCAACCTGCGCGACGCTGTCCGCCGGACGATCGCATTTGACGATCCGACGACTGGAAGGAGTTACAAATTGATCGATCATCCCGCCGTGCTCTTTGTCCGCGCGCGCGGCTGGCATCTCGAAGAGGCGCACATCCTGGTCGATGGCGAACCGATATCCGGTTCCCTCTTCGACTTTGGCCTCTACGCCTTCCACAACGCGAAGGAGCTTCTCGCTCGCGGGTCCGGTCCCTACTTTTACCTGCCGAAGCTCGAAAGCCACCTTGAAGCGCGTCTGTGGAATGAGGTCTTTGTGCTTGCGCAGACGCTCCTCGACATCCCGGAAGGATCGATCAAAGCCACCGTTCTGACCGAAACCATCCTCGCCGCCTTCGAGATGGACGAGATTCTGTATGAGCTTCGCGACCACTCCGCCGGCCTGAACTGCGGCCGCTGGGACTACATCTTCTCCTTCATTAAGAAGTTTGCGGGCGATGCGTCGGTCATCCTGCCCGACCGCTCACAGATCACGATGGCTTCGCATTTCATGCGCAGCTATTCGAAGCTCGCGATCAAGACCTGCCACCGTCGCGGCGCGCCCGCCATCGGCGGCATGTCCGCCTTCATCCCCATTAAGTCCGATCCTGCTGCCAATGAGCGCGCCCTCGCGCAGGTGCGCAGCGACAAGGAACGCGAGGCCACCGACGGACACGATGGGACGTGGGTCGCGCACCCGGGGCTGGTGCCGGTCGCGATGGAGGTCTTCGACCGCATCATGCCTCTCCCGAAGCAGAACCAGATCGACAAGCAGCTGACGGACTTCAAAGCAACAGCCGCAGACTTATTGCAGGTCCCCACCGGAACCCTCACGGATGCCGGCCTGCGCCTCAACGTCGCCGTCGGTCTGGGCTACCTTGAGGCCTGGCTGCGCGGCATCGGCTGCGTGCCGCTCTTCAACCTGATGGAAGACGCCGCCACCGCCGAGATCAGCCGAGCCCAGCTATGGCAGTGGGTCCACCACCACGCGCATCTGGAAGACGGTCGCCGCGTCACCGCCGAACTCGTCGACCAGGTCATCACCGAAGAGCTGGCCCTCGCCGAAGTTCGCGTCGACGCTACCCGCTTCGAGGCCTATAAACACGCTGGCTTCCTCATGCGGGAACTGGTGAAGGCTCC
>CAZZYQ010000083.1:0-3400 GCA_964658395.1 uncultured Granulicella sp. | reverse complement strand
CCGCGTCCGTCCTTTATTCCGAGTTCCTACTTAGTCTGATTCGGTGAACTGGATGTACGGGCTCGATCCACCTGTTGCGGTGCAGCTATGGAGCGTTAGGTTGTTGGTTTCGCCGGTTGTGCCGGCGTAGCTTGAGGGAGACACGCAGGTTGGCGTTGCTGTCGAGCCATCGGTCAGGGCAACTTTCACGGTAAGGGACGAGCCTTTATTGAAGCTGGCTTTAGAGCCCCCGGCGTTGCCGAGCACGTTGAACTCGGCCTGCGTCCAGCCGCTGGCGATGTCCGTGTAGCTGTCCTGCACAGTTGCCGTATAGGCGTGGGTTCCGAATGTGACCGTAGCGTTATCCGTGCCGGCTGCGTGGGCCGAGCCCGAGAGCTTCAAGCTGGCCAGATCGGTGATGGGGAGCTGCCCGTTGGCGATGACCGTGGCCGGGGTGTTCTGGACGCAGTCCACACCGGGGCCTTGCGCGTCCGCCCCGCCGTTGATGAAGCCTGCCGGGCAGCTGCTCGACGAGCTGCTGCCATAGTTGATAAGCCAGTATTCAATGAAGACTTCCGTCTTATTCGTGAGCTGGTTGCTAGTGAGCGATACGGGCGTGTTGGTCGACATGACGTACTGCTGCCAGGCGATGCAGCCTGAGTAAGTCTTGCAGGCCACCGATCCGCTGTAGAAGTTGGTATTGACCTGCAGCGTGTACTCATTCGCTCCCAGGATGCCGCCGCCCCCAAACGCAGCTACGCCGACGCTCTTCTCCGTTTTCACGCCGGTGACCGTTGGGAAGCTGCCCTGAGCGGCGCTAAGGAGGTGTCCTAAAGGGGCCTGCGCGACGTAGTCGTAGCCGTTCCCGACGGTTTGCTCCCTTCCGGAGACTCGCCTGAGTGCCGAACGGTAGGCTGGTCGCTCTGCGCACTGTACCTCTTCCCAGCGGGTGTCGGGGTATGTGGCATGAAAGCAGCCCTTGCCGGGCGCGCTGATCTGGTGCATGGTCTCGCGCCAGTTGGAGTGCGCCTGCTCAACTACCTGGTCGACGGTTTCGCGGCTGGCCTGCGCGGCAGCAGATGCGGCCGGAACCATAGAGGCGAAGGTAAGACCGGTCAAGACTCCAAGCTGGATCATCGAACGCAATTTAGAGTTCACGTTTTCTCCTTGTTCCGCAGGTGAAGTTACTTTGAGGTTGAGTTGCCGACGCATTTGTTCCGCGGCGCGGGGGAAGGCTACTGGTCGGTGTCTGATGGATAGCTTCCCAATATACAGCGGAGTAAAGATCCCGCTGACTTTATTCGTGCGAGAGGCAGGAGTCAGCACAGTTTGCGCGCAAATGTGCGGCCGCGATTTGCGCCCATCGCCCGCGCAAGGGAAGATAGAGTCACACACACAAGTTTGCAGGCTCCTGTCCGAGGATTTCATTGGGAACGAAAGTCGCGCTGCATCACCAGACCTGTTACACGTACGAACGTCCGGTCGCCCTCGGACCACAGAAGATTCTGCTGCGCCCGGCGCCGTACTGCCGGACGCCAATCCTAAGTTATGGACTGAAGCTGCTCCCGGCGGATGGGTCGATCTTCTGGCAGATTGATCTCTTTGGCAATCACGTTGCGCGCGTCATCTTTCGAGAGAAGGCACCTCAGCTCAAGGTAGAGGTAGATATGGTTGCAGACATCGAGCCAATTAACCCGTTTGGGTTCCTTCTTGAGCCGGGCTGCGAGAGCTTTCCATTTACTTACCCTGCCGAGATGACGAGAGACCTGCAGCCTTTCCTTGCGGCGCAGCCTGCCGGACCTCTGCTTACGCGTTTCGTTCAGAAGCTTCGCGGTCGTTCAGAGCCTACGGTCAGCTTTCTGCTTGGTTTGAACCGGAAGATCTGCGAAGAGGTCGCCTACCTGACCCGCCTGGAACACGGAGTTCAGAGCAGCGAAGAGACACTGCAGAAGTGCACGGGATCGTGCCGGGACTCAAGCTGGCTGCTGGTCGAGGTGTGTCGACAGCTTGGACTCGCCGCTCGCTTTGTCTCTGGATACCTGATCCAACTGGCAGATGATCCGGCTGGGTTGAAGAGCGACTCGGTCGATCTGCATGCCTGGGCGGAGGTTTACCTTCCAGGTGCAGGCTGGATCGGCATGGATCCCACTTCAGGGTTGTTGACGAGCGAGGGGCACATTCCGCTGGCCTGCGGCTCCACTCCTGAAGGAGCCGCACCGATCGACGGAACGGTGGAACCGGCTGGAGTCGAGTTTTCCTACGCGCTTACAGTGCGCCGACTTGAGGCTCCGGCCTCGCTTGCCGTTCCCTACAGCGAGGAAGAGTGGAATCGAGTGCGGGAACTTGCGCATGATATCGACGGCGAACTCAGGGCGCAGGACGTCCGGTTGACCATGGGCGGCGAACCGACGTTTGTCGGCGTGATTGAAGCGGAGAGTCCGCAATGGAATCTCGCGGCGCTGGGGGACGCTAAGCGAACTGCCGGTCTGGACTTGATTCGGTCGCTCCGGCAACGGACGGCACCAGGCGCGCTGCTGCACTTCGGACAGGGCAAGTGGTATCCGGGCGAGCCGCTGCCGCGTTGGGCGTTTCACTGCATCTCGCGCAAAGATGGCGTTGCGGTGTGGGAGAACGGCGAACTCTTTGCGGTCGAGGACCGGGACTACGGCTTCGGCGCCGCCGATGCGCTTGCGCTGATGGAGGCATTGAGCCGCCGCCTGGGAGCCAGCCCGGAGAACATTCTGCCGGCGATGGAGCCGTTCACCGAACCGCCCCAGCCTGCGGGATACATCCTCCCACTTCGGCGGCGGCAATCGCAGGGGGTGCTCGCGTGGTCCAGCCAGCTCTGGTTCGAGCGTCCGGAACGCTTCGTGCTTTCGCCGGGAGATTCCCCAATCGGCTACCGCATCCCCCTCGACACGATGCCGTGGGTGGCTCCTGACACCCTGGTTCATGAAGGTCAGGACGACGAGACCGGTCTGTGTGCGCTTCCGGCCGCTCCGCCGCGTAGGCCGGAGACGTTCCATCGTGATCCACTTCCGGACTCGCTGCCTCCAGTTGCTGCGGACGCGGCGGATGCAAAAGAGCTCATTCGTCCTTCACTTTGCGTTCAGTCTCGCGAAGGCCGGCTGCACGTCTTTCTGCCTTATGTTTCCATCCTGGCTGATTATCTCGATCTAATCGCAGCGGTGGAGGAGACATGTGAGTTTCTGCAAACACCGGTCTGGATCGAGGGCTACACCGCACCCCCCGACCCGCGTGTCCGTACCTTCAGCCTCACGCCTGATCCAGGCGTTCTCGAAGTGAACTTGCCGCCGACCGCGGAGTGGGACGAGCTTGAATCGATCAACCGGACGCTCGCCGAAGAGGCGCAGAGGCACCGGCTGATTGCGGCGAAGTTCGCGTATGACGGCAGCCATCT
>CAZZYQ010000082.1:0-11266 GCA_964658395.1 uncultured Granulicella sp. | reverse complement strand
AGACCGGCTACCTCGTCCCCTTCGAAGCCGACCCCGTCACCACCTTCCCCTCAAACCCGAACCAGTTCGCCCGCGATTTGGCCGCCAAAGTCTCTGACCTGCTCGCCAACCCCGCCAAGGCGAAGCAATTCGGCGAAGCCGGACGCAAACGCGTCGAAGACACCTTCGCCTGGTCCGCCATTGCCGACCAGACGATTGCGCTTTATCGAAGTTTGATTGCCAAGCCGTAGCGGTCGTACGGCGCGGACGATTCGCGTCAATTCATGCAGCGTCTATTGTTAGGGATCGATCACTGCATAGCGGCCGGAGTAGCTGATAAATATGCGCTTGAACAGAGAAGTTGGCAGCAGGCCGTCGAAGGCGACCTGCGGAACGTCCGCCGCCGTTGTCGTGGGGATGATGAAAGATACCTCTTGCACCCGGTTCCCTTCGATTCTCAGATCCTTCGCGGGCAGCACTGCGAACCCGTGCTCGGCTCCGTCCATGCCGCGTGCGACTGCGGCGACGTTCATCACGTCCCCGCCAGTACGCGAACTTTCCGCGTTGTAGAGAAGTGGCTCGTTTGTACCTGAGTCGAGCAGGAGCAGCAATTCGCGCCGGCTGCGTCCACCCAGGAATGCACGAATGACCGGCGGTGTGCTCAGCACCGCCTCCTCCCGCGCATGCGGTACGGCGACGAAAGCGGTCCTATTCCCTTTCATGGCCTGCCCCATCGCCCCACTCGAATCCAGGCAAACCAGCATCCGGTCGTAGTCGAGCAGCAGGTCGAAGTGGCTCAGAAAGTTCCCGCCCAGGATGCCGCGTATGTGGCGATCCAATGGCGTAAGGTGGCCCAGGCTCTGGACAAGAGCGACTGTGTTGGACACTGAGTGCGGTCCTGCTTCGAGCGTAGCCAGCCGCGCCCAGGAGGCCGCGGCCCGCGAACCGACCCCGACTACTCCCGTCGTGCCTTCCATAGCAAGGTGAAGTTCGTCGGCCAGTTTCGTGTCGAGTACCGTGACTTGCGCGCCGGTATCGAGCAGGAAGTCGTATGGCCCGTGATGGTCGATCTCTACGGAAACGACAATTTGAGTGCGTTCTACAAGTCGTAGGGGTACACTGGGCACGTTTCCGGGACAGCGACGCTCTGCAATCAGTAAGGGAAGCAGCGGGTGGAAGAACGCGCCGGTCAAAAATACGAGTGCAAGGTACTTGAATCCGAGTGCAAGGCACTTGGAAATGGACATGGAATTCACCTCAGCCGGTTTGGCTGAGTAACCATGTCGCTATGCGTCTATGCGGTCATGACGAGCCGATGATGATTTCACGCGAGGACGTGACGATCCTATGAGCGAACCTAAGTCTTTTGTTTTCAAATTTGAAGACTTCGAGGTGAGAGAGAGGGAGTTCCTGATCAGCAGGGGCGGCCAGGCCCTTGCCGTGGAACCGAAGGCCTTTCGCGTACTGCTGGTGCTCCTGCGAAATCCGAACCAGCTTGTGACGAAGGAGGACCTGCTCGACACCGTCTGGAGCGACAGCAATGTTTCGGAGAATTCGCTCGCCCGCTCCGTCGCCCGGCTGCGGAGCGCGCTCGGCGACGATCCGCGCGAACCCAAATACATAGCGACGGTGCCTACCGTAGGTTATCGCTTCGTTTGCGAGGTGGAACGGACTGGGGAGGGCGATGCGAAATCTGCTGTTGCGGTAGGTCAGACGACGGAGAAAGACGCGAACACGGCTACGGCGGAGACTGACTCCGGGCGCAGTCGTCTGCGGAGCGCGCCCTGGGTGCCTTTGCTGGTGGCTGCTCTCGTTCTTGCGGCTGGTCTTGTTTACATGATGAGGCGGCCGCGAACTGAGTCCTCCGTACAACGCACACTGACCCGGCTGACCTACTACGACGGCCTGCAGATGGACGCCACATGGTCGCCCGACGGCCGCTTCTTCGCGTACAGCGCGGACCGCGGCGGCAAATTCGATGTATGGATACAGCAGGCGAGCGGCGGCGACCCTGTGCAGGTAACCCACGGGCCCGGGCATAACTGGCAGCCCGAGTGGTCTCCCGATGGACGCTACATCGCCTACCGCTCTGAAGCCGGGGAGGGAGGCCTGTTCGCGGTGCCGGCGTTGGGCGGGGCGGGGCAGCAGATGAAGCTGTCGGCGTTCGGCTATTATCCCCACTGGTCGCCGGACAGTAAGCAGATATAGTTCCAGACCGCACCCGTCGCGGGCGATAACAGACTTTTTGTGACTTCCATCAACTCCGGCGAGCCGCGCGAGGTACTCAGGGACTTCGTCGTCCAGCATGGCGGCGGCGTCCTGTCCGCCATCTGGCATCCCGATGGCAAGCGCATATCGATCTGGCTATGGCACCCGTCTATAGGTCCGAGAATCTGGACCGTGCCACTGGATGGCGGTGCGGGTGTACTCACGGCCATCCCGCCCGAAGCCTCGCGGCAATTCAGCGACCTGAACAAGACCGAGTTCTCCGACGACTTCAGGTTCTCATGGGCGCCGCGGGCAGACGCTGTGTACTTCGAACTGACCTTGGCAGGAACTAAAAATATCTGGAGGTTGAAGGTCGATCCCAGGACGCTCGTAGGAACGGCGCTCGAGCGGCTGACAACAGGTCAGGGGCCGGACATCGGACCCTTCGTATCTCCTGACGGGGAACAAATTCTATTTACCGCCGCCTCGCGCAAGGTGCAGGCATGGGTCTTCCCGCTCGATGCCGACCGCGGCCGTCTCCTCGGGCCCGGCACACCCACCATCTCGGCGAGTATGGAAGGTTGGCATCCCTCCTTGTCGCGAGACGGACGCCAGTTGATTGTGGCCGCGCTGCGCGGGGGTGAGGAGCAACTGTGGAAAAAGACTTTACCGGATGGAGACGAAGCCCCTCTCATGTCCGATGGGTTCATCAGGAGCTTTCCCGAATGGTCGCCCGACGGCAGGCACCTGGTCTATTCCCGCCGCGAGCGTTCAGGCAAGGAATTTCAGTTTATGGAGTGGGAAAGTCGCCTGATGGCTTGGTCGATAGAGGACGGTCAGGAGACGCCCCTGACCGACCCCGAAAGGGCCCAGATGGCCGTAACGGACTGGTCGGCGGATGGCCAGACCCTCCTCATCTGGAAACTCAACGAAGGCACCGGACGGACCGAGGTCTGGGCCTTGTCCGTCTCCGCCGCTCCCCATGCGCAACATTCGGCGCGAAGGCTCATCGCCGATCCCGACTACGACATCTTTCAGGCCCACTTCTCCCCGGACGGCCAGTGGATCGTGTTCGAAGGCATCAAGTATCACTCGACCAAAGACGAGTCCACCATCTATGCAGTTCCAGCAACCGGCGGTGGCTGGATCAGGCTCACGGACGGCAAGCAATGGGACGACAAACCGCGCTGGTCGCCCAACGGCAAGATCGTGTACTTTCTTTCGGACCGTGGCGGATTTCTGAATGTATGGTCGACCCGCTTCGATCCGGCCCACGGCACTACGGTTGGGCCTGCTTCCCGAGTGACCAGCTTCGATAATCCGGGCCTCATGGTGCCGACCAATATAAGCCCGGTAGAGATATCGATCGGCAGGGACAAACTCGCGCTGACCGTCGCGCAGGTCTCGGGCAACATCTGGGCCATCGGCAAAGTCGATCCGTTTTAAGAATGATCTATTTGTCGCGGCGAAACAGCCTCGCCGCAACCGCTGCAACGCTGTAACATCGAATCAGTTATGCCGCGCCCGCGCGCCAACCCGGTGATCTCTCCCCGCGTGACGACCCGCCACGACTTCCTCTAGCTGCGCCCACTCCAGCCAAGTCGTGCTCGTCTTAGCTACACCCTGTTCCCTACCCCCTACACCCTTTGGAGCACCCCATGTTCGACCGTCTCGACCAGATGGAAGCCCGTTACGAAGATCTCGGCAAACAGCTCTCCGACCCGAGCATCGTCAACGACCAGGAGAACTACCGCAAGGTCTCCAAGCAGCACCGCGACCTGGAGCCGCTCGTCGAAAAGTTCCGCGAGTACCGCGCCCTGAAGAACGGCATCGCCGACGCGAAGGCCATGCTCGCCGAGCCTGATCCCGAGATCAAGGAGATGGCCCAGGCCGAACTTGCCGAACTTGAGCCCCGCCTTGAACCCATCGAAGAGGCGCTCAAGATCATGCTCCTCCCCAAGGACCCCAACGACGAGAAGAACGTCATCCTCGAACTTCGCGCCGGCACCGGCGGCGACGAGGCCGCGCTCTTCGTCGCCGAGGTCTTCCGCATGTACCTCCGCTTCGCCGAACAGCACAAGTGGAAGGTCGAAATCCTTTCGCAGACCGAGTCCGGTATCGGGCATGGTCTCAAGGACGTGACTGCCATCATCGAAGGCGACCACGTCTACTCGCAGATGAAGTATGAGTCGGGCGTTCACCGCGTCCAGCGGGTTCCCGCTACAGAGACCCAGGGCCGCGTCCACACCTCCGCTATCACCGTGGCCGTGCTGCCCGAGGCCGAAGAGGTGGACATCAAGATCGAAGCGAAGGACCTCCGCATCGATACCTTCTGCTCGTCGGGTCCCGGCGGTCAATCGGTCAATACGACCTACTCAGCCGTGCGGATCACTCACCTGCCGACCAACACAGTTGTGTCCTGCCAGGACGAGAAGTCGCAGATCAAGAACCGCGAAAAGGCCATGCGCGTCCTCCGCGCCCGCCTCTACGAGGTCGAAGCCGAACGCATTCACCAGGAGCAGGCCAAGGACCGCAAGCAGCAGATCGGCACGGGCGACCGTTCGGAGAAGATCCGCACGTACAATTTCCCGCAGAACCGCCTCACCGACCATCGCATCGGCCTCACCAACCATCAGCTTGCCATGGTGATGGAAGGTCAGTTGCAGCCCACCATCGATGCTCTGATCGCGCACTACACGGCGGAAAAGCTGAAGGCCGAAGCCGTGGCTGCGTAGTCGACCAGCATCATCGAGCGATTGCGGGCAGAGAGCTCCAGCAGAACAGCACCTGCAGCAACAGGATCGTACCCGCCAGGGCCATGAACATCTTGCGCTGCCGAGTCTCGAAGGCGTCTGCGAAGACGCCTCCGATAAACGTAAACAGAAAGGGGAGCGCCCAGAACCACGGATAGCTGATCGTCTGCGTCGTGCGCAGCGTCACTACGCCCGCCGCCATCAACAGCGGTGTGGTGTTGCCAAAGTAGCGGCAACGCTTGACCCCCGCATAGAGGATCGCCGCAACCGCCAGTGCGACCGTAATGGGCGCGTTTGCCATCGATCCAACGAAAGCCTCGGGACCCGCCGGCGAGAACCAGAACCGCGCGCTGCCGCCGGTGAAGATGTAGCTGAACGGAGCAAGCCGGAAGGCAAACGACGCAAACACGATCGCCAGCGCTCCTAGCGCAGAAAAGATCAGAATCTGCATCACGTAGCTACGTCGCCGTTCCGCGAGGTACATAAGGAACGCGGCAGCCGCCACGAAGCCAATCATCGCCGCCAGCAGGTGCGCCGCGGCCGTCAGTCCAAGCGCGATCACAAACAGCCCGATCCGCGGCTTCCACTTGCGCCGCGGCCCTTGCATGGCATGGGCCACCCCGATTGCCGCGTAGACCAGACCATACAAGCCCCACATCGCCAGCACATCGTTGTTTGGCGTCACGGCGAAGCGCACGACATCCGGGCAGAAGCAGTAGAGGCCCAGTGAAAGGAACGCGCCCTCATTGCCGAAGAGCCGTCGCGACACCCACCACAGGCCTCCGCCCAGCCAGACCGCAAACAGAATGAAGGGCACATGGAGCAGGTACTTCACCTCGCCCAGCTCGTGGCGCGCCTCCCAGGTCGAGCCGTTCAGAGAGCCTTCTGCATACAGCCGATTCTCCGGCTTGCGCAGCTTGTCTGCCCCAAGCATTACCAAACGCTGCATGGTGAGCGGCAGGCCGGCGACGCGGTAGGCCAGCGTTCCATCGCCGTTCAGGTTGCCGCAGGTAGTAAAGTATCCCGCCAGTGGCGACGGACGCTCCCACATCTCGCGCCCGCAGAGTGCGTATCGGTAATCGCTCTGCGTCAGCCGCTGGTGGTCGACCACCCAGAGACACTGCAGCAGAAACGCCAGCAGCAGCAGGGCGGCTACACGCTGCGGAACGCCGATCTTGATCGCGGGAAACGTCATCGCTGAAGATATGTCCGGCTGGCTATCGAGAAGAAACTCCGGGTGCTCCAGCAGTCCGATACCGAGTGTATCTTGAGCACGATCAATCGTTGAACACCTTGCCCTAGCGCCCCGGCGAAAGCGCCTGCATATTTGCGAGCGTGTCCGGGTCGCCGGGACGCAGCTCCAGCACCTTGCGGTACAGAGGCAAGGCAAGATCGCCGTGTCCGGACTGTTGCAGAAGAACAGCGAGGTTGAAGTACGGCGTCGGATCTTCCGCTTTGTTGTCGATGGCCTTTGCAAACATCCTTGCCGCATCGTTCGGTCGGCCCTGTTTCGAGAAGAGGACGCCGAGGTTGGTATAGGCGCTGCTGTCTGTAGGGGAGACCGCGATCGCCCGAACGAACTGACGCTCGGCGTCGTCCAGTTCGCCTGCCTGGAGATAAAGCTCGCCCAGGCTCGACAATGCGTGGGGATAAGTCCTCTGCAGCTTAATCGTGCGGAGGTACGCGGCTTCAGCCCCGGGCAGATCACCGGCCTGCCGCAGCGAGAAGGCAAGATTGAAGTTGAGCGACGGACTCTCCGGGTTGGCATCGAGCGAGTGGCGGTAGAGAGCTACTGGATCGATCCAGTCCAGGGCGCGGATATGCAGCCTCCACCCGCTCCACAGGAGCCAGATGGCCATACAGCCAAGAACTACATCCCGAACTGGTCTTCTGAACGCGGCCGCAGAGCTAGCCAGCAGGAAGGCAAAGCCGGCTGAGGCGATGTAGGCGTAGCGCTCGGCCATACCTTGGTAGATGGCAGCCGTTCCGCAGAAGGGAAGCAGGGAAAGCACCATCCAGGCAGCTCCCGCAGTGAACGAGGGAAGCTTCTTGCGGAGCAGCACACACGCTAGTAGAAGCGCAAGGAAACCACCTGCGGCTGCAACAGAGATGCCCGACAAATGGTTGGCCGGAACCGACGTCGACCGTTCGACACTCATCCGGACCGGCAGTGCAATCCAGGCGACATATTGCCAGAACTCAACGCCCGATCTCCACCCTAAACCGGTGGGCATTTGTGTGTGCGCGCCGGCAGCGCGTGCAAAACCAACATAGATCGCGTCCACAGCAAGCGTTACCGCAACAAGCGGGAAGGACCGTCTGAGAGCGGCTCGTCCGACCGGATGGAGTACGAGCAGTGTGAGCGGAAGGGCGAGTATCCCGAGCTCGTTCGAGAGCAGAGCTGCCAGGCAAGCAGCGAAATACGCCGCAAGATACCCGATGGCTCTGCTCTGTGTGTAGGTAACTGCCGCCAGCAGCGCCAGCAGCAAAAACAGGGCGCAGAGCGCATAGGACCGGCCGCTGATCCAGGCGGCCACCTCGGAGTTGATCGGCAACATCAGCCAGATCAAGCTTGCACCCGCCGCAACGGGCAGCGAAACGTTCAGCTTGCGCAGAAGGCGGAAGCCGAGGGTTCCATTGGCAAGATGCAGCAGCAGATTGGTGGCGTGGAAGCCCATCGGCCGAAGTCCCCACAGCCTTGAATCGATGGCAATCGTCAGCCAGTACATCGGGCGGTAGGTGGAGCCCGACGCTCCTCCTAGGTCCGAGGTGAAGGCGACGGCAGAGGCAAGGAAGCGACGGAAAAAGACGCTCCATGGCGAAAGGTTCGGGTTATGAGCGATTTGAGCAAGATCGTCATAAACGAACGGACCGCGGAGAACCGGCCCATACAGCAGCACGACCAGGACCGTGGCAGCGAGCAGGAACGCAGCGCTTTCATTTCTTGAGACCCAGGTGCCTCTCGAGACCCAGGTGCCGCTCTCTGTATGTTGCGGCGAGACGGTCGTCGTGCGTAGACGATGCTGTTTCGCACGGCTTGAAGATTTTGCTTGAGCAGACATTCCTCTAAGAAGAGTACCCGTTTGCCGGGCAGCAGCCGAGTGAGGCCTTCTCCGCCGAGAGCGCAGCCGCAACCACCCGACTCGTCGTTTCCGTGAAGTGTACTCTTGAGAAGAGAGGTCGCATGCAGTCGCTTTCGTTTACACCGGGCCGGGCATTTCTGTCGTCGAACTCGACCGCCGTTCCGTGGACGGTGGTCTTTGAAGATGAAGGCGTCGCCGGCTACTTCTACGCGTGCGACCGCTCCCAGCAGACGCAGGAAGAGAGCATTCTGGATGCCATGCTTATCTATAACGTCGACGCGCTGGCCAAGAGCGACGCGGAACTCAAGCGCCCCGAAGCCACCCGCATCGCCAGCATCGAATGGTCGCGCGACGGGCAGCAGGCAGTGCTCTACCTCGATGGTACCGCCCAGGCCCTCTTCGACTTCCAGCAGCGCTGCGGCTACTGCCGGATGGACTTTCCTAACTTCCTCGCCGAAGACAGCGACACCTGGCGCAAATCCTCGCATGCCTGGAACGAGAACGCGTTGCAGCGCTTCGAGTCCGCCCTGTACGTCTGATATCTAAGTCTTGTCATGCATTGCCCAAGGGGGAGATTGCGTTTTCCGTCTCTGTCCGTGCCCGCGAAACCATGCTAAGGCTCGCAGTGCGCTTCAGGATTTTCGCGCTGGCCAGAGATCCACCGGTCGATCATCGTCTCCGAGCACCGCGCCCCGCACAGATGCTTGACGCCCTCAGCGTGTGCCTGCGAGGTCTCCCACCGGGTCAGCTTGAAGAGCGGCTGGTCCTGCCCGGCTTCGCCGCCGCGAAAGCAGTCAATCCACGCCATCCACCAGATCTCGGTATCGCTCTTCAACTTACCGCAAACGTCGCAGTGATAGCTCTCGCTCCGTGACATCTTCTGGCTCCTGTCGCTGAACGTATCACAAGCGGGCGGCCAAACAGGTGTCCAATCCCGAACACCGCAGTGACAAATTCGAACATCTCGAACGTGCCCACACCCTCAAACTTCCACATACACGGGCTTTTCGGGTTTGCGCGAACGGCACACCGCTTGCATTCGTACCTGTCTGAATGGACATCTCCCGCCCAGACCTGAAGGTACGCAAGCGTCGCCGCTCCGTCATTATCGGCGTGATTGCTGCGGTTGTTGTTGCCGCAATCTCGTTCTTCGTTCTTCGCCTCAAACCAGCCGTTCCGGCGGTAGAGCGCAGTTCCATCTGGACAGATGTAGTCAAGCGCGGGCCCCTCGTCCGCCAGGTGCGCGGCCCCGGCTCGCTGGTGCCGCGCGAGGACCGCATCCGGCTGATCCCGGCAGAGACCGAGGCGACGGTGGTTCGCATCCGCGTGCTCCCCGGCGCCAAGGTCAGCGCGGCCACCATTCTGATGGACCTCGTTGACCCAACGCTGCAGCAGCAGTTACTCGACGCGCAGCTGCAGTTGAAAGGAGCACAGGCCGACTACCAGAACACCCAGGCGAAGCTGCAGAGCGACCTGCTGACGCAGAAGGCCGGGGCGGCCACCGTCGGAGCCGATCAGCAGCAGGCCAATCTCCAGGCCCAGACCGACAAGTCGCTCTATGATCTGGGCGTCATCAGCGGCCTGACGTACAGCGCCTCCAAGGGCAAGTCGGACGAGCTGAAGCTGCGTAATGACCTTGAAAAGCAGCGCCTGACATTGAACCAGGCCACCATCGCGACGCAACTCGCCGTGCAGCAGACGAAGGTGGAGCAGGCAAAGGCGATCCTGGCGCTCAAGCAGAAGCAGCTTGACGCACTCAGCGTCCGCGCCGGCATCGACGGCGTGCTGGTCGATCTCCCTCACCAGGTCGGCGAGCATGTGGCCCCCGGCATCACTCTGGCAAAGGTCGTCCAGCCCGACCAGCTCAAGGCGTCGCTCAAGATTGCGGAGACGCAGGCGCGCGACATCCAGATCGGTCAGCCTGCCGAAATTGACACGCACAACGGCGTTATCCCCGGCAAGGTCACGCGAATTGATCCCGCAGTACAGAACGGAACCGTCACCGTCGACGTAGAACTCGCTGGCGCGCTTCCGCAGGGTGCCCGGCCGGACCTCTCGGTCGATGGAACCATCGACCTCGATCGCATGGCGGACGTGCTGTACGTCGGCCGCCCTGCGCTCGGCAACGAAAACAGCACCATCAGCCTCTTCCGTCTTTCGCCGGACGGAACCTCCGCCGTTCGTGTCCCGGTCAAGGTCGGACGCGCCTCGGTCAACAGCATCCAGGTCCTCGAAGGCCTGCAGCCGGGCGACACAGTTGTTCTGTCGGACATGTCCCGCTGGGACACCAACGACCGCCTTCGTATCGAGTAGCCGTTTATTGTTGCCGTCATCCTGAGCGAAGTTCGTCGGTCGCGACGAACGCAGTCGAAGGACCCGCATTTGTAGTTGCTTTTGCCGTTGTTGTTTTTCCCGCAGATCGAACCCAAGCATTTCACGGAGAAAAAATGTCCGACAACCTGATCCAGATTGAGCAGCTCACCAAAGTCTTCTACACCGACGAGATCGAGACCCACGCGCTCTCGGGAGTCCATCTCAATATCGCCCGCGGCGAGTATGTCGCCATGTCCGGCCCATCCGGCTGCGGTAAATCGACGCTGCTTTCCATCATCGGCCTGCTCGACACGCCGAGCGATGGGCGCTACACCCTCAACGGCAAAGAGGTGGCCAACCTTAGATTCGCCGATCGCTCCCGCATCCGCAACCAGGAGATTGGCTTCATCTTTCAGAGCTTTAACCTCATCGGCGACCTTACCGTGTATGAAAACGTCGAGCTGCCCCTCACCTATCGCTCCGGCATGCCGGGCAGTGAGCGCAAAGACCGCGTACAGAATGCGCTTGAGCGCGTCAATATGGCCCACCGGACGCGGCACTATCCCGCTCAGCTCTCGGGCGGTCAGCAGCAGCGCGTCGCCGTGGCCCGCGCGCTCGCCGGAACGCCGTCTATCCTGCTCGCCGACGAACCCACCGGAAACCTTGACTCGAAGAACGGCGAAGCCGTGATGCACCTGCTCGCCGACCTCCACGCCGAAGGCGCAACCATCTGCATGGTCACCCACGATCCCCGCTTTGCCGCACACGCGCAGCGGCAAGTCCACCTCTTCGACGGCAAGGTCGTCGCCGAAGGCGAACTGCAGCAGCTTCTCGCGGAACCAGAGTCGAACCCTTCAACGACCGCGCGACACAGCGCCGTCAACTAACTTCTATTTGTCATAACCCTTTGTTTCTCATTCTTTTTTGTTT
>CAZZYQ010000081.1:0-11790 GCA_964658395.1 uncultured Granulicella sp. | reverse complement strand
AGCGACTTCCCCTTGCCCGTCGACGATTACAACATCGCGCCATCCACCTTCCAGCCCGTCGTCCGGAACAATCGCGACGATGGCACCCGCGAGCTCGTATTGATGCGCTGGGGCCTCGTTCCCAACTTTGCCAAATCGCTTCAAGCCGTCAAAGGGTTGTCCACGATCAATGCCAGAGCGGAGTCCATAACCGGCAATCCAACGTGGCGGGAACCGTTCAAGAAACGTCGCTGCCTCGTTCCCGCTTCGGGTTTCTACGAGTGGCACGCCATCGATGCCAAGACGCGAAAGCCATACGTCTTCACCGTCAGGGACTCGCCTATCTTCGCCTTCGCCGGCTTGTGGGATGCGTGGAAAGATGACCAGGGAAACTGGCTCCAGTCGTTCTCCATCGTCACGACGGAAGCCAACGAGTTGATGTCCGCGATTCACACGCGTATGCCGGTCATCCTGCACATGCGGGACTACGATCGCTGGCTCGAGCGGGAGAGCGGCCAACCGCCACTCGACCTGCTGCGGCCGTTCGATTCCGCTGCCATGGAGATGTTTGCGGCGAATCAAGCTGTTGGCAACGTACGCAACAATGGGCCAGAGATGCTAAACAGCGCCTGAGAGGCCATGGAACGGAACTCCGCCTCTCCCAATCGCTTGTTATCCGAACTATGGAAGCTCCGCAACGCAACATTGGGAAGAGGCGAGTTCGTGCGGCGTTCGATCCCAGACACACGTATGCGCTACCCTGTCGATCCCCACCAGAGCTGCGCTTCAACTGTCTACCGATGTATCACAGGTCTTTGCGACTGCTAATGCGCCTTCAACCACCGCCGAGCGGTAAACTCGGTCGCGATGCTTGCCGTCAGCAGCATCAGGCTAATGGTAAAGGCGCTCAACGCCCAGCCAATCTCCATGCGGCCCTTGAGCATGAACCTGTCGAGCAGGGCCAGCACCAGGACGAGCACAGCCGCCTCAGCGAAGAACGCCGAGCAGCGATGCGCAGAGATGGAGATGAGGTCGATGAGTGCGGAGGGAGTCTTCTGGCTCGAACCGTCGCCGCCTGCGGGGAGCAGAACAAGACGAGGCCCGTTTACGGGTGAATCAGAAGACGGCTGTGGACCAAGTGGAGAAGAGGATTGACTCCGAAGGGAGTGTGCAACATTTTTGTGAAACATAGACCGGCCTTTGTGGTGCCTATTAAGAGGCTCTCTCGAATTTGCATTAATGTCGAGTCAATTTCGTGTGAACGTGCCGTGGCCGTTGCCCTTCGCGGGCCGGTGAGACAATCGAAGAGTGAACAAAGTCAACGCTTTACTCCCTGACGTACGCCTGATTGCCATTGATATGGACGGCACGCTCATCGGCGCCGACGGTCTCGTAAGCCGGCGCAATCTTGCGGCCATGCAGGCTGCGAGGGATGCAGGCATCGAAGTCGTCATCGCGACCGGACGTCGGCATTCCTATGCCATGCGGGTGTTGCGCGGTCTGGGTTTTCCAGAATCGAGCCTCCTCATCAGCTCCAACGGAACGGTGACCCGAACCATTGGTGCCGAGTTGATTGACCGTACCCATCTATCCAGCGAGACGACACTTTGGCTGTGTGAGCACCTTCGAGAGTTTCGCAATGCGATGGTCATCACCTACGATCTTGTTCGACCAGACGGGGACGACGCCTACGGCGCGCTGCTTGTCGAACACCTTGAAGACCTGCACAGCAGCATTGGCAAGTGGATGGAAGCGAACGCACCTTACATCGAACATGCTGTGCCACTCAAAGACGTCATCCTGAGGCGCGCTGTTCAGCACCAATCGCCAATCCAGGTGATGCTGTGTGGCACGATCGACCGCATGCGCCGCGTCGAGGCCCGTCTGCTTGAGCATCCGCGTGCCTTCGCGGCCGGCATCACACCGCCTGCGCGTCTGGCCGATGCTGAGGTTGTGTTGAACCGCACAGAATACCCCGCGCGCGACCTCAGCCTGGTTGACCTTCTGCCCGCAGGCTGCTCAAAGGGCGCCGCCGTGATGCGCCTGGCAGCCAGCCGCGGAATTGAGATCGCAGCCACCATGGCGATCGGGGACAACTGGAACGACGTTTCCATGCTCGAAGTCGCCGGTCGGCCCGTATTGATGGAGAATGCTCCTCAAGACCTCAAGGCAGTCGCTGCCCTGCGCGGCTGGAATCTCGGCGGCCACCACGCCGAAGATGGAGTTGCTGACGCCATCTGGAGTGTTCTCGGCGTACAACTGGCGGACCATCCAACATCATCGGCGGAGCGATGCTCAGTGTTAGCCTAGGAGGGTGACTCTGGGCTTCCTATCGTTCCTACCGCGCGTCTGTTTTGCTGGAGTGATGGCAATCGGCGTCGGCGCATGCCCTTTGGCCCATGCGGCCGAGCACATCACGCTGAAGAATGGATTTGAGATCGATTGCCTGCGCCGTGAACCGACGAGTGACAATCGAACGCGCCTCTTTTTGCTTCCGGCTTCCTCGCTATCCACGAGCGCGGAGCCGAGCTATATCGACGTTGCGTCGGACGCTGTGCTCCGTGTTGAGAGCATCCCTGATCCCCCTGGCGCCCCTTCCAAGATCGTAACGACGCTAAAGGCGGAAATGACACCCGCAGAGTTGCACACTATCCTGGCCCGGGCGGGTTCACAACATCACATCGACGAGGACCTGCTTGCCTCTGTAGTGAAGGCCGAAAGTGGCGGCCATACTCTCGCTGTCTCCCGCGCTGGGGCACGCGGGTTGATGCAACTCATGCCGGGTACTGCGACTGAGATGGGTGTAGACGATGCCTTTCGTCCGGACCAGAACGTTGCTGGGGGCACCGCCTACCTCGATCAACTTCTGGTCCGCTATCACGACAACGCAGCCCTTGCACTCGCCGCCTACAACGCCGGCCCGGCTGCTGTGGACAGGTATCACGGTGTTCCCCCGTATCGCGAAACACGCGCCTACGTTGCGCGCGTCATTCGTGAGTTCAATCGCCGCAAGCAGCAAGCAGCATCAGCAAGCCGCAACCAGATTGCAGACGTCCTTCCAGCCATGCAGTAGATCTTGTCTCCGCGTCTACATTGCCCGCGGGAAAGGAAGCTATGAAGCGCCGAAACGGAATCCTTTGGTTTGCCGTGCTGATCGTACTTGCGATCCTGGTTCTGGTCTTTCGCGACCGCATTCACTTCGACTGGGCGGTCTTCTGGTCGCAACTGAGCCATGTGGCTTGGAAGCCCGTTGCAATCGCTGCCCTGCTGATCTGGGCAACCTACTGGATGCGTTCTGCGCGCTGGGCCGTGCTGGTCGCGCCGACCAAGAAGATTGGCTTATCCTCGACTGTAGGATCGCAATTTATAGGCTTCGCTGCCGTAGGTCTCTTCGGGCGGCTTGCAGACCTTACCCGTCCCTACCTGATCGCCCGCCGTGTTGGTCTTCCCTTTTCTTCGCAGATCGCGGTGTACACCATCGAGCGGATGTTCGATCTTGGAGCCGCGGCAATCGTCTTCTCCTCCGCTCTGGCCTTCACGCCTAAGGACATGCCACACCATGAAGTCTTCGTGAAGACCGGCATCTACAGTTTGGCTGGAACGCTCTTTCTCGCCGTCTTTGCCATAGCCGTTCGCATCTCAGGCGGAGCAGTTGCAGGCTTCGCACGCAGCGTTGTTGGCCGTCTGTCGAAAGGCGCGGGTGAGAGCCTCAGCGAAAAGATCTTAGACTTCCGCAATGGTCTGAACGCTCTTTCCTCCTTCAGCGAGTTCGCCATCGTACTCGTGATTTCGGTGGCGATGTGGGGCATGATCGGCATCGCCTATGTCGAAACGCTTCACGGCTTCGTGGACACGCCGCAACTGGCCGCGATCAGCTTTCCCAGCACCATGCTGCTCATGGCAGCCAGTATGGGCGGTTCCCTGGTCCAGTTGCCGGTGATCGGCTGGTTCACCCAGATCGCGCTTACTGCCGCAGCCATGCACACCTTCTTCGACGCTCCTGTAGAGGCGGCCACCGCTTGTGGAGCAGTCCTGCTGTTTGTGCTCACGCTCAGCATCATCCCCATCGGGTTTGTGTTCTCGCAGGTGCAGCGCGTCAGCTTGAAAGCTGTTGCTGACGAGAGCGGCGCCGCAGCGGCGGCGGAGAAAGTACCCACCGGAACTCGATCTGCCTGAACCTGACGCTGCTAAAATCAGGTTGTCCATGAGATGTCCCTATTGTGGTTTCGCCCAGGATCGGGTCGTCGATTCACGAGAGAGTAAAGAGGCGGACTCGATCCGCCGGCGACGCGAGTGCGAAGGCTGCAACAAACGCTTCACAACCTATGAGCGCATCGACGAGATTCCCTACATGGTGGTCAAGAAGGACGGACGCCGTGAGAAGTTCGATCGTCAAAAAGTGCTAAGCGGCCTGCTCCACGCCTGCGAGAAGCGGCCCGTTGCGGCGTTTACGCTCGAACAGATCGTCGACTCGACCGAGGCCTTTGTGGTCGATTCGCCTGAGCGCGAACGAACCACCAGCGAAGTCGGCGAACTGATCATGGGCCGCCTGAAAGAGATCGACACCGTCGCTTACATCCGTTTTGCAAGCGTCTATCGCGACTTCAAGGACGTGCGCGAGTTCAAAGCGGAGCTCGAACAACTCCTGAGCGGTACCAAGGAGACGAGCCGGCGCAAGTAGCAGGATTGCCTTACCTAATCTGAACTGGAGAGCCAGCTTTGCCATCGAACCATAGAACGCACGCCATCACCCTCATCCCCGGTGACGGCATTGGGCCTGAAGTATCTTCCGCCGTGGTCTCTATCCTTGAAGCCGCCGGCGCCGCAACTGGAGCGCGCTTCGACTGGCATACCTTCGCTGCGGGTGCGGACGCCTTCGACCAGACCGGCGAATACATCCCCAAGGCGCTCTACAAGTCCATCGAGCAGAACAAACTAGCCCTCAAGGGACCGGTCACAACCCCGATTGGCGGAGGGTTTGCTTCGATCAACGTAACGCTGCGCAAGAAGTTTGATCTGTTCACCAACTTCCGGCCCATCAAGAACCTTCCCGGCCTCAAGACGAACTATCCCGGCATCGATCTCATCATCTGTCGCGAAAACACCGAAGACCTTTATGCCGGGCTGGAACTCATGGTCTTCCCCGGCGTGGCGCAGTCGCTCAAGATCATCACGGAAAAAGGCTCGACCCGCATCTCGAAGTTCGCCTTTGAGTACGCGAGGAAGTTCGGCCGCAAGAAGATCCACGCCATCCACAAGGCAAACATTATGAAGCTTTCAGACGGCCTCTTCCTGGATTGCGCGCGCAGGGTCGCGGCTGGCTTTCCGGAGATCACCTACGCCGAACACATCGTCGACAACACCTGCATGCAGCTTGTGCTCAACCCTTACCAGTACGACGTCATCTTGACCGAGAACCTTTACGGAGACATCCTCTCCGATCTCTGCTCGGCCTTTGTAGGCGGTCTCGGCCTGGTTCCCGGCGCGAACCTTGGTCTCGATTGCGCCATCTTCGAAGCTGTCCACGGATCGGCACCGGACATCGCAGGCAAGGACATCGCGAATCCCACTGCCCTGCTGCAATCGGCGGTCCTGATGCTTCGCCACATCGACGAGGCTGCAACCGCAGACAACATCCAGACGGCTCTCGAGACCGTCTACTCGGGGGGTAAGACACTCACCAGGGATGTCGGCGGCGTGAGCGGAACAAAAGCGTTCGCGGATGCCGTGATCGCGGCGCTGTAGGGAGACTCTGGCCAAGTCCTCCACCACATCTTTGTTTGTCAATCCGTGGGGGATCTGCTTCTTGCTAGCGATGGCCATTCGGGAAGTTAATCAAACCCTCCTTACGAAGGGGTTTCAGAGGATCAAGGAGCAGGAATGGGAATAAAGCTGAATGGACTCTTTGCAGCGGCGGTTGTGATGGCTTTCGTGGTCACGGGATGCAAAGCCAAGCCTGCGGACAACGCTGCCAGCACGGTCGAGACTAAGCCACTAACTGTTCCCATCCAGTCGGTAGCTCCGGATACTGCCAGGCTCGGCTCGGTCGAAGGCGTCGTGAAGTTCGCTGGCAAGGCGCCAGCTCCGGTAAAGATCGACATGAGCATGGATCCCGCCTGCGGCATGTCTTCTACAGAAGACAACATGTCGGAGCAGTTCGCGGTACGTGGTGGAAAGTTAGGAAATGTCTTTGTCTACGTGAAGAGCGGACCGCCCGCCGCATTCTCCATGGGGACCGCCGGTGGCCCGGCAGTTGTGATGGACCAAAAGGGCTGCAAGTACGTGCCGCACGTAGTGGGCGTGACAAAGGGCCAGTCGGTCGAGTTCCGCAACTCAGACGTCACCATGCATAACATCCACACCTTGCCCACCGCTGGCGGCAGCCAGAGCATCGACATATCGCAGTCCCCTAAAGGAGCGCCGCAGATCAAACGCTTCGACGTAGCGGAGACGATGATCCCTGTCCGGTGCAACAATCATCCGTGGATGAACGCCTTCATCAATGTCTCGCAGACGCCCTTTTTCGATGTCAGCGACGGTGAGGGCCGATTCTCGCTCAAGGGCCTGCCGGCAGGAGAATACACGGTGGCAGCAGTGCACGAAAAGCTCGGCGAACAAACCATCCAGGTAAGCGTCAAGCCGGAATCTACTGCGACAGCCAGCTTCACCTTTTCAGCAAAATAGTCCGCACGTTTGTTGCGAAATAGTCCGGACGTTTCTTCAGCACAATTACCCTAACTTTGTTTGTCATTCCCGGAGGGAATCTGCTTCTCCCGACCGACGCTTTCGCCACCAGTCTCGCACGTCCTACCGGCCACCGTTTACTATTGCTTTCTCTAAAGGAAGAAGCGCCTACGCCATGTCAGATCGTTTGACCATCCAATCACTCGCTATTCATGCGCTGCCTCTCTGGTTCCTGGTATTTTCGCTCTTCCTGCCGCGCGTCGCTCTGATCGTTGCCTGGTTCGACCACGATCTTGCTCGCTTTCATCTCGACAACCTGATCGCGCCGATCTGTGCGCTGCTCATCCCGCGCATCCTGATCCTGGTACTCATCTATCGCGACCAGGGACTCAGCCTGTGGTTCATCATCCATGCCGTGGTCGCGCTACTTGTCTGGGGCGGCACCGGTAGCCATCAGGTGGTGCGCCGCAATCGCCGCCGAGACGATTTCTGATTCGGATTGGAGTCGTCGTCACGAAAGTCGCATCCGCTTCACTCGTAAAGAACCCTGCACCGCGTTATCCTTGAACGATCATGGAACGACGTAACGTCGGTATACTCGGCGCGACCGGAATGGTCGGCCAGCGCTTCATTCAGCTGCTGCACAACCATCCGTGGTTCAACATTACCTGGCTCGCCGCCAGCGACCGCAGCGCCGGAAAGACCTATGCCGAGGCCTGCAAGTGGAAGCTCGATACGCCGCTCCCCCGATACATCGCGGAGATGGTCGTCCAGCCAAACACTCCCGAAGCCGTAACCGGCGATCTGCCGCACATCATCTTCGCCGCGCTCGACTCCGACATTGCCCGCGAACTGGAGCCGCAGTTCGCCGCCGCTGGTTGCGCCGTGATCTCGAACTCAAGCGCCTTCCGCATGACCCCGGACGTTCCCCTGGTCGTTCCCGAAGTGAACGCCGACCACCTCGACCTCATAGAGCAGCAGAGTTGGCGGAAAGACTCCGGCGGCTACATCGTGACCAACCCGAACTGCTCTGCCATAGGCCTGGTCCTGGCCCTCAAGCCGCTCGAAGCCCGCTTCGGCATCGAGAGCGTCTTTGTCAGCACGATGCAGGCAGTCAGCGGCGCGGGCTACCCCGGCGTGGCTTCGCTCGACATCCTCGGCAATGTCGTTCCCTTCATCAAAAATGAAGAAGAGAAGCTGCAGGAGGAAGTTGGCAAGCTCCTCGGTCGCAGCAATGGCAGCGGCATCTCCCTGCTCGACGCGAAGGTCAGCGCGCACTGCAACCGCGTCGCCGTCGAAGACGGCCACACGGAGTGCGTAAGCATCAAGTTCCGCAAGCCCGCTACGCGCGAAGCGATTCTCGCCGCCTGGAACGACTTCAATCCACTGCACGGCCAGCATCTTCCCACCGCACCCGACCAGCCCGTCGAATTCGACGCCGCCCCAGACCGCCCGCAGCCCCGCCTCGACCGCATGCGCGGCGCGGGCATGGCTGCTACCGTAGGCCGTCTGCGCGAATGTCCGCTGCTCGACTGGAAGTTCGTCGTGCTCTCGCACAATACCATTCGCGGAGCCGCCGGGGCGGCAGTCCTGAACGCCGAAGTCCTCGCCCGTCTCGGCAAGCTCAAGCCCATAAAGCCGCCGGCCAAGCTCGACCCGGTGCTTGCATGAGCGCGGCCCGCGAACAACTCGTCGTCATGAAGTTTGGCGGGACCTCGGTTGAAGATGCGACCGCCATGCAGCGCACCGCTGCGATCGTTGGCGGCAGAAGGCAGCGCGGCCTCGATGCCGTTGTCGTCGTCTCTGCCATGGCGAAGGTCACAGACCTGCTCATCGCCAGCGGAGCCGCCGCCGGACGCGGCGACCGCACCGGCGCCCTCGCCATCAGCAGCCGCCTGCGCACCCGCCACATCGATACCGCCGCCCAGCTTCTCGACTCCGCCCGCTTCGTCCTGCTCCATCCTGCAATCGAAGCCGAGTTCAACGCGCTCGACGACCTGCTGCGCGGCATCGCCGCCGTTGGCGAACTCACACCGCGCACCGCCGACCTCGTCGTCAGCTTTGGCGAGCGCCTGTCCAGCCGCATCGTCGCGCAGGCCTTCGAGCAGCAAGGCCTCAACGGCACGCACGTCGACGCCCGCAGCTGCATCATCACCGACAGCACCTACGGCAAGGCCGTCCCGAACGAAGCCGCGATCGAAGCCAAGCTCGCCGAACTGGTGCTGCCGCTCATCACTGCCGGACATACACCGGTCATGGGCGGCTTCATCGGTTCGAACGCCGAAGGAATTACGACCACACTAGGCCGCGGCGGCAGTGACTACACCGCCGCCCTCGTCGGCGGCGGCCTGCACGCCGGCGCCATCGAGATCTGGACCGACGTCAACGGCATCATGACCACCGATCCCCGCATCTGCCCCGACGCCCTGCGCGTAAAGACGATCAGCTTCGAAGAGGCCGCCGAACTCGCCTACTTCGGCGCGAAAGTCCTGCATCCGGCCACCATCCTGCCTGCCGTGCAGAAGAGCATTCCCGTCTGGGTGCTGAACTCGCGCAACGCCGAAAACGAGGGAACCAAGATCACCGCCATGGCGCCGCCCTGCGCGAGCCCCTTCAAGAGCATCGCCGCAAAGAAGCGCCTTACCATCATCGACGTCGTAGCCAGCCGCATGCTGATGTCGCACGGCTACCTGAAGGCCGTCTTCGACGTCTTCGACAAGTACAAATGCGCCATCGACATGGTCTCGACCAGCGAGGTCAGTATCTCGCTCACCGTCGATTCGAACCAGCGCCTGCCTGAGATCTGCGCCGAACTCTCCTTGATTGCCGACGTGAAGCTCGAAGGCAACAAGGCTCTGATCTGCATGGTCGGCGAAGACATACGCGGCCACAACGGCATCGCCGGCCGCGTCTTCTCCGCCATCAGCCACGTGAACGTCCGCATGATCTCGCAGGGCGCAAGCGAGATCAACATGAGCTTCATGATCGACGAAGAGAATGTCGAAGAGGCGATCCAATCGCTGCATCGCGTCTTCTTCGCCGACCCCGACGAAACCGTCTTCGATCTCGATGGGCGCGCCGCTGCGGCCAGTGTCGCCAAGTAACTCTGCACGCATCGCTGGCGTACTCATGACCGCCCACTCTCATCGTTGTTTACCGGACCAAGTGTGTAATTCTTAAGTACTGCAGATCCCTCCATCCTTTTGTCATTCCCGGAGGGAATCTGCTGTTCTTCTTCTTCTTCGAGAAGAGTCGATACTTCTCCATCGAGCGGAGCGTCTCTTTTCGGCACACCAGTTGTAGCTCTCTCCTGATCTACACCAAAGGAGCATCATGCGCATTCTGATCCTAGGCCACGGCAAGACCGGCAAACTCGTAGCAGACGTAGCGCACGCGCGCGGCCATGGCGTCCACGTCCTCGACGCCAAAGAGAACCCGGCCGCCGCCGCTCTCACCGCGCCCTTCGTCGCCGGCTTCGATGTTGTCATCGACTTCACCACTCCCGACGCGGTGCTCCAGAACATGCGCGCCTGCCTGGCCACAGGTGCAAAGATGGTCGTCGGCACCACCGGATGGTACGACAAATTGAAGGACATGCGCGGTCTCGCGGAACGCAAGGGAGCGGGCCTGCTCTACGGCACCAACTTCTCGGTCGGCGTTCAAGTTGTCTTCAAGCTTGCGGACCAGATGGGCACCGCCCTGAAGGGCCTGGGCTACACCTTTGCCATCACCGAAACCCACCACATGAGCAAGCTGGACTCGCCCTCCGGCACGGCAATCACGCTCGGCGAGATCGTCGAAGAGGCGGCCGGCATCGACGAGATCAAGATCGACGCGACCCGGGAGGGCGAAGCCCCCGGCCTGCACACGCTCGAAGCCCGCAGCGACTCCGACCGCATCGTCCTTACCCACGAATCCTTCTCCCGACAGGGCTTCGCGGAAGGCGCAGTCCGCGCTGCCGAATGGCTCTCCACGCGCACCGGCGTCTTCGACTTCCACGATGTTTATACGGAGTTGTAAACCCGCAACAGGAGTAGAATTCCGTCATGCGAGTCGTCTCCGAAGCCGAAGCGATCGAAAACCTTCCGGCTCTCCTGCGTGATCCCGACGGCCACGCCATCGTCATCACTGATGGCGAAAGCGATCTCCGTGCCATCGTCTCCATGGAAGACTATGCCATCATTCGCCGGGCTAAGGCAGATAAATTTCTTCGCGCGATGAGAGAGTTTGGCGACGATATCCGGGCGCGTGCGGCGGAGGACGGTCTGACCCCGGAAGACCTGATGAAAATCCTCGATCGAAAAGCCTCCTAAGTTAGTCCTCGATACCAACGTCGTTGTGGCTGGGCTGATTTCGCCGCAATCGCCATCCTCAGTACTCATCGCTTCTTTATACGGAAACGCGGTGATTCTCCTTTCCGTGCCAGTCATCGACGAGCTTGACCAGGTCTTTCGCAGACCGAAGTTCGACCGTTATCAAAATGTCGAAAAGCGATTGAATTACCTCTGGTATTTCATCAATGCTGGCGAATTAGTTGAAGTTACCGAGCATGTCACAGACTGCCGCAATCCTAAAGACAACAAGTTCCTCGAACTGGCTCTTTCCGGCCGCGCGGACTTCATCATCACCGGCGACGCCGACCTGCTGTCCCTCAATCCCTGGCGCGGCATTCCCATTCTTACTCCGACCCAATACCTTGCCCCCTGAACGCTCAAACTTGCGTTCCGCCCCTCTCCCGCCTAGCCTGAAATGTATGAGCGCCTCCGCTGTCCTTACCCCTGCCACTGAACCCATCGCATCGTCTTTTGCCTCCCTTTCCTTCGAAGAGAAGCTCGACCGCTTCGCCGAAGTCGCCGTTCGCGTTGGTCTCAACCTTGGCAAGGGGCAGGAATTGTTGATCTCCGCTCCTCTCGAAGCTCTTCCGCTCGTCCGTCGCATCACCGAACACGCATACAAAGCCGGTGCCGTGCTCGTCACCAGCTTCTACGCTGACGATCCCTCCGTCTTAGCCCGTTATCGCTACGCTGAAGACGCCAGCTTCGACCACGCCGCCCAGTGGATGGCCGACGGCATGGCCGCAGCCTTCCGCGGCGGCGCCGCACGCCTGGCAATAGCCGGAGCGAACCC
>CAZZYQ010000080.1:0-11840 GCA_964658395.1 uncultured Granulicella sp. | reverse complement strand
AGTAAGAGGTCTCTGTCTTTCTTTCTCCGCTGCAATCACTGGTAGGCCTCGCGAGTGAGTGGTTCAGATGCGGGAACCTGGCCACTTTTATTCTTGTTCGCCATTCTGCGGGCCATGGTGGCAAGCAGCTTCGGCCGCACATCCGGACGAGTCCACGGACACTCCGCGATGCAGATGCCGCACGATGCGGTCTCGGCGAAGTAGGGAATGCACTTATCGAAATCCACATACCAGCGCTCGACACCACGTACCATCTGCTTCGCCTCCGAGATGGCACCGGGCGGACATGCGCGCGTGCAGACCTGGCAGGTGGAGCAGAAGTCATCCGCTCCGAAGCGACTTGAACCGGTGGCAACCAGCGGCATATTTGTGGTCACACCCGCCAGGCGCACGCCTGATCCAAACTTCGGGCTGATCAAGGAGCCATGCTTCCCAAGCTCGCCCAGGCCGGCAGCGATCGCCGGCGGGATAAGAACCAGCGCACTCGCTGAAGGTCCAGGATAAGGATTGGCAGTGTATCCCTGCGAGCGAATCCAGTTGGCCAGCGCGTAGGAAGACCGCGTGCCCTTTGCATATTGATCGCCAATGTCCACCACACCAACGCCGTTCGTCTCGTCCGACGGGACTTCCTTCAAGCGCTCGTAGTTATGCGCCAGCCCAAGCACGATGACCCACGGCTCATCGACGGTGTAGCCTTCGAAGACATAGAGCGGATCCATTGCCGCAATGCCCACCGCGTCTGCTTCGTGCGAGAGAGCGAAGGCGGTCACCTCAGCCGAAAGCTCCTCGGCAGATCCGGAATTCTGCTCCTCGGCGACGGGGATCAGTTCCGGGTAACTATAGGCGGCCAGAAACGCCGGCCCCGAATCAGGGCAGGCGCGAGAGCTCTGTCGGGCGACGACCTGGAGGTCGCCATACGGGTGCTGGTCCGGAGGATGCCAGAAGAAAGGCGACGGCCGGCGCGGCGTCTCCTCGCCCAACCCATTGATCGGATTACCAGAAACGCGCAGTAGCTCCAGGGTCTCGGGCCTCGGGCTGTAAGTACCTCGTTTTGGGCGTCGTGGGTTCGGCTGATCTGGCATTCGAATGACCTGCAGAAAGAGTTCGGGAGCGAACCAATTCTAGGCAGAGGCGAAAGGCCTCACATCGACCGAAAGGTGGATATCTCCTCTGCCGTGACGCTGATGCGCGAGAGAATCTCTGTTCCTTCAGCGACGGGATGGAGCTGCCCAGAGCCGCTAGTGAAACTCCGCAGATTGATATACTTCGCTATGAGCCAGCCACGAACCCTGCTGCTCTTCGATCCGTATGTCGTGCCACACTCCTGGAACGAGCGTATGGCTCCAGGGGAGTTTGCGGTTCTTTATTCCAGTTATGAATCGTCGCCGGATAATATCTCCGGAGCGCCTCACTGCACTGTCTTCACTTCCCTGGCCGAAGCCGAAGAGTACGCGAACAATGAAGTAAAACGATCAAGTACTTTGCGCTGTCGAATCTATGGTGCCGCCGGTCTTGGCGGTCCCCCGCTTCTTGAAGTTCGCGGAACCGATTACCGCGGGGAAAGCGAATTGTCGGCTGGCTTTCGCCGATGGTGTGGCTCCATTCTGTTCTTCGGTGGTCTGGGGCTCATCGTGCTCGACTGGACATCTGATTTCAGGCTGACATGGCCCGCGACCATAGGGGCCAGAGCCATGCCGGTAGGCCTGATCTTTCTGCTGACAGAAGCGATCATTCTCTACGTAAATCGTCGTAAAACCAACCGTAGGCACATGCCTGCGCTATGAGGGTGCATGACGCTTTTACTCATTCAGATGGCAGTCGTTTTGCTAACAGCGCTGGCTTGCGGGTGGGTCGCGCGAAGGCTCGGACAGGCTCGGGTGATCGGCGAAATCGTGGGCGGAATCCTCGTGGGCCCGTCGATTCTTGGCCGGTTCGCACCGCACCTCTCGGCTAGCCTGTTTCCGTCAAGTTCGTTAGCTTCCTTTGAGATCCTCAGCACCATCGGCCTGGTCTTATTCCTGTTTTTGATCGGCAGCGAACTGGACTACGAACATCTTCGCAGGCAGCGCTCCACGGCCCTTCTCGCCAGCGCCATGAGCATTCTCTTTCCTTTCCTGATGGCGGTGATGGTCGCCCATTCCCTTCGGATTCGGTTCGCCCCGGACGGCATTGGAAACCTCCCGTTCGTCCTCTTTCTCGGCATCTCCATGAGCATCACCGCGTTCCCCGTCCTCGCTCGAATCCTCGAGGAAAGAGGCCTGCAGTCCACGCCACTCGGCGCAACAGCCCTGATGTGTGCCGCCGTGGACGATGTCTGCGCCTGGCTTCTCCTCGCCTTGGGACTGACTCTCCTCCCACATGCTGGTGAGGCGACGCCGCTCACCACGCGCTTTCTATGGCTTGGCCTTTACCTGGTGGTGATGCTCGGCGTGGTGAGGCCGATTGGCAGCTGGGTCGCTCGACGTCAAAGCGAGGCAGGCCTGTCGTACGAAACCCTGGGTGTCGTTGTGGCTACGGTCCTTGCATCGGCTGCGGCGACAGAGGCCATTGGCATTCATCCGCTCTTCGGAGCGTTCCTAGGTGGCCTATGCTTCCCTCGCATTGAGCGCTGGCAGACCGCGGTTCGCACACGCATCGACACGATCGTGTCCATCCTGCTGCTGCCGCTCTTCTTCGCGCTCACCGGAATGCGCACCCGGCTCGATCTGCTCTCGGGCATGCGCATCTGGATCTGGACGGCCGTGGTGTTGGTGGCGGCGGTGGCGGGCAAGATGGGCGGCGCAATCGTCGCCTCCAGACTTACCGGGCAATCATGGCGCGACGCCATGGCGCTCGGAGCGTTGCTCAACACACGCGGCCTTGTTGAACTGATCGTCTTGAACATCGCCTACAACGCGCACGTCTTTTCGCCCACTCTGTTTACGATGCTGGTCGTGATGGCCCTTGTGACCACCATGATTACAAGCCCGATACTCAACCTGATTGGCATCGAAAACCGCAACATGGGAACGCGCAATCTGGCATCGATGCCAAACCTCGCGCAAACCGGGGTTTCGCCCGGTGAAGTCGCCTGACGAAGAAGACTCCACCAAAAGCATGAGATCAAAACCCTCCCTCTTGTTGAGTGCAACGCCTGACGTAACACGTACGCTCTGGCTGTCACTGCGCCATGCCCACGCCTTCATCCACTTCGAGATCGAACGAGGGCTCGCCCACCTATACAGGTTGGCGCGTCACGATCGCCGCCTTTGTCGGCGTCATGGTCAGCTTTGCCGCCATTGTGCCGTACACCTTCAGCCTCTTCCTATCGCCGTTGCAGCTCGCATTCGGCTGGAAGCGTGAAGCCATCTCGCGTGGTTTCGCCCTTACCGCGCTCACCGTGGCAGCGTGCTCCCCGTTCCTAGGGTCGCTTCTGGATCGCTTGCCACCGCGACGGATCATTCTGCCCTGCATCGCCGTCTTCGCCGTCGGCATCATGTCTCTCTCGCTGCTCAAGGGACATATCGGGCAGTTTTACGCCACCTATGTCGTCATTGGGATCGTGGGCAACGGAACGGCCCAGCTAGCCTACTCCCGCGCGGTCCTGACATGGTTTGACCGGCGGCGCGGTCTGGCTCTGGCCCTGGTCCTGGCGGGAGGTGGGGCCGGCTCCATCCTGATGCCTATGGTCGCCCAGCATGTGATCGCGGCATATGGCTGGCGCAGCGCTTACCTTGTTCTGGGAGCGGCCTCCCTGCTCGGCCTTCCCCTGACCGCTCTATTGATTCGCAATAACCCCGCGGCTGAACCCACGCCGATCGAGGCTACTAGTCCAACCTCCATCTCCGGTGTGCTGAAGACGAGCATCTTCTGGTTGATTGCAATCCCCGTCCTGCTCTCCGCGCTCAGTCTTAACGGCGCCATCGCACATCTAGCAGCCCTTCTCACCGGACGCTCCGTCACACCGGCCAGCGCGGCCCTGGCCCTGTCGATGCTTGGGCTGTCCGGCATCGTCGGCCGCCTCGTCACCGGCCATCTCCTCGACCGTGTCTTTGCACCTATGGTGTCGCTGGCGGTCCTGCTGTTGGCGGCTGCGGGAATCGTCACCGTGGCCTATGCGACGTCTGCCACGATGGGCATTGTCGGAGCTTTCCTGATAGGCTTTGGTGCTGGAAGCGAGGCTGACGTGGTGCCGTACTTGATCGCTAAGTACTTTGGCAGATCGCGCTTTTCAACGCTGTACGGCCTTAGCTGGACCGCCTATGCGGTCGGTGCGGCCTTCGGTCCGGTGCTGATGGGTCGCGCGTTCGACAAGGCGGGATCGTACGTGCCTTCTACCGTCCTTCTTCTTTCAGCACCCTTGTTCGTGGCCGCTTTCCTCCAGTTCCTTCTTCCGCGTTATCCCGAGGACTCCAGGGCGTCAGACGCCGTTCTGCTATCCGGTGCCGCCGTCGACCTTTCCATGTAGAAGCCTTCCCCGACCATTCCCAACCTTCAAAGGAGACACCATGCCCCACATCGATCTACCCAACCTGCCCGGAATTCGTGGTCCCATGGCCTTCCGCCCCGAGACCTCCAAGCCGCTCAACGAACTGGTTGAAGTCTTGCTCCGTCATCCCAACTCGCTGACCGCGGGCGAGCGTGAGCTCATCGCAACCTATGTGTCGTCGCAGAATAACTGCCACTACTGTCAGTCCATCCATGGCGCCATTGCAGCGGCACACCTCGATGGCGATGAAGCCTTGGTTCAGAGTGTGAAGCAGGACTTCCACGCAGCTTCCGTCTCTCCCAAGCTGAAGGCCCTCCTGAATATTGCAGGCAAAGTGCAGCAGGATGGCAAGAACGTGACCACCGAGGATGTTCAGGCTGCCCGCAACGAAGGCGCAACCGACCTGGAGATACACGACACCGTCCTGATTGCCGCGGCTTTCTGCATGTACAACCGCTACGTCGATGGTCTCGCTACGTTTCAGCCTCAGGATCCCGCACTCTATCGTGAGCGCGGCAAGATGGTGGCCCGTGACGGCTACGTCGCGGTCAACCTGCCCAACGTCGTTGCATCCGAGGTAGCTGAACTGGTGACCCGATAAGATGCCGCATATCGATCTTCCCAGCCATCTTCCCGGAATCGCTGCCGCGTTCGCCTTCCGTCCTGAGACCGCAAAGCCCATGCGCGATATCGCGCACATCCTCCTGTTTGAGCCGGGAGCGAATGGCAGCCTCAGCTCGCGCGACCGGGAGCTGATTGCGAGCTACGTCTCTTCGCGCAACGACTGCTTCTTCTGCAAGACCAGCCATGGCGCAGCCGCTGCCAGTCACGTTGGTGGCAGTCCAGAGCTCGTCGCCTCGGTATGTGCTGATCCCGCTACAGCCGATGTCTCCGACAAGCTGAAGGCGCTGCTGATCATAGCCGCCCACGTGCAAGGCGACGCGAAGACGGTTAGCCCAGCCCACATCGCGGCTGCCCGTGCCGAAGGTGCGACCGACCTTGAGATTCATGACACGGTTCTCATCGCCGCCGCCTTCTGCATGTACAACCGCTATGTGGATGGTCTCGCCACCTTCCAGCCTCGCGAACCGGAGATGTATCAAGCGATGGGCAAGCATCTTGCGGAGAACGGCTACCGTCAGCCCTCGGCTCGCTAGCTCAACGTGCGGAAATTTGCAAGAGTCTCCGCACTCTGCTCCTTCTGGGTTCCTAAAGTCCTAGCTCACGAGCAGCCAGGTCGGTCCCCTCAACCCTCGACCGGATCTTGCTAAATGCCGTCTCGCGCGCTGTCGAGACATCGTCTGCAAACGGCGCGAAGCCGCAGTCGTCAGTGGTTCCGAGCTGATCCAATGGAAGTATCGAGGCGGCTTCCAGAATCCTGTCACGCACCTGCTCCGGGGTTTCGACCTCTGGACGGATCGGATCAATGACGCCGACCAAGACAAGTTGATCCGGTCGGAGCACCTGCTTGACCGTTGCCAGGACACGCTTGCGGTCAGGCTCACTCGCCATCTGCAAATAGAACCGGCCGGCGTTCAGTTTGAAGAGCTCGGGAAGCAAGCCGGCATAATCCACATCCGCGCTGTGGGTTGAATCATGATCCCCTCCCGGGCAGACATGAACTCCGATGTGGCGGCGCTCTTCAACGGTGAAGCCCTCAAGCACCTGGTTGTTCAGCCCGACGAAGCTGCGCAACAAGCCGCCCGTGGGATCGAGCTTGAGCGACAGCCTTGCCTCGGTGAAATCGATCTGCACACTGGCGGCACCCGCCAGAAGCGCTTCCCGGATGTCCTCCGCTGCCTCCGCGATAAGGTCGGAGAGAAAGGCTTCGCGAGAATAGCCCGGAATCTCCTGCGAAGGGTAGAGGAGGCTCATCGCCGACGCGGAGATGACGGCCTGCTTGATCGGCCGTTGGGTGTATCCTTGCGCGGTCTTCAGATACTGGGCCGCATGGACACCATATCTGAAGGGACCTTGCGTAAGGCGCGGCAGTTGGCGTGTATGGCCATCGGCAAATGGAATTACGACCCCATCCGGCGCGAGATTCGCGAGACCCGTCAGCGCATACGTGGCAAAGCTTGGCTTCGTCTGTTCGCCGTCGGTGAGTACCGGTGATCCAGTCTGCTCAAGGCGCTCAATCGTATCCTGCAACGCCTTGGCGTACTCCTCCTCAAGTGCTGTGGCGCTAAGTCGATCTGCATGAAATGCGGTGACGGCACGGATAAGCGAGGCTGGGCGGGGGATGCTGCCAATCGGTTCGGTCTGGATAGCCATGGTGCGAAGTCTAGTGCGTGAACGAAACAGGGGGCATCCATCGGAGGGTTGACATACGTGCTCGTAGACACACGGGAGGATGAAGCCCTCCACCTGAAATATGAGTTCGCTTCATCCTTGTGGATGAGGCGCAGCTCCTCCACGTTCCGCATAATTCAGACCTGCGAAATGAACTTAAAGTTTCTTCACTGAACTCTTCAAAGGATTTGTATGATCTCGTTTTCTGCGTTGCTCTCTGCTCGTCGTTCAAAGAATAAGAAGCCGGCACTCGTCTCCCTTCGTGCTCGCCTTGGCCTGAGGGTTCTCTGTGGATTCGCGCTCTTCTTCCTGTCGCTGGCACCCGCCTCTGCGCAGCAGTTCGCAACGCTAAGGCTTACCGTCGCCGATCCGCAGGGAAGCGCCGTGGTGCAGGCAAGGGTCACTATCCGCAACACCGACACCGGCGTCGTCCGCAACGAAGCTTCAGACCAGCGCGGGACCGTGTCGATCCCCGGTCTCTCGGCCGGTCAATATACTGTCATCGTCGACGCCGACTCGTTCGCGTCCTATCAAGCTCCGCTTACTTTGACTTTAGGGCAGGTCGCAGACCTCCAGGTTGCACTCCGCATCCGCACCAACACCGAGCAGATCGAAGTCCAGGACAGCGCGCAGGGTGTCGACAAGGAGCGCATCGAAGGCAGCCAGGTCATCGAGCCGAAACAAATCTCTGACCTCCCTATCTCCGACCGTGACTTCATCGACTTCGTCCTGCTCACCCCGACGGCCACCGTTGGACGCAACTCCAGCACCGGCGCGCAATCGGCCTTTCAAGAGACCGTTCTCGAGGTCAGTTTTGCCGGTCTGCGCGAGACCCATAGCGTCTTCTACGGACTCGACGGCGTGGACTATACGACCCTGGTCTCGGGCGTGCAGCGCGTCAGCCCATCGCTCGACTGGGTGCAGGAGTTCCGCGTCGTGAGCGGTCCCGATGCCGCCGGGTCGGGACTCAGCCTCGGTGCGGCAGTCAACACCATTACCAAATCCGGTACCAATGATCTCCACGGATCGGTCTACGAGTACATCCGTAACAACGCTGCCGATGCTAACAACCTGCTCTCCGCACCCGGCTTCGACACGCTCCGCTTCAACCAGTTCGGGGGCACCGTTGGCGGCCCGCTGCACAAGGACAAGGCCTTCTACTTCCTCGGTTACGAGGGCCAACGTCGCGCCCAGTCGCCCATCTACTCTCGCTTCATTCTGAAGTGCATCGACTCGGCAGGCTGCCTTGGTCCCGGCACTCCAAGCATCAATCAGATCAAGACGAGCCTCGGCCTTACGCCGGAGAACCTCGGCTCGATCCTCCAGATTGGCGACTACAACAACGCATTCGGGAAGTTTACCGATGTTCTGAACCAGCACAGCACGTTGTCCGTCGGCTATCTCTTTGCGGACGTCCATAACGGCAACACGGCCGCCGCCTCACCCGGCCAGGGCTTGCCTTCAAGCTATCGCGACAACCGCGTCCACGACCAGACCGCCTACGCAAACTTCTTTCACGTCGTCGGCAATCATTGGACCTCCGAGAGTTCCGTCAACTTCGGCCGCCGCATCTTCTACATGAACCCCGTCGGTGCCGGATTCGAGCCCGCGCTTAACGTCGCGGATACGCTCTATAGCGGCGGCTTCCTCGGTGGTGTCGACTACTACAGTGAGCACCACTTCCAGGCCAAAGAAGCGTTGGCCTACACCCGCGGAGAGCACACCCTCAAATTCGGCGCAGAGTTGGAACCCGGCTGGTTCAGCGCAGAGACTCCCTACTTCACGCCGGGTGTCGGCATCTTCAGCCCGCAGAGCTTCTTCGGCACAGGTCCCTTCGCTGCATTTGGTCCCGGAACCGCCGTCCAGTTTCTCTTCCAGCAGACCAAGGCTGACTTCGGCCAACAGGTCCCACAGCGCAACCTGCCCTTTCAGAATGGCTTCTTCGACGGCCCCGACGGCCCCGCTCACAAGGCGGCAGACCAAGTAGCCTTCTGGCACAAACTCGTCGGCCTGTACGTTCAGGATCAGTGGAAGGTCAAACAGAACCTCGTGCTCTCTGCCGGTCTGCGCTACGATGTCGATCTTCTGCCATCGGCGAGCGACCTTAAGATCGTCGGTGCCATGAACCCCACGAACTACGGCAATGTTCAGCCTCGCGTCGGCCTCGCGTATGGATTCCGCAACGGGAAGGGAGCTGTCCGCTCCAGCTTCGGCCTCTACACTGGCTCGCTTGAATACAGCAGCCTGGTGAACGGCTGGCACGGAGCATCGCCCTTCACCACGATGAATCAGCCTCTGCTACCTACCTTTGCCAATCCTTCGCGGGACCTCGTCGGCTTCGGCCCCGCGGGCATGGTCGGGACCGCTGGTCCATTGCTCGCCGGTGCGGCCTTCCGCAACTTCACTCACAATGGCATCTATCCCGCACCCGGCATACTCAAGGAGTTTCCGCTCGGTTTCACGGTGCGGAAGTTTCCCTCAAGCTATGCCGAGCAGGCGAATCTGGAAGTCGAAAACGAGCTTGGCAGAAAGTGGTTTCTGACGCTCGGATATCACTATGTCCACGCCATCCATCTCAATAGCTCGAACAGCATCAATGGTGTCCCGGCAGGTTTTCTCTCCGATGGCCGCCAGAAGTTCACACCGGCTGACACTCGTTTTGGCTTCGTCCTCTACGCTGCGCCGTCGGGCTGGTCGATCTATCATGGCGGCTCCCTCACGCTGCGCAAGGAGTTCAGCCAGCACTTCAGCGTGCTCACCAACTACGTCTACGGCAAGTCCATCGACCTTGCCACCGAGAACCAGCTCCAGGATGAATCCCAGGATTACCTTCAGCCCCAGCTCGATCGCTCCGTCAGCGATAACGACGTCCGCCATCGTCTGGTTGTCACCGCCCTCGCTGAGTCACCCGAGACCTGGATTGCCCCTCTACGCAGCTTCCAGTTCTCCATGCTCAATACGCTGCAGAGCGCTCAGGAATACAGCATCCTCGCCGGCTCAGATATCAATGGCGACGGTTTCCCCTTCAACGATCGCGTTGGCAACATCGGACGTAACACCTACCAGGGCGCTCCCTACTACAACACCGATCTTCGCCTCCAGCGGCTCTTCTCGCTCAGCGAGCGCTACAAGCTGAACGCCAGCGCCGAGGCGTTGAATGTCTTCAACCGCGTCAACGTGCAGGATGTAGATCAGGTCTATGGCGTGGGCGAGTTCGGCGGTGCCATTCCGAAGCGCTATGGCGACGGCGTTACCAGTCCAGCCAATCCCACCTTCGGGTCCCCAACCTTCGCTGGAGCTGCCAGGCAATTTCAGATCTCACTCAAGCTGAAGTTTTGACGTTGCCCACATCAGCTCTGGCTTCTGAAGTTCGAGTCCACCTAAAGATTGAGGACAATGCCAATCGGCCTGGGTAGCACCTCCGTGTCTGCTACTCAGGCCGCTTCCGAACAACTATGAATATCTGTCAAGATCAGGAACCTCCACGGCGCGAAGAACCGCCCGCGATTCAAGCTGCGAATCTCGACGTCGTAAACGAAGCGAATGCTTCTCCCGAAGTCAAACGCCTGTACCAGCAATTTCGCGAAGACTTTGGCCGCCCCCAGGTACCAGGCATTCTGCAGTGCTTCGCCACGCACCCGCCGTTGCTCGCCCACATGATGGGTCTGGCAAAGTCAATGCTCTTTGTGGATGGCGCTCTCGGTCGTCAGCACAAGGAGATTATCTCTACCTTCGTCTCTGCAACCAACAGCTGCAGCTACTGCACAGACAGCCACGCTTATTCCTTCCGCATGCAGGGCGGCTCCTCGCCCGCGCTGGACGCGGTGCTCGCCTGCGATCCCGATTCGCCGTCGATAACTCCGCAAGAGCGCACTCTGCTTCGGTTCGCGAAGAAGATCACAGAGGAGTCTCAATCCATCGCCCCTTCGGATATCGAAGCGATGCGACTTGCTGGGTGGACCGATCTGCAGATCGCCGAAGCGATTCATGTGACCGCCCTGTTCGCGACGTTCAATCGCGTAGTAAACGCGTTCGGCTTGCCTTCGCAGGAGTTGCTGAAGCAGTTCGAGCGGCCGCAGCAGGAAGCAGAGGGTGCTTCCCATGCCTGAGACGATTCTTGCAGCGGCGAACGATGAAAGTATGTTCCGCTATCCCGGTTGGAGCGTAGCGACCGCTGCGTTTGCCGGCGTCATGACCAGCTTCTCGCCGATTGTGCCGTACACCTTCAGCCTCTTCCTGAATCCTTTACACACTGCCTTCGGCTGGAAGCGGGAGGCGCTCGATGGCACCTTCGCGATCGCGGCCATCACTGTTGCGCTCGTGTCTCCTTTTATCGGCATGCTGCTGGACCGCTTTCCGCCCCGGCGCATCATCCTGCCCTGCATCCTGGTCTTCGCTCTGGCTCTTGCTTCACTCAGCCGATTGAGCGGAAGCATCAGCCATTTTTACTTCACCTTCTTCATGCTCGGATTGGTTGCGAACGGCACCGCTCAGTTCGCTTACACGCGCACGATTCTTACCTGGTTTCAGAAGCGCCGCGGTCTGGCATTGGCCTTGATCCTGACTGGTAGTGGCGTCGGCTCAATTCTCATTCCACCGGCCACGCAATTGATGATTGCGCATCACGGCTGGCGCAGCGCCTACTTGATGCTGGGCGGGATCGCACTCCTCGGACTGCCGCTGACAGCGCTTCTTGTCCGTAATCGTCCGGCTGCGGTTCTGCTAAAGGATGAACCTGCTGTTTCAGGCGTAAGCGTGAAGGGGGCCTTTGCGTGTAAGGCGTTCTGGGTACTGTGCGGCATCACGGTACTCTCCGCCTTCAGTGAGAACGGACTGGTAACAAACCTCGCCGCCATCCTTACGGACCATGGTGTCACGCCGCAAAGCGCCGCACTCGCTCTGTCCGTGCGAGGCGGTGCAGGCATTCTCGGAAGACTGGGTGTCGGCTTTCTCATTGACAGATTTTCGCCACAACGAATTCAGACAATGATCCTCGTACTAGCGGCGGTTGGGACGCTGGTTCTCGCCTTCGCAGGATCACCTGCCGTTTCCTTACTTGGGGCCGCTCTGCTTGGTGTCG
>CAZZYQ010000079.1:0-11940 GCA_964658395.1 uncultured Granulicella sp. | reverse complement strand
AAGTGCCATGGGCGCCTGGTCGCTGGTCTCACCGACGCCTTCTACGCTGACCTGAAGGAAGTCGCCTCGACCAGCAGGATCCTCGTGCTTGAACTTGAAGATCTCACCTACGTTGATAGCATGGGTCTTGGCACCCTAGTCCGCCTCTACGTTCATGCCAAGGGTGCAGGCTGCGAGTTGAGGCTGCTCCATCTGGGCAAGCAACTGAGAAACCTGCTTAAGCTGACCAACCTGCTCTCCACCCTGGCCTCCGCCGAAGAGCATGGAATAACGGTCGCCTGAGCTTCGCCACCACCACTCCGGTTGCGGCTCGTGTCCACCCCATCGCCGTGCAGTTAGCCTGAGGCGCGCGCAGCGGCAATGCTCAGGTTCATCTTCAACATGCCTGATATGAGCAGTTTGCGCAAGAAGAGGAGCGGGGAGTACACCTCACTCTTAAAACCTGCATATTCCGATGAGATCAAAAACAACCCTGTCTCTCTGAAATCGCTCTGACAATAAGTCACCGCCGTACAAAGGACGTGAGCTGCAGGCATCGATCCGAACGCCACTCCGCACCACCCTTTCCAATTCAGGAACATATAAAGGAGAACTTGAAAGCATGTTTATCATCTGGTGGATCATCGTTGGTCTTATCGCTGGTTTCATCACCGGCAAACTCATGAAGGGAAGCGGCTTTGGCGCTACTGGCGACATCATCGTCGGCATCGTTGGTGCGGTTGTTGGCGGCTTCATCATGCAGAAGCTCGGCTACGCTGGTTCCGGCGGACTCATCTACACCGTCTTCGTCGCCGTCATCGGAGCGGTGATTCTTACCTTACTGCTTCGCCTTATCACGGGAAATCGGGCCAGCAACCTGTAATCCACACCCGCTCACGCACCCTCCCCGCGTGAGCGTCGACTCATCCCTCAGTTCTGCTATGGGCGGTCTTTCGCAGCAGAGCGAGCAAGTACTCTTCATGCTCTGCAAGCGCCTTTGCCGCCTCCTCAACGCCCTCCTTTTCCACCTTCCGCTTGATGTCCTTCAGCAGCGCGCCGCTCATATAGGTGTCGAGCACAAGCGGGTGAACGTAGCACTTGCGGCATACTGCGGGCGTGTTTCCCAGCTTTGCGGCCACCTGCTTGATCGCCGCGACGACGTTGCGTTTCGCCTCAGTCTCTGATCCGAAGGTCTCGAACTCCTTCAGCAGTTCGCATGCGAGCACCGTACCTGCCCAGGTACGGAAGTCCTTGGCTGTGAAATGGTCGCCGGAGATGTTGCGCAGGTATTCGTTCACGTCGGAAGAGTCGATGCTGTGCGTCTCGCCGTCTTTGTCGACATACTGGAACAGTTCATAGCCGGGCAGGTCGTAGCAGCGCTGGACGATCTTCGCCAGCCTCCGGTCGGTCAGGTCCACTGAATGCTTTACGCCACTCTTTCCCTGGAAGGTGAACTTCACCGTCGATCCATGAACATCCACGTGCTTGTTGCGCATGGTGGTTAGTCCATACGACTTGTTCTCGCGCGCATACTCCTCGTTACCAACGCGGATGAGAGTCATCTCCATCAGCCGGACGATGGTGGCCAGCACCTTCTCCCGCGGCAGACCGGGCAAGGAGAGGTCGTGTTCGACGCGCTCCCGGATGGTTGGCAGCGCTGCACCGAAGAGCAGCATGCGCTCGTACTTGGTCTCGTCGCGCACCTCGCGCCAGCGCGGGTGGTAGCGGCTCTGCTTGCGTCCGCGTGCATCCCGTCCAGTTGCCTGCAGATGCCCGAGCGGGTTCGGGCTGATCCAGACGTTCTCCCATGCTGGCGGCAGGACCAGGCTCTTGATCCGCTTCAGCGTCTCGGCGTCGCGGACGGGCTTGTTGTCTTTATCGACGTAGCGAAATTGCTTGCCGGAGCGTTTCCGCTGTATGCCGGGGCGGGCGTCGGTGACATAGCGCAGGCCGGCCGCCTTCGCTGACTCTACTGGATCGGTGACAATCTCAACTGCCGGCTTTCTGGGCAAATCCCGCTTCCTCGATTCATCTTGCTGCTCAGCGTCTTGGATGCGGGTAGCTGCCCTCAAAGTGCCGCACGCCCGAGCAATGTGATCGTACAAACAGAAGAGCCGCCCCTTTTCGGGGCGGCCCGTCCGTGCAGTCGGAGGCTACTGCTTCAGCGACTTCAGGTCGATCACGAAGCGGTACTTTACGTCTCCTTTGACTACCCGCGCATACGCTTCTTCGAGCTTATCGACGGTGGTCATCTCGATGTCGGAGACGATGTTGTGCTCGGCGCAGTAGTCGAGCATCTCCTGAGTCTCGGCCATGCCGCCGATCATTGATCCGGAGAGCGAGCGGCGGTCGGCGACCATCGAGAACGCGGCAATCTCGAGCGGTACCTCGGGAAGACCGACGAGGCACAGCGTTCCGTTCAGGCGAAGCATCGCAAGATACATGTTCAGATCGTGCGGCGCTGAGACGCAGTCGATGATGAAATCGAGCGAGCTTGCATGGGCCTTCAGCGCCTCCGGGTCGGTGGTGATGACTACTTCATCTGCGCCGAGCTTCTTTGCATCTTCTGCCTTGCCGGCCGAGGTGGTGAACTGCACAACGTGCGCGCCGAAGGAATGCGCGAACTTCAGCGCCATGTGGCCGAGTCCGCCGAGGCCGACCACACCAACCTTCGAGCCTGGGCCAACCTTCCAATGCCTGAGCGGTGAGTATGTCGTGATGCCGGCGCAGAGCAGCGGCGCGACGGCGGCCGGATCAAGCTTGGGCGAAACGGTATGGGTGTACATCTCGTCGCAGACGATGTTGTTCGAGTAGCCGCCGAAGGTCAACTCGCCGTCGTAAGTCTTCGCGTTGTACGTGCCAACCATGCCTTTGACGCAATATGGTTGCGCGCCGGCTTTACAGTTTTCGCACACGCGACAGGAGTCAACCATGACGCCTACCGCGGCGGGGTCGCCGACCTTAAACTTGGTGACTTCGGCACCGACGGCGGTGACGTGGCCGACGATCTCGTGGCCGGGAACCATGGGGTACATCGCATTCTTCCACTCGTTACGGACCTGGTGGATGTCCGAGTGACAGATGCCGCAGAAGTCGATCTCGACGACGACATCTTTAGGGCCGGGATCGCGTCGCTCAAAATCGAAGGGAACTAAAGGCGATTTAGCGTCATGTGCTGCATATCCGTGCGATTTCATGAAATTGTTTCTCCTGTATCTCTGCTCGTTTGATGCGTTTCGTCCTAACGTGGATCGAAACTGAACGGCCATCTTCAGATGCCACGGCTTCAGAGCTGGATCGTCGAGCGAGCTTGCATCGGCGGTGTTGTGCAGGCGCTTGGAAAGGGCTGTCGTATCGGCACACATGAGAAGCATGCAGCAATGGCAGGGCAAGCGAAGACCAACCATTTAGCTGCTGAGATCATGATCGCTTCAGTGTACTCGGGAGGTATCACCCTAGTTTGAAGGACCCCCCTGCAAGAGCAGATTTCCTCGGGATTGAGAAAAGTGGCGTGGGGAACTGATTGCCTACTGTCATTCGTCGTAGTGCAGCAGGCTAAAGACGTCGTACTCGCGGAATTTGGCGCGGCCTTGCAGAAAGTCGAGCTCGATGGCGAAGCCCATCCCGACCACCTCGCCTCCCAGTTGCCGCACCAGTTGTACAGTGGCTTCCATGGTGCCGCCGGTGGCGAGCAGGTCGTCCACGATAAGGACGCGCTGGCCAGGCTCGATGGCGTCGAGATGGATCTCTAGGGAATCAGTGCCGTACTCAAGATCATAGGTCACTTTCGCGGTGACGGAGGGCAGCTTCTTCGGCTTGCGGACAGGAACGAAGCCAGCGTTCAGCCGATACGCAAGCGCGGGGCCAAAGATGAAGCCGCGCGCCTCGATGCCGAGGACCAGGTCAATCTCCTTGCCGATGTAATACGCGGCGAAGGCGTCAATCAGCTGCGCGAAGCCGGTCTTGTCCTTGAGCAGCGTCGTGATGTCGTAGAACAGAATGCCCGGCTTGGGAAAGTCCGGTACGGTGCGGATGAGGTCTTTCAGTGGTTCGCAGTTGATTGGTTTCTTAAGCGTCAAAGTCTACCAGGCTCCTTCTATCTCAAACGGCCCGAGCGCCGCAGCCTCGGATGCTGCCAGTTCATGTTCGATGACCGCGTCGACCCGGCTGCCGCGCGAGCCCTTTTTCAGCGAAGCTTTGAGCTCCGCCAACTGTTCCGGGGTGCCTGCGGCAACAAGCTCCACGTGTCCTTCAGGGACGTTGCGGACCCAGCCGCGCAGGCCAAGCTCAGCGGCTTCGCGATGGACGTACCAGCGAAAGCCGACGCCCTGGACCCGGCCCCGGACCATGTAATGGATGACCATGATCAGCCGATCGCCAAGCCCGGGAATTCGAGCAGGTATGCATCTTCGATAAAGCGGTTACCGATGGTCTGTCCTCCTAACCGAATCTGTCCGTTGACCTTTGCCAGTTTCGGAAAGATCCCACGAAAGAACCTTTGAAGGTCCTTCATAAAAGGATCCTTTGTAGGCAGAACCATAACCATCGGCAATGAGTAGACGAAGCGACCTGCTAGAATTTCAGCCACCGTATCTTGCGCCTTGAGCGGATGGGTCTGATCAAGTGAGGGCGACGAGAGCACAAGTCTCCAGTCTCCATACTCGGGAAAAATGGCAAGAAGAGCCACGATCTTCTCTATATTTGCCTTTCGCAGGGCGGCAACTGCTTCATGCGCCGCTCTGATGTCGGGACCTACCAGCGTCGCTTGATCCATGGGAGAACTCCGTCCTTCCTTCTCGTAATCGCATCCAGGATTGCCCCCGCCTCTTCACGCGACGAGACAGAGTAACGCCTCTCCTCACTCCACTTGCACACCTCGCTCCATCCCGAATCCAACTTCACATTCGACTGTGCTTCCAGAGAGAGTTCCTTCCTTAGGCCTGCTAGTTCCGCCAGATCGCTTAGGTTGTGAGTAAAAACCTTCGCTGTCCGCTCTTATCCGGAAAATCAAACCGTTTTACCCCTTTGGCAAAGCAAGCCTTTAGAGCACATTCGATCGAATACCCCGCGAGGTAATACGCACCACTGTACTCGCCCGCCCTAAATAGTGCCTTTGCCTCGCGGAGGCGCATATCAGTCAGGCGTTGGAAATCCGAGCGGTTCATTTCCGCCAGCTTACTATGCGCGACTCATGTAAGCGCCTTCCGCCGTATCGACGCGAATCTTCTCGCCCTCATTGATGAAGGGCGGCACCTGTACCACGAGGCCGGTCTCCATCTTTGCCGGTTTGGTGACGGAGGAGGCAGTCGCCGACTTGATGCCGGGCTCGGTCTCGACCACGGTCATCTCGACGTGGGTTGGCAGCTCGATGCCGACCGCCTTGCCGTCGTGAAAGCTGACGCTGATCTGAAGGTTCGGCGTGAGGTATTCGACTGCATCGCCGAGGGTCTCGCGGCGAAGCATAGTCTGTTCGAACTTGTCGTCCATGAAGTAGTAGTCGTCGCCATCGTTATAGAGGTACTCCATTTTGATCTCGTCGACGATGACCCGATCGATTGGATCCGGCGAGCGGAAGCGCTCGACGAACATGGCACCGGTGCGGACGTTGCGCAGCTTGGCCTGGATAAAGGCGCGCAGGTTGCCGGGGGTGCGGTGCTCGACGGAGAAGACCATGTGGAGGTCATTGTTGTGCTTAATGATCATGCCCGGGCGCATCTGCGTGGCGGGAATCGACATAGAAAATACCCCTGATGCTGATAGATGTTCTAGAGTTTGCGGTGCGGAAGTCTAGAGGCTGCAGCGCAACACCGGATCTCTCACGGCGAGGCAACAACCCTTCGATTGTAGCGCAGCAGTGGAGAGAACATCCGCCGACCGAAGAGCAGTCTAGAAGATGCGTCTGAAGAACTGACCGACGCCATGAAAGAAGCCGCCCTTCTTCCGTGGCGCGGGGGGAGGCGGCGGAGTGGCGGCGGGTTGCGTGGGCGCTTGCGGTGCGTCGCCAGAGTAGCTCAGCGTCGTCGCGACCTGGGTATGAACGACGCCCGGCTCTGCCTGCGGTACAGGAGGCGGCGGTGCCAGGCCCTGGCTGACCGCTGCGGGAAATGGATGCTGTGCCTCTGCCTGGTGGCTGGACACCTTTTCGCCGGGCTTGAGCGAGATATTGCCTGCCTCGATTACGGAAACCGCAGGCACCTCCGGGCAGCCGCACGGTGAACTTTCGTTGTCGACGACTTCACGCAGGTTTCCGCGCTCGAACAGGACGTGCTGGCCCGGCAGCACGTCGTATGTCTCTTCCCCAAACAGGCTGCCGACACGCAGTGCCGGGTGATCTGTCACTCCGGTAACACGATTTTCGACACAGGTATCGCCGTTTCGGGTGACGCGAACCCGCAGATCAAGCGGCCCGGGGTTCGAGATTGCCATGCGCAGGTCTGGCGTCATTAGAAGGTCGCTGGTGATCGCATTCATGCGGACCTCGAGCGCGCCGCGATCAAGAGCAAGCATCAGCGGGGGGGGCGAAGGTGGAGTAACAACCTGTGGGTCAGCCGGCACGGTCGCAGTGGCAGCGGCACCCGCTGTCAGGTGCAGCGAACTCGTCGCGCACACCCGCACGGAGCCCCCCCGCTTCAGCTCCACATACGCGACGCGGTCCTTTGCAGTCACGGTTCCGTTTCCGGCCAGCTGTGCCCGGTCGTTTGCAGTGGAGGCCGCGCCGATTACGGTCGCATCCACGAGCGAAACGCTGCCGATCGGGGTCTGCTGACCAGGCAGCTTCGCGCTTGCGGCAACGAGCGCCATCGTCCAGGCGAGACCGATTTGGTTCAGCCGCGTCATGAAGCTACTTTACATCGTCAGGAAGTTTTTGATGATCGCCTTGCCGTGCACGGTAAGAACGCTTTCAGGATGGAACTGCACGCCTTCGATTGGCAGTTGGCGGTGGCGCAAACCCATGATCGTCTGCTGCGTTCCACTTGCATCGGGGGCCGTCCGGGCCGAGACTTCAAGCACGTCGGGCAGGCCACTTTCCTCAACGATCAGCGAGTGATAACGAGTGCAAGTCATGGTGGACGGTATGCCAGCGAAGATGGTGTGACCGTCGTGTTCAACTTCGCTGGTCTTCCCGTGCATGAGCTTTTCGGCGCGAACCACGGACCCGCCGAAGGCGGCGCCGATTGCCTGATGCCCAAGGCAGACGCCCAGGATCGGCACCCGTCGTGGTGCATCCGGGCGAGCGAAGTGCCGGATCAGCCCTATGCTGATACCGGCGTCCTGCGGCGTACAAGGCCCGGGTGAGATAAGGATGCGGTCAGGATGCATGGCTTCCACTTCGGCCGGCGTAAGCTCGTCGTTACGACGGATGACCATCTCCGCCCCAAGCTCGCCGATGTACTGGACGAGGTTGTAGGTAAACGAGTCGTAGTTGTCGAGGACGAAGACCATGGTGTCTCATTATCCTACGAAGGTCTCTGCCGACCTAGACGAGCGGCTCCCAAGACTTCATCCAATTTCACTGCACTACCTTCGAACTAGCTCAGTCCAGATGCACAAAGTCCCTGTATGTCTCAAAGGAGCATACAGGGGCTTTTCCGGGTGAAATCTTGAGGCCTTATTGACCTCGGCGAGCCGGGCCAGAACGACTGCTGCCAGGCCGGCTGCTGTTCGAGCGCCCGGACCCGCTACTCGACCGGCCGGCTGAGCTGCGGCCGCCTGCAAAACCGCCGCCACCGCTTGAACGGCCACGAGAGGCGTAGCCGTTGGCTGGCGTGGACATCGGGGTTACCGGATCGTTGCCCTTCCAGGCGCGCGTCTCGAGCTGCATAAGGTCGCTGCCATGGGTTGCCGTGTCGAGCGGCTTGTTGCGCTCTTCCTTCTGGAGGTTCTTGTCAGCCTCGCGCCACTCGAATTTGATCTTCAGCTCGCGTTCCATCTTGCGGGCGTCGGACTTCTCCTGCGGCATGACGAACGTGGTGGCTACACCCTTCTTGCCGGCGCGTCCTGTGCGTCCAATGCGGTGGACGAAGTCGTCCGAAGCGTTGGGCAAGTCGTAGTTGACGACATGCGCGATGTCGTTGACGTCGATTCCGCGGGCGGCCACGTCGGTGGCTACCAGGACGCGATGCCGCCCGTTGGCGAAGCCCTTCAGAGCGGCAGTCCGCTGCGACTGCGACCGGTCCCCGTGAATCACGTCGGCATCGTGGCCCAGCTTCTCCAGCTTCTTCGAGATGCGGTCTGCGCCGTGCTTGGTGCGCGAGAAGACGAGGAATGTGCCCTCCTCCTGGCGCAGCATCTGGTCGAGCAGGCCGAGCTTCTGGTCCTGCATGACGGTGTAGACGATCAGTTCGACGCGGTCCGAGGGCTTTGATGTCGTGCCGATCTCAACCCGGATTGGCTTGTTGACGTAGTCGCGAACGATCTCGCGGATATTGGCGTCGAGCGTAGCCGAGTAGCACATCGTCTGGCGGGTCTTCGGGATCGCCCCAACGATGCGGCGAATCGCGGGAAGGAAGCCCATATCGAGCATGCGATCGACTTCGTCGAGGACGAACATCTCGACGCTGCTCAGGTTTACGCTGCGGCGGCGGAGGAAGTCCTCCAGACGGCCGGGTGTTGCGACAACAAGACGCGGGCCGCGCTCGAGCTGGTCGAGCTGCGTGTTCTCGGAGAGACCGCCGCAGACCAGCACGGCGTCGCCCTTCGAGTTGGGGACCAGCTTGTGGTAGGCCTCGAGCACCTGCATGGCAAGCTCGCGCGTCGGCAACAGGATGAGTGAGCGGATCGGGCCGCGCTTGCCGCGTGTGCTGGGCACCGAAGTCGCGTCCATGCGCTCAATCATCGGGATGAGGAAGCTGAGCGTTTTGCCAGTGCCGGTAGAGGCAGTTGCGAGTATGTCCGAGCCTTCCAGCGCGGGGGGAATAGCCTTGGCCTGCACCGGAGTCGGCAGGGTAAACCCGGCGGCGGAGAGGCGGCTCTTGAGCGAGTCCGAGATCTTGAAATCTGTAAAGCGAACGTCAGCTACGAGGGGGAGGCCGGTGGAGCTGGTAAGGCTAGTCGTTTCCGGTATTGCGGAGAGTTCCGTCTGTGGTTCTAGAGTTGCTGTTGTCAAGGTTTTCCTTATCTCTTACAGTCAGGTACAGTCAGGCTGAGCCGTCCGCTCGAACGCGGTTACGCGGCGAGTCAAGCGACCCTCAGTCGGGTGGGCCATATGGCCCGGGTATGCAGCGGTGCCGGAGCACCATGGATTTGTTGTGTCAGCGTTGCGTGGCCTCAAGGGCTTTCGCGCGGCTGCTGCACGGCGAGACTCGTTCTGTAACGAGCCATCCAGCCAGAGCAACCAGCGCCGCTTCAGAGCTTCAAGGCTCGCGAGAAGAGATGCGATGGATAGGGCGATTCGCAGTCTCTGGCCAGATTCCAAATCCACACGGAGTCTTTGCCTGCGGTGCCCGCGCCGGTTTCGACCGACGCATACACAGAATAGCACAGATTGTGGTGCTCGCGATACGAAAGAGCGAGAGACGCCATTCCCTTACCATTATGACCGTTTAGTTACCTTTGCCCGAAAGTGCGACAATCTGTGTGTCGGCTCCCGCTTGAGCATTATCTGACACCACAAGCCCAGCGCTGAAGGTACCGCTTGCCGGGGGAGTGAACCTGATTGCGATGGTGCATGCGGAGCCCGGAGCGATGGTGCCAACGCAGTTGCTGCTCTTCGCGAAGCTGGTTGCGCCCGGACCGGATAGGGATATGTTGGTCACGGTGAGTGGAGTCGCCCCAGGGTTGCTGAGGGTGGCGTTGAGTGTGCTGCTGGTGCCTCGTTTGGCAGTGCCGAAGTTGAGGCTGGGTGGATTGATGCTGGCGCGGGGATTGATGACCGTTGCACTGAGAGAAACGGTCTGCGGACTGCCTGGAGCGTTGCTCACGATCTGCAAGGTCGCTGTCTGCGGCGTATAGAACGGACCTGCGATAAAGCCGATGAGCATGGTGCAACTCCTGCCCGCCGCAAGTGGCCTTGGGCACAGATTCACTTCTACGAACTCGCTCGAGCTTCCACCCTTTACGATCGCAACGATCGGGTCTTTGATGCTAGCGGGTGCGGTTCCGACGTTGGTCAACGTGATTGTCCTGGCGCTGATGCTCCCTAGGTACACCGTGCCGAAGTCGATCGTGGATGCAGATACTGAGATCACCGGACCGGAAGCAGTTACGGTCTTCGTGACCGAAGGTGCTCCCGCGTAGTTGGCGTTCCCTGCCTGGTTGGCGATCACCGAGCAGGTGCCTACGCTGTTGGTCATGGTGTAGACAGCGCCCGCATTGCTGCAGGAGCCAGCGCTCGTAAAGGTTACGGCGTTCCCACTGCTGCCGCCTGTTGCTGCCACGGTGAAGGTGCTGTTGTAGGCGGCGGTTGGGGGCGGATTCGCCGTGAACGTGATTGCCTGCGCCGCCAAAGCCAGGACCACTGTGTTGGCAGGCGTGCTGGTTACGGGGTTGTAGTTGCCGTTACCAGCCATGGTCGCCGTGACCTGGCAAGTTCCGGTTCCGCTAGTCGCCTTGAGGGTAGCGCCGATCAGCGTACAGGGGCCGTTGAGCACCTTGTAGGTCACCGCTCCGTTTGTTGTTCCTCCGGTGACGCTCAGCGTTTCACTCTGGTTGTAGGTCAAAGGAGAAGAGGTCTTCAAGAGCAGAGGTGCCTGACTTGCGGGTTGAACGGTGACGGTGCCGTTGACGTACAGGAAAGAGTAATTTGCGGTCGCCAAAGAACCTGTCAGCACGATGATCGGGTAGCTGCCGGCGTTGCTCGATGCGGTTGCTGTTGTTGAGAGCGCGGGTACGCCGCTCACAACTGATGCCGTGTCGTCTCTAACAAAGCCGCTGTAGCCATAGGTAAGGGCGGGAAGCGCCTGGCCATAACCGATGGAGAAACTATTCGCAATCACCTTCAACACGGCTGGAAAGATGTTGAAGGACTGGCTCAGGGATGCCGCACTGTAGGTGTTGTTTGCAGGTGCCGATGCCGTGATCCGGCACACACCAACTCCGGTAATTGTGCCGCCAATCGTGCAGGGTCCGGTCGCCGTCAGGCTGACCGGCAGACCCGCAGAAGACGACATGCCGAGTGAGCTCAAGGAGAAGGAATTGCCGTACTGCACATCTGGAAGCGGAGGGAAGGTGATCGTCTGCGACTTTGTAGCAGAGCCCTGCGGCAGGACCATGAAGGTTCCAGAGACCGAATTGGCTGCATTGAACGTGGTCGAGCCTGGCTGCGCCGCAATAACCGTGCAGCTGCCCGTTCCCGTAAAGATGAGGGCGGCGGTGGAGATATTGTTAGCGATCGACTGGCTGGTGATGCTGCAGGCACCGGCGGCGCTGAAGGCCACTTGCAAGCCGTTGGGCGCGCCCCCCGACATTGCGACGGCGGTTACGCTGAGGGAGTTTGGCAGCACAACAGAGCTCGGCAGCGTACCGAGCAGGATGCTCTGGTCGTTCTTCAGCACGGCCGGCGGCGAAGGAATACTCTGGCGCGGCTGCAAAGCACCTTGATCAGCAACGAGCGTAGTTGTGACGGTGTAGACCACAGTCGCAGAGACAAGGTCAGGATTGGTGTCGGTGAACTCGGTGGCCGGAGGATTGCCGTTTACCCCGCTGACGCTGCCGATCACGACTGGCGTCGCGCCGTTCGAACTGCGATAGATCGTGTAGGTCTGGACCACTCCGAAGGCAGGAGCAGACCAGTTGATCCTGACGCTCTGCGGAGTCGCTCCCGCAGGGCTCTTGGTCTCTGTCGGCAATGACGGCGGCCGGACGACCGAGTTGGCGGTCTCGTAATTCAGTTCATTCGCGACCGGACCGCCGCTTCCAGTCGTGGAACTGGGAACGCTGGCCAGCGAGATGCTTGAACCGGTGCCGAGCGAAAGGCTGCCGTTGTTGCCGTACTCGGAGCACAAACGGTGACCAACACGGGCC
>CAZZYQ010000078.1:0-12085 GCA_964658395.1 uncultured Granulicella sp. | reverse complement strand
GCCCGCCCTCGCTCCCGCTTCGATGCTCATGTTGCAGATGGTCATGCGGCCTTCCATGCTGAGCGCGCGAATGGCCGAGCCTGCGTACTCGACAACGTAGCCGGTTGCGCCGGCCGTACCGATCTCGCCGATGATGTGCAGCACAACATCCTTCGCCGTCACTCCATACGGCAAATCGCCTTCGACCGAGATGCGAAAGGTCTTCGGCTTGTCCTGCGGTAGCGTCTGCGTCGCCATGACGTGTTCGACTTCGCTGGTGCCGATGCCAAAGGCAAGCGCTCCGAACGCTCCATGCGTGCTCGTATGCGAGTCGCCACAAACAATCGTCATGCCGGGTTTCGTCAGGCCAAGCTCCGGCCCGATGATGTGGACGATTCCCTGCTCCGGCGATTGCACGTCGTACAGCTCGACCCCGAACTCCGCACAGTTCCGGCGCAGCGCCTCGACCTGCTTCGAGGCAATCTGGTCGATAATATGTAATCGATCTTGAACAGAAGAAGTAGGCACGTTATGGTCGACGGTGGCGACCGTGCGATCAGGCCGGCGCAGCTTCCGCCCCGCAAGTCGCAGACCATCAAACGCCTGCGGGCTGGTGACTTCATGCACGAGATGCAGATCGATGTAGACGATCGATGGCTCGCCCGCGGGTGCGGCGACGATATGCTGCTGCCAGACTTTTTCAAACAAGGTACGTGGTTTGCTCATGGTGTGTCCGTTCCCGCCTGCAACTTCGGCGACGTAATCCCAAGCGTTGCGATTGGCAGTTCGTGTGGCGTTCCGTCGGGATCGACGACGATTGCATGGGTCACGTTCTCTACAATCCCGGAGCCCGCCATCGGCTCCTTCGTCCAGCGCGAGATGCTGCGCGTCAGCGCGGCAGGGATGCGATTCGGCGCATCCTGTGTCAGTCCGAATGTCTCGTTCGCGAACAGCCACAGCGTGTATTCGGCGTCTGGCTCACTCGTCGTTTTACTGTCGCGAATCCAATCAATGGCTCCAAAGACAACCAGATTTTCTGGCCCCGGAGTTCCCTTTGGCGCAGGATTAAGATCGACCCAGAGCATGCCGCGCGACGGGCAGAAGTGGAAGACACAGCCAGTCAAGGTGAGGTATCGATCGCCCTCCGCGACGACCTTACCGGGGATTGATAAGAAGTCCATCGCCGTGTCCGCAAGTGGCTTGTACTTCGTTCCCTGTACACCCCAGAACGATTGCGGCGCGGTAAGGTTCTGCTTCAGAAACGGATAGAAGCGAGGATCCTGGATCATCTGGTTCTCGCGGCCATCTGCAGGCGGCGGACCGTACTGCCACAGCCACTCGAGGTCAGAATGTACCTTTTTGCTGCTGTCATGCTTCGTCCCGGGAAGATGAAACTGCGCAGGGCCGTTTGTTGCTCCCATTAGACTTAGAGCGACGACAGCTGCGCCAGTTCTCAAGCTAAACCGCATGCATGGCCTGCCTTTGGTCGATGGACTGCGCCAGCGCCTGGTGCACCAGCTTGCCCATCTCTTGCGTCGTTACCGCGGTCTCGCCTGCGGCCTGTCCGCGCGCGATGTCGCCGGTGCGATAGCCCGCATCAAGCACCTTCACGACAGCCGCTTCGATCGCCGCCGCATCCTGCTCAAGATGGGCTGAATGGCGCAGCACCATCGCCGCGGTAAGGATCGCTCCAAGCGGGTTGGCCTTGCCCTGGCCGGCTATATCGGGCGCTGAACCGTGAACCGGTTCGTAGAGATTGACCGCGCCGCCGATGGTGGCCGAAGGCAACATGCCCAACGACCCCGTAATCACGCCAGCTTCATCGGAAAGAATGTCGCCAAACAGGTTCTCGGTCAGCACAACGTCGAAGTTCCGCGGCGTATTCATGATGTGCATCGCCATCGAGTCAACAAGCTGATGCTCGAGTGTCACTTCGGGATAGTCCGCCGCGACTTCGGTGACCGCGGCGCGCCATAGCTGCGAAACCTCAAGCACATTTGCCTTATCGACGCTCGTCACCTTGCCGCGGCGCTTGCCGGCAAGCTCGAAGGCGACGCGTGCGACGCGAACGACCTCCGCCTTCGTGTAGCGCATTGTGTTGTGCGCCGACTCGGTCTCGCGGTCCCATTCGCGGGGCGACCCGAAGTACAATCCACCCAGCAACTCGCGCACGAACAGCATGTCAACGCCCTCGGTCACCTCAGGCCGAAGAGGCGAGCTCGCCGCCAGCGCCTTGTAGGCAATCGAAGGCCGCAAATTGGCAAAGCCGCCCAGCGCCTGACGGATTTGCAGGAGACCGGCCTCGGGGCGCCTGTCGGGCGTCAGTGCGTTGAACTTGTTGTCGCCCACCGCGCCGAGCAGCACAGCATCGCACTCCAGCGCCGCATCGAGCGTGGCCGTCGGCAGCGGCGACCCCGTCTCCGTGATTGCGACGCCGCCGATGAGCAGCGGGACGAAGCTGAAGTCATGGCCGCCGAACTCCGCCACCGTGCGCAGGATGCTCGTTGCTTCGTTCGTCACTTCCGGCCCAATACCATCGCCGGCAAGCACTGCAATCTTCAGCTTCATAACGGTCATCTTTCTTTCGTAGCTCTCGCTCGTTCAAACCACCAGTGTTGGCGTCTTCTCGTGGTGCAGCAATCCAATCAGGTCCTGATCGTAGATCGCCTTCTTGCGGTCAGCCAACTCCGTAAAGCGGTGATACACCGTGTCGAGTTGGTCTCGCGTAAGCGGATGCCCTAATTCGGCCAGCCGCTGTTCCAATACCCGTCGCCCGCTGTGCTTGCCCAGCACCAGATTGGTCGCATGCGCGCCCACTGACTCCGGCGTCATGATCTCGTAGGTCAGCGGGTTTGCCAGCATGCCGTGCTGGTGTATCCCTGACTCATGCGCAAACGCGTTCGCGCCCACCACGGCTTTGTTGGGCGAGGTCCCGAAGCTGATCAGCTCACCCAGCAACTGGCTGGTTGGATACAACTCTTTCATCACGATCCCGTTGCTATACGGAAATACATCGCGCCGCACCATCAGCGCAGCGGCAATCTCTTCGAGCGCGGCATTGCCTGCGCGCTCCCCGATGCCGTTGATCGTGCACTCCACCTGCCGCGCTCCGCCCTCAATGCCCGCCAGTGAGTTCGCCACAGCCATGCCAAGGTCATCGTGGCAATGGGTCGAGAAGATGATCTTCTCGGAACCGCGCACCCGGGCCTTCACCATCTTGAAGAGAGCCGTATACTCCGCCGGCGTCGTGTACCCAACGGTGTCCGGAATGTTGATCGTCGTCGCACCGGCCTGCACCGCGACGGTGATCATCTTGATCAAGAATTCGGGGTCTGAACGGGTCCCGTCTTCGGTTGAGAACTCAACATCGTCGCTCAGGCTGACCGCAAATTGCACCGACTCCCCAACCTGGTCCAGCGCCTGCGCGCGCGAGATCTTCAGCTTGGCTTCAAGATGCAGATCGGACGCGGCGAGAAACACATGGATGCGTGCCCTCTGCGCCGGTTCAACAGAGCGTGCCGCCGCTTCGATGTCCTCGCGCTTGCAGCGGGCCAGCGACGCGATGCGCGGTCCGCGGACGGCGCGCGCAATGTCGCGGATCGAATCCGAATCGCCTTTCGACGCGATCGCAAATCCCGCTTCAAGTATGTCCACGCCCAACGCGGCAAGCTGGTGCGCCATACGCAGCTTCTCTGCCGGATGCATGGTGCATCCCGGCGACTGCTCTCCGTCGCGTAATGTGGTGTCGAAGAAGACGATCTGGTTCGGTTCTGGCATCAGAAGAGCGCTCCTCAGGCATACCAACATAGCACTTCAAGAGCTAGACGTGATCATAACCCAACCTTATGATTAATAGAATCGTCATCAATATTACTAATGGGCGTATTCACCAGCGTGAAGATCGGGAGTGGCGTATGGACCTCTTTCAGCTCGAGACGTTTCTTGCCGTAGCGGAGGAGCGCAGCTTCTCACGCGCCGCGGCCCGGCTGCATCGCACCCAGCCCGCGGTAAGCCAGGCCATTGCCAAACTTGAGGCCGAACTTGGCGAAGCGCTCTTCGAGCGCGCTTCCCGCGACGGCACGCTTACCGACGCCGGAGGCGTTCTTCGCGACTACGCGCAGAAGCTGCTGAACCTGCGCAACGAGGCGGCCGCTGCCCTGGTTGAGTTGCGCGAGTTACACAGCGGCAAGCTGCAGATCGCCGCGAATGAATACACCTGCCTTTACCTGCTGCCGCTGCTTGATGAGTTCCGCCGCCAGAATCCACGCATCAAGATCGCCGTTCAACGCTCGCTGGCAAGCCGTATTACTGATGAAGTGCTGATGCACTCTTCCGAGATCGGCGTGCTTTCGTTTCGACCGGACGACGCCCAGGTTAGATCAATCGTCGTTTATCGCGACGAACTTATGCTCGTGGTCAACCCGTCCCATCCCTTCGCGAAGGAAAGAGGGCAGGCGGTGGAAGTTCCTATCCGTCAGCTTGGCACACAGAACTTCGTTGCACATAACATCGCCTCGCCGCAGCGCCTCAAGGTGATTCAAACCTTTCGCAAGTACAAGACGCCTCTGCAAATGGGAGTGGAGCTGCCGTCGATCGAAGCGATCAAGCGCTTCGTTGAGATGGGAAACGGGGTGGCCCTCGTACCCGGTCTGTCGGTGCGGAAGGAGATTAGCAAGGGCGACCTGGTACGTATCCGCGTAAAGGAACTCCAGACGGAGCGCAAGCTGAGGCTGGTTTATCGCAGGCAGGCGAGCCTTTCGCATGCAGCGCTCGCGTTTCTGAGAGTGGTCGAAGAGTATGCAGCAATCCACCGCGGCGCGTACAGCTTTCTCGACGAGCGCGGTTGATCAGGAAGAAATTCACGGCAACACCCGGAACATTTCTCGCCGCGTGCCGTCTGTATTGACAGAAAGACCAGCCCGGAGACGGTATCCGGATCGACGATTCAAGAAGAGTCCCAGGATGAAAAGAACGACGTTCCACCAACACAAAATCCGATTCGCGGCAGTCGCCTTCTGCGTCTTTGCGGCCGCAAGTGCGCCAGTGTGGGCACAAACTGAACAAGCCGCGCCGCCCCCCTCACAGCAAAGTGACGCTCCACCGCCGCCGCATGGGAGGCGACCCGGCATGGAGGAGATGCAGGAGCGCACCATCGAGCATCTGACGCGACAGTTGAATCTTACCCCTGACCAGGTGACGCAGGTGAGGGCGATCTACAAAGACGGCAACACGCAGATGTCGAGCCTTCGCGAAGACACGACCCTTTCTCGCGAAGACAAGCGGGACAAGTTGAAGGCGCTTCACGAGTCGTCCCGTGCGAAGATCCGTGAGGTTCTGACCGAAGAGCAGAAGCCGAAGTTTGACGCGATGATTGCTCGCCAGCAAGAGCACATGGAACGGCACGGCGGCGATCATGATGGACCGCCCCCACCGCCGCCGCCATCGCAGCAGTAAGCCCCGGCTGCAGGAACACAAAGCGGGCTGAGGGCCGTACGATCTTCAGCCTGCTTTCTGTTGCCATCGTGGCTCACAGTGAACGCCGGTACGGGTACAATTGCAGAAGCGACTTTGCCTGCATATTGTTCCACGGCGAGAGCCATGTCGGGGGCGACCATATTGTCTCCCGGTGCTAAGGGGTTTGAAGAAGAATGAAGAAGACGATGTTGTTAGGCGCTCTGCTGCTGACGGCAGTTGCCGGATATGCGCAGGAGAGCCGTCAGGATGTAAGCATCAGCGCCAGCGGGAACTTCTATCCTACAACTCATGGAGCGACCGGCGCGTTTGTTACTCCAAATACATCGCTTGGCGCGCTGGTAAGCTATCGCTATCTGCTGACCCCGCGAAGTGGCCTGGAAGCGAACTACGGCTTTACCCAGAACTCTCCGAAATACACCTCGCCGAACCTGATCAGCACGTTCCACACGCGGCAGCAGGAGTTTACTGCTGCCTATGTTTACACGCAGACGTACAAACGCTATAACCCGTTCCTGGAAGCGGGTGTTGGAGCGATGTTCTTTTCTCCGATCAGAGACTTCGGGACCACCAACCAGGACGGAAAGCGATCTACAGTACTGGGCGCATTGGTTGGGGGCGGCATCGCGTATGAGTTGAGCCCAAGCTTCGATATTCGTGCTGAGTACCGCGGCTTCATCGGTAAAACGCCGGATTACGGCTTGACCTCGTCCTTCACGATCGATCGTTACCGGCTGATCTCCATGCCTTCCCTTGGGGTTGCGTACCACTTCTAACCGGCGTGGGTTCAAGAAACAAGAAGGGCGAGGCCATCATGCCTCGCCCTTCTTGTTTCGATTGCAGGACAGTCGTCGATTGAACATATCAATGATACGTATCGATAAAGAGGTTAGAAGTGTCAATGAAGAGACGACATGAAGATCATGATTTGAGAAGCAGCAGGCTAGGCTGAACGGTCCAGATGGATGGATGATGATGGACTTAAAACGTGACCGAAAGTCCAGCCTCAAGCGTTCTCGGAGACTGCGCCAGAAACAATGTGCTGCCGTCGGACGAGAGAAAAGGACGATATCCCTGGGCCAGAAGGTTCGTTACACTGACGGATCCTTCGAGGCCCGAAGGCAGCATGCGCCCGAAGTGTATGGGCTGCTTTGCTGTAAGGCTGAGGTAAGCCTGATCGCTGAAAGCGCGATACGGGTCGACCGCAGTGACCAGGCCGGTGGGCTGCCATCGATACGCCGCACGCATCCTCGTTCCGGTGCGAACCAGTCTGCCCTTCACCGCGAAGGTAGCGGACTGTGCCCGCACCGCGTGGAGCGAAGCAGTCGCGTTCCCCAGCGACATACCGTCCGTCACTTCGCGACCAGAGAGGGCGGCACCGGTGCTGTATTCCACAGCGGCCCACATGCCCAGGCTCATCGGTTCACTGATCAGCAGGTTCAAGCCGTCAGCGGCGTAAGCCGGTCCGATGAAACGAAAGCTTTGGGTCGAGGGATCTTCAAGGACGCCGTTCGCCCCCGGGCTGGCCCCGATCGGCGCCATGCCGCCGCCGCAGATCGCCGGATGATCCATCGTGTCGTGGTACAAGGCTGCTTGCGCAACACCTCGCCAGGCCTTGTGTGAGGCAGAGATCTCCTGGTGACGGCCATGCTCCAGTTCAAGGCCGTTGCTGTGGGAGACCGCGAGCGGCAGTTCACGCTCGACCGCATCAAGATCGGCATACGCCTGCAGGTCCCGCGACGTTGCCATCCTGTATCCAACCGTCCAGTTCCCGCCCGGCTGCGCCGTCAAGCGAAAGAATGGGGCGGTCGCAAGAGCCGTGCGAGTTGTTCGTACTGCGTAGACGTTGCTGCCAACCTCGACCTTTACCGAATCACCCAGTGACATCTGCTGCGCGCTCGTCATCTCAAGCGCAGCCATGCCCAGCCCTGGATCCTGCCCACCCCCGGAGGTAACGATCTCAGGATGGTTCTGGTAGCTAAGGACGGTCCGCGTCGCGCCAGCAAAGCCCAGTTGCCGACCGAAACCCACCGTAACCTCTGTAGATGGGCCGGTGCCAATTGGCAGGTCAGGAAGGCCGATGTCCATGCGCAAGATCAGGTCGGACCCGTCGGCGAACTCCCGGTTTTGCGAAAGCACATTGTGCGTTCCGCCGTGGCCAAAACCGCCATCGCCGCTGCTCAGTTCGGCCTTGGCGCGGGTCTGGTCGTGTTTCGTCTCCGTCGCGCTCGAAGAAACCACAACCATGCCTCCATCATCGACCATACGCAACATCGGTCGGGTAGCAGAGGAACGCAGAGTCCACTTCCAATCGTCGCCCGGCTCATCGGTCTTGCGGCGCTCGGCCGGCAGCCATGCAGAGGTGTCAAAAAGGGTGGCCAAGGTCAGGTTTACAACCGCCCACTTGCCTGCTCGAAGCTGCAGATTGTCTCTGGTGGAGGAGATGAACAGAGCGGCTGACGCTTGCACGGCGTACTTGCCAGGAGCAAGGTCGGCGATGGAATACCGGCCATGGCTGTCGGTAAATGCCGTGCGCGGGGAATCGAGGCCCGCGGTCATCACTTGAACCAGAGCACCACCTTGCGCGACGCCTTGCACGTCCCGCACGATGCCCGTGACGGCAGCCCCTGGTGCCATAGCCGCGTGCGCTGAACCTGCTGCGGAGACCAGGAGGATCAAGACCGCGAGGGCTACGAGGCGAGATTGTGCGTTGCATTCCGGCACAGGAGTTTCCTCTGTGCGTCTCCCGGCTCTCTCCCAAATTGCGGTTCGATCTGTGATCTCTCGAACCCCCTTTACTTCCCGTTCGACCAGCCATCGCGAACAAACACGCAGCTGTGTCGCCGTGCTTCTGAACCGGCCAGCCTCTTTGAGGGCCTCGACCGACTCTCCGCTCCATCTACTCTAATCGATCGTAAAAGGAGCAGACTCCGCCACTTCTTGCTTCGAGACGCCATCATTGATCTTGATCGTTACCTTGTACTTGCCGGGCTGCAGGCTGGCAAGCGGCATGCTCTTCTCCAGCGTCACCTGGTCTGCGTTCGGGCTCAACTTCGTTGTCGACTCCTGCGTCTGAAGCACGGGCTTGTTGGTTGCCATGTCCAGCACCTGGTAATCGATGGTGGCGTCGTTCTTCTTGCTCTTTTCGTCGATGCCCAGATTATAGACCTGCATCCAGAAGTTCAAGTTCTGGGCCCGGTGAAAGGTCACTGGCGTGGCGCCTCCGGGGGGAACGCGCGGGCGGATGCGAGTGTTGCCGATGACGAAGTTTCCTGCACCGATATCTTTGCTCGGTACGCGCTCCATCTGGTCGGCCAGGATCAACGAAGAGGTGGCCAGCTTCTCGTCATCGTACTTCGGTACATTAAGGCCGCGCGACCATGTCCCAACGTGGTCCGGATTGTTGACGTCTTTGATGACGATGTCTACCCGGTACAGGCCGGGACGCAGCGGCAGGGACTTCCAGTAAACGGATGAGTTGTTCTTCGAGCGCTGTAGCAGCTCGCTGGGGGTTTGTACGCTGACCGTATCCTCAAACGTCTGAATCGGTTTGTGATTCAGATTGGTCACCCGGCCGAGGATGTTAACCGTACCCATGGCGACCCCGTCCTTGTTCGTAAAGGTGATGTCAGAGTTCCTGAGCTGGAGGGTCAAGGGAACAAGGATCGTATCGTTGGTCACTTTGACGTAATCCGTGCGCACGTCAAACAGGAACGGCGGCCCGGTGAGCACCTTGGAACTGGTAAGGAACTGCTCCATGTCCTTGAACTTGATCGGAGGCGGAGCGAATATCTTAGCAAACGTATCCAGGCGATCGAATTGTTTGCTCTGGTTCTGCGCCTGCAGGGGACCTTTGCCCAGCTGCTCCAGCCCTCCAGTCGAGAAACGGTCGGCCTTTTTCGACTCCCCGCGCTGCTCCGACTGGGTAAGACCAGCGCCGGGAACATACTTCAGCGCGTCCTTTTCCGAGCGATCGATGGTCGCGTGATAATCGCCGCACATGCAGCTATCGACAAACTCAATGTCGATGTTGTCGCCGATGCCTTCAAGGTAACGGTAGTGCCAGACCTCAAACGGAAAGGTTGAGGTTTCGCCGCCGCCTTCTTCCACCGGTCGCTGGTAGCTGCCCCCGCTGGGGTGCGATTCGATGCTGTCCGGCTTTCCGTAAGCGATGTAGATGTGGCCGCGATCGGTCCGCCAGCCGGGCTTGCCAGCCGCGAAGTGTTCGTCGGCGTACGCAATGCGAGCGTAATGTTCTTCACGGAACTCGTTGTCCGGTGAATCCGGGTTTGGATTCCGGCGCAGCCAGAAGTTCTCGATAAAGGTGTCGCGCTCCTCATCGTTGCTCAGGCTCTTGAATGCTGCGAGTTCGGTATCGGTGATGATCCAGTGGACGTCCTCATCGACCCATTTCTTGTAGACGCCATGCAGTTCGCCCTTCAGGGCTTTCTGTTGTTGAAAGCGCTCTTTATCGGTCAAACGCCGCTTCAGCGGATCAGGCTTCTCCTCAGTGGGCTGCGTCTTGGTGACACCGTCTGCACTCGAGGCGCTGTTGTCGGTCTGGGCATAGAGGGAGGCTTGAGACGGACCGGCTAGGCACAAAGCGAGCAAGACTGCGGGAGTGGCCAATGGCAAGGAAAGGCAGCGAAGGTTCATAAGAGGGGTGCTCCTGAATCACTCATCATTGTAGCGCTTCGGAGGCGCTCGGAACAGGCCTGCCCGGCCCATTCTCCTGCTATGATCAACGAGAAAACGATCGACATCTATCCACATGGTTTTGGACGACGGGCTCAGGGTTTCGTTTCCCAGGACATCGATGGAACTTCCGGCATTCGGAAAGCGTAATCACCCTGGGAGCTCGCGGTACCATCTGGCAGAAAATCCAAGGACACGATCGCCCTATACGCGGTCGAGAAAGCTGCAATGAGCGCGAAAAAAATCATTGTGATAGCGGTTGTGCTGCTCGTCATCGCCGGTGTGGTCTTCGGCACGATACGACACAGTCAGTCGAGCGTCATCAAGGTGTCCACGGCAAAGGTATCCCGGCAGGACCTCATCTCTCTTGTAAGCGGTACAGGGCAGATCAAGCCCAAGACATACGTCAACGTGGGCGCGACCGCATTTGGCCGGATCACGCACCTCTACGTAAAGGAGGGCGACCATGTAAAGGCGGGCGCGACGCTGGCAACCATCGAGAGCGTTCAGCCCCAGGCCACCGTTGCTGCGCAGCAGGCAAACATCGTTTCGTCGAAGACTGATGTGAACTCGTTCATCGCGGCTGAGCAGACCGCCGATGCAAACGTGACCCAGGCGAAAGCCGACCTGGTGCAGAAGAAGTTCGATTACGATCGCGCCCTTGCACTGTACAACGAGAAGCTGATTGCCAAGCAGGACTTCGACGCGAAAAAGGCCGCCTACGATGTTTCGGCCGCCACCCTGGCGCAGCGCCAGGCCGCATTGGCGCAGGCCAAAGCGCAGACCGACTCGCAGCGGGCAAAGGTCAACCAGGCATTGGCCAGCCAGCGCTCGAACTATGACGCGCTCGACAAGACGGTAAGCCGCGCGCCCTTTGATGGCCTCGTGACTAACGTACCCGTCCGCGAAGGCGAGACCATGGTGACCGGTATTCAGAATGCCGAAGGCTCAACGTTGATGACGCTCGCCGACATGTCGGTGGTTACGGCGGAGGTCAAGGTGGACGAAACCGACATTGTGAACGTCAGGTTAGGCCAAACGGCGGATGTGACGGTCGATGCTCTGCCCGGAAGAACGTTCAAGGGCCACGTGACCCAAGTCGGAGATCAGGCGCTGCTGCGCACCACCGGCATCGCCACCAGCCAGAGCACCACGGGCACGGAAGAGGCGAAGGACTTCAAGGTCGTGGTCACGATTGACGACGTACCCCAAAACCAAGAGGAACTGCGTCCCGGACTTTCCGCAACGGCGAAGATTACGACCGCGCATGAGGCGAATGCGCTGGTCATTCCCATCCAGGCGCTGGTGCAGCGTGATCCTGCCGTGGAAAAGACGCTGGCCGCAAACAATGGCAAGCCTTCGGCAACCAACGTTGCCGCCGCTGGGGCGAAAAACAAACCGCAGACCCAGCAGGGCGTTTATGTGCTGACGAAGGACTCGCGGGGAAAGATGGCCGTGAACTTCGTTCCCGTCCAGACAGGAATTACCGGAAGCACGGACATCCAGGTCCTCAGCGGACTGAAGGAAGGTGACGAGATCGTCACGGGCAGATACAAAATCCTCAGAAATCTTGCCAGCGGCACCAAAGTCAAGATCGACAACTCCGCTGAGGTGGCAGCTTCAAGCGACAGCTAATCGTCAGGCGACAACTAATGGCGACAGCTAATATAGACAGAGTAGATCGTGACGCGAGCTTTACGTCATTCTCGGAAGAGCAGGTTTAGGTGCTGCCTTCGGAACTGTGACGGGCAAATTGCCGTATAGGCTCCTGATCCCACATGACGTCTAAACCACACGGGAGACCTAGATGCCGACCGAACTCGCAGAACCCCTAAACATAACGAACGCTTCCGAAGCTCGTCCCAACGCAAGCGGGCCCGGTCCCGGCGACGTCATCGTCACCGACAATCTCTGGAAGACCTACGAGATGGGTGACCAG
>CAZZYQ010000077.1:0-12207 GCA_964658395.1 uncultured Granulicella sp. | reverse complement strand
GGGACCGCATGGAAGCCACCTACAATCCGCGCTACTACTTCGACCTGCGCAAGGAGCGCAAGAACGCGAAGAATGGCGAGTCCGCCTACACCCCCGCAGTTGCCCTCATCGCCGCTTTAGGTGCTGCCCTCGACTGGATCGCTGCTCAGGCTGCAACCGCCGAAAACCCGACTGGCAATCTCATCGAAGGCCGTCGCAAACTGGTCGAGAACGCCGAAACCATTGCGGCCATGACCCGCGCAGCGGTTCTTGCCCTCGGCATGAAGCTCTTCGCTCCCGACGCTCCCTCCGCCGCCGCAACCGCCGTCCTTCCGCCGGCCGGCATCGATTCAGGCGTCATCGTCAAGGAACTGAAGTCCCGCTTTGGCGCGATCATCACCAACGGCCAGGGCGAGATGAAGGGCCAGATCTTCCGCATCGCCCACCTCGGCTTCTTCGATTACATGGACACGATTGCGCTGATCGGCGCGCTCGAACAGGTAGCCGTGAAGTCATTTCCCGGCACCACCGCGAAGTTCGGCGACGCCCTCATCGCCGCGCAGGAGGTCTACGCCGAGCGCTCGCAGACAGCGGCGGCCGAAGCGAAATGTCTCTGCGGCCGGACCGACGCCTGCTGCTCAATACAAAACCCAAGCTTCGCCAGCGCACCTGCCGCTAAATAGAGCGGGTGGGAAAAGAAGTGAATAACGATCAAGCAGCTCGACTGTATTCCTCGCTCTGGAATTTTGTCATCCTTCGCCGAAAGCGGAGGATCTGCTTCTCCGGCCAGCCGCGCGTCTTCCCAGGCCATCCGTGGCACTGTCTTAGCGGAAGCAATGTGCTTTATCGTTGGTCGACTTCGAAGGCAACGATGCGTTCGTGAAAGCTCCGTTGCAGGCCCATCCGGGCCATCGCAGTGACCATAATCGCGCTCTTTCAAGGAGCGCTGCTGCAGAAAGCAGGAGTCGTTTGAGCATAGCCGCTCTAACTCGCACACTCGCTCTGCTTGCGATCCTCTCAGCGCAATGTCTTGCCGCTCCCATCTACACGTACAAAGTTGTTGCGAAGTATCCTCACTCGACCGAGCTACACCGAAGGCTTCTTCTACCTCAACGGGTTGTTCTACGAGAGCACTGGGCTTAAAGGACACTCGGCAGTCATGGCGATTCAGCCCGAGACCGGCAAGCCTCCACAACAGCTCAACTTGCTCCGAACCTGTTTGGCGAAGGCATTGTCGATTGGGGGTCGAACATCCTTGGCTGGACCTGGCGGACTCACACCGGCTTCGTCTATGACCGCTTCTCGTTCCGCGTTTTGTCGCAGTTCAAGTACGAGGGCGAAGGCTGGGGAATGACTCGCACGGCGAAGGAGATCGTGACAAGCGACGGCACAGCAACGCTTCGATTTCGCAATCCAGCAAACTTCAGGGAGACACACCACATCGTCGTGAGAGACGGCAAGACTCTCGTCAGCCAACTCAACGAGCTTGAGTTCGTGAAGGGCGAGATCTACGCGAATGTATGGCATTCAAACCGTATCGCACGCATCTCGTCGAGAGATGGCCGCGTACTTGGATGGATCGACCTTACCGGTCTGCTGCCCTACGATCAGCGCATCAACACCGAGTCAGTCCTGAACGGCATCGCATACGACGCGAAGGGTGACCGCCTGTTCGTCACCGGCAAGCAGTGGCCTGCGGTCTTTGAGATCAAAGTCGTCGATGCAGCAAAGCGATGATAGCCGATACCGAGAGAGCCGGGTGCCCCATGTCTCGATTTTGAGACGTCGGCTTCTAAAGAAGTACTGTCGCACTCCGTTGGGATAAACTTCCGACAGACAGGTTTAGGGGGTTGTATGGACCGATCTGCGGTTGCTCTCTCCGAGAAGATCATGCATCTCACCGAAGAACAACTCGCCGAGGTAGACAACTTCGTCGAGTCTCTTCAACTGCGCGAACATAACGCTTTGGTCAGTGCTTCGATGGCCTTGAGCGAACGGTCCTTCGAAGCGATCTGGAGCAACCCGGAAGACGATGTTTATGATTCCCTATGATTTCGGCGACATCGTCCTGCTACAGTTCCATTTACCAATCAGACCGCGTTCAAGCAGAGGCCCGCTGTGGTCGTAAGAAATCAGTCTTACAACCAAGTAAAGCCGGACGTCGTTCTCGTGGCGATCACAAGCCAGCTTCGGCCACGCTAGTATTCGGAGAGGTTTGGATTGCAGACTGGCAGGAGGCGCATCTCCTGAAGCCCTCCGCGATCAAACCGGTCTTCGCCACTCTTGAGAAGTCGTTGATCCTGCGGGCACTGGGCAAGCTACAAGACTTCGATCAGTCCGCACTAATCCAAACGGTGTTGGCATAACACGATGAAGCGCTCCTCCCAGGTCGCCGCTCCACTCCTCGCCGCCGCTGCGATGTCCATGATGCTCGGCTGCCGCAAGCCCGACATGCAGCGCTGCGTCGATGAAAACAACAAAGTCGCCGACGACTCCTTCTGCCGCCAGACTGGGCAGCAACAGATGCAGCAACGGCCCGACGGCCACGGCGGCTTCATCTTTGTCCCGCTTGTGTACCACTACTACTACGGCGGATACGGCGGATTCACCCCGGGTACTGTCGTTGGCGGAGGCAGCTATACCCCCACGCCGGGCTGCGCCTATTCGACAACCTCGCGCGGAGGCTTTGGCAGCTCGTTCTCAAGCGGCGGAAGCCACGCCTCAGGAGCAGGCGAGTAATGCGCCGCGTCCGACTCACCCCGCGCGAAGACTGGCAGCAGAAAGTAGAGGCTGTAGGCCTCACCTTCCACACGCTCGAGAATGGCGGCCCATACTGGGACGAGTCCGCCGCCTACGAGTTCTCCGCCGCAGAAATAGACACGCTCGAAGCCGCCGGCAATCGCCTGCAGCAGATGTGCCTTGCCGCGGCACAGCACATCATCGACAACAAGCGCTACGCTGACCTCGAAATCCCCGCGTCCGCGATTTCCGCAATCGAGTGGGCCTGGAACAACGAGCCGCCCGCGCTCTACGGGCGCTTCGACCTCTCCTGGGCAGGCGCCCCTAAACAAGGAGATACGCGCGGCGACGCCCCCAAGCTGCTCGAATACAACGCCGACACGCCGACTTCGCTGCTCGAAGCCGGAGTCGTGCAATGGCACTGGCTCGAGGAGATGCCAGCCAGCCTCGTCTCCGCCAAGCCGGAGCAGTTCAACTCGATCCACGAGAAGCTGGTTGCCAAGTGGAAGGACATCGACCCTTATCTCTCGAAGCCCGTCTACTTTGCCGCCGTCGATGTCCCGGAAGACCAGCTCACCACCGTCTATCTTCGCGACACCGCGCAGCAGGCCGGCATCCAGACGCTGCAGATGTTCATGTCCGAGATCGGCTGGAACCACGGCCAGCAGCTCTTCCTCGATCCCAACGAAGACCCCATGTTCTCCATCTTCAAGCTCTACCCGTGGGAGGCGATGCTCGCCGAAGAGTTCGGGCCGCACGCGCTCGCAACTTATCAATCAGTCCGCTGGATTGAGCCGATCTGGAAGATGCTGCTCTCGAACAAGGGCATCCTGCCCATCCTCTGGGAACTGTACCCCGGCGACGAAAATCTGCTCGAAGCGCACTTCGACTCACCCGGCTCCATGCGCAGCTATGTCTGCAAGCCGCTGCTCTCACGAGAAGGCGCAAACATCACCCTGGTCCGGCCAGACAGGCAGGCAATCGAGACCGATGGCCCGTACACTGGCCGCCGCGCCGTCTGCCAGGCGCTCGCTCCCGACGCCGTCTTCGACAGCCGCCATCCCGTATTCGGTCTATGGATGGTCGACCAGGAGTGCTGCGGCCTCGGCATCCGCGAATCCGCTGGCCCGATCACAGATAACTACAGTTCCTTCGTGCCGCACTTCTTCGTCTGAGTGGCGTTGAAGGCGATGTAAGATCATGCCAGCGGAGGTGCTTGCCTATGATGACCCTCGACATGTCCAGCCTGGCAGTGCCAGTGATGCTGCGCCCCGCTGTGGCGCTGACAGACGAAGAGTTGATACGCTTCTCCGAGACCAACAAACCATACAGATTCGAGCGCAATAGGCACGGAGAGATCGTGATGATGTCCCCTGTAGGCGGTATCGGCGGAACCCACGAATCCTTTGTCGGAGCGTCACTCTACCAGTGGAACGAGAGCGCCGGGACCGGCGTGGTCTTCATGGCCAACACCGGCTTCAATCTACCCGACGGCTCCTGCCTTTCCCCCGATGCATCATGGCTTTCACTTGCGCGCTGGAACGCGCTCACACCGAAAGAGCAGGCCGGGTTTCCTCCTCTGTGCCCTGAGTTCCTCATCGAAGTCCGTTCGCAGAGCGACTCGCGCCGGATGCTCGAAGCCAAGATGCAGCTCTGGCTTGACAACGGGGCACAGCTCGCGTGGCTGGTCGATCCCATCGAGTCCAACGTCACCATCTACCGGCCGGGAGAGGCTGAAGAGACGCTTGAAAGGCCTGACTCCGTTGTCGCGAGCCGGCCAGTTGAGGGCTTCGTGCTTCAGACGGCGCGGCTCTGGCCAAAGCGAGGATGAGGGCGGCGCATGGGCAAAGATAAGTCCTTGCTTGCAGGGCTAAAGCGGCGCGGCACCGCTCGGATGGCCTGAATATCTGCGTAAGTTGATCGGGCCGAGTTCGAGGAGAGGAGTTCGTCGTGCGCCTACCTCGTTTTGATATAGTCGTGCCACCGCTCATGTCCAGGCTATCGCTCGACCTGCTGCTCTCCGTACTGTTGTTCTCTGTCTCCCCGGCGTTCGCGGCTGACTGCGCCTCGCTCAAATCGACAACGCTTGCTGACACCACGATCACCACGGCGGAGCATGCCGAGGGCAACTTTGTTCCGCCCTACGGCGAGCCCGGCAAGCTGCCCGCCTTCTGCCGCGTCGCCGGTGTCTTTCACCCTACCTCCGACTCCATCATCAAGTTCGAGGTCTGGATGCCGGAGCAGGGCTGGAACGGACGCCTGCTCGGTGTGGGCAACGGCGGCTTTGCCGGCACCATCGGCTACCGCCAGTTGGCGGCCATGCTGGCCCGCGGGTACGCCGTTGCGGGCAGCGATGCCGGCCACGAAGCCGACGCCGAAGACGCCGCGTTCGCCTACCACCACCCGGAGAAGGTCGTCGACTTCGGCTGGCGCGCAGTCCACCTTACCGCTGTTCACGCCAAGGAACTGCTTGCCGCCTTCTACGGCAAACCCCAGCAGAAGGCCTACTTCGACGCCTGCTCCGACGGTGGTCGCGAGGCACTGATGGAGGCGCAGCGCTTTCCCGACGACTACGACGGCATCCTCGCCGGCGCTCCCGCCAATAACTGGGCCCACATGGTGTCGAGCGGCGTCGACGTTGCGCAGACCACGTTGCGCGATCCCGCGGGCTACATATCGAGCCTGAAGACGCCGGCCATCAGCCAGGCCGCGCTCTCCGCCTGCGACGCCCAGGACGGCGTGAAGGACGGCATCATCAGTAATCCCGAGAGCTGCCACTTCGACCCCAGCGTGCTTCTCTGCAAGAACGGCGACAGTCTCTCCTGCCTCACCGCGCCGCAGCTGACGACCTTGAAGAAGCTCTACAGCGGTGGGGTGGACTCGCGTGGCAAGAGCATCTTTCCCGGCTTTGTTCCGGGAGATGAAGCGGGTTCCTGGAAGTCGTGGATTCTGGGCGACGGCCCCGGCGGCGGAGGCGGCCCGAACTACGCCAACAACTACTTCCGCTACATGGTCAACGGCGACCCCGCCTGGTCTGTCCTGAACGCCAGTATCGACGACTCGCTTCGCCAGGCCGTCGCCAAGACCAGCGCCGCCATCGACTCGATGGATCCTGATCTCGGCGCCTTCGCCGCGAAAGGAGGCAAGCTGATCGTCTATCACGGCTGGAACGACCCCGCCATCTCCCCCTGGAACTCGATCAACTATTACAAGTCCGTGCAGCAGAAGATGGGACCCGACGCCGCCTCAAAAGTCATGCAGCTCTACATGGTTCCCGGCATGGAACATTGCATCGGAGGCCCCGGCCCCAACCTATTCGGCCAACTCAGCGCCCCGGGCGCTGGGGGTGCAGGGAGCGGCGCGCTTGATCTGCTTGAACTCTGGGTGGAGAAGGATCAGCAGCCCACGCAGATCCTCGCCATGAAGCCGCTCCCGGCGAAAGACGCAGCCAAGGATGCCGCTCCGGCCTACATGGTCCGCCCGCTCTGCCCGTACCCGCAGAAGGCCGTCTACGATGGCTCCGGCGACCCGAATGCGGCGGCAAGTTTCAAATGCAGTACGTAGTACCTTGAATTCAGCCGTTTGCAAGCCCTAATACAGGAAGCTATGCGCTATCGGATCAAGTTCGAGAGGAAGAAGATGGCCGGTGCATTGCCGAGATTATCTCGCTCCCCGGGAGTGATGGCCTACGGTGTTTTGATGTCAGAGGCAGAGTCCAAGGTCGAAACCATGGCTCTTCGTGTCCTCGCCGAGAAACCTTGCGCAATAGCGTCTGGTCATCGCAGCCTGGTGACAGGGCTATGCCCAGGGACCGCGACGCCGGCGAGTTCCAATAAAGATTACGAAAACGGCGATCAGCGCAGCGATAAATGCCATTTTGCTTTGGTGCATGTCCCATTATGCGCTCTGACGCAGCACAAGTGCTTGTGTCGCAAGAAAGGTAAGTTTCAAGCAGATGGGCGCACCGCGCTAAAGACAAGCACCCTACGCGTCTCTAAGGTATGTGCCGCAACAAAGCCGTGAGTATCTGTCCGAACAGCAATCTCGGATCGGGAGGCTATCCTCTCCTTACCGTAAAATGGCTCTACATGAAGATCGTTCTCGCTGAAAAAGTCTCGCCCGCCACCCTAGCTGTCTTCCAGCAGGAGCAGGGCTGGCAGATCGTCACCCCCGAACAGATCAAGAACGGCCTCGCCGCTGAACTTGCTGATGCCGACGCGCTGGTTGTCCGCTCCGCCGTGCAGGCCGACGCCGCTCTCCTGTCGCACGCTCCGAAGTTGCGCGTCATCGGCCGCGCCGGGGTTGGCGTCGACAATATCGACACCGACGCCGCAACCCGCCAGGGCATCGTCGTGATGAACACGCCCGGCGCGAACGCCGTCGCCGTCGCAGAGTTGACCCTCGGCCTCATGATCTCGATGGGCCGAAGCATCCCGCGCGCCAACTCATCCATGCACGCCGGAAAGTGGGACAAGAAGTCGCTGCAAGGCTCTGAGCTTCGCGGCAAGACACTCGGCATCGTCGGTCTCGGACGCATCGGCCTCGAAGTCGCCCGCCGCGCCAATGCCTTCGGCATGGAGATCATCGGCTACGACCCCTTCATCGCGCCAGTCATCGCGCGCGAGAACGACGTGACCCTCGTCGGAATCGACGACATCTTCCGCAACTCGGACTACCTCACGCTGCACGTCGGCCTGACCACACAGACCGAGGGCCTGATCAACCAGCACTCGATCGCCATCATGAAGAAGGGCATCCGCATCATCAACTGTGCGCGCGGCGAACTCATCGTCGACGAAGCTCTGGTAGAAGGGCTCAAGTCCGGCCAGATCGGCGGAGCTGCGCTCGACGTCTTCCGCCAGGAGCCGCTCAAGGATTCGCCCTACTTCAATCTCGACAACGTCCTGCTCAGCCCGCACATCGCCGGTTCGACCGATGAGGCGCAGGAGGCCATCGGCATCCAGCTTGCTCGCCAGGTGCGCGACTACCTGAAGCTCGGCGTCGTCCAGAATGCTGTCAATCTTCCCTCGCTCTCGCACGAGGAGTACGCCGAGATTGCGCCGTATATCGAGATGGCGCAGCGGCTCGGGCACTTCCTTTCGCACGCGACGCCTGGCAACCTCGAAAATATTCAGATCACCTACACGGGGCGGATCGCGCAGGGCAAGACGGAGCTGATCCGCAATGCGGCCATCGCGGGGATCTTTGCGGATTCGGACTCGGGTGGCGACGCGGTGAACCGGATCAACGCGGCGGCGATTGCCGCCGACCGCGGCATACGCATCCAGGAGGACAAGAAGGAGTTCGTGACGGGTGGCTCGGGATCGGTGCTGAAGCTGGTGCTGCACTCGTCGGATGGGGACGCGACGGCCTCGGCAACGGTGCTGCATGGCAACTCGCCGCGGCTGTTGAGCTACGACGGCATCGACATTGAAGCTCCGCTGAACGGGACGCTGGTGGCGATCCGGAACCACGATGTGCCGGGGGTGATCGGGCGGATTGGGACGATCCTGGGCGAGCACTCGCTGAACATTGCGAACTTCGCGCTGGGAAGGTCGGTGCGGTCGCAGAGGGTGCCGCAGGGGCAGGCGCTGGCGGTGGTGCAGATCGATGTGCCGAGCGCGAGCGCGGCTTCGGCGGCGGTTGAGGCGTTGCGCAAGGTGGAGGCGATTGCGAGCGTGCGGCTGGTGGAGCTGGGAACGCTGTAGGGATCTCAGGTTTTCGGTTGAACTACGCCCGTTGGCAAGCGATGCTGGCGGGCGTAGTCTTTTCTGAAGGAGCTCCACTATGCCCATTCACCATGTAGAGCTGACACCCGAGTTGGACGAGTTTGTCACCGCGAAGATCGCGAGCGGTCCCTATCGCGAAGATCGCGAGCGGTCGCTATAAGACGCGCGCCAGATGGTGCACCAGGCGTTGCAGTTCCAGAAGGAAGACGACGCCAAGATAGAAGCGCTGGAGCGGGCGATTGGAAAGGGCGATGCCAGCGGGATCTATGAGGGCGACGCGTTTGAGGACATTCGCAAAGAATTTAATCTTCCCGCGCGCGTTCGGGTCTCCGTATTCTGCACAAAAGTATGCTGCCAAAACGCCAATCGTTCGATGAGGACTGATCCATGACTACCGCGATTCCCGATGCAAAAGCAATGCTGGCGGTCGCTCTGGAGCAGGCGCGGATCGGGTATGACGAAGGCGGCGTTCCGGTGGGCGGGGCCATCTTTCATGTGGACGGGACGCTCCTCGGCGCGGGCCGCAATCGGCTGGTCCAGGAAGGCAACGGCTCGCTCCACGGCGAAACCGACGCCTTTCGCGCCGCAGGCCGGCGTCCCACATGGCACGACACCATCCTCGTCACGACGCTCGCCCCGTGCTGGTACTGCTCCGGACTCATCTGTCAGTTCCGCTTCAAGCAGGTCATCATCGGCGACGCCGTCAACGCGCAGGGAGGCACTGCATGGCTCCGCCAGCAGGGAATCAACCTTCTGGACCTGCACTCGCAAGACTGCATTGACCTGATCGCCGCATTCCAGGCGGAGAAACCTGATCTGTGGAAAGAGTGCATCGGCGAGGCTTGAATCCGGAAGGCGCTAAACTGGGAACAGCATCTTGATCTCCAGGAAATGACGCACCATGCCTCTCTACGAATACAACTGCACGGCCTGCCACAAACGTACAGAAAAGATTCAGAAGTTCTCTGATCCCGAGATCACCGTCTGCCCCAAGTGCGGCGGCCACCTGGAGCGCGTCCTCTCCGCGCCCGCAATCGCCTTCAAGGGCGGCGGCTGGTACGCCGACGGCTATGGCAACGCCAAGCCTGCTTCCGCGGCGTCGGGCGAGGGCACGAGCGGCGAAGCAAAGCCGTCCAGCGACGCGGGTTCTTCCGAGACGAAGACTTCTCCGGAGAAGTCGACGCCCGCTTCGGCCGCTACGGCTGCGGCACCCGCGGCAAGTCCCGCGCCTGCCGCGAAGGATTAGCTTCCGTCTAGATCGCGTGCCGCGGTGGAGTATCAAGAAGCAGATCCCCTGCGGGAATGACAAACATGAAAAACGGCGCAGAGTGCGCGCGTCGACCGGCGCGTGTGCCCCTTAAACGCTGGTGCCCTTAAAGAGGAGCACGAAAGATGACCGCGCAAACCGCTCGCGCGCCTTTCCTTCGCGCCTTTGCGATGGGTTGAGACGGAAGCTGCTTGGTCGCGTGATTTTCGTTCTTCGTTCTGATCTCCGCATCGGCTATCCTCGAAGCAATCCTTCCGCAATTGCATGAACATCCCAAGGACACGTCCCCGATGGAGCAGGCTCTTTCCGCAACGCTAGAGACTCCGGCCGCAGCACAACCCGGTCTACGATCTGGCGTCCTTTCGCCGCTGGAGACACTGGCTCAATCCATCTCCACCATCGCGCCCACCGCGTCGCCAACTATGACTGTTCCCCTGGTCTTTGTTCTGGCCGGCAATGGCACCTGGCTCGCCTATCTCTTTGCTACCGGCGCGATCCTGCTGATGGCGTTCGTAGTCGCCAGATTGGCGCGTTACTCATCGTGCTCTGGATCGCTCTACACCTACGCAACATCGTCGTTTCCGCCTGTTGTCAGCAGCGTTGCCGGGTGGGCGATGCTGATCGCCTACGTCGCCACAGCCGCGTCCGTCGTGGGCGGATTCATCAACTACACCAATGTCTTTGCGCTCGAGCTCTTCCACCGGACCGCGCCGTCTGTGTTGATGGCCGTCGTTTGCGTTGGAGGCGCGACGCTGATCGCCTACCGCGATGTCCAGGTCTCTGCACGGCTTATGCTGTGGATCGAGGCGATCGCAGTCACCATGATCGCCCTCGTCCTTGTCATCCTGCTCTGGCGGAACGGCCTCCACATCGACCCTAGCCAGCTTCATCTCCACGGAGTCTCCGCTTCTGGCGTACGTCTCGGCGTAGTACTCGCGCTGTTCAGCTTTGTCGGCTTCGAGAGCGCCGCCAGCCTCGGCACTGAGGCCGCGAATCCTCGGCGGACCATCCCGCGCGCCGTCATCCAGAGTGCGGTCTTTGCGGGAATGTTCTTTATCCTCTGCGCGTATCTTGAAACGCTCGGCATGCACAACCTCAACCAGGACCTTGGCCAGTCCCCCGCTCCCATGCGGGCGCTGGCGGGCCTTGCAGGCGTGCGCATGCTCGGTGAATTCATCGACTGCGGGGCCCTGGTCAGCATGTTTGCCTGCACGCTTGCCTGCATCACCGCCGCTGCCCGGGTCATGCTGCGCATGGCGCAAAACGGTCTTGTGCACGGGTCCCTTGGCGTCGCCCACCAGAGGAATGCAACGCCGCATCTCGCCGTCCTGCTGATGGGGACATGTACGCTGCTGCCGGTTGCATACCTGGCGGGGCGAGGCTTCAGCGGATCGGAGATCTACGGGTGGATGGGTTCACTCTCGGTCTATGGCTTCATCACGGCGTATACGTTGGCGGCGATCGCTCTCCCGGTGTTCCTGAAGCGCAGCCATCACCTGACGGCTGGAATCCTGGCCCTGTCGATCGCAGCGGCCACGGCGATGTTGCTTGCGCTGGCCGGGACGCTTTATCCCGTTCCGGCGGAGCGGCCTTACAACTGGCTGCCCTACCTTTACCTTGGCTACATCCTCTGCGGTGCGGCGTGGTTCTTGATCAGCAGAAGCTCATCGCGGGTCCGCACCTAGACCGCCCCGATGTCCTCGTTCCAGATCTCCAGGTGCTCGTCGATGAAGCCTTGCATCAGCTCCCGGCACTCGCTTGAATCAAGATCGACGATCTTCACGCCGAGCGAAGCCAGCCATTCCAAGCCGCCCGCGAACGTCCTGCTCTCACCGACGATCAGCGTTCCTATCCCAAACTGCCGGACCAGCCCGCTGCAGTACCAGCACGGCGCAAGCGTCGTGACCATCGTCGTCTCGCGATAGTTCTTCTGGCGGCCAGCGCGGCGGAACGCATCCGTCTCTCCGTGGATGGAAGGATCGTTCTGCTGCACGCGCCGGTTCCTCCCGGAAGCCAGAAGCTCGCCGTTTGCACCAAACAGCGCCGCTCCAACCGGAACGCCACCCTCTGCCCAGCCGGTCCGCGCCTCGTGGAGCGCGACCTCGAGCATCTCCAAGGACCGAAGTTGTTGTTTGCCGGGACTCGCTTCGCTCATAATGCCTACGCTTATACCCCAGCATAAGCGAACTCAGGCGGCTAGGCTCCTCCTGCTACTTGTTTGGCGGTGGTGGAACCTTCCTGCCGGCTCTTCGCGCCTCGGAGAGTCCAATCGCGATTGCCTGCTTCGGGTTCGTCACCTTCTGCCCGCTTCCACTCTTCAGCTTGCCCTCGTGCATGGCCTTCATCTCGCGCTCGACGCTCTTGCTCGCCGCCGGGCTGTACTTCCGGCCGGAAGACTTCTTCGCCGGACTTTTCTTTGCAGCCGTCTTCTTTGCCTCGCCTTTCTTCGCTACAGCCATCTTAGCTGTGGCCTTCTTGCCCGCTGCCTTCTTT
>CAZZYQ010000076.1:10473-12563 GCA_964658395.1 uncultured Granulicella sp. | reverse complement strand
TATTCGAGTTCTTTACAGGAAAGTCACAATGTCAATCAATCCCATCATGCAGAAGCTGGCCGCCAAGTTCGAGCGGACCGACCTCCCTCCATTCGCTCCCGGCGACACCGTCCGCGTTCAGGTCAAGATCAAGGAAGGCGAGAAAGAACGCCTCCAGGCGTTTGAGGGCATGGTCATCGCCTCGCGCAAGGGCCCGCATGGCACCTTCACCGTCCGCAAGATGAGCTTTGGCCAGGGCGTCGAGCGTATCTTCCCTTACAACTCCAAGGTCGTCGACACCGTGACCAAGGTCCGCTCCTACGAAGTCCGCCGGTCGAAGCTGTTCTACCTGCGCGGCCTTCGCGGCAAGGCGGCCCGTCTCACCGAAGTCGCCCGCGCCACCAAGTAAGCTGTTTTCGTGGCAAATGGCCCCGGTTATCAACACCGGGGCCGTTTCGCGTGTGCTCCGCTGCGTCGAGAGAGTTGTAAACTCGACTGAAGACATGGCCGCTATCGCACCGCAACGCGCTTCGATCAAAATTAAGACCACAGTAAAGGCTGCCACCGCCAAGCAACGCATGTTGAAGCTGCTTGTCTGCTCGGACGCGCCCGAACAGGCGCTGCGCTACCAGGGGTTCGAGCGCATCGCCGGAGTGGATGAAGTCGGCCGCGGAGCGCTGTTTGGGCCCGTCGTCGCCGCCGCCGTCATCCTCCCCGAGCGCATCGCACATCTGGGTCCGGCGGGCTTGAAAGACTCGAAGCAGATGACCCGCGAGGACCGCGAGGCCATGGACCGCCGCATCCGCCGCATCGCGCTGGCTGTGAGCGTGGCTGAGATCTCCGCCGAGGTGATCGACCGCATCAACATCTACCAGGCCACTCGCCGCGCCATGCTCGAAGCCGTCTGCGGCCTTTCGATCGACCCCGACCACGTCCTGATCGACGCCATGCGCATCGACCACCACTGCGCCCAGACGAGGCTTTTCTACGGCGACGCGCTGAGTCTGTCGATCGCTGCGGCCTCGGTCATCGCCAAGGTTCATCGCGACAACCTGATGCGCGAGCTCGACCTGCTCCACCCGCAATACGGACTGGCATCGCACAAGGGGTATGCTACGCCCGAACACAGGCGCGCCCTGAAGCAGCATGGCCCGTGCGACCTCCACCGCAAGAGCTTTGCACCGGTTGCGCTTGCCCATGGCTCCGCCGCTAACGGCCCGACAGTGCAATCGTTGTTCGAGGACGAGTTTCTCTTTGAAGACGCGGTGCTCGACAGCCAGGAGCTTGAGGAGTGTGTGGATTGGGCCTGAAGTTGATGCTGGTGATTGCCCACCCGGACGACGAATGCTTCGCCTTCGGCGGCGCGCTTGCGCTTGCCGCTGACCGCGGTATTGAGACCTACGTCATCTGTCTTACAGACGGCCAGGCGGCCACCCACCGGGGCGACGCTGCCTCCGGCCAGCAGCTTGGCGAGATACGGCGCGCTGAGTTTGCCGCCTCCTGCAAGATCCTTGGCGTCACCCACCACGAGCTTCTCGACTACCAGGATGGCCGGCTGGAGTTTGTCGAGTTCTCCCGCACCGCAGGCCGTCTGGTCGAGCGCATGCGCCGTTTCAAGCCCGATGTCGTACTTACCTTTGGCTCCGATGGTTCGCTGAACACCCACGCCGACCATATGATGGTATCGATGCTGACGACTGCGGCGTTTCATTGGGCGGGACGTGCGAAGCGCTATCCGGATCTGGCACAGCCGTTCCAGCCGCGTCGGCTTTTTACCCAGACTTCGAGCTTCTTTCTGCCGGACCGGCAGCCTCCCCTGCTCTCGCCCTGGAGCGTCGCGCTCAACATTCGCTCCGTGCAGGAACGAAAGGCTGAGGCCTTCCGGGCGCACCTGTCTCAGGCTCCTTTGATGGAGCAAACAAAGGCGCTGTTCGAGGAGCATGGCGACAGGGAGTACTACATGCTTCTGGCTGCAGAGACCCCGCAACCGGCCGGGGTGTCGGATGACCTGTTCGAAGGCCTTTGAAGCGACGGTAGCGAAAAAAGAAGAAGCAAATTCCCTTCGGGAATGACAAACAGGAAGCGGGAGCCGCAGAGTCCCCGGGAACGAC
>CAZZYQ010000076.1:0-10373 GCA_964658395.1 uncultured Granulicella sp. | reverse complement strand
CCCAGTAGACTAGTCTCGCGCCGAGCAGAGCGAACAAGATGATCGTGACGTTCCTGGGCGCCATGTTGCCCGGCTTTACCAGCCACCAGAAGTGAACGATCGCAGCGTATGCGGCCAGGTAGATGAGCCAGTGCACCCGCTGCCACATCTTTCCGCCCATGGCACGCAGCACTGCCGCAGGCGACGTTGCCGCCAGCAACAGGAGCATCACCCAGGCGGCAAACCCGATCTGGATGAATCGCCTTCTTTGGATGTCCTGCAAGATGGTGGGCCAAACCAGCTTGAGTTGCGTCCAGAGTTCGCCGGGACGCCCCGCCTTCAACCCGGCAAACGCAGCGGGAACATCGTATCCGGAAAACAGGAAGACGTACGTGGCGAGGTGCAGCGTTGCGTAGAAGAACGCGTACAGACCCACCATGCGCCGGAAACGGACAAGAAAGCTAAGCGCTGGCTTCAGCCTTCGCACCGGTGTAATCGCGAGATCGACCAGCAGGATCCAGACTGCCCAATTTCCCGTGAAGTGGGTGATGAAATTTACCGGGTCGGGATCAAGGGCCAGCGTGCCATTCTGATACTGGCGGAGCAGCCAGAGGAGCGGTGCCAGGCAGAGCAGGTGAACAAAGACCTTTAGAACGGGGATGAAGCGGGTCGGCATCCGAACCAGTTTAGCTTGACATCCGTAAAAACGATGGGAGGGGTCCTCCACCGCCGCCCGTCTTTGTTCGCAGGCCGCGGTGGAGGATCTTTGATGAGAGAGTAAGGCAGAGGGGGAGGTGCGGCTTCAGTGGTGCAGCGCTTATTGGAAGAACGCTATGCTGCACCATCTGGATTGCATTTGGCTAGTAGTTTTTTCGCAGATCCATCCCTGAGTACATCCCCGCCACCTGATCGGCGTATCCGTTGAAGGGCAGAGTCGGAATGGTCCGCGGAAAAGGGCTGGAGTCGATGCGACGCTCTTTGCTTTGGGTCCATCTTGGATGATCAACCGCAGGATTCACATTGGCATAGAAGCCATACTCATAGGATGAGATAGCGTTCCACAGCGTCTTCGGCTGCTTGTCGGTGAAGTGGAACTTGACGATCGATTTGGCATTCTTGAAGCCGTACTTCCACGGCATGACCACGCGGATGGGAGCGCCATTCTGGTTCGGAAGCGCTTTGCCGTAACAACCGAAACACAAAAGCGTGAGCGGGTTCATGGCCTCATCCAGCCGAAGACCTTCCGAGTAGGGCCAGTCGTAGCCGCTGGGCAGATCAGGCATCTGCTTCCGGTTCAGATTCGAGATGAACTGAACGTACTTCGCGCCGGGCAGCGGGTTGCAGAACTTGATGAACTCCGAAAGCGAGTATCCATCCCATGGAATGACCATCGACCAGGCCTCCACGCAGCGATGCCGATAGACGCGGCTTTCGAGCGGCCGATAGTGCATTATGCTGTCGACGTCGAGGGTCAGAGGCTTCGCTACGAGACCATCAACAGCGACAGTCCATGGACGGGTCTGCAGCGTGTGCGCGTTATGTGCCGGGTCGGATTTGTCCGTGCCGAACTCGTAGAAGTTGTTGAAGTTGGTCGCCTTGAACTCCGGAGTCTGCGTTTCAGAGACGGTGTAGTTGCTCGCGACCGTCTTCAGTGCTGGCGTATCAGCGAAGATTCGGCGCGGCATGAGACCGGTAGCGATGGCTCCCGCGCCGAGCGCGGCTGCGGCTGACAGGAAGCGGCGACGGTCCAAAGTGTGATCGTGGAAGGTCTGCTCGGGGGTAATCTCCGAGGAACGAATTGTGTTGCTTGTTCCGCGAATTAACATGTTTGCCTTTCGGCCGTAGACGGCACCCTCATAAGACGTTCGTCGAAGAGCGAGTGATGCAACCCGGCCCGTATAGGTCTATGGTGTGGCAGGTGTCCGGACGAGAAACACCGTAGTTCCAACCGCGATCAAGACGATTGCGAGCAACAACTCTCGTTCAAAGTTGACCCTGGCAAGGAGCACGTAGGTGAATCCCACCACTGCGATCAGCGAGGGTATGGGGTAGAGCCACATCCGAAAAGGCCGTGGCAACTCCGGCTGCGTTCGCCGCAGGTAGATCACGCCGACATGCTGCATGAGGAACTGCAGCAGGATGCGCAGCACGACGAGCGCGGCAATGACGTCCTTGAGCTGAAAGAAGCAGAAGAGCATGGCCGCGCCCGCCAGCATGAGGAGCGAGACATAGGGGAAGCCTCGCGTCGGATGCAGTCTTGCAAAGACACGAAAGAAACTGCCGTCGCGCGCCGCCGCGTAGGGTATGCGGGAGTATCCCAGCAGCAGCGAGAAGACACCCGCAAATGCGGTGAAGATGATCAGGCATGCAGCTAACTTGCCGAGCGCTGGACCTATTTGTGGTCCATACGCTGTCTCCATGAAGAGAGAGATTATCGCCCGTCGCGCGTTCAGATCCTGCTGCTGCAGCATCGATTGCCATGGCACGACTGCGAGCACCATAACGTTCATCAGCAAATACACACCGGCCACGAGGCCGATCGAGATCAAGATGGCCCGCGGTATGGTCTTTGCAGGATCTCTTACCTCGCCACCGAGGAAGGTCACGTTGTAGTATCCCCAGTAATCATAGGTAGCGATCAGCATAGCGGAGCCAAGGCCGGTGAAGAACGCCGGAGTGAAGGTGAACGCACCCGCGGGCAGGAGAAACACCTGGTGCCAGTTCGCATGAAGCAGACCAGTGATGAGGACCCAAGCGATCGTGCTGAGAACGACCGCTCCCATGGCGATTGAGATTGCCTGGATCTTCGCCAGCTTCCGGTAGAGCAGTGCCACCGCGAGCCCAATCGCGGCAACGGCCACAGCGGTTGCCCAGTTTACGCCTGCGCCCGCACTGTAGACGCCGAAGCGCAACATCTGCGTAGCCCCTCCGGTGCCCAGTGCAGGCACCAGGTAGGTTGCATACTGGCCGAGACCGATCGCTCCCGATGCGATGGACAACGGCGCTGAAAAGCAGAGCTGGAACAGAAACAAGAAGGCGAGGAACCGCCCCGCTCTGCCTGGATAGATCATGCGCAAATAGTGGTATGTTCCGCCTGCCTGAGGCAGGGCGGCGCCCAACTCTGCCCAAACCAGTCCGTCGCACAGCGCCAGCAGCGCGCCAAGGATCCATCCCAGCATCGCCTGCGGGCCGCCCATTGCGGCCACAATCAGCGGCAAGGTGATGAACGGCCCTACACCGATCATGTCCAGCATGTTCAACGCCACGGCGCCGCGAAGGGTGAGGGTGCGATGGAGGTCCGAGTTGTTCGCGGCGGGTTCGATGATGCAAGTCTACGCACTACCCGATCAAGCACACGCAAGAACAGGGAGGCCGCGAATCACGCCGTGGACGCGCTGCAAGCGCTTGACGCACTCGGGAAGCGGCCCGGACCTGCCTGGACGCGCCGTGGCGGACGGACCACTCCACCCGCCGTGTCAGTTCCTGATGGAGCGCATCAACTGCTCGATCTCGTCGCGATCGGCCCCTGTCAGCGGAAGCCAGGGTAACCTCGGTCGTCCTCCGAAATATCCATTCAAGTCGCACGCAAACTTAATGCCCGCTACGCCGAAGTCTTCCTCGATTCTCTCCGCCACTGCGTGGAGACGTTCCTGCTTCTCCGCCGCAAGCGCCGGGTCGCCGTCCTTCCATGCGGCGAGCACCTCGTAGCAGGCCTGGGGAGCAGCCGCAGCGAGCGGCACCATGGCCCCTGTCGCGCCGGCTGCGAGGAAATCCAGAATGTTTACCGTTCGCCCGCATAGTACCTGGAAGCCCACCGATTTTGTGCGCGTCTTGAATCTGTTTCCAGACGGAGCGGCGGAAAGAGCCGTTCCGCCAACGGTCAACGAGCCGGCGGGCAGCAATACCGCCTCTGCCGGCTCCTGCTTCTGTAACATCCTGCCGGTCACAGCGGCAAACACATTGGTCACGGTGACATCCCGGCGAACTGCGGTGGTACCACGCACAACTTCTGCAAGCTGAACTCCGTCCGGGGTCGAAAGAACCATGCCGATCAGGTTCGGGTGCCGGGCGAGTTCGATCGCTAACTCGACGGTCATTTCTCCCGCCGTCCCGCCGTCGAGCAGCACCGGCAGCGCCGACTTGTCGGCTACGGTCTGGAAGAAGGTAGAGCGTGCTTTGGCGTCGGACGTTCCCTGCCGGAAGATCGAAGGGACAGGCATAAGTGCTGCATCGAAGCCGAAATTGGCTGCATACTCGATCAGATCAAGCGTGCCCAGCACAGAATCGCGAGCGACTCCGGCGATCAGCACCTTCTCGGCCGCAGCCGATAGGGCCACGGTCCGCAGTATCTCTCTTGTTTCAACGTCCGAGAGCAGCGAAGGTTGTCCTACCGGCGCAAGCACCGCCAGACCCGATGCGGGTGTCTTTGAGTACCGCGCGACATTGTCTTCGAGCTTACGTGCATTCAATCGCCCGTCCGGAAGGAACGGCGTCGTCAATGGCAGAAACAGACCTTCGAGGAGCATCTCTTCATTCTAGAGTCCATGCATCTTTCAGGTGATTCGCACTTGCGTTTGAGGGGCGGGTCTTGGAGCGAACCGGACGTACAATCAAGCTGCAAAACGCGGGTATGTCTCATTCTTGGACGGCACCTGGATACCTCTGTATGGATAACGTCGATCTTTCGCAGAACAAGACACTGGGCGATCTGAGCCGCGAGGCCCTGTGGTTCAGTGTTCACACGCTCGTCGCCGTCACCGTGCTCGCGCTGGTGGTCGCGGGTGCTTCGCTGCTTCATCCCGACCCGGACTCGCTCGAGCCCAAACTGATCGGAACGCTGCTCGCGCTGCTTGTCCCCATGGCAGTGGGATTTGTGATTGCCCGCAAACAGCAGAATGATATAGCTCGGTACATCTGGATCTCTGGCCTCCTGGTCTTCTCCGTAGTGTGCGTGTTTGTGCTCGACCTGCCCACCGGGAACGGTCTCTGCGAAAACTGCGGCGCGGTCGAAAAGCTTTGGCGCACCTTCTTCGATATCGTCCACGGCAGCGGCTTGATGGGCGGTGACGGCCTCTTGATCGGTACCTGGATTCCGCTTTCCATGATCGGCTACGCGGTTGGAGCGCGCTACGCTCTGGATTGACGCGCACTTCCCGTTGCTTGCGAAGGCAGTTCCCTGGCGCGAGAGGCGGGCGTTTAGTCGGCAGTCGAGTGAGGATACGGTGCCTCGCAGCACGGGCGGTGCCCCCAGGCACAGCTTCAACGCGATACACTCAAGAGCTGCAGCGAACGTCCAGACCGTCCTCGATGCCCCGGCTGGGGCTGCGTCTCATTGTGCGAATGCCCATGCTTATCGACTCACACTGCCATCTGGACTTCTACACGGACGATCTTACGGAGGTTCTCGCAAACGCCGAAGCCGCAGGAGTCGACCGTCTGCTGGCGATTGGCATCGGCGATGGCCCGGAAAACATGCATCGTGCAGTGGACATCGCGAACGCCTATCCGCACATCTACGCGAGCGCCGGCATCCACCCACAGGAGGCCCACCAGGCCACTCCACAACATCTGAGCAGACTTGAGGCGCTTGTCGATCAAGAGAGGTGCGTCGCGCTCGGAGAGATCGGCCTTGACTACTACCACGCCGATAACCCCGACATCGAGACACAACACGCTGCGTTTGTTGCCCAGATGGAGATCGCCGTACGCGCGCGCAAGCCCATCCTGATCCACTGCCGCACGAGCGAATCGGCAACGCCCCAGGCGAAGCAACGATACGGCGCGGCCAACGCGGAACAGGACATTCTCGCCCTCGCTGCTGAACACTGGTCGCCGCACGGTGTTCCGGGCGTGATGCACTGCTTCTCTGGCGATGTCGAACACGCCCGCCGCTCGCTTGACCTCGGCTTCTATCTGTCGTTTGCCGGAAACCTTACCTACCCCAAGTCCCAGGCAATTCGCGATGCCGCCGCCTTCGCTCCCGCCGACCGCATCCTGATCGAGACCGACGCACCGTTTCTCGCGCCAGTTCCCTGCCGCGGCCAGAGGAACGAACCGGCGCTGGTCGCCCATACGGCCGCATTCCTTGCGGGAGTTCGCGGCATTACGCCGAAAGCTGCGGCCGACCTGACCAGTGCAAACTTCGAGACACTGTTCCCGTCCGCTCGCTGATTTCTGAGCGGTGTGGGATGCAGCGGCCAGCCCGCACAACTTCAATCGCGCTGTCATAATAGACATCGACCGCAACGTGCATCATCCCTAAACAGGAAATGGGAGCAGGAAAACAGGAGCAGAAAACCATGGCATCGGACAGCAGCTTCGACGTAGTCAGCAAAGTAGAGCTTCAAGAGGTTAAGAACGCCATCGACCAGGCCGTAAAGGAAGTCACCTCGCGCTTCGACCTGAAAGATTCCAAGTCAAAGATCGATCTTGAGGGCACCGAAACAATTCAGCTCGCCTCGTCGGACGAGTACAAGCTAAAGGCGGTGATTGAGATTCTTTCGCAGAAACTCGTCAAGCGCGGCGTCTCGCTGAAGAACCTTGAGTTCGAGAAAATTGAGCCTGCAGCCGGGCAGAGTGTGCGGCAGAAGATCAAGCTCGTCCAGGGCATTCCGTCCGACAAGGCGAAGATCATTGTCGCCGCGATCAAGGACTCAAAGAAGAAGGCCCAAGCCAGCATCCAGGGCGACACGGTCCGTGTGGTCAGCAAGGACAAAGACACGCTGCAGGAGATCATGGCGATGCTGCGCGGCAAAGACGTAGGCGTGGAGTTGCAATTCGTAAACTTCCGGTCGAACTGATAACGGCGCGCTCTTCTTCTTGTCGCCTCTGCGAAGGGACAGGCATTTTCTGGTCCCACCTTGGTACTCAAGATTTTGGCCCTATTTCCAAACCAGTCGAGATTCTTCACAACCCTGCTGCTCTGAACGTCCTGACACAAAGAAGGCGCATCGGGTTTCGCGCCCTGATAGTCTCATTGAGTAGTGAGCACGCTCTCCATCGCGACGTCTGCCGAGGTCTTCGATCTTCTCAGAGACGATCTTGCCGCCATCGAGAACCAGTTCTCGACTCAGGCCAGCTCCGAAGTCGAAGTGATTACCGAGATCGCCGAGTACCTGATCGCGGGCGGGGGCAAGCGCATCCGGCCGCTCCTCCTGCTGCTATCCTCGAAGGCGCTCGGCTGCACCAGCTTCAGCAGAATCAAGCTTGGTGCCGTTGTCGAGATGCTGCACACCGCGACGCTCGTTCACGACGACATCATCGATGAAGCCGACATCCGGCGTGGCCGGCCATCTTCGAACACGACATGGGGTAATGCAAAGTGCGTCCTCGCGGGTGACTGGCTCTACATGCAGGCGTTCCACACAGCGCTCGAAGAACGAAACTTCCGTGTTCTAGACCTGTTGATCTCGCTGACGCAACAGATGGTGGAGGGCGAGCTGCTACAGATGGAGAAGCTCGGACACTTGATCAACGAAGAAGAGTACTTCGATCTGATCTATCGCAAGACTGCTTACCTGTTCAAGGTGTCCATGCAGCTTGGCGCGGCGATCACTCATGCATCCGATGTGGTGGATGCGCAGCTCGGGGGGTACGGTCGCAACCTCGGTCTGGCGTTTCAGATCATCGATGACGTGCTCGACCTTACCGCGGCCGAGGACATCCTGGGCAAACCAGTCGCTTCCGATCTGCGGGAAGGCAAAGCTACCCTTGCCGTGATTCATGCATTGGAGCGCGGCACCGGCGCTGATCGCGAGGCGATCCGCAAAGTGCTGGCCGACCGCAGCTTCGAGAACGTCTCGCACGCGCAGATACTCGAGATTCTTCATCGCCACGGCTCAATCGACTACGCCACGGACACGGCTTGCGCGTATGCTGAGGCCGCTCGTCTCTCGATCGCCGATCTTCCAGACACCGACGCTAAGCGCGCTCTGCTGTGGGTGCCTGGCTTTGTGACCAGCCGCGACCGTTAGCGGACTCCTGCCGAATCCTCATTCCAGCCGAACGGTTTTGGCTTGCGTGCGCCGAACGTGTCCCTTCCCGTATCCGAACTGAAGCAGAATTTTGCTTCGCGCTTGTATGGCAAATCCAAAAAGCATCCCGTACGCTTTTCCTTGTTGACAGGAATCCGTCCCCGGAAGCCGCAGGTTCTTTGAAACGCGCATGGATGTCTTGAAGTCGTAACCTTCCCGCCAGCGCCGATTTGATCCGCCCGGCTATCCCATTTGATGAAGAGTTCTGGCCCGATGCCCGCACTGCGATGCGCGCGTCTTCGACCAATTGCGCCTTTGAAGGAGTTCGTGGTGATGAGGAAAGCGTTTGGAGTGAAACTTCTTGTAGGGCTTGCGCTCTTTAGTTTGGTAGGCCGCGCTGCCTACGCCACAGAGGCTTCCGTCAGTCGAGACGCGTCGGTCAACACCGCTCATCCCAATTCAAACTTTGGCGACCTATCCAATCTCTACGTCGGCAATGGCAATACGACGCTGCTCCAGTTCAACCTGTTTTCTCTCCCAAATGGGACGACGGCGACACAGGTGTCCCGCGCTGTTCTAAAGCTTTATGTGAACCGGGTAAATACTGCGGGAACGATCAGCGTGCAGCCAATCAGTTCCGGGTGGACAGAGCTTGGCGTGACCAGCGCGACGGAGCCTGCGCTCGGCGCAGAGATCGCCTCTTTTCCAGTCGACGCCACCAACCAGTACGTGGTGATCGATGTTACGGCCCAGGTGCGGTCTTGGGTCACCAACCCAGCAGCCAACTTCGGACTCGCACTCGGTTCTTCGGACGCTAATGTCCTCTTCGACAGCAAGGAAAATGATGAGACGGCGCACGCGGCAGGACTGGACATTACGATCACCTCACAAGGTGCTACGGGAGCTACCGGTGCCACGGGTGCAGCCGGACCCGCCGGGCCCCAGGGAGTTCCCGGCGTCGCCGGGCCGACCGGGCCGAGCGGGCCTGCTGGGCCAGCCGGGCCGCAAGGGGTCCAGGGTGCCCAGGGAGCGGGCCTTGTCTATAAAGGAGCGTGGAATAACGGCACGGTGTACTCCCCTGGCGACTCCGTCACCCTGAATGGAACAACCTACATCGCTCTAAACGGAAACACCGGGCACGAGCCGGATCAGGACCCCACGGACTGGAGCGTTCTTGCCATGGCCGGCACCAACGGTAGCTTCGACTTCGCCTCGAACTATTCGGCCGGCACCGGCTATTCGGTGGGACAAGTCGTCTTCTGCGCTACCCAGTGCTCCACCAACGGATCGAGCTACATCTCGCTGGTAAACGGCAACCAGGGCTTCGACCCGCCGACGAACAGCGCAGAGTGGGGGTTAGTCGCACAGGGCGGAGCCAATGGCGCGACCGGCGCGATGGGCGCCGTGGGGCCGGCGGGAGCGACAGGAGTAACGGGCGCAACTGGAGCCACGGGCGCGACCGGGGCTGCTGGAACCTTCAACTTCGCGGCCACCTATGCGCCGGGCACCAGCTACTCCGCAGGCCAGCTTGTTTTCTGTTCGACGGCTTGCTCAACCTCCGGCTCCAGCTATGTCTCGCTGGTGAACGGCAACCAGGGCTTTGATCCGCCGACGAACGGGGCGGAGTGGGCCCTGATTGCTCAGGCCGGAGCACCGGGCGCCACCGGTGCGACCGGAGTCACGGGACCGCAAGGCCCTATCGGATTACAAGGCCCGATTGGACCGACTGGAGCCACAGGCTCGGCAGGAACCTTCAACTTCGCTTTCAGCTATGCTTCAGGCACAAGCTATTCGATTGGACAGCTTGTGTTCTGCGCGGCGTGTTCGACCAACGGATCGAGTTATGTGTCTCTAATCAATGGCAACCAGGGGAACGATCCCCCGACCAATCCGTTCGACTGGGCCTTGATTGCCCAGGCTGGAGCGACGGGAGCCACTGGTGCGATGGGTCCGCAGGGATCCACCGGAGCTACGGGTGCCACCGGATCGCCCGGCCTTCTGGGACTCCCCGGCGCAACCGGCGCGACTGGAGCAACTGGCGCGACCGGTCCCCAGGGGGTAGCGGGAGCTACCGGAGCAACTGGGGCAACCGGCGCAACGGGAACGTTCAGCTACGCGGCGAACTACTCGGCCCTGACAGCCTATTCACAGAACCAGGTGGTGTACTGCTCGACCACCTGCTCCAGCAACGGCTCAAGCTACATCTCACTCACCAACCTGAACCTGGCCGCCGACCCACCCACCAATCCCAGTAAGTGGGCGCTCGTCGCCTCAGCCGGTGCGACGGGAGCGACAGGAGCGACAGGAGCTACGGGGGCAAACGGTACCGCGGGCGCAAGCGGCGCGGCGGGTGCGACAGGGGCAACCGGTGCGACGGGTTCGACTGGTGCGACCGGCGCCACCGGAGCGACCGGGGCCACC
>CAZZYQ010000075.1:0-13295 GCA_964658395.1 uncultured Granulicella sp. | reverse complement strand
GCAGATCATCATCGACCAGTTCATCGCGGCGGGCGAGGCGAAGTGGGGCCTGCTTTCGGGGCTGGTGATGCTGCTGCCGCATGGGTATGAGGGACAGGGTCCTGAGCACTCAAGCGCTCGACTGGAGCGGTATCTGCAACTCGCCGCGCACGACAATATCCAGATCTGCCAGCCCTCGAATGCGGCGCAGTACTTCCATCTGTTGCGGCGGCAGGCTTTACGCCTGTGGCGCAAGCCGCTGGTGGTCTTTACGCCGAAGAGCATGTTGCGGCATCCGGATGCGTCCTCGACGCTGGCTGATTTTGCGCTGCCCCGGTTTCAGAATGTGCTGCCGGACAACGATGTGAAGGACCCGCGACGCCTGCTGGTGTGCAGCGGAAAGATCGGCCACAACCTCCGCGTGGAGCGCGAACGACGCAAGGACATGAGTGTCGGCATCGTGTTCGTGGAGCAGCTATATCCCTGGCCCGAAGAAGAGATGCAGGCTGCGCTTGATCAGCACCCCAGCGCGCAGGAGATCGTCTGGGTGCAGGAAGAGCCTGCAAACATGGGGGCGCTGTTCTACACCATGCCGCTGCTGAAGCGAATGGTCGGAGATCGCGCGCTGACCAGCGTCAAGCGCAGTGCAAGTGCGAGTCCTGCGACGGGCTCAGCAAAGGCGCATGAGATGGAAGAGAAGACGCTGATCGATCTGGCGTTTGGGGCGCTGCATCGGTAGCGATCTGCTTTTCCACTCATCGCGTGAGGCAAAGGCACGACGCATAAGGTACCCGGCGAAGCCTTGGATTGATGGTCTCGATTGTCGATTGCTGGGATCAGGGGGACGGGAACCAGTTACATAGGAGCAACACGGGACGCCGGAACTCAAAGATATCCTGATCGCTACAGTCCCCTCCATCATTCTTACTGTGATGGTAGGCTTGGTATCCTCGTGAATAAGGACGATATCAATCGCTTCAGTGGCGAAATTGCCACGATGCGAGCCTTGTTCGACTCGATTCGTCGCTATGAGCGACAAGCTTCACGCCGACATAATGACGCTGGTGAACGTCGGAAATGAGAATTGATAAACGAGTCAGCCGCCTCAAGGACAAGAGCTAGGCTGCAACGATTTCTCGGATCGGTCAGGACCCAGGCTCGAATCAGTCCGCTACTTCGCGGGCATAGATCTGATGCGAGACATGGGGGCGGTCCTCGCCTTTATGGAGAGCGTAGACGCGGTCGCGGATTGCGGCGTCTTCCGCGGTGACGCGTTCGCGTGAGCGCAGATAGTCAAGCCATGACTCCATGACGAAGGTCTCGTTCAGGCGCTCGGGGTTGGTGGCGTCGCGGTATATTCCCCAGCGGATTGCGCCGTCGCGAAGCCGGACGCCTCGGAGCTCGTGAATGGCTTTGGTAAATGCAGCGTAGTTCTCGGGAGCGATTGTGTACTCGACGGAGATGCGGACGGGCCCAGCAGTGGGGTCGGAGTCGGTTGCGAGTTGCGGGGCGGGGTTCTTCCACTGATATGGGGTGTGGTCGGGGACCGGCCCCTCAAGAATCCGGAAGCGGTGCACCAGCGGCAGCGTAACTACCAGGCCTATGCCTGAGGCGTAGAGTGCTGTTGGGGTTGAAGTATGTTCGGCGACAAATCCCCAAACGATGGAGCCGAGCGCGAGTCCGCCCTGAAAGGTCATCAGATAGGTTCCGAGAGCGCGGGCCTGCACCCAGGCGGGAACGGCCAGTTGAACCGACGTGTTCAGGGTGGCCATGGTGCTGGTCCAGGCGAAGCCGGCGAGAATGAGGGTCGCGATGAGGACCGAGGGCGCCCGAACATATGCCATGACGCCAAGCGTGACGGCCTGATACATCGTGGCGGCTGCGATGATGCGACTGGCACCGAACCGGCGGCGGATGCGGCCGAGAACCGTAGCTGCGAGCAGCGCTCCTACCCCGAGCGAGCCGTTCAGGATGCCGTAGCCAAGCGCTCCCCGGTGGAGATCTCGGCTGGCCACCACCGCCAGCAGCGACCAGACTGCCGAGACGAAGAAGGTAAAGGTAAACGCCCGCAGCAACGAGGCCTGAAGCGGTGGTGAGTAGCGCACGTAGCGCAGGCCGGAGCGTATGGATCCGGCGATGCGTTCAGACGGAAGCGCGCTCTTGAAGAGCGGCACCCGCTTCCAGTTGACCAGGACCCAAATGACTCCTGCGAAGGAAAGTGCGTTGAGGAAGAAGACGGATCCGGCACCGTTGTAGACGCTTTTGAATCCTGCGACCATGAGGCCGCCCAGGGCGGGGCCAACAGCGCGGGCAAGATTGTTGCTCGCTGAGTTCAGCGAGACAGTATCGGAGATAAGCTCGCGCGGTACAAGTTCCGGCACAATGGCCTGCCAAGCCGGGTTGTTCATCGCCGAACCAGTGTTGAGCAGAAACGTAAACGCCAGCAAAGCCCAGGGCGATACATGACCAAAGAACGTAAGCACGGCAAGGACGGCCACGCTCGCAAGCATCCAGAACTGCCAGAAGATAAGCAGCCGTCGGCGGTCGAAGATGTCTGCGGTAGCGCCAGCCAGAAGGCCAAGAAACAGAACCGGGAGGCTGGCTGCGGCCTGCATCAGGGAGATGAGCAGCGGCGAACTGGTGAGAGTCGTCATCAGCCAGGTTGCGGCTGTGTCCTGCATCCAGGTGCCGACGCTTGAGACGGTAGAAGCAATCCAGCGGTCGCGGAACAAGGCGATGCGGAGCGGAGCGAAGCCATTCGAAGAAAGGGCTATGTTCTGGGTTGAGTTGGTGGTCTCGAGTGGCATCGCTGTACTCAGTGTAATGAGGTGGCCTGCGGAGCAACGTCGGGAAGACGGACATAGAGAAGTAGCGGCATCACCCAGTACGATGCCGCGTCTACCCGGAGGTCGCGACGCTCTTTGAACACGCGGCGGAGGCAAGAAAGAGGAAACCCACGCAGCGCGGTGGGGGCTGAAGCGTGGGTTTGCCTGTTACTGCAACGAAGTGGGTGGACTTCGCTGTGGCCAACTCGACCCGAAGGGAGTACAGCCACGGGCAAAGATTAGGCCATGACAGCAGCAAAGTCAACGGTATGCACATCGGCGAGGGCCTGCTCTGAAGGAGAGACGCGCTGCAGCGTAAGAGTTTCGCGTTCTAGAATGATGATCGGATGAGACATACATTGCTTAACGCCGCATGGACCTTCTGAAGCCTACGTTCTTCCTGCTGTTGCTCTGGCAGATGGGCGGGCATTCTCCACCTTCTCAGGACGCCGCAACGAGCCGCTTCCGTTATGTCCGCCAGTTGACACTTCCTGCCGCCAGCCAGGGTCAGGCTTGTGCCGTACTCGATGGCGACGTCTTCGCTCATGCGGCGCCTTCTCTGAAGGACTTGAGGCTGTTCAGCGATTCGAGCGAAGCGCCGTACGCCGTAACCCTGAGCGACACCGGTCAACAGGAGAGTGAAGAAGCCAAGGTGCTGAACGCCGGCCTCCGCGCAGGGCGAATTGTGTTCGATCTCGAGATGCCTCATCGGAACTACACCAGCGTCTCACTCGACCTGAGAGCGACGGACTTCATCGCGACTGCGATGGTCTCTGGACGCCAGACCCCGCACGGAGGGGAAAGTACCAGCCTGGGTAGCTTTACGCTCTTCGACCTAAGCAGCCAGCACTTATCGCGCAACACGACGATACCGCTGCAGGAGTCGAACTTCCCGTTCCTTCACGTTGAACTCTCTACCGGCCCCGCCAGCGGTTCCCATGCAGGTCAAGAGAGTTTCCGCGATTCATCGTTAATCAGAGCCGCGAGCGTGCCTCCCAGCCGAGAGGCGCAGACGCTGTATACGACCATCGCGCAGACTTCCATTCTTACCCCGCGTGGGAAAGAGAGCGTTGCCGTCTTCGAACTCCCAAAGCATGTGCCGGTGGAGCGCATCTTGTTCGAGTTAGTCCCCGGCCATAAGGGCAACTTCAGCCGTGAAGTAAGGGTCAAGGCGCAGGCGAACGGCATGGCAAAAGAACATTCGGGCGACGTTGAAGAACCGGGTGCAGCCGAGGCGCTCGACGAGTCGTTCGTGTCAACGATTAACCGGTTGCGCACGGTACAGGCTGGCCACGAGATAGCAGAAGAGAGTTTATCGGTTCAGGCAGTCTTGGGATCGAACATGCAGCGGGCCGCGGCAGTCGAGGTCGCAATCGAGAATGGCGACGACCCGCCTCTGCCGATCGAAGCCGTGCGATTGCAGATGCGGCAGCGAAAGATCTGTTTCGACGCAGCGACAGAAGGGCGGAAGTGGCAGCTTTACTACGGCGATGACGCGTTGGATGCTCCTGTTTACGACTACGCAAAGCTGTTTCGTCCCTCGGAGCGGCCGATCGCTGCAACGCTTGAGGACGAAAGACTGAATCCGGAGTTCAGGCCATCTTTGGAACCTAGACCTTTCACGGACCGGCATCCTGAACTGCTTTGGATCGGGGTACTCCTGGTCGTCTGCGTTCTTGCGCTAACAGCCTTTCGCTCGGCGAAATCACTGCATTGACGATCCGTCATGGCTTCACGCGCATGCTGGGGGCGCCGTGGGCCGCAGCCTAGCGCTTCCTGCGAGCTTCTGCAGGGGCGTGTAAACGCGCTGCTCCAGTCGACTCCCGCACGATGAGTTCGGGCTCAAAGCTGAGGCTTTCGGAGTGGGGTTCATGAGGATGCTGAATGCGCTTCAGCAGTATCTCCACCGCGGTCTGGCCCATCTCGAACAACGGTTGACGAATGGTGGTCAAGCTGGGTAGGTGGTAGGCAGCCCCTGCGATGTCGTCGAAGCCTACCACCGACACGTCGCGGGGACATCGCAGGCCGGCATCGGCAGTCGCTCGCAGAGTGCCGATCGCGGCGATGTCGTTGAAGCAGAATACTGCCGTGAAGTCGCGTGTGCGGGCCAGCAGGTCACGCATGGCCTGACATTTGAGTTCCTGCGTAAGCGATGAGGCTTGAAGCTGCAGCGAGAGTTCAGGATGGACGGCCATCTCCATACGCTTGGCAACATCCACGATGCTCTGCCAGCGTCGTTCCGAATCAGGGATCTCGGGCGGCCCCCTCATGAACACGATGCGCCTGTGGCCAAGGTCGCGGAGGTGCTTCAATGCGAGCCGGGCTGCCCGGTCGTGGTCCAGCACAATGTTTGTGACACCGGGAACTTGCCGATGACCGGAGATTGAAACGACCGGTTGCGGGACGGCTTCGCTCAACGTGGTATTGACAAGAAGCAGAGCATCTACTGCCCGGTTCAGAAGCAGGCGCGGGTACTCTTCGATGAGGTCTGTCCGTCCTTGATGGCAGAGAACGAGGGAGATGTAGCCGGCATCCAGAAGACATTGCTCCACCCCGTTCATCACCATCGTGAAGTAGCCTTCACTGAGATTGGGAACGATGACGCCGATGGTGAACGTTTGCCGCATCCGCAGCGAGCGGGCAATGGTGTTTGGTCTGTAGTCGAAGAGTTTTGCGGCGGCCACGATGCGTTCACGGGATGCCGGCGAAATGGATTTTGCCCGCGGCGAATTGTTCAGCACGATGGAGATGGTCGCCGGAGAGAGATCCAGATATTCGGAAAGGACCTTCAGGCTGACAGACTTGTGTTCCTGCTTTCTCTTTGCGCCTGTCGTCATGGCCGATTACTAAGAGGGTGTCCCTCTCTCATCTCTCTCCTTGCGCCGAAGATCGCAGCAGCCATGTCTCAAATTCCTGTTCATCCATCTTTGCCTTACCTGGGTAATTGAACCACGCCTTGAACAGTAAAGTCTTTCTCCGCGACGGCTGAAGTTTCCCCCGGCTGCGCTGAGCCGACGCTGAGCCGGTATTTACCCGCCAGTACGGAGCGGTTTCCCTTCTCATCTACGCTCGAAAGTGAGCGGGGATCAAGGGTGAGTGCCACCTCGCGGCCTTCTCCAGGGTTCAGATGGATCCGCTGGAAGCTCGCAAGAGAGTGTCGAGGGCCACCCGCTTGTGGTGTCTTGATGTAGGCCTCCACCACTTCATCCCCGGGTGTCGAACTGGTGTTGGTCACCGTCACCGTGCATTCCACCGGCTTGCCTGCAGGGAGTGATGCCGGCACGTTCAGGTCGCCATACTTGAACTGAGAGTAGCTCAACCCGAAGCCAAACCCCCACAGCGGTTTGCCCGTGTAGTAGCGATAGGTTCTGTTCTTCATCGAGTACTCATTGAAGGCGGGCAGGTCGTTGGTGCTCGCGTAGAAAGTGACGGGTAGGCGTCCAGCAGGGTTATTCAGTCCTGCAAGCGTCCGGGCGATCGCCGTGCCTCCTTCGACTCCGGGGTACCAGGCCTGCAGTAAGGCGGCTGCATGATCTTTGGCCCAGGTGTGCGCCACGGCGCTGCCGCTGAGCGAGACTACAACAACCGGTTTGCCTGCCGCCGCCACAGCTTCGAGCAGCTTACGCTGGGCTGGTGGCAGATCGATGCTGGTGCGGTCTCCTCCGTTGAAGCCTTCAATCTTGACGGGCATCTCCTCGCCTTCTAGTTGGGGCGATAGCCCTACAAAAGCAACGACCACGTCCGCGTCGGCGGCCACCCTTGCAGCTTCGTCGAGCTGAGGCTGTGCAGGCGCCTCCCATCGCAAGGTGATGCCACCGCCGGCGATATCACCGGAGTGGCTGTACTGCAGAACGAAGTCGTGCGGCTTCTCGTCGGTGAAATCGACCTCGATGCGGAGTGGCCGGGCTCCTTCCATCACAGGCGGCGCGGAAGGCGAAGCTCCGGGAGCGAACTTGAAGTTACCCATGTCGAGCTTGGCACCATTCATTCCGCCTTCGGAGAGGACTTTTCCGTCGAGCTTTATGCTGAAGGCTTCTTTGGGAGAGTAAGGGAACTCCTCACCGCCCTGCACGATGAAGGTGTACTTACCGGCAGCAGGCACACTGATCCTGCCCGACCACCGCACCGAATAGTCATGCGTGTGGAGCTCGGACACGGGCAGAGCGTCGCGCCAATCGTGCTGGATGTCCGGCTCGGTCCTGACCTTGACAGGCCGTCCAGTCCAGTCGGCATCGGCGAAGTACTCAGTTTGAAGGCCAGTGCCAAAGCTGGTGCGGGGCACAGGCACGCTGAAGCCCTCAGCCAGGGTCGACCCCTGGGCATACGCGACAGTTGCCCCGGGGAATTGCTTGATGATGCCGTCCAGAGGATAGACCGCATTCAGCGACGTCCCGTTGTAGTTGCCTTCAAGCGAGGTCAGCAGCGCTGCGGTTGGACCGACTACTGCAATCTTCCTGACTGTGCCCGCAAGCGGCAGGACGCCATCGTTCTTCAGCAAAACCATCGTCTCATTCGCCGCCTTCAAGGCCACCTGGCGGTTCTCCTCAGACGCAGCGGCGCTTGCGGGGATGGCATCGCCGGCATTTAGACCCGGCGGATCGAACATGCCGAGCTGGAAGCGAGCCGTGTAGAGCCGTTCAGCGGCTTGCGTAAGAAGGTCCTCGGAGACAAGGTGCTGACGCACGGCGTCGGCGAGCGTATTGAAACCAGGTGCCCAGATACTGCAGGACAGGTCGGTGCCTGCTTTGATCGAGATGGCCGCAGCGTGCATTATGTCGGGCGCGTTATGATGGCCCGCAGTAACGTCCATAATTGCGGCGCAATCGGAGACAACAAACCCTTTAAAGCCCCAGGCGTCGCGCAGATGTTCTTTGAGCAGCATGGTGTTGGAACAAGCGGCGTTCCCATCGATGGCGTTGTAGGCACACATCACGGACTTCACATGGCCGTCGGTTACGGTCGTGCGAAATGCAGGCAGGTACGTTTCTTCGAGATCGCGCGGGCTCACGTCCACGTTGGCGGTGTGACGCGTCGATTCAGGTCCGCTATGCACGGCAAAGTGCTTGCTGGTTGCGACAGCTTTGGGGTGATCAGGGTCGTCGCCCTGCACGCCGCGAATGAAAGCCGAACCCATCTTCCCGGTCAGAAACGGGTCTTCGCCGTAGGTCTCCTGGCCGCGGCCCCAGCGAGGATCGCGAAAGATATTGATGTTGGGCGACCAGAAGGTGAGGCCATAGAAGATGCGATGATTGCCCTCGCGTTGGGCCTGGTTGAACTTGGCGCGGCCTTCGGCTGCAATAACATCGCCCATACTCTTCACCATGGCTGGGTCCCAGGTGGCGGCCATTCCAATGGCCTGGGGAAAAACCGTCGCATAGCCCGAGTTGGCAACTCCGTGAAGGGCCTCGCTCCATGTCTGGTAGTCGGGTATCCCGAGACGGGGAATCGCAGTTGCCCAGTCTTCAAGCTGCGCGGCCTTTTCATCGAGCGTCATCTGCGAGACGATATCGTGCGCCCGCGCTGCGGCTGGGCGGCTGCTGTCCATGTACGACGGCAGGGGAGTCTGCGAAAAGGCAGGTCCGGCGAGCAGAACGCAGAGTGCGCTGATGAATCGGGTAACGGCCATGGTTTTCCCTCCGGAAGGTCGCGGCTGCGGCGACCGGTGCCGCTATAAAGTTCACTGGTTAAACGATTTGCTCAACTGTTCAGCAGCGAAATATAATCGCTCCGCGATGAAGTGTCAACGCTGAGGGAGCCGCGAGATGGACCTGTATATCGGAGTGGACTGCGGAACGCAGGGCACCAAAGCGCTGCTGGTCGACGAACAAGGAGCGGCGCTTGGCCGCGGCTATGCGAAGCATGATCTGATTGCCCGAGCCTCAGGCGCGCGCGAACAAGAGCCGGTTTGGTGGGTGCAGGCGCTACAAACCTCGGTAAAGGAAGCGATCAGCCGGAACCTTGGAGCTGAGGTTGTCGGGCTCGGAGTCTCCGGCCAGCAGCATGGGCTGGTCGTGCTGGATGAGGCGTTCGAGGTGATCCGGCCCGCAAAGCTTTGGAACGATACGGAGACAGCGGCTGAGAATACAGAGCTGGTAGACATGCTCGGCGGCCCGGAAGAGTGTCTGAGCCGGTTTGGCATTCTGCCGCTTACCGGCTATACCGTGAGCAAGCTGCTGTGGCTGAAGAAGCACGAGCCGGAGAACTTCGCGCGCGTGCGCCACGTTCTTCTGCCGCATGAGTACCTGAACTTCTGGCTTACGGGAGAGATGCGGGCGGAGTGTGGCGACGCCTCAGGTACGGCCTTCTTCGACGTACGAACACGGACCTGGGCCAAGGACGTACTGGATGCAATTGACGGAGGGACGGGGCAGTTGTTTCGCGCGCTGCCGCCGCTGATTGAGGCGGACGGAATCGTTGGCAAGCTGAAGCCAAAGGTTGCGGCCGACCTGGGTCTTTCACCGAAGTGTGTCGTGTCCAGCGGCGGGGGCGACAACATGATGGGCGCAATCGGTACCGGTAACGTGCGTAAGGGCGTTGTCACGATGAGCCTGGGCACGTCTTCGACCGTGTACTCCTACAGCGACAAGCCCTCGCACGATGCGAGCGGCAGCGTCGCTCCATTTTGTTCGTCTTCCGGCGGATGGCTGCCTCTGGTGTGCACGATGAATGCGACAAACGTTGTCACCGGAACACTGGAGCTGCTGGGCAAGACGGTCGCAGACATCGATCCAGCCCTCGAAGCGACCCCGCCTGGAGCGGATGGGCTGACGTTTCTGCCATTCCTGAACGGCGAACGGACCCCTGATCTGCCGCATGCGCGCGGGTCTCTCTCGGGAATCTCAACGAACAACTTCACAGACGCGCATCTGGTTCGCGCCGCGATCGAAGGAGTGAGCTTCGGGATCTTGAACGGTCTGGATCTGATCCTGGAGGGAAGAAAGGCGGATGTGATCGTGGCAATTGGCGGCGGGGCACGCTCAGAGGGGTGGCGGCAGCTGATCGCCGATGCCACGGGCGCGTCGGTGCAGGTGCCAGGCGAGGAAGAGTCAGGATGCCTTGGGGCGGCGATCCAGGCCATGGTCGCATTTGGTCGCGTATCCGGTGTCCAGGCTAGCTTTGTCGAAGTGGCTGAGCGATGTGCACGGATCAACGATCAGGCGACTGTCCTTCCGCGGGCACATTACCGAGAAGCATACGACCGGGCGCGAGCGACGTACCGTGAGCGACTCGAGGCGGCGTACCCGGCTGCGAAGACGCGATAAGCGGCTTTTACTTGGAAGTATTGTCGCTCGAGCTGTTTAGCTCAGCAGGCGCATTGTGGTCGACGTTATGTTCGGTCTGGTAGGTGACGGGATTGAAGGAGACGAGCAGGGTGACGAAGAGCAGGCCGAAGAGGATGACGAGGGGCTGCCAGAATCGGTCGAGGAAAGACTCTTGATGATGGGGGGCGCTCATTGCGGGATTCTCCTTCTGCACACTTGAATGCTAAATGAGAACGGAATTCCGTCCTACTTTACGAATTGACGACGCAAGGCGTCGTCCACGATTGTCTGCCAGCCTTTGCCGTTGGCCCGCAGTGCCTTGAGCACGTCGGAGGACAAGCGCAGGGAGATCAGCGTCTTTGTAGGAGCCTTCTGGGGGCCGCGCTTTCCCTTGGCAAGGGCCTGCCGCAGTTCCTCAGGTAGTTCGTCAAGGCGCTTGGCTCTTGCGAACTTCTCCGCCGTCCACTCGGGGTTCTCGGCGTCCGGTACTGGCTGTCGCTTAGGATTGTTTGGCATAAATTCTCTGCTCCTGTTTGGTCGCTTTGCGGAGGCTGATGGCGCGAATCGTGTCGCCTTCCTGGGTAAAGGTAAGCGTGTGAAGAAGCGCGTCAAGCCAGCCGATGGCGTTGTAACGAACTTCGCCGTAGTCTATGGAGTCGTCCACGTCGTAATAGGCCGCTCCGAAGTCAAACTTCTCCGTTTGCTGAAGCGAGATGCCGTGCTTAGCGATATTGCTCTCGTTCTTCGCAGGGTCGAAGGTGATTGCCATCGCTGATCGTATCTACAATAAACTATACGGCAACATGCAAATTCCACAGAGTGGCAGAGCCGGGTGAATTCTCAAAGCTTGAGTTTGCGCGGCTGTTCTTTGGGGCTATCACGACCTATCCGCAGCCAGACCTGCCGTCTAGAAAGAGGATCGGTTCCGAGCTCTAATCGGAGGCTGTCCCGTAGCTCTAAAAGCAGATCGTCCAAAGGAGCTTCTTGCCGCGTCCCTAGCTCGTCGGCAAACTGTTGCACAAGGCGCACCTGCTCGGGCGTTCCGAAGAGTTGTACATCTGCAACAGCTTGTTCAATTTCATCTGCAACTTCGTGGAGACGAGGGTGATTGTTGGCTTTACAAAATGCCCGGTAAACACTAATGAGGTAATTGAGCCGTTGTTCCTGCCTTCTATTTTGGCGGTCCCGTCGGGTTGTGAAAGCATGGCTCAGTGCAACCACAATGAGAGCTACAAAAGCAGAAACAAAGACTTGGAGCAGTGGAATCTAGATATTGACCATGGGCTGCATACCTCCGCTTTCCGCTATTCAGTAAGACTCTAACAAAGCTATGACCCTACGCCGCCGCAATAATTTGCGGCCATGATGGCCCCGCTAATCAAAGCAGTTGCAGTAATCAGGGTCTTTCTTATTAGGGCTTTAGTGAATAGTCAGCTGGTCGATGCGAAAAGCTGATTTGGTCAGCGGCCCATGCCCGTCTTTTGCGGCGATCATCTCGTGGTAGTCGTGACACAGCGAGCAGCCGCTTTCGGCGTGACCGCTGGACAGGGCGGGGCCCTGGGGGCGGCTTTGGCCGTCGTGGCAGCGCTGGCAGGTGGCGATGCCGGGCATCAGGAGGTCGGTGCCGCTGATACTTTTTGGCGCGTCGGCGTGGCATTCCAGGCATTCGACAGCGGCGTGGGCGGAGTGGCTGAAGAGGGCAGCGGTGAAGAAGCGTCCGGGGGCGTGCGATGGCGCGATCTTGAAGGCTTCAGGCTGCGCGGACATCAGGCCCGGCGAGTCCTGCGGGCGGTTGCCCGAGGTGCCGGACGCATTCTCGGCGGGGTCGGAGGGGATGGTCTTGTAGAGGTTGCCGTCGGGGCTGAAGGAGTTGCCGCTGTTGCGGCGGTTGGTCCTCGTACCGAAGGAGTTGACCTCAAAGCTGGCGTCGATGAAGCGGGGCAGCGATTGTGCACCGGCAACGGTGTGGCATAGGGCGCACTTCTGGCGGAAGAGGATGGTTTCGGCGCGGACAAGGGCGGCCTTGTCGCCGGGGGCGGCTTCGCACATCTTCGCCTGAACGAACTTCAGGGCAGTGGCGGAGTCGGCGTGGGGGGCCTGTTCTTTCACGCGCTTGTCGAAGTCGAGCGAGTGGCAGGACTGGCAGGAGCGTTCAAAGCTGACGTTGGCCATGCGGCCTGAGTGAGCAGTGTCGCGACCGCGAGGGTCTTCGACCTGGTGGCAGTAGGCGCAGTCGAGTGTGACCTTGTTGTCGGATATCTGTGTTAGGCCGGGGCCAGGAGTTCCGGTGCCAGTGAGGCCCTGCTTGAGGTGGTCGGCGTGGTTGAACTTCAGGCCGAAGGCGGCGTCACGTTCGGTTTCTGCAACGTTGCGAAAAGCCCGGAAGTCGGGGTGGCCCTTGACGAAGGTGTCTATATTCGTCGCCACGGCTGCGGGCTTGTTCTGGACTTCGAGTTTGGCGTGGCACTGGGTGCAGCCGGAGACAGGCGCGGCGGCGAGATGCATCGCGCCGACGTGTTCGATATGGCAGGTGCTGCACTGTTTCGTGTCGACGGTTTGGTTGGCGTGGTGGAGGCCGACGACGTGGCAGCTCAGGCAGGCAGAGTCGGGAACGTGGCGCGCCGAGCCGAAGCCTACGGGAAGGAAGCCCGCGCCTTGTACAACCGGCTGGTGACAGGTCTCGCACTTCTGGCCGAAGACGGCGTGCGAGGAGGAGATGGGGCCAGAGGAGAAGGCCTGCGCGCTCTTGAGCGAAGAAGCCGTGATCCAGACGACGGCGGCAACAAGGGCCACGAGCGCAAGCCGCCATTGCCACTGCCGGATCGGCGATCCTTTCTTGAAGTAGTCGAGGTCGTGGCGCTTGGCGAGCAGTTTGGTGGTGCGGCGGCGGATTGCCAAGGTGCGACCTCCTTTCGGCTGCAGTGGGCAAGGGCTAGAAGCAGATGCCCTTCGGGAATGACAAAAAAGAAGGAATGACAAACAAGAACAACAGAGTCAGTAGTGCAAGGCGACTACAGCGTGGATGATTGCCAGCAGGATGAGAGCCAGCGAGATAGGCAGGTGGACGAGCAGCCATCCGTGTAACCAGTGGTGGAGACGGATCTGGTGGTCAAGTTGGCGCTTCTCGCTGCAGATGTCCTCAAGCGCGGAGATGGGCGGCCAGGCGGTGGGAGGAAAGAGTTTGCGGTAGTCCTCGAAGGCGCGCGTGGCTTCGGAGGGATGGGCGAGG
>CAZZYQ010000074.1:3883-13565 GCA_964658395.1 uncultured Granulicella sp. | reverse complement strand
CGTATCGGTACAAGACGCGTCCGTGGGAGATGAACCACGTCGCCACCATCTGCACGCACTGCGGCGATGGCTGCAAGACGACCCTTGGCGTCCGATCGACCTCACAGGGCGCGGAGATCGTTCGCGGCGACAACCGCGACAAGTCCGGCATCAACGGCGACTTTCTTTGCAACAAGGGCCGCTACGCCTTCGACTTCGCCAACTCGCCCGACCGCATCACCCAGCCCCTTGTCCGGAACGCGAGCGGGGTCCTTCAGCCGGTCTCCTGGGAGCAGGCTCTTGAACATGTCGGCAAGAAGCTGCGCGAGTTGCGCGACGCCCGCGGCGGCAAGAGCATTGGCGTCGTTGGCGGCACTCGGCTGACCAACGAAGAGGCCTACCTGCTACAAAAGTTCGCCCGCACGGTGCTCCAGACAAACAACATCGACCACCATCGGACGGCCGACTACGTGTCCTTCGCCCAGGCGCTCGCGGGAACAACGGGCAAAACGGCTTCGCAGCGCGACGTTGAGAGTGCGCCAGCGATCTTTGTCATCGGCGGCGATCCAACCAACCAGAACCCGTTGACCGCCTGGAACCTACGTTCAAATGTCCGCCTGAACAACGCCCGCATCTACATCGCCAACACGGAGCCGATCAAGCTTCGCCGCAATGCGAAGGCGTTTCTCCATCTTCCTCCGTTCAGCTACAGCGCCCTGGCCGCTCTCATGTCGGGCGACGACTCCGCTGCCGAAGCGCTGGCGCAGCCAGGGACGGATGCGCAGGCGGTTCGTGCCTTCCGCGATGCGCTGCGTGCGGAGGAGAACGTCGTCATCCTGATCGGCTCCGAGCTTCGCGGCGGCGACCTGAAGCGCGTGGTCGAGTTTGGGGCGAAAAACCTGACCGGCCGCAAGTTCGCTCTGCTTTCGGACTACGTCAACTCGCGTGGTGCCTCCGACATGGGTTTGCTGCCGGACATGCTTCCCGGCTACACACCAGTCTCAGACGCAAGCTCTATTGCCGGCGAGTACGGCATCGCCACCGAGCCTGGATTGGACATGCTGGAGATCTTCGATGCCGCCGCCAAGGGTGATCTTTCGGCGCTGTATGTTGTAGGGGCAAACCCGGTCGGTCGCTACCAGGTTGACCCCGCCGCGCTCAAGAACACCTTTGTCGTGGTGCAGGAGATGTTTCTTACGGAAACCGCCGCGCTCGCCGACGTCATCCTTCCCGCCGCTAACCTCTACGAGAAGTCGGGATCGGTCACGAACAGCTACGGCGACCTGCAAAAGGTGAATAAGGCTGGAGACCGCTCCGGTGTGCGCACCGACTTCGAGATGATCGTCCGCATCGCCGACAAGATGGGCGCAAACATGCGCGCGCTGGTTCCCTTCGGAAAGGGTCTTCGTGCCGACATGGGACAAACGCGCGGCGCACAGACGGGCGAAGCGGACCGCCACGCCATCTGGCTGACCGCGAACAACCTTGAGCCGCGCCTCAGCCCCTTCGATCCCTCCGCCATGCTGGACGAGATTCAGCGCCTCGTTCCCGGGTACTCTGGGCTGCTCCGCCTGCAACTGCTCTCGGGCAACGACCAGCATCTGTCGCCGGTGGGGTCAAGCGAGCTTGTACAGATCAGCGGCCGACGTGACCTGGTACTTCCTGCAAATGATGGCTTGTTCACCTCTGGCACGCTCGGGCGCTACTCACCAATGCTGCTCGACCTGCAGCAGCATGAGAAAGGAAAGACACCAGCGATCGACCAGGTCGCCGCAGATTGATAGCCCCATCCCCTCTTGTTTGTCATTCCCGCAGCGAGTGTTCTTCTATCTTCCGCTGCGCAACTGTTTCAACTTAGGCCACGAAAGATGAGACCATAGCTAACGACATGACCCACCTTCTCGACAGCCTTTCCGAGTTCCAGATCTTCCTTCTGCTCACCGTGGTGAAGGTCGCAGTGGTGCTCGTCATCACGCTGACTGCTGTCGCCTACACTGTTCTGCTGGAGCGAAAGATCATTGGCCGGATGCAGAACCGCTGGGGGCCGAGCCGCACCGGACCGTTTGGCCTGCTGCAGCCGCTTGCGGACGGCATCAAGCTCTTCCTCAAGGAAGACCTGACGCCTCTAGCGGTGGAGCGGCCTCTTTTTCTGGCTGCCCCAGTCATCGCTCTGACGTGTGCGCTGGTCTCGATCGCTGTGGTTCCGTTCGGCGCGCTGACCCGGGTACAGGGAGTCGATATCTTCCAGATTGCGAACGTGAATATTGGCCTGCTGGTGATTCTCGGCGTCACGTCGATCGGAGTGTACGGGATTGCGCTCTCCGGCTGGTCTTCCAACAACAAGTTTGCGTTGCTTGGGTCTCTGCGGGCCACCGCGCAGGTCATCAGCTATGAGCTTGCGCTTGGCCTGTCTCTGGTCGGTGTGGTTCTGCGCGCCGGATCGCTGAACCTGCGCGACATCGTCAACAGCCAGTCGGCACATGGCCTCTGGTCATGGAACATCCTGCTTGGCGGCCAGATCTTCGCCTTCTTTATCTACCTGATGTCGGCCTACGCCGAAACCAACCGCTCGCCCTTCGACCTTCCCGAGGCTGAATCGGAGCTTGTGGCCGGGTACCACACCGAGTACAGCTCGATGAAGTTTGCGATGTTCTTCATGGCCGAGTATGCCAACATGATCACGGTGAGCTGCGTTGCGACGCTGCTCTTCTTTGGCGGCGCTTCGAGCCCGCTCGGCCATCTGCTGCCGGACAACTTCGGCGGCCCGATTCTCGCCGCCATCTTCCCCATCCTGTGGTTCGTCGCGAAGATCTTCGCCTTCCTGTTTCTGTACATCTGGGTCCGCTCCACGCTGCCGCGCTTCCGTTATGACCAGTTGATGACCTTCGGCTGGAAGTTCCTTCTTCCCATGGCGATGCTGAACATAGTAGGTACCAGCCTGTTCCTCGCCTTTCACGGATAAGTTGCCGCAAGCTGTTTTACAATCAGCAAATAGCCCCACGCACCTGTCCCAAGGACTCGACTGACCTCCATGCAACTGGCATTGTTCCTCATCTTCGGCGGAGTCGCAATCGCAGGAGCGCTGAACCTTCTGCTGCAGCGTCATCCGATCAACTCTGCCTTGTCGCTGGTGGTCGTGATGATGTCGCTCGCGGTGCTCTACTGGTCGCTTGGCGCGGAGTTTCTGGCCGCTGCCCAGGTCATTGTGTACTCCGGCGCGATCATGGTCCTCTTTGTCTTCGTCATCATGCTGCTGAACGCGGGCGAGGAAGAACGCACCACGGGCAGCCGCATGGCATACATCGCCGGCTTTCCCGGTGCGGCGGCGATCTTGTGCCTGCTCAGCTTCGTCTTCTTGACGGAGCGCCGGGCGCTTGGGAACTCCTCCCTTGGCCAGTATCTCGATGGCGTCACCAGCAACATCACCGAAATCAGCACCGTCCTCTTCACCAGGCTCCTACTTCCCTTCGAAGTCACTTCGGTGCTCATCCTGGTGGCGATCCTCGGCGCGGTCGTTTTAGCGCGGAAGGAGCAGTAATGGTCCCTATCGCTTATTACCTCATCCTCGCCGCGGTCCTCTTCTCTACCGGCGTTGCAGCGTTTCTGATCAAGCGCAACATAATTACCATCTTCATGTCGATCGAGCTGATGCTCAACGCCGTCAACCTCACCTTCGTAGCCTTCGCCCACATGTGGCACCAGATCAACGGCCAGATCTTCGTCTTCTTCGTCATGGTCGTCGCCGCTGCAGAGGCCGCGGTCGGCCTAGCAATCATCATCGCCATCTTCCGTACCCGTCAGACGCTCAACGTGGACCAGATCAACCTGATGAAGTCGTAACCGCCAGAATCCGGCTCGGGGAGGAACCATGCACGACATCGCGGGAGTAGGCATAACCGTAGCGACGATCTTGGCAGCCACCTTCTTCAGCAGTCAATCGATTAAGAATCTTCGATCGGAAGTGATGGGTAAACTCGACGCTATCCAGAAAGACATGCGCGAGTTCTACGCCGAACAAGCACGACGATGTACGCATCACCAACCTCGAACAGCAGCATAAGAACTAAATGCAACTCCTGCGCTAAATCATGCCGAACAATCTCTGGCTCATCCCGCTGCTTCCCTTCGCCGGCTTCCTCATCAACGGAACCGTAGGCCGCAAGCTGCCCCGTCCCGCCGTCACCGCAATCGCCCTGCTCTTCACCGCCATACCCGCTGCCCTTGTCGCAATACTCTGGTCGGAGGTGCTAAGCGGAGGCGTTGCCTCTATCCAGGCCGTAAGCGCCCCTTGGATCGCCATCTCCGGTTTCCAGGTCAACTTCGCCTTCACCGTCGACCACCTCACGGCGATCATGCTGGCCATCGTCACCGGCGTCGGCTTTCTAATCCATCTCTACTCCGCCGGATACATGGCGCACGAAGACGGATTCTGGCGCTTCTTTGCCTACCTGAACCTCTTCATGTTCTTCATGCTGGTCTTGGTTCTCTCGTCGAGCTTCCTTCTGCTCTTCGTCGGCTGGGAGGGCGTCGGTCTCGCCTCGTACCTGCTCATCGGCTTCTACTTCAAAAAGGACTCCGCCGCCAACGCGGGTAAGAAGGCCTTTATCGTCAATCGAATTGGCGACTTCGGCTTCCTTCTGGCGATGTTCCTCCTTATCGCCCACTTCGGTTCGCTTGACTTTGCAACCGTCTTCAGCAAGGCCTCGCAGATCACCGCGACTGGCGGATTCATCACGACGATCTGCCTTCTGCTCGTGGTAGGGGCCGCCGGCAAATCCGCGCAGATCCCGCTCTATGTCTGGCTGCCGGACGCGATGGAAGGACCGACGCCGGTCTCCGCCCTGATCCATGCCGCGACCATGGTCACGGCGGGAATCTACATGGTTGCCCGCTGCCATGTGCTTTTCGATAAGTCGCCCGCTGCACTCGTTGTCGTCGCCTGCATCGGCGCCGCCACCGCCCTCTTCGCCGCCTGCATCGGCCTCGTCCAGACGGACATCAAGCGCGTTCTCGCCTACTCTACGGTCTCGCAGCTCGGCTACATGTTCCTCGCCTGTGGCGTCGGAGCCTACTCTGCTGCCATCTTTCACCTAATGACCCACGCCTTCTTCAAGGCGCTGCTCTTCCTCGCCGCTGGTTCGGTGATCCACGCGCTTTCGGGTGAGCAAGACATGCGCAAGATGGGCGCGCTACGCAAGCGTATCCCAATCACGTTCTGGACGATGCTGATGGGCGTGATCGCCATCGCCGGTATTCCACCGTGGGCAGGCTTCTTCTCGAAGGACGAGATCCTCTACCAGGCCTTCGTCTCTCCAACCCCGGTCGGCAAGCTGGTTTGGGCAGTCGGCCTGATCACGGCTGGACTGACGTCGTTCTATATGTTCCGGCTGCTGTTCAAGACCTTCTTCGGCGAATCGCCTGTTGAAGAACCCGGCAGCGGCCACGCACACGCTGGCGAAGACGAGCATGACGAAGGGCAGGCTGCGCACTCTCACGGAGTCCATGAGTCGCCCTGGATCATGCTCGCTCCGCTTGTTGTTCTCGCCATCCTTTCCGTGGTTGGAGGATGGGTCGGCGTTCCGGAGGCTCTCGGCGGTCGCGATGCGATCGGGCGCTTCCTCGCTCCCGTCCTTAGTTCGGGCGCAGTCGAAGCCGTTGAAGGCAGCCACGGGACGGAGATCGGGCTCGCCCTTGTGTCGATCCTCGTCGCCTTAGCAGGCCTTTCGGTAGCGTACTTCCTTTACATCAGGAAGCCTGGCACCTCCACCGCTTTAGCCGCAAGGTTCAAGCCGGTTTACACGCTGCTCGAAAACAAGTTCTACGTCGACGAGGTTTACTCCGCTGTGATCGTCACGCCGCTCATGGTCGTATCCCGGTTGTTGCTGGCCGGCCTGATAGACAAAGGTGTGGTGAGCGGAGCCCCGGCCATCACCTCGGCGGGAGTGCGCGGACTTGGCGGCCTCACCCGCAAGATGCAGTCGGGCAATATCCGCTCCTACGCAGGCTGGCTCGCTCTGGGAGCGGCTGCGGTGCTCGTCTTCATGATCTTCGGCCACGCAACATGGACACACCTATGACCTACGAGTTCACCCACGACCTCGAAGAACCGTCACCTAGACCAGAGCGAAGCGCAGTCGAGACACACCTGCATCTTGTTTTGTTTGTTCTTGCCTCATTTGTTCTTGCCTCACCAGGGAAAAGATGAATCTCGACCACTCCATTCTTTCGATCATCACCTTCGTCCCCCTCGTCGGAGCGATTGTCCTCGCGCTTCTGCCGGACAAAGGAAAGACGATGCAGTGGGGCGCGCTCGCCGTCAGCCTCTTCACGTTCGTCTGCACTCTGCACCTGCCCGCACACTATGACTATGCCGCGCATGGCTTTCAGTTCGAGCAAAATGCGGCCTGGATTGCGGCTCCGGCGATCAACTATCACCTTGGGGTCGACGGCCTATCTCTGTGGCTGGTCGTGCTGACCGGCTTCCTCGCACCGCTTGGCGTGCTGATCAGTTGGAACGCAGTTCCCAAGCGCAAGAAGACCTTTTACATCCTCTTCCTGCTGCAGCAGACAGCCATGTTCGGCGTCTTTGTCGCGCTTGACCTCTTCCTCTACTACGCCTTCTGGGAACTCACCCTCGTACCCATGACCATCCTGATCGCCACCTTCGGACGCACCGAAAAGCGGCGTGCCGCTGCGATCAAGTACTTCCTTTACGCCTTCATCCCATCAGCAATCCTGCTCGTTGCCGTGCTGTGGCTCTACGTGAAGAGCGGCACCTTCGATGTGCCGGCGCTGATACATCTTGCGAGCGTCCACGGCATCTCGAACAACACCTCCGCGCTCTGGCTGGCGTCGCTTGCGTTCCTGTTTGCCTTTGCGGTGAAGGTGCCGATCTTCCCGCTGCACGGCTGGCTTTCAGACGCCGTCGCCGAAGCGCCGACTGCCGCCGTGATGGTGCTGGTCGGAAAGCTTGGCCTCTACTCCATTCTTAGGTTTTCGTTCGGCATCTTCCCGGATGAGAGCCGCCGCATCGCTCCGCTCCTGATTGCGCTCGCCGCCATCGGCATCGTCTACGGCGCGCTGATCGCACTGGTGCAGAAAGACCTGAAGCGGCTCGCCGCCTTCGGCACCCTCGGCCACGTCAGTGTGGCAGTTTTGGGCATTTTCACTTTCACCATCGCCGGTCTCGATGGCGGCATCTATCAGACCCTGAACGAGGGCCTGGGCGGCGCTGCCTTCTTCATGCTGCTCGGCCTGCTCTATGAGCGTTACCAGACCTACGACATGCGCGAGTATGGTGGTCTTGCTGCGAAGTTCCCATGGATGGTGACGCTCTTCGTCATCACCACGCTCTCGGTCATCGGCCTGCCCATGCTGAACGGCTTTGTCGGCGAGTTCCTCGTCTTTTCCGGTTCCATGCAGTGGTCGCTCGCCCACGGCGGAACCTTCTGGTGGACCGCGCTGGCAACCTCCGGCGTCATCCTCACCGCGGCTTACATGCTCTGGATGATCCAGCGCGTCTTCTACGGCAACCTCGGCATCAAGAGCGAGACCGTCACCGGGTGGGACCTCGACGCCCGCGAACACATCGCCCTATGGCCGCTGGTAGCGCTCTTTCTGACCATGGGACTTTTCTCTCCGCAATGGACGCGCGCCATCGATAGCTTTAGCATCGCTTCCGGCGCACCCTCGGGTGTCTCTCCTCAAAAACCGCAAGAAAGACGGTGCCGCCTCGATCCCGACACCAGAATCGTAGGAGACGACTTGAACTGTAACCAGGGCACCGGCTTCGTCGATCCCGTCCTCGGTGCCGAAGCCTTGAAAAAATCAGCTCCAGAGACCAACCCAGGAGCCCGTTACTAGACAACACTTTGTCATTCCCAAGGGGAATCTGCTTCTCAAACCGTCACCACCAATAGGAAAACCGTTCGAATGCAATTGTCGCCCAACGTCATCGACCTGCTCCCCGAAGAGATGCTTACCATCACGGCCGTCCTGGTCATGCTCATTGAGGCTGTGCTCAAGCCCACCACCGACCGCAAGCCACTCGGTTGGCTTGCCATCGCGGGCACCCTCGCCGCCGGGGCTGCCAGCTTCTACCAGCTTCAGTTCGGCACGCTTCAGGCTTACTCCGGGACCATCCAGATCGACGCGTTTTCCGTCTTCTTCCACGTCTTGATCGCGGCGGTCGTGCTGGTCACCCTTCTAGGCTCGCTCGACTACTTCGAAGGCCACGCCACGCATGCGGGGGAGTATTATGCGCTTGCCCTCTTCGGCGCGGTCGGCATGATGCTGATGACCTGCTCGGTCGAACTGCTGATGGTCTTCATCGGGCTTGAGATCTCTTCCATCTCAACCTACATCATGGCGGGCTTCCGCAAGGGGCAGGCCACCGGGTCTGAGTCTGCCATCAAGTACTTCCTGCTTGGCAGCTTCGCTACCGCCTTCTTCCTCTATGGCATCGCTCTTGCGTTCGGGGCCACTGGTTCGACCAGCATCGCCGCGATCGCCGCTGGCCTCGGGACCTCGGCGACCCCACTGATGGCCTTCACCGCCCTTGCCATGATCGTCATCGGTCTGGGTTTCAAGGTGTCCGCCGCTCCTTTCCACGTGTGGACGCCGGACGTCTACCAGGGCGCTCCGGCTCCTGTGGTCGGCCTAATGTCGACTGCGCCCAAGGCTGCGGCTTTTGCCGTCCTGCTGCGCATCACCTTCTCGGACTATGCGGCCTCGCAGCCCAAATGGGCGCTGCTGATCGGCGCCATCGCCGTGCTCTCGATGACGATCGGCAACCTGGGTGCTTTATTACAACGGGATGTAAAGCGCATGCTGGCCTACTCGAGCATCGCCCATGCCGGCTACCTGCTCGTCGCCTTCACCGCATTCCCCGCGGACGGCATCGCCTCGGCCTGCTTCTACACCGCCGCCTACGCCGCCATGAATGTGGGGGCCTTCGCGGTGATTACACAAGTCTCCGGCTACGACGAGACCTCGCGCACCGCCGACGACTTTACCGGCCTCGCCCTGCGTCGCCCGGTGATGGCCGCGCTGCTCACCTTCTTCCTGCTCTCGCTGATCGGCATTCCCTTCACCGGGGGCTTCTTCGGCAAGTTCTACGTCTTCTCCGCCGCCATCAACTCCGGCCATATCTGGATTGCCGTGATCGGCCTGGCAAACAGCGGCATTGCCTGCTTCTACTACCTCCGACTCATCGCCGCGCTCTACACAAAATCGCTCAAAGACGTCACGGTGGATGGCGTCGACCTCGTCCCGGCCCGCTCCTTTACCAGCGTTCCCGCCGGAATCGGACTGGGACTGGCTGCGCTCGCTACCCTGCTGCTCGGCATTCTTCCTGGGCGGACGCTGCACCTGGCACAGCAGGCCGGAAGCACAACAATCGCGCCCGTCGAGAAAACAGTAATCCCCGCTCAAGGGCAGTAGACACGACTTTGTTTGTCATTCCCGAGGGGCAATCCACTTCTGCTTCCGCGACTAAGCCGGATGCGACGTTACCCCGATTCGCGACCAGCCTCTAACCTTCCAACCTCCCGCCTCCAGATGCGGCACTAACGTCAATCGCCTCTGTGGCGGCACGCCGTCAGCCCGCAATCTGTCCAGTCCATGAGAGCTTTGACAGCGGGTCGATACGGAGGACAGAAGCAGATTCCCTACGGGAATGACAAAAATGGCGGAATGACAAAAA
>CAZZYQ010000074.1:0-3873 GCA_964658395.1 uncultured Granulicella sp. | reverse complement strand
TGGGGCGGGAGTGACAACAATGGAATGGGGATGACAGCATGGGACGGGATTGGCAAAATGGAGCGGAAGGACGACGATGGGCCGGAATGGCAAACGAGAAGATATGTTTTAGGACTTGAGCATCCAACAAGGCATGCAGCCCATCATCCTGCCGATCGCTCTGACCCGTCAGTTTGCCTATCTTGTTCTGCTCGCGCTTCCAATCGCTTGCGCCTCCTGGACGGTTACACACGAGGAGGTCTTTCGGGAGCCGCGGGAGTTCTGCAAGGAGAAGTGCGCGGAGGGCCGCTCCATTCTGGTCCGTAAGTTCTTTTATCTCTTCACCTGTGAGTATTGCTTCAGCCACTACGTTACGGCTTTTTTCCTTTTCATTACCCGCTTTGGTCTGCTCTATGTTGGATGGCGTGGTTATCTTCTTGCCTGGTTCGCACTGGTCTGGGTAGCAAACATCTATATGAGCTTCTTCAACCGGCTGCGTCTTGACATCAAGCATGAAAACGTCAGCATTGCAAAGGAGCAGGAAGAGTCGCCGATCATCCACACGCCCTGACTGGCTATCTGCGCGGTAAACTAAAGCTACATGATTCCCACTTTGGAATGGCTTCCTACCGGCGTAAACTTCCTCGACCAAACCAAGCTCCCGCTGGAAGAGACGTACGTGCTTGCGACTGATTACAAGCAGGTCGCCACCGTGATTCGAGACATGATCGTCCGCGGCGCGCCGGCCATTGGAGTCTCCGCCGCGATGGGCGTTGCCATCGGAATTGAGCGCAGCGGCGCGGCGACGCTGCCTGAGCTGACTGCAGAAGTCGCTGTCATCTGCGACCATCTCGCCGCCACACGGCCAACTGCGGTCAACCTGTTTTGGGGCATTGGAGTAATTCGGGACCTCTACAACCAGCTTGCTGCAAAGAACACCGCCATTCGAGAGATCAAAGCCGCCGTTGTGGCGAAAGCACGGCAGATGTACGACGAAGACATTGCCGCTTGCAAGCAGATGGGCCAGTTTGGCGCAGACCTTCTGCCAAAATCAGGTACGGTGCTGACGCACTGCAATGCGGGAGCGCTGGCAACGTGCGGGTATGGCTCGGCGCTCGGCGTAGTTCGCGCGGCGATCGAACGCGGCCACCAGATCGATGTGTTTGCAGACGAGACGCGACCCTTTCTCCAGGGTGCCCGCCTTACTGCCTGGGAACTGATGAAAGACAACATCCCGACCACGGTGCTCTGCGACAACATGGCCGCTTCGCTGATGCAGCAGGGGCGCATTCAAGCAGTAATTGTCGGCGCAGACCGCATTGCGGCGAACGGCGATGTCGCCAACAAGATCGGCACCTATGGAGTCGCCATTCTCGCGAAGGAGCACGGCATTCCGTTCTACGTTGCCGCGCCCTGGGCGACGATCGACACGGCGACTGCACACGGCAGCCTGATTCCCATTGAGCAACGAGCGGCGCTTGAAGTGACCCACTCGAACGGTAAGCAGATGACCCCGAACGGTGTTCAGATCGAGAATCCCGCCTTCGACGTGACCCCGGCGAAGTACGTCACCGCGATCATCACGGAACGAGGTGTCCTGCGAGCGCCTTACCTCGAGTCCATCGCGCAGATGGACTCGGAACGTGTTCCAGCTTTGGCAAACGTCTAAGTAGATGCTCTGTCCGCTTGCACGATACCGAACTTATCGGCAAGGAAGGTCTGGAGTTCTGCCGGGAGGCATACGGCGAGTTCCTGCCAGGTCAGCAGCTGCAGTCTGCATCGCAGATCGCAGTGTCTGACGGCCATGATCACGCGATGCCAGGCATCGATCAGGTCTGTCCGGCGCGAGTCGCAAAGCACGCAGAAGCGGCCTTCCTCGATCCCAGCAACGGCAAGGATGCCGCGAATGAGCTGGTAGGAGCGGACGTAGCCATTCTCCGCCAGTTCGAGCTCATGGACGTTGAATGTGGCTTCGAAGTCACGGTATCTTTCTACCAGCCGCATCGGGGCCGCGGTAAAGTCCGCCTCGGTGAGCTTCGCTTCGACAAGCAAGCTGCCTACCTTGAAATCGTTTTCTGTGGCATCGCGCCTGCCGTTCTTCAGCGGAATGCCGGGTCTATGTCCAAAGACCGCCTCGGCGTTCCCGTCGATTGACATCAGTGCACGAACTTGCGCAGACTGCAGAGTTTCGGGATGGCAGAAGATGTTCATGAGCAATGCGTCGGAGCTGTTCGAAGAGTCGAGCTCGCGCCGACCAGCGTCTCTGCTGAGCAACGCACGATGGGCTGAGGTGTGCACCTTCTCCAGCCGCCGCTTCCAGGATGCGGTCGACTTAATCGCCCGGTAGCTGCTGTCGATGAAGTTGCCATGGACACCAGCTTCGTCTTCGCGATAGAGCACCGCCGGCACCGCTCCCAGACTGATCTCGTGTGCGTGGTTGCGGCTTGAGGCCCAGAGTATGTTGCGCGCGCTCAGTTCCTGCCGCAGCGCGGTGCTCGCCGAACTGCCGCTCGCGCGCGACTTCGCAGATGGCGCAGTTCTGAACTCAGGATCGATGAGATATCTCATGTGCTTCGCTGACTGGCCAGCTCTCCGCGCCGCTGACCTTGATTAAACGTTGTGTTCGAGCCGGATCGCTCGAATCTGCTTGATGTGATGGCGTCCGTGCACCAGATGAAACCTTCGCCACTGTTCGGTGCTCAGCGGACCAAGGGCCATGTGGCTGATGGCACGAGGGGCAGGTCCAAAGAGGGCTTCCGCTGCAGCGATCGCTTGGTCCATCTGCTGCAATGCATCGTGCAAATGCGCGGCCAGCAGAACGCCTGAGAGTTCCCGCTCGTTCCCGGGCGAGACGCGGTCAGGGGCCTTTCTACCGGACGGGAAATAGCCGAGCCGGATGATCCCGAACTGGGCCACGCGCTGGGCTATCGTGGGCTTGGCCCGAGTAGGACTGCGCTTCGCAATACGTGCCTCCATCGCCTCTGTGGTGGCGGCGTAGGTTAGCCCGAGATGTCTGACGATCTGCTGGACGGTCCAGCTCTCGGGCTCTTGTGTCGGGCGCAGCTGGGTTTGTTGCTCGTCGAGGTGCCCGAGAGCGAGCTTCAGTTCGTCGCGCAGCAGAGCGAGAGTGGGATCCATGCCTGGTTCGAGTACACGTGCGGCCGGAGCACGCTGAAGGTTAGAGTGCGAGATGGAAGCGGCTCAAAAATGACCAGCAACTGCATGATACGACGACCTATCCAGCGGGCAGGTTCGAGGGGTCTCCGGGCGCGATGGTCACGGAAGGGTGTCGAGCGCTTTTTCCGCCGCTTTGGCCTTGTCGCCCGTTGGCGCGAGCTTCAGATATGCCGTGAATTCGGCTCTCGCTTCGTCTCGCTTGTTCAGCCGCTTTGCAGCCTCACCGAGCATGAAGTGTGCTTCCGGGTAGTCAGGCTCAATCTTGACTGCGTCTTTTGCACGAAGATAAGCGCCCATCGCGTTCCCGCTGTGTCCGTAGAACTTTGCAATGCTGAGGTCTTCGTCGACCCGGTCTGTGTCGGTTTGCGGCTTGGATGATTTACGGCTGCGCTTGCCCTCACTTCCCTTGTCGGTAAGCTTCGGCTTTTCGCCATGGTCGTCGTCGTCGCTGTCGCTCTGTGACGGCGCTGCTTTGCCCGAAGCGGCGGTGTCAGTGTCGGGCAACTCTCCACTTGATGACGAGGACGAAGAGGAAGACGAATCAGACACGGGTTGGCTGGACGGCACCGCTTCAGGAGGAGCGGGATCTCCGGGATACGGGAATGCTTTACCTGCCGGGGTTGCGGCAGCCTTCTTCTCCGCAGCTGGATCGTGCGCCACATTCGGGTCCGCAGTGTAGGCGTCTCTTTGATCCGTGCTGGTTTTGTTCGTGCTGGC
>CAZZYQ010000073.1:0-15033 GCA_964658395.1 uncultured Granulicella sp. | reverse complement strand
CTGAACGGTGTCGTCCGTAGCTGTCTTTGTCAATGTCCTTCAGACACCGGAGTCCCGACGTGCAGCGTCCCTATTTACTTGACTCGGTTCCAAAATAGCGATACGGTTCCTTCAATCTCGCCCCAAGCCTTATTGGATCGCATGAAACGATCGTCCGCGTGGCGGCACTAGTTGGAGTCTGCAGAGACAGATTCCTTGCCGCCTGTGCAGTTCGGCGGTCTGCGCCGTTCTGCGAGATCAGCAGCTTGCGGGTAGAGTTATTTCCGTCTCGGGTGGTGAGTTCGAAAGGTCAGTGGGTCGCCAGTGAGAGTGCACGACAGCCGCGAACATCTCCGTACGCTTCGAAGCAACCTTGTTTCTGGTCGGCCAGGTGGATGGGCCGCGATCGCCGCGACGGGTGCTTGCTGCGTGCTGCTTGCGGCCGCCGGTTGCGGTGCCGGCACGGCCAGCCTGCCATCTGTCGGGACTCAGCTTTCGGCCTCTCTGCCATCGGCGCCCACCCTGGGCTACATCTTCTCCCCCGGTGACGGCACGCTGCGCGCTATGCTCGGCGTCCGCGGCTCCGCTCAGCTCAGCGCTTCCATTGTTCCCTCGGGCGTCTACGTGGCAGGGGAGACCTCGACCACCGGCAGCACCGCCCTGCTTCAAGACGGAACGGGAACGCTCTTCGCGTTTAATCTGCCCCAGGCGCAGCCGATTCAAGTCGCGGACGGCCTTCCCGCAAAGGCCCGCATTGCGTTTTCCCCCTCCGGTCAGATCGCAATCGCTTATGCTTCCGGCGGCTCTGCAGTAACGCTGATCACCGGCCTTCCCGTTCGCCCGCAGGCACAGACCATCAAGGTTGCAGGCCATCTCAGAGTCGATTCCGGTGCCGTCAGCGACAACGGCACCGTAGCCATCGTCGGCCAGGGTTCCCCGATGCCGCTGGGCACGCTTTCGTCCACGGGGATCTTCTCGCCGTTTTCATCTGTCTCGACGGCGGGCGGCTTGAACTTCCTGCCTTCTTCAGATGATCTGCTGATCGCCGATAAGGCCGGGAACTCCGCCTCGCTTTTCCGCAACGTGTCCGCCAACCCGCTGCGCCAGATACTCAGCACCAGCGGAATGAACGGCGCAATCGCAATTGCAGGGTCGCGCGATCGAAAGTGGGCAATCATCGCCAACGGTGGCGACTCGAACCTGCTTCGGGTCGATCTCAACTCCGGTAATTCGGCCACAACAATCCCGTGCGACTGCAAACCTACCCAGCTGAACATGCTCGCCGGGAACGCCATGTTCCGCGTCAACGGCCTCGATAACGGTCCCGTCTGGACGGTCGACCTAAGCGGCACCAGTCCTAAGTTGCTCTTCGTCCCTGCCATCGGTAAGGGAACGCCGTAGTTCACGCAAGTTGATAAGGAAGTTATGGCAGGGATCGATCTCAGACAACGGGACACATCGCGAGGGCCGCGCTTCGGAATGCGCCGGATACTGGTCCTGCTTCGGGGTGCGATCCTCCGTCGAGGCTTGCTGATTCTTGCTCTGGCAGTCTTCGTCGTTCTGCCCGGTCAGCTTCTGGCGCAGTCCGATTTCACGATTCAAAGCGTCACACCCTCTTTCATTGGGGCGGGATCAGCCGGAGCAACGCTTGTGCTGAGCGGCACGCTGCCGGACTTCGCGTCCAGTGGCGATCAGGTCTGCTTCTTCGCGGGCGATAACACCGCTCCAATCACGCCCGTCATCACGAACGGCGTCACTTCCATCGCAGTTCCTCAGTCAAGCATTCAGGGCATTCCGAAGGCCAGCTTTACGGCTGCAAACAATTACAGCGTTGCCGCCCTGATCTCCATCGTTGGTCCGAATACTGCAACCTGCGACGGCACCTTCGACGCCTCGCTCACCAACAGCTATACGGAGCCTGTCTCCGAGCCGGTACTTGGAACCTATAGCGGTCCGGCCAGCATTCCGCAGACAAACGCCGCAACCAACCTCCAGGCCCCGCCGGTAAATCTTGTCCTTGTTGGCAGCAGCTTCACCACGGGAACCACCGTGACCTTCGGCAGCTTCGGCACCGTTGCGCCAAAGCTGCTTTCGGCGTCTGCAATCAGCGTCGCGGTGCCCTCGGCTTTCGCAGCTTCTCCGGCCGGGACGACGGCCGCCGTCACGGTCTGCGGGCCCGCAAACTTCTGCAGCGGTGCTGCCTCTCCTGTCACCCTGACCGTCGCGGCCCTCGTTCCCAGCACCGGTAGTGTGGCTGCCACTCCGAATCCGGCGACCGTGGCCGGAACCGCTACACTTTCCGCTACCTTTCAGCGCGATGTTGCCAACTCCGCCGGACAGCCTGAGCCCGGCGCGCCATCCGGCACCGTCACCTTTTCCGCCGCTGGAGGACCATTGGGGTCTGCCCCGCTTGCGCTCGATACGACCGCCGTATTCGTTGCGCAGACGACGACGACCACCATCCCCGCTGCCGCAACTCCGGTGATCGCACCCGCGGGAGGTACCTTTACCAGAGCGCAGACCATCACCATCACCACAGCCACGCCCGGGTCAACCATCTTCTACACTGCTGACGGATCGACTCCCACTCCGAACTCAAGCCGGTACAGCGGCCCGTTTGTGATCAGCGCTTCGCAGACCATCAACGCCATCGCTGTTGCCACCGGGCTCCGCAACAGCGCTGTGGCGTCCCAGACCTACGTGATCCATCTCCTCAACCCAGTCGCCTTGGCGTTCCTCACTCAACCGGTCAACACTGCCACAGGTGTCACGATCACCCCGCCGGTTCAGGTAGCGGTCGTAGACGTTAATGGCGACACCGTTGTCACTTCAACGATTCCGATCACGCTTTCGTTCGCCAACAACCCAGGAGATGCCGGGACGCTCGCTGGCACACTCACCGTGAATGCCGTTGACGGCGTCGCCACCTTCTCTGACCTGAGCATCGCCGCCATTGCAGACGGCTACACCCTGCTCGCCTCAGGCGGTGGCTTGAACCAGGGCACCAGTAGCGCCTTCAACATCACCCCCTACCCGATCTCGGTCAAGCTCTTCGCGCCGCTTATCGGCGTCACATCCACCCTGCCCGGCACGTTTACCTTAAGTCACGCAGCACCCGCGGGCGGCAACGGCGTCGTCGTTCACCTTTCCAGCTCCGATACTTCCCTGGTCACAGTCTCTCCTGCAACGGTGACGGTGCCCCCAGGCGGGACCACCGGCACCTTCACCTACACTGGCGTGCAGCCAGCACCGGGCACACCGCCGCCGGCCAACAACAATCTCGGGACTGCGACGATCAGTGCGGCAGCCACCAATTACCTTACCGGCACAGCTGATGTCACTGAGACTTACTCGCTGGTCAGCCTGGGCACGATACCGCCAGTTGCTCCCGCGCAGGTGATCGACCTTGCCCTCAGCCTGGCGACGGCAGCCCCAGCGGGCGGCGTCACCATCCACTTCACCAGCAGCGATCCGACCGTCGCTACGGTGACGCAGAGTGTCTTCGTTCCTGCGGGACAACGGACAGCCGCTGCCAATCCGCAGATCACCGGCATCAAGATCGGCACAACGACAATCACTGCGACAGCCCAGGGCTACGCCCCGGACACACGCAGCGTGAACGTGACCGTGGTCGCCTCGTTCAATCCCGGCAATGTCACGATCAACCTGTCGACATCGAAGGTTGCCACCCTCAACATCTCCGCTCCCGCCCAGACCGGCGGCATCACCTTCACGCTCAGCTCCGACGACACCACCAAGGTCACCGTTCCCGCAAGCATTACCATCCCTGCCGGCCAGACCAGCGTAGCTGTGCCAGTCACCGGTGTGGCGAACAGCAGCGGCTACGTTGCCGTTCGCGCCGACAGCCCGGGCGTAACTGAGGCTGTGCTTGGCGTAAACGTCAACAGCGGCCTTACCTTCTATCAGACGACTGAGCGCACAGGCGTAAACCTTGAAGACAGCAACAATATCTACCTGTATGCTCCGTCTCCAACTCCCGTCACCGTCACGCTCACCAGCAGCGATCCCGCCGTGGCCGTTCTCTCGAAGAGCGCCACCGCGGTCGGCACTGCGACCCTCACCTTCACCAATGTGACAAACGCAGGATATCTGTCGGGCTTCTACATCCAAGGGAAGACGCTTGGGACGGTTACCCTGACTGTCTCCGCACCCGGCTACACGGACGGGACGGCGAGCATAACCGTGAGCCCGTCCGGGTTCGTCTTCTACAGCGGCTACAACGGCGGCATTTCGACCACTACCTTCTCTCAACCGTACGGTCTGACCGTGTACCCGGCCATCCTGAACTCCGATCTCAGCTACTACACCACCAGCACCATCGGTCCGTTCATCAGTCAGGCGAGCATCGCGGTCACCAGCACACCCACCAGTGTCGGAACGATCACGAACAGCTCGGTCGTATTCAAGCCCGGCGACACGAGCCAGACCACGGCAAGCTTCCAGCCCGTTTCTGCCGGCACCGCAACCATTGCCTTTGGGGCCACTCCCGCCGGGTTCAGCAAACCGACCACCTACCAGAGCTTCACCGCCACTGTCACCGCGCCTGCGTTGTCGTTCTACCAAACGACACAGACCGGCGGCGTCAAGCTGCAGGGCGGCAACAACGTGTACCTTCCCGTAGCGCCGCCATCGGCCGAGACGATAACAGTCACCAGCAGCAATCCCGCTGTCGCTGTCCTTTCGAAGGACACAACGACGGCCGGAGTAGCTACCCTTACGTTTGCCAACGTAACCAGTTCGAGCTACCAGGCCCCGTTCAACATACAAGGAAAGGCAATCGGGACGACGACCCTTACTGCCTCCGCGCCCGGCTACACCAGCGCCACTGCCACCATCACCATCAATCCTTCCGGCTTCGTCTTCTATGGCGGCTACAACAGTGGGATTTCGACCACTACCTTCTCTCAACCGTACGGACTCACCGTGTACCCGGCGATCCTCAACACCGATCTGAGCTACTACACGAACGGCACGCTGAGTCCAGGCGTCGGCCCTGTCAATCTCACGGTCACAAGCACGCCAACCAGCGTGGGCACGATTACGACCACTCCGATCGTCTTCAACTCCGGGGATAGCAGTGGCTCTACCGCCTTCCAGCCGGCAGCAGCCGGCACGGCGACCATCGCTCTTGGTGGCGCTCCGGCGGGCTTCAGTAAACCCACCACGTTCCAGAGCTTTACGGCCACGGTGACCGCGCCCAACCTGGCGTTCTATCAAAATACTCAGGTCTCCGGAGTCAATCTCGAAGTCGGCAACAACGCTTATGTGCCAGTCGCTCCGCCTTCCGCAGAGACCTTCACGATCACCAGCAGTAATCCCGCCGTCGCCGTTCTCTCTAAAGACGCTGCCGTGGCCGGAACCGGCACAATCACGTTCACCAACGTGACGACGAGCGGGTACCTGCCCGGCTTCTTCATCCAGGGAAAGACGACCGGTACAACAACCCTGACCGTCTCCGGAGCCGGCTACAACAGCGCAACCGCCACCATCACAGTGAACCCCTCGGGATTCGTCTTCAGCACCGGATACAACAGTGGTGTTTCAACGACGACCTTCTCAAGTCCGTCCAGCTTCTATGTCTATCCTTCGATCCTCAACACGGACAACACGTACTACACCACCGCGACGATAAGCCCTGGAGTGGCTGCGGTCAGCGTACCCGTCGTGAGCTCGAACACGGTCGTGGGCACGATATCAGGCAGCCCCATCGTCTTTCATCCGGGCGACAGCAGTCAGCCAGTTACCTTCCAGCCTACGTCCGCGGGGACGACCACCATCAGCATCGTCGAGCCGGTTGCCGGCTATACAACTCCGGCCAACTACACCAGCTTTACCACTACTGTGACTGCGCCGGCGCTTTCCTTCCTGAACGGAAACCTGACAGCCGGAGTGAAGCTGGAAAACACAGACAGTGTTTACTTGCCGGTGTCACCGCCGAACCCCATCACCGTCACCGTTACCGCGAACGGCGCCACGATCGCGACGGTATCAAAGGACGGTACAGTCGTGGGCGGCACTGCCATCACCTTCACCAATGTGACCGGCGCAGGCTACCTGCCAAGCTTCTACGTGCAAGGCCAGGCAGCGGGCTCTACGACCATCACAGCTTCTGCTCCCGGCTACACCAACGCCATCGCCAACATCACCGTTAATCCCTCAGGATTCGCCTTCTACGGTGACCAGAGTTTTACCGCGAACACAACCGATTCTGCGCGCTTGCTCGGCGTTTATACGTGGACCTTGAATCCGGGCACGCTGACGCTGCAATCGAGCGGCCTTGGTCTAAACCCCGGAGTGTCGGTCAGCGTGCCGGTCACAAGCTCCACTACTGCGGTTGGCACCATCTCTGGAAGTCCAGTAACGTTCAGCCCGACCGATACCTCACACAACATCAGCTTCCAGCCTGTAGCGGCGGGAACTTCAACCTTGACCGTCGTTCCGCCAACTGGCTTCAGCACTCCATCGCAGGGCCAACAGATCACCGCAACTGTGCACTAGAGGGTTCCACTCTCATCATCCAAGGCGCCGTTTATGAAGAAGGCTGAAACGATCTCCCGCCCTCCTCTCGCGCAGACATCCGCGCGAACAGTCGCGGCGTTGCGTCTTCTTATCATGGCTGCCCTCTTCCTTCTGGCGGTAGGCATCGGCTTTAGTCCCGCGGCTGAAGCGCAAAATGCTGGATCGGGCATCTTACTCGGTGACTTCAACAACGACGGTATCCCGGACGCCCTGGTTCCGTCGCCCTCTACCCGCAGCTTTACGCTCTCCTTCGGCACGGTGCCGTTCGGCACCTTCAACCCGGTCGCGCGCTCCGTCCCCTATCCAAATAACTGCAATGCGGTACAGCCTGGCGAGACTGTGGTTGGCGACTTCAACGGCGACGGTCTAGCAGACCTCGCCTTCACCTGCGACGGCGCAGCAAGCAGCGCCAGTAACTTCCAGACCTTTATTCTGCTCGGTGCAGGCGACGGGACCTTCACAACAGCGGCTACCACTCTGACGGGCCTTACAACCCTCGTGGCCGCAGACTTCAATCACGATGGCAAGCTTGACCTGCTTGCCGCAGGCTCGAACGGGATGGAGTCACTTCGGGTCCTCTTCTATCCCGGCAACGGCGACGGCACGTTCGCCGCCGCTACAACTACGACCATTGCCACCGCCTACACTGCCGCGCAGGCAGTTGACCTCGATAGTGATGGCTACCCGGATCTGGTGCTCGGGAACTTCGGAAGCCAGACCGCCCATACCCTGGACATCTTCGCGAACAATCACAACGGCACGTTCGGCATTCAGCAGACAACCTACGTCCCGACCACCACGATCAACGTGGGCGCGTATCCCGCTTCCACGGACACAGCCATCCTGTCCGGAAGCTTCTTCGGCACAGGCCTGACTGATCTCGCCGTCGTCGATACCGGCACCACACCCGGCGTCTTCCTCATCAAGAACAACAGCACGGACGGCTTCGCCTTCGCGGCGCCTGCGAAGACCGCCTATGCAGCGCTTCAGAACGCCACCGCAGCGAGCTTCACCTCAGCGCTCTCCGACCTGCTGGTGTATGACGGGGCCAAGCTGACGGTCCTTGCGAACGATGGCGCTGGAAGCTTCACCGCCGGCTATGCGGGCCTTTCGCTCGCGAATACCTCCGGAATCTTCGCCGCAGCCGACGCCAATGGCGACGGCCATGCCGATATCTACACCGCCGCACTCACTGCCACCGGCGCTTCTCTCGCTGTGAACCTCGTCAGCGGCTCAGCCAGTGCCAAGTCCTCCGCGGTCACCCTTCCGGCTGGAACTGTACCCATCGCCGCATCCTGGCCCGGCAACATCAACTTTGTCGGCAAGTCCCTTACCGGCTCTGAAGCAGTCACAGGGTTCCCCACCTCCATTACACTCGTCAGCAGCAAGAATCCGTCAAGCGTGGGCGATTCCGTTACCTTTACGGCTACGGTGGCGCCCGCCACCTCCGGAAGCCATCTTCTCAGCGGGACCGTGACTTTCCTTGACCGCACTGCGGCACTTGGCACGGCGACACTCGGCACCGGCGGCGTGGCCACACTCACCACGACCGCCTTGACCGCCGGCCCGCACAACATCAACGCCGCATATAGTGGAGACAACTTCTTCGGCGCGTCTTCGCCGGCGATGCCGCTGGTGCAGACGGTGATCTCCGCGCCGACTATCAGGTGGGCCACTCCCGCGGCGATCAGCTACGGGACCGCGCTCACCGCCGCGCAGTTGAATGCAACGGCCGTCAGCACCACAGGCGCTGCCATCCCCGGCACCTTTGTGTACACGCCCGCTGCGGGCACCGTTCTGGCTCCCGGTACCCAGACCCTGCGGGTCGCCTTCACTCCTGCCGATCTGACCAGCTACACCACCGCCACCGGTACCGTGTCTCTGGTCGTGAATAAGGCCGTTCCGGTTATCACCTGGGCGACGCCCGCCTCCATACCATATGGAACGCCGCTGAGCGCAGCCCAGCTGGACGCCACCGCCGCCGGCATCTCCGGTGCGCCCCTGCCGGGCACTTTTGTCTACACACCTGCTGCCGGCACCGTCCTTGCTCCCGGAGCCCACACTCTCTCTGCTGCCTTCACTCCCACCGATGGCGTGGACTACGCCACTGGGACGGGGACCGTGCAACTCATGGTCTCTGATGTGACCATTACGTCGTTCACGCCAAATACCGCAGTGCTGGGCGACCCAGCCAAAACCATTACTGTCACCGGCTCCGGCATCGTCAGCACTACGGTGGTTCAGGTTAACGCCACCGCGATCGCCACCACGGTCGTGAACGCGACCACGTTGACAGCGGTCATCCCAGCCAGTGACTTCCTTGCTCCCGGCACGCTCCAGATAACCCTCAAGAATCCGGCTACAGGGTCGGTGAGTCCGCCGCTTGGCTTTACCGTAACGGCACCGCCCGCCTCCGCCACCCTTACGGCACCGGCCATGGCCCCTGCTGGCACCCAGCCCGCGCTTACCTTTACGCTGACACCATACCCGGTCGACGTTCTCGCCACCCTTACGCTGACACAGAAGTCGTCCCTCTCTTCTGGCGTAACCGACCCCATGGTCCTGTTCAGCGGCAGCACAGGAACAACAATCTCCAACGGAGGCAAATCCATCTCCTTCACCATTCCTGCGGGAACCACCACCGTTCCAGTGCTCGCGCTGCAGGCCGGGACGGTCGCAGAGGTCATCACGGTCGTCCCTGTTCTTACAGTAGACGGCGTCGATGTCACTCCCGAAAGTCTGCAGCCTGCAGTCATCGAGGTGCCGGCGTCCGTTCCGGTTGCAACGGCAACAACTCTCGCCCGCAACGGCGATCAGCTCGTCGTGACCTTCCACGGCTACTCCAACACTCGCGAAGTACTCAGCGCGAAGTTCCACTTTGTCGCGGCCAACGGAGAGGTCATCGATACCACGGACTTTACGCCGCCCGTAGCCGACCTCTTCACCGCCTGGTACGCAGATCCTGACTCGGAAAAAGAAGGTTCGTCCTTCACCTACACCCAGAACTTCACAATCAACAATGGCGCGGACAAGATCGATTCGGTGCAGATCACACTCACCAACACCATCGGCACCTCCGATCCGGAGACCGCCCAGTAACGCTCGACCTCCGATTTGCTGTAGACCTACGTGTCTGGTTCGAGCTCTCGATTTGCCCGGGCCTTCGCATCAATATCTCAGTTCGTGCCTGGCACCCACGCCTTGCGCAGCATCTCTCTCGTCGCAGAAGGGCACTGGCAAGCATCTTAGGGTGAGCGATGGTCAATTCTCTTATCAGTTCAATCACCTTGTTCCGCCTCTTCATGTTGCCGCTCCTGCCCACCCATGCACCCGCGTCTCACCCGACGCATTTACCCCACGCTTCCCTCGCAATAAAGCTTGCCTTGGAGCCGCTTGTGTCACGCTTCGGCGGCGCTGCATTGGGCGGGCTCCCATTGGTCGCGACGATCATCGCGTTCGGCTTTGTCCTCGGAATCCGTCACTCCACTGATCCCGACCACGTCGTCGCAGTTTCAACCATCGTTACCCGTGAGCGTTCGATAAAGCAGGGCACCCTGATCGGCATGATGTGGGGACTTGGCCATACCCTCACCATCTTTGTGGTGGGTGCCGCGATTATCCTGTTCAAGCTGACCGTACCACCCCGGGTTGGCCTTTCCATGGAGTTGGCCGTAGCCGCCATGCTTATCCTGCTCGGGATACTCAACCTGACCGGCCTCTTGCAGCGGCTGCTGCAGCGGCTCACTCCTGCCGCAGGGAAGAGGCGCGACGAAGCAGGACCAGTGAGTGCGGACGGCGACCACGCATCGCACCACTGGGTACTCAGGAAGGCCGATGATCTGGTCGGTCGCTACGGCTACTACCAACTGCTGCGTCCGCTCGCGGTTGGCCTCGTGCATGGTCTCGCAGGTTCGGCAGCGGTTGCCCTGCTCGTCCTTTCCATGATCCCCAGCCCCGCATGGGCAGTCATGTACCTTGTCATATTTGGGTTCGGTACTGTTGCGGGCATGATGCTGATGACGACCGCCATGGCGATCCCTGTTGCGCTTACCGGCAAGCAGTCTTCGCGTTATCTCACCTTCGCATCCGGGCTCGTAAGCATCTGCTTTGGGCTCTTCCTGGTTTACCAGATCGGTTTTGTCGACGGGCTGTTCACCAGGAACGTCCACTGGACGCCCTCCTGAAGCGAACCTCTTCGAGTTGCGACAGAGTTTAGCTTCAAGAAACCTTTCGTTTCTCGCGGCGACAAGTCTGGTTCTCGCCTAAGTACGATAGGTCAGCAGAGCATGCGGCCTAAGCCACACGCATGTTGGCACCCGGAGCAGCCAGAAGGTCTTCAACGCTTACAGGAAGATCTCTCACCCGCACCCCTGTGGCGTGATACACCGCGCCAGTAATCGCAGCCGCAACTCCCGCCAGCCCAATCTCACCTACGCCGCGCGCACCCAAAGCGTTCAGGTGAAAGTCCGGGTAGTCCAGAAACGTCACGTCGATCTTCGGACAATCGGCGTTCACCGCCACGACGTAATCGGCAAGGTTCGAATTGATCGGAGCGCCTGTCCGCTGATCGTACTCAGTGTTTTCGAACATCGCCATGCCTACTCCCATGACCACAGCCCCTTCTATCTGGTTGCGCGCCGCACGAGGATTGAGCATCCGTCCTGCATCGATCACCGTCACCACCCTGCTTACCCGCAGACGAGCAATCTCCGGCTGCCAGGTCACCTCCGCGAACTGTGCGCCAAAGCTGTGAAATGAGTACTGTGCGTTCGGATCGCCCATGTTGCCCTGCGACTTCGCATTTCCGCTGACGCTTCGTATGTTGGCGAGGCGAAAGACGTCGGCCGCCGGCATCTTTGTCCCGGGTTGCTCCTTCAGCCGGACACTTCCATCGACCAGCTCCAGGTCTTCGGCTTTGCGGCTTGCGAAAGGAGATCCCTTCGTCTTCGTCGCCATCTCCAGCATTGTCTTCAGCGCACCGCGGCTTGCCTCAAGCACCGCGGGCGTAACCGACGCGGTCGTCCAAGATCCACCGCTGATCGGTCCTGAAGGCAGACGGCTGTCGCCGAGCACCACCTGCACTTTGTCCACCGGAATACCTGTCTCATGCGACACCAGCTGCGCGAAGATCGTGTACGTGCCTCCGCCAATGTCCTGCGTTCCGCAGATGACGCGTGCAGTTCCGTCGCCAAGCAGCTCGACCGTTGCCTCTGCCTCAATGCGCATAGCGCCCCACGAGCATGCCGCGACTCCCCATCCCAGCGTCATTCCTTCCGCATTCTTCATGGAGCCAACCACCGGGTTCCGCTTGCTCCAGCCAAACTTGTCCGCTCCCGTGCGGAGACACTCCGCCAGATGGCGCGATGAAAACGGCTTTCCGCTGCTCTCGTCTTTTTCTGGCTCGTTCATCAGCCGCAGTTGTACCGGATCTATCTTCAGCTTTACCGCGAGTTCATCCATCGCGCTTTCGAGCGCATACAGGCCCGGAACAGCGCCGGGGCCTCGCATTGCCGTCGGTGTGCCAATGTGTCTGCGCGCCATGCCGCTGCCGATACTTACGTGCGGGCAGGAGTACATGATGGCCGTCGCCTCCCCACAACCCTCGTCGTAGTCGTCGAGAATAGATGTGTGGTTCACATAGTTGTGCGCCACTGCCGTCAGCTTCCCGTTCGCGTCGGCACCTAGCTGAATCTGCTGGTCGATCGCGGGACGATGGCCAACGCTCTGAAACATCATGGTTCGGCTGACCACCAGCTTTACCGGCCGCTGCAGGTTCCGAGAGCAGGCGGCGGCAAGCGCGCTGTGCGACCACGGCCAAAGCTTTCCTCCGAATCCCGAACCCAGAAATCGCGTGATGACTTGAACGTTCTCCGGTGGAACGCCCAGCACCGCGGCCATGACATCGCGATGGTTGCCGACCGCCTGCGAAGTCTCATACAGCGTGAACTTGCCGTCCCTGTAGTCCGCTACCGTAGCGTGAAGCTCAATCGGATTGTGCGTTTCCGCGGGGATCTTGTAGACCGCCTCATGCTTTACGGCCGCACTCGCGAACGCTGCGGCGGTGTTTCCCCGGTTCTGCCCCGCTTTCATCGCTGGTTCTGTAAGCGGCGTTCCCAGCAGCGTGTCGCTCGTATTGTGCTGCGACTTCTGATAGCTCACCTTCACGGCCTCAGCAGCCGCACGCGCCTGCTCCATCGTCTGTGCCACTGCTACCGCGACATACTGCCCGTGGTAACGGACCTCGTCGTCTTCAAGTGGAGGCCGGCGCTCGTCCTGGATCATGGTGAAGCCTTGTGCTGGCGGGGTCCTATAGAGCGGCCCGATGTCTTCGTGCGTGAAGACCGCCATTACCCCCGGCATCCGCTTCGCGGCGGTCGCATCGATCGCGCTCACCTTTCCGCTGCTTACGGTCGCCGTGACCGGCCATGCGTACAGCAGGCCCGCAAAGTTATAGTCCGACGTGTACATCGCCTTGCCCGTCGTCTTCAGCGGGCCGTCGACACGCGGCGTCGACACGCCCAGCACCTTGCTTTCGGTAATCGGCTGCGGGGCTTTTTCCTGTGCCATCTTCGTCCTCCAGATCAGGCTTGCTGCGTTGCCTGGGTAAGCGCGTGAGCAAGGCAGCGCTTGGCCAGCTCTACTTTGAATCCATTCTGTGATTGCGGGCGCGCGCCCTTCAACGCTGTTTCCGCCGCAAGCCGGAAGGTCGCAGGCGTGGGTGCTTTACCCAGAAGAGCCTTCTCGGCCTCGCGGCTTCGCCACGGCACCGTTCCGACTCCGCCGAGCGCAACCCGCACGAAGTCGATGCGGCTGCCGTTCACCTTCACCGCAACCGCCGCCGAGGACAACGCGAACTCATACGACGCGCGATCACGCAGCTTCAAGTACACACTCTTTGTTCCCGCAGGAAGCGACGCCAGGCTCAGGTGCGTCACCAGATCGCCGGGCGCAAGCACGGTTTCGAGATGCGGCGTACTCCCCGGCAGCAGGTAAAACTCCGAGATCGGAACTGTGCGCTCGCCCTTCGGTCCAGTGATATGGATGGTCGCTTCGAGCGCCGCCAGCGCCACGTTCTGATCGGATGGGTTCGTGGCGATGCAGTGCTCGCTCGTACCCAGGACTGCCAGCATCCGATTGTGACCGCTGAGGGCCGAACATCCGCTCCCCGGCTGCCGCTTGTTGCAGGCAGAGGCAGTGTCACGATAGTAGAGGCAGCGCGTCTTCTGCAGCAGATTGCCCGCAGTGGTCGCCATGTTTCGCAGTTGCGCTGAGGCTCCGGCCAATATCGCCTGCGACAACACGGGGAACTGCTCTTGCACCAGGCTGTCGTATGCCACATCGCTGTTTCGAGCCAGAGCCCCGATCTTTACCGTCCCATCCGGCATTCGCTCGACCTTGTCCAGCACAAGGTTGTTGATGTCCACAATTCGTCGCGGCGTCTCTACATTCAGCTTCATGTAGTCCACAAGGTTTGTCCCGCCGGCGATGAAGCGCACCGCGGCACCCTGCTGTGCCGTGTCTGACGCCGCCTGCGCCTTCACCGCATCCGGCACCGTTGCTGGGGTGATCAGTTCAAAGGGATGCACCTGTGCCTCCTAAATTGTGCCGCTGCGGCGGCATGCCTGCACGGCCGCCACGATGTTCGGGTATGCACCACAGCGGCAGATGTTTCCGCTCAGCGCCTCCTGGACGTCCTTGTCTTCCGTTCCCCAGGACTCGCGCAGCATGGCGGTCGCCGACATAATCTGCCCGCTCGTGCAATAGCCGCATTGGTAGCTGTCGTGCTCCACGAACGCCGCCTGCATCGGATGCATCTTCTCCGGGGTGCCAAGCCCCTCGATCGTCGTAATCTCCTTGCCCTGCTGCATCGCGGCAAACAACAAGCAACTGTTCGCGCGCCTTCCGTCTACATGGATCGTGCAGGCACCGCACTGCCCGTGATCGCAGCCCTTCTTTGTGCCCGTAAGCTGCAGGGTTTCGCGCAGCGTGTCAAGAAGTGTGGCTCTGGGATCGATGCGCACAGCATGGCTTTCTCCATTCACACGGAGCGTGACCGCGACAGTACCCGGAATTGTTGTCCCTCTCAGCACCTCATCAGATTCGGTCGGCTGATGGAACTCAGCGGCGGCAGTGGCTACAGGAGCGGCAAGTGTCGCTGCCGCCGACGCGACGCCCGCCGCTCCGGCGCGCGTCAAGAAAGACCGGCGACTAAGTTTCTCGAGCGAGGTCATCGTTCTCGAGCCTTCTCCATCTTGTCCCATAGAACCTCCCGTTGGCCGAACGCATGCCATCCGCTCAGCAGAGTTTATTGCAATCGGCGCTTAGGACGCACTGACTCCGAATTCCAAATGTACCGCAAGGTAGCTTCTGCCACTTCAGACTTCATCGATTGAGGCTGCTCTTCGTTGAGCCCGGTCGCAAACCCGGGAGCGCACTCAGTCCTTCTCAAATGTACGTCAAGCTCGAAGATGCCCTAGACATCGGGGGCCTCTACTCTGAGTCAACTGCACGAGA
>CAZZYQ010000072.1:0-16680 GCA_964658395.1 uncultured Granulicella sp. | reverse complement strand
CTGTCTCCGGTCCTGCCTCGGGCTCTGGCTCTGGTTTTGGCTCCGGTTCCTCGAGAAGCTCTTCAGGCACTCCGCTCAGTCCCCGTCCTGCTGTCCGGATCGGGTGTTCCGTTCCCGCAGCCGCTTGGATTGGTTCAGAATGCTCATCGACAGCGAAAGGTTCTGCGGCGTGATGATGCCGACGACCCGCTCCCCCTCCATCACGGGCACAAGCTGCGCCCCGCTGCCGCTGGTGATGCGCTGCAAGGTCTTCAGCAACGAATCATCGGGCTGCGCGGTGTGGAACGACCGCGTCATCACTCCCTGCACGTAGCCGTTACCGCCGGTCTGCAGCGCCTCGAAGATGCCCTGCCTTGAGACCGCGCCCACCAGGTTCCCGCTGCGAACGACGGGGAAGACATCCTGCAAAGTGTGGATGGCCTGTTCAAGCGCGTCTTCAAGCGTCGCCGAGGCAGAAAGTGTGCTGAACTCAGTCAGCATTACGTCGCGCATGCGGACGCTGTCCACCTTGGTCTGGAGCAAGATGCCCTGATCTTCAAGATGCGCGCCCACCAGGACGAAGACTCCGATCATGATCACTACGAGATTGCTCATCACGATGCCGAGCACGATCAGCCCGATGGAGATCATCTGGCCGAGTCCCGCGGCCTGGCGGGCCTTCTTCAACCCGCCCGCGCCGTTCGTCCGGTTGAACTGGCTGCGCAGCACCCGGCCACCATCGAGCGGGGCGGCGGGCAACAGGTTGATTGCGCCCAGTAGAATCTGGACCCACACCATGGAACGCAGCAACGCGTTCGGGGTTATCCACGGTCGCTCCAGCAGGTTCAGCGCCGGGGTCAGCCCCAGGATCAGAGCGAAGAGCAGAACGCCGACGACGATGTTGGCGATGGGGCCAACCACGGCAAGCCTTCGCTCCGTCGTTGGTGCCGAGGCGCGCGCCGTGTCTTCCTGGGTCGCATAGGTAGGCAGACCGCCGGTCGGCAACAGCAGTACGCTGCGCAACTCCAGGCCGAACCAGGCTGTCGCAATCGCCCTCGCGACCTCGCGGACCAACACCGCGAACAGGAGCATCAGCCACAGACCAAGCCCGCGGGTCCCGCTTATTCCGGCCACGGCGGAGTAGCTGATCGCCATCGCAAGCAGCAGCAGAAAGAAGGCATGGATACGCACCTCGACTCCGAGGTATCTGCCGACCGGGAACGACCACCCACGCATGCCTCGATTGTATGCCCGGCTGGGCTGTGCACAAGGTGGTCTACCATGAGCCGATGCGTGTGATCGCGGGAAAATACCGCTCCCGGCTGCTGGTCTCCCCGCAGGGAACCTCGACCCGGCCAACCAGCGACCGCCTGCGCGAGACGCTGTTCAACATCCTTGCGCCGCGCCTCGAAGGTTGTAGATTCGTCGATCTCTACGCGGGCACAGGAGCGGTTGGGATCGAGGCGATCAGCCGCGGCGCCTCCCAGGTGTGGTTCGCGGAGAACGCGCCGTCGGCGCTTGCATCACTTCGCACCAATCTTGGCGCCCTCAAGATATCCTCCGGGTTTTCGATCGAGGAGCGCGGCGTGGGAGCGCTCTTGCAGCGGCTGGAACAGTCAATTGACCTGGTCTTTCTCGATCCGCCCTACGACGCTGAAGCGGAGTACGAGGGCACACTGAGCTTCTTCGGCAGCACCCGCGGTCTGCAGCTGCTTGCACCCGATGCTGTGCTGGTAGCGGAGCATAGGAGCAAGAAAGACCTGCCGGAGCATTTCGGCGGCCTTGTGCGCTACCGTTCAAGGCAGCAGGGTGATGCGGCACTGAGCTTCTACCACTCGAGCCACCGGGAGGGCCGTGATGGACCCTCTTTACTGTAAACACCCTGTCGCCATGCAGTTATGCTTCCCAAATGCGGCATCCGTGCGCCTGGCAGCGTACACGAACAGCAGCCGAAGAGCGACTCGCCGTATTGGCTAGTCGGAGAAAGACACTCATCTCACGCGCAGAATGCAGATGAATTCTTCGTACCCTTGGGATCTGACTGTACCCACAATCCAGACAGTTCAGATGGAAGTGATGCCCATGTGCGCCATTGCTGGTCGCGAACGGCCTTTACCTCGTGCGAGTCGTCCTACATGGGAACAGCATTGCGAAGGAACCTGCCAACTTGCTATGCCTGATAGGTGATTGCTTCCGGGGTGCGAATCGCCTGGGGTAGCGTTCCTCCCCGCTTGGCCTGTCTAGAAGACGCCACCCGTGTGCTTACCGCATCGTAGATCGACGCTGAAGGGAACTTCTTTGTCGGTAAGGAGGTCCCAGCCGAAGCCAGTAATTTGGTCCTCAGCGACTTCGCCGAGCCGGATGCCTTCCCAACTCAGCCGGGCCGTCGTCCAGGCTACGCCCTTTACGCCCCAGGCCAGCATGTGGTGAAAGCCCACGAAGAGCAATAACTGGTGCGAGACTAACGCTCTTACATCCACTACAGGCCTCAACTCAACCTGAGCGCACGTTGCCGGTTGCGTTGCGTTGACAACATAAGCGTACCCACCCGCGATCGCACAAAACTCATCCGCATTCGGGCAGGCAAAGATGCCTGTAGGCATTGCGGAATCCTTGAAGCCGCGTACGCACGTTGCAAGAAACGAGCCACCAGCGGCAGGGTAGAGAAGCAGTTGAAAAGCCCCGCGCGCTAAAGCATCCTCTTCCCCTGCAATCTGTTGCGGATAGACGAACTGCCGCGCCGGCGCAATCAGTGGAGGTCCTATCAGCGCCTGGGCACGCCAGTTTTGCCGCCATCCTTCAAAGGACGCCTCCGACTCGGCGGCAAGCCGGGAGGTCGCATCGGTCTGAGCAGGCATCGAGCTCACCCGCCTGCTGCTTGTGAGAGTGCGTGCGTCACATCGGCGATGAGATCTTCGACCGCCTCGCACCCGGCGCTCAGCCGGACCAGACCTTCAGGGATGTCATCATGGCCCCACCGTGCGCGTCGCTCGGCGGTCGTATGAATCGCGCCGAAGCTGGTGGCTTCGGTGATGAGTTCGGCATTCGCCAGGAATTGCTCAGCGGTCGCCTTGTCCTTGAGCACAAAGCTCAGCACCGGCCCGAAGGCCCGCATCTGGCGCGCAGCAACAGCGTGGCCTGGATCGCACTCAAGGCCGGGGTACATTACCTGCAGTACTCCGGGGCATCGGACAAGGAATTGCGCCAATGCCAAGGCGTTTGCGCACGAGCGTTCCAGCCGCAGCGGCAGCGTTGCAATGGATCGCAGCGCCAGCCAAGCCTCCATAGGCCCAAGGATCGATCCCGAAAGCGTTCGCCCTTGCAGCAACTTGTCATAGAGGTTCGCGCCCGCCATGTCGGTTGCGCCCTCGCGGACGGCCACATGGCCCGCCAGCAGGTCACCATGGCCGGTCATCAGCTTGGTATCCGAGCAAATGGAAAAGTCCGCTCCAAGCGCCAGCGGAGACTGCCCGAGCGGTGTTGCTGTCGAGTTATCGACCGCGACCAGAGCACCGGCGCGATGTGCCGCATCTGAGAGCGCCGCGATGTCGCAGACGTCCATTGCAGGATTACTCGGCGACTCCAGCCACAGCAGCGCTGCCCCTTCGAGCAGCGTCTTTTGAGCGTCTCCCGCGGTTCGCGCCAAACGCACTTTTACGCCCATAGGAACGAAGACCTGCTCCATCAGCACCCGACCGCCAAAGTAGCAGTCTGAAGGCAAAACAGCCACGTCTCCCGGCCTCAGCACTGCGGAAAAGACAGCAGCTGTAGCGGCGATGCCAGAACTGTAAACCAGCGCCTTGGCGGTAAAGTCTTCCCCCGACTCCATCTGCCCGATGGCTGCTTCAAGCGCGGTCCAGGTGGGATTGTGCGAGCGCGCATACGTGTACGCGGTGTTGGCCGGGTCGCCCGGAGCATGGAAGGGCGCCGCGAACACGGGGCCGTGATGGATTGGCTCGCCCGCAACCGGCTGCGTGAGAGTGGAACGGATGACTCGAGTGGCAGCACGCATGATTAGTCGAGTGTAAATTGCCGCTGTCAGCGGAACACGTGCTCCCATCCACCAGCTTCGATCGCGGTGCGGCAGCCTTCGCTGTCGACTCCAGTAATCAGTGGAGCTTTGCTGCGGGAGCTTAGTACTCCAATGCGGGTGAGCGGAACTCCTCCAATACTTCTGGGCACTCTGGTCCGCGGAGCGGCGCTGAAGAGCAGCTCGTAGTCTTCCCCGCCATGAAGGGCAAGATCGAGCTTCCCTGCCGCTAACGGATGCAGAGGTACGCGGTCAAGCTCTAATTGCGCAGAGAGATTGGAAGCGATGCAAAGATGCTTCAGATCGGTCGACAGCCCGTCGCTGATGTCGATGCACGCCGTCGCCAGATTTTGGCTTACGAGCGCGCTCCCTACCCTGAGTCGCGGCATTGGGAACATCTGCGGATGATTCGCTCCCGCTCCGGGACCTGTGGCGCGTCCGGGGCGGGATCGTAGTTCGATCAGTTCGGCAGCTGATCCGCCCAGCCGCCCGGTTACATACAGAATATCTCCGGGGCTTGCCGTAGACCGGCATAGCGCCCGGCCGGCCGGTGCGGAGCCAGTCAGCACAATGTCCGCGATGACATGCGCTGATGGCGAACCCGTCGTGTCGCCGCCGGCGAGCGGGACCTTGAACTCATCGGCGAGCGCCCTGAATCCTTTGAAGAACCTTCTAAGCCAGGCGTTTTCGAGACCCGCTGGAAGAGCCAGCGAGAGGAAAGACGCCAGCGGTTTGGCGCCCATCGACGCCAGGTCGCTGAGCCCGCGGGCGAGGCACCGGTGGCCGGCGGATTCCGGCGTGTGCCAGTCACGCCGGAAGTGCCGGCCCTCAAGGCAGAAGTCGGTCGTCACCACCACTTCGTGCCCCGGAGGCGGTCGAAGGATGGCGCAATCGTCTCCAATCCCCAGCCTCACCCGTCCCGGCGGCCGCGCTGCAGATTCAGCACGTATCTGCTCGATCAGGGCAAGTTCGCCCGGCGGCGCAACTGGGCCGGATGTCCTGTTCTTTTTCAATTTGTCTTCTTCACTCAAGCAGCATATACGGCGGCTAACCCATTTGTTCGCTGATTCCGGGACCTACGGTTGCTCGGGCCGGAACCAGATAGTACGATAGAGGTGCTCAAGAGAGATCGGCAAATACCGAGCCCAAATGACGTTTAGCGATTGAGATACGACTTCCACCAGTCTCACCTCGCGTCTTTTTGCGCTCTGTACAGTTCCTCTCAGTGCCTCGTTGACTCCCAGCAACGTGGACAGATCCGGGCACAGGTTGTGGCTTGAGTTTGCTCAAGAAGCGTCACTACATCTTGTTCGTAAGCCGCGACGAAGACGGCACCCTGAACAAGGTGCCCATCCCCATGCACTACGCCTATGCCTTTGTGGCAACGGCGATCATCGGCATGTTTACGATTACCGGCCTCGCCGGATCGTACTCACGCATGCTGATCAAGACGTCGCACTTCAATCAGATCAGGCAGGACCGCGACATTGCGCGGGCGGACAACGCGCATCTGGAGAAGGCGCTGCACGAAAAAGACATTCAGGCCGCCTCTCTTGGATCGCTGGCCACCGAGGTCTCAGCACTCTATGGTCTCACTGCCAGCAAACTGTCACTGGCGCATGGCGCGAAGTCATCGGGTAAGCAGGCAGCCGTATCGGTGGCAACGGCGCCACTCGCTGCCGGAGGAAACGATGCGGTGATGACGGATGAGAGCTACTTCAAGTCGCTCGACACGTTCTACGCTCTACGTACCTCCGCGATGAGCGGCACGGCAACCCGGACCTTTGCCGGATCGAGCTTCGGGCACACTTCAGTCATGTCCGGACTCTCGACTGCACCGTCCGACTTCGGCATGGACGTTCCAACACTATGGCCGGTGATGGGCCCAATCACCAGCAGCTTCGGGCAGCGCGAAGATCCCGTCCTGGGCAATGGAGAAGGTGAGTTCCATAAGGGTCTCGACATCTCGGCGGTAGATGGTACCCCTGTCCGCGCAACCGCGGACGGCACCGTGAAGACCTCCGGCATGGTGAGCGGATACGGGCGCGAGGTCGTTCTTGATCATGGCCACGGCGTGGAGACCTGCTACGGCCACATGTCCGCATTTGCTGTGATGGTAGGTGAGTCAGTGGTGCGCGGCCAGGTGATCGGCTACGTTGGCCATAGCGGGCGGGTCACCGGTTCCCACTTGCACTACGAAGTCCGCATCCGCAACACGCCAGTTAATCCGCACAAGTACCTGAGGGTCACGATGGCGCAGACGGGCGATGCGGCGGCCGCTGGAAGCTAAATTTATTGCTGCGCTATGGTTTGGAGACTGGAACCGCTGTCTTGATCAGCCTGCAATCCTTCAGCTCGTAAGGCGTCTCGAGCCCGTCGGCATACTGCACGGTCACCCGCTTCGGAACCAGAACGTCGTCGACAAACTGGTACGTGAACGCGAAGCTGGCGGTCTCGTTGTCCCCCGGCGCTGCCGCGGACGAACTGTCCGTTCCAGTTGGGGCGACCGCCTGGGTCGTCGTCGTTTTCAGGGCCGTGATCAGCCAGCCATGACTGCTCGGGTCGAACTCCGGAGTAAGGCCCGTAGTAGTTCCGTTCAGGTGGGTCTCGCCGTGCAGGATCCGGAACTGAGGATCGAGGTCGAGGATAGAAAAGAACGTGCCGCCTTCCAGCGTCAGCCGATAACCAGACGCGGACGGCTCAAAGCGGTACTTCGTGCCTTCCACCGGAAAGATGCGGCCGCTGAGAAACGGGTTCCAGCCATTGAGGCTGGCAGTCAGCAGGTGATCGAGAATCTTCTGACGGTTGGCTACCGGAGAGCCGGCAGGCGGATCGCCCTTCGGAAATGAGGCACGGACCACGGTGCCTTTCAGCAGGTCGTCCGAAACGGTCACGGTGGCGCTCTTCAGCGCAACCAACGTCGGCTCTCTTGCAGGAATGGGACGTCCAGTGGCGCGTTCGAGCACATCGCTCCAGTCGAACGAGACGTTGCAGGCGAAACCCTGGACGCCCCGATCGAGCGGCCGGTAGTATGCGTTCCGCACCTCAGTAAGCATCGCTTTCTGGTCGATGCGAGCTGGTGCTGCCACCGATTGCTGGGCAACAGCTGCAGTTCCGGTCAGGCTTGCAGTGACAACGAGCAGCAGGGAACTGGCCCATCCCCGCACCTCGTTTAGGACTTCTGATCTCCTGGACCATGCTGGCGTCGAGCGGCGCATCTACTCGATCGGCTTGTCCGACAGGCGCGGTTCGCGTCCGTCTGTTGCCTTCTTGAAAAGAAGACCGCCAGCGCAGTACTCAGAGTCCGCGGTCAGCTTGTGTTCGGCATAGGGAACGGTCCCCGCCTTGCCATTGCGGCCTAGCAGCTTTACCTCGCCATGACAGTCTTTGCAGCGAAATTCCGTGTCGCTGTCGCTCAGCGCAACTGCGACTTCTTTCACCTTCCAGAAAGGCTCATAGCCGCCGCCTTCTTTTACCCGGCGGCGCTTTACCTCGCAGGTGTACATCTTTTCGCGTTCGACCGCCATTATTGTCCCGTTCCCCCGACCGTCATGCGATCGAGCTTAATCGTCGGCATTCCTACTCCCACCGGCACACTTTGCCCGGCCTTGCCGCACGTCCCAATGCCCTCATCGAGCGCCAGGTCATTGCCAACCATGGACACGTACTTCAACGCTTCGGGCCCGTTACCGATCAGCGTCGCACCCTTGACCGGCTGCGTCACCCGTCCGTCCTCGATCAGGTAGGCCTCGCTCGCCGAAAACACGAACTTGCCGTTGGTAATATCTACCTGGCCGCCGCCGAAGTTCACCGCATAAAGCCCCCGCTTCACGCTCTTGATGATGTCTTCCGGCATGTCGTCGCCATTCAGCATGTAGGTGTTCGTCATGCGTGGCATGGGGATGTGGTGATAGCTTTCCCGCCGTCCGCTCCCAGTGTTCGGAGTGCCCATGAGGCGCGAAGACAGCTTGTCGGACAGATAGCCTTTCAGAATGCCGTTTTCGATCAGGACCGTCTCCTGCGTCGGATTGCCTTCGTCGTCCATATTGATCGAGCCGCGGCGATTGGGCATCAAGCCGTTGTCGACAACGGTAACCTTCGTGCTCGCAACCTGCTGCCCGATCAAGCCCGCAAACGCGGACGTTTTCTTACGATTGAAGTCCGCTTCGAGTCCATGCCCCACGGCCTCGTGCAGCAGCACGCCCGGCCATCCCGGACCAAGGACCACTTCCATCTCTCCCGCGGGAGCGGCAACGGCTCCAAGCTGCAGGATCGCCGTCCGCGCTGCTTCGCGGGCAAAGTGCTCTGGCGATTTGTCGCCTTCAAAGAAGTCGAGCCCCACGCGACCGCCGCCACCGCTGGTTCCTTTGGCCGTGTTGGTCGCGTCCTTCGCGATGACAAACACATTGAAGCGCGCCAAAGGCTGAGTGTCCGAAGCGTACGTTCCGTCTGAAGCGGCAACAAGGATCCGCCTTAGTTCGTCGTTGATCCCCGCGCGGACCTGCGTGATGCGAGGATCGAACGCGCGCGCTGCTTTGTCCGCTCGTTCGATCAACTTCAGCTTGGTAGCGATATCGGCGTCATTGCTCGCGCCGGCCAGCGGGTACAGCGAAGGGGTCGGCGTCTCGCGAAAGCCGCTCATCAACTCCTTGGCCGGTCCGCTCGCGATCAGAGCGGCGGTGCGCGCCGCTTTCAGCAGACGCTCGCGCGAAAGATCGTCAGTATAGGCATACCCGGTTCGTTCGCCTGAAACTACGCGGATGCCGCAGCCGACGCTGATACCCTGGCTCGCCGTCTTCACCAGCGACTCGTCCATACCCAAAGAGGTCGATGTGACCGACTCAAAGTACAGGTCGGCGTAGTCGCCACCCGCGGAGAGCGCCTCACCCAGGCAGCGCTCCATGATTCGTTCTGACAACCCAAGCTTCTCGATGAAATAACGTTTATGGTCTGTTGCAGGGATCGTCACAACTCTGATTCTAGGCCTTCAATACACTGTCGGCAAATAACGGTTTAATGCTCGCAGTGGCCTGCAGGTTCTCGTCCCTGCAAGTGGCCGCAGTGAGCTCACAACAATAAGATTGCGCGTCCAGACGGCTGGCTCTTGAGCTATGCGGTAGGTCGGGAGTGATCGCGAAGCCTTCGCAGCACTCCTTCTCACGGCGGTGGGGCCAGTGCCGAACTCTACTGCAGAACGCCCAGCGTCTTCGCTACTCTTCGGATCACTTCCAGCGCCTGGTCCAGCTCTTCGCGAGTATGTTCGCTGGTCATGATCGTTCGCACCCGGGCCTTGCCCTCCGGGACGGTGGGAAACGCAATCCCGGTCGCCATCACGCCCGCCTCGAAGAGCGCCTTCGAGAACTCCATGGTCTGCCTTCCGTCGCCCACAATGATCGGAGTGATCGGCGTCTCGCTCTTCGGCGTCGTCACTCCGCCCACATCGAACCCGGCGTCCGCAAGCTGCTGCTTGAAGTACCAGGTGTTTGTCCAGAGGCGCTCGATCCGCTCCGGCTCGTTCTCAAGGATGTCGAAGGCAGCGAGGCAGCTTGCGGCAACGCTTGGCGGGTGCGACGTCGAAAACAGGAACGGTCGTGCGCGGTGGTACAGGTAGTCGATCAGATCGCGGCTGCCGCAGACATATCCGCCAAGCGAGCCGATGGCCTTCGATAACGTTCCTACCTGCACATCGACGCGTCCATGCGCTGCAAAGTGGTCGACCGAGCCGCGGCCGTTGCGGCCCAACACTCCGCTGGCATGGGCGTCATCGACCATCATGATCGCGCCGTACCGCTCCGCAAGGTCGGCAAGCTGGTCCACCGGTCCGATGTCCCCGTCCATTGAAAACACACCGTCAGTAATAATGAGCTTCCGTCCGGGCTCATGCTGCACCTCGCGCAGCAGTTCCTCAGCGTGGGCGACATCCTTGTGCCGAACTACCTTGATCTTCGCCCGGGAGAGCCGCGCTCCATCGATGATGCTGGCATGATTCAACTCGTCCGACAGGATAAAGTCTTCTTTGCCCAGGATTGACGAGACCGTGCCCGCATTGGCCGTGAATCCGGACTGAAAGACCACACACGCCTCGACATTCTTGAAGGCGGCGATCTTCTCTTCAAGCTCCATGTGGATGCGCATTGTTCCGGCGATGGTTCGCACCGCGCCCGATCCGGCGCCATACCTCTGCGTCGCTGCGATCGCGGCCTCCCGCAGCTTTGCATGATTGCACAACCCTAGATAGTTGTTCGAAGCCAGGTTGATCACCCTGCGACCGTCGTAGGTGCAGACTGGCGCCTGTTGGTCGTCGAGCACGCGGAGCTTGAAGTACGTACCGGCCTGCTTCAAAGCGTCCATCTGGGCGGTGAGGTGGGCAAGCTGCGGACGTTTCTGTGCGCTTTGTTCTGTCTCGGTATCGAGCATTGCTGCGCCAATCGGTGTCATAGCCAAATCCTAAACCCTTCCGCACCCGTACACACACCGCGCTCAGAGAGGAGGCTATATGGGCCTCTCGTATGATGGGTAACACTGAAAAGCCGTGGGCAACATTGAAAGGAGCGCTTCCGATTCTTCCAATACAGAGCCCAGCAGTGGGAGCATACTTCTGTCCATGAGCAACTTCGCAATGAACTGCAAATCAAGTGTTATTCCTGCTCTCCGCTACCGTGATGCGCTGGCGGCGATTGAGTGGCTGTGTAAGGCGTTCGGCTTTGAGAAGAACGCCGTGTATATGGGCGAAGGAACGGTCGTCGCCCATGCGCAGCTGACGTTTGGCAACGGGATGATCATGCTGGGATCAATCCAGAACGGCACCGAATACAGCAAACAGATGGTCCAACCGGACGAAGTCGGCATGCGCGAGACGCAGCACGCCTGCCTCATCGTAAGCGACGCGGACGCCGTGTACGCCACGGCCAAAGCGGCCGGAGCGGAGATGCTGTTCGACCTGAAGGAGATGGACTACGGCGGTAAGGCCTTTTCGTGCCGCGATCCCGAAGGTCATCTGTGGAGTATCGGGACGTACGATCCGTGGGCGGCCGGGTCGCAATAGAATGCTACTCCAATGCCTCGCTCACATCGCGTATCAGGTTGCGCAAATACGTCCGCTTATTTAGAAGCGCAACCATGGCGTCGCGCGCGGCCAGCTTCGCCGGCTCGTCGCCGGCATCAAACGCCGCGTCCCACTTCGACCAGAGAGTCTCCAGATCGACCTGCGTCTGGACCATCTTTTCATCAAACGCGTCCTTCGCGGTAAGCAGTTCGCGGCGAAGCTCCGGCTCGTTCTCGCCCATTTGCTTGTTGGCGCGCATCTCCGTTAGCTGCATGTTGAGTTCGAATACCTCCTCCAGCAGCTCCGGCGGGACGATCTGCACCTTCTGTTGGCCGGAGGAGCGGGCGAAGTCCGTTGCCTTTTTCGATTGTTCCTCAAGCTGCACGCCTTCCAGGCTGAGGAGGTATTGCGTACGGGCGATTGGATCTTTAAGGGTGCGGTAGGCGTCATTCAGCAGTGATGACTGCGCAAGCGCCGCCTCCTGCTCCGCAGCCGGCCTTGCGGCGAAGCGGTCCGGGTGCAGCTTGCGCGAGAGCACATAGAATTGCTTCTCAAGGGCGGGGACGTCAAGGTGGAGATGGCGAGGGAGGGAGAAGAATTCGAAGTAGTTCATGCGTTACAGTTTGATTGCCTCCAAAGCCGGAGGCATCGGAGCAGGGGCGTAACGCGCGGCCTGGAACATCTCAATCCGCTCAATGCGCTTTCTCAGATCGAGTCTCTGGAGGATGGCGGCTTGATTTGTCGCGGCCATCATGATAAGTTGCGCAATCTGAGCGGCGAGCGCTTCATGTCTGGCACTTCCAACCGCTTCCGCACAAGCGGACCGCTGGGTAATGGAAAGTTCTATCGAGGTCATCCGCGCATCGACCGCATCGATTCTTGCGTCCAGCGACTTCATCTGGGGCGCAACAAGGTCTTGAATCACCTGACGAATCTCTTCGACAACGCCCATACTGCCCTTTCAACTCCACTTGATCGTAATGTCGGCGGTATTACTGGAGCAATCGGCAATCGAAACTAGGTCGAGAACGATGAACCGCATCCGCAGCTCTTCGTCGAATGCGGATTGATGAAGTTGAAGCCCTGTCGCATCAGCGTCTCTTCGTAGTCGAGAACCATGCCATGGAGATAGATGAAGCTTTTCGGGTCGACGAAGATGCGGATCGGCGGAGCGTCAGTTGCGGCCGGGTCGAGATGGCTCTGCGGGAAGGAATAGACCCGATCGCGCTCGCGCGGCTGCGTGTCGAAGCGGATGTTATAGCTCAACCCTGAGCAGCCCCCACCCTGAATACCTACGCGGAGCCCGCCTGCGTCGGGCGTAATGTTCTCCTTCGCCATGGCGATCCGTATGCGCTTCAGGGCGCGCGGGGTGAGTTGGATGCCCTTTTGCCCGGTCTGACCCTCGGCGTCGAGCACGGTTTGCCCGCCCAGCGGGTCAGAGGGTGCCGACGCTCCGGGCAGTGGAGCGGACGTTCCGGGTTGAAGAAGATTCGGGGCCATTACTGTTTAGCGTTCTTGAAGGAGTTCAGAGATGTGGTTGCGGTGCTGCCGGGGTAAGCCTGTTGGCCTCTGCTTCTCGCTTGGATCAAGCGAGAAGCAGAAGAAGTCCAGCCTTACACTCAGGCGTTTCTATTCACCGGGCACGGCGCCCAATCCACCGTGTAGAACCTAGCTGGCGGCAACCGTTTCCGTCTCCAAAGTAAACGTATGCGTCGCGGCGGTAACCTGCTGGCCCGCTTCTTCCACGTGGTTCTTCTTCTTCCAGTCACCGATCGCCGCGCGGATGGCGTCTTCGGCAAGCACAGAGCAGTGGATCTTCACGGGAGGAAGCGCCAACTCCTTGACGATGTCGGTGTTCGAAATCGTCAGCGCCTCAGAGATGGTCTTACCCTTCACCCACTCGGTCGCAAGCGAACTCGAGGCGATGGCCGAGCCGCAGCCAAAGGTCTTGAACTTCGCGTCCTCGATGACCTGCGTCTGCGGATTCACGCGAATCTGAAGCCGCATCACGTCGCCGCACTCCGGCGCCCCGACCAGGCCGGTTCCGACTTCGTCTGAAGACTTGTCCATCTGTCCCACGTTGCGGGGATTACTGTAGTGGTCGATTACCTTGTCGCTGTATGCCATGTCCGTTTCCTCAATATCTTCGATGTTACCGCAGTACCGTTTGGTGTGCTGGCCTCAACTCAATTTCGTTTTTCGAGCCTGTCCATGCGGGCCTCGAGCTTGCCGGTCAGGTGGTAAAACTGCCGTGAGTCTGCGTCAATGCGGCTGAGGTAGTCTTCAATCTTGTTCAAACGCTCATCCATCTTGTTGAACCGGGCTTGCATGTCGGTTCTTAGTTCCTTGGTGTCGTTGCGGCCGAAGAGAATTCCGAACAAAATCGCAATAAGCGGGATTCCTACCACCACGACATCGTGCATATCATGCTCCGTTCGTTGGTGCTCTGTTACCGCGGCCCAGACCAGGCCAGACTGAACTAAGCCGGGCAGCTTGTTACCTCACTTTGTCGCCAGCTTCCGACGGTTGGCATCCGGCAGTACCAACTCTACCTAGTGCGCGGCCCACTCGATCTTGCTTAGATCGATTCCCTCTTTCACCATCTCGTACAGCGGCGAAAGCTCCCTCAGCTTCTTCACCGTGGTGATCAGCTTATCAGCAACATAATCCACTTCTGCTTTCGTGTTGAAGCGTCCAAGACCGAAACGGATCGAACTGTGCGCGACATCGTCGCCAAGTCCCAGAGCCTTGAGCACGTAGCTCGGTTCGAGGGTGGCCGAGGTGCAGGCCGAGCCGGACGAGACAGCGATGTCATTGATGCCCATCAGCAGGCTCTCGCCTTCGACATAAACAAAGCTCATGTTCAGGTTACCGGGGAGATGATGGTCCATGTTGCCGTTGACGTGAACGTAGTCGAGAGCGTTTTCGAGCTTCGCCTTGAGATAGTCGCGCAGTTCGGCGAGGCGCTTGGCCTCGGCCTCCATCTCTTCGCCGGCGATCTCGCAGGCCTTGCCGAGGCCAACGATGCCAGGGACGTTAAGGGTGCCGGAGCGCATACCGCGCTCGTGGCCGCCGCCGTTGATCTGCTCGGTAAGCTGGACACGGGGATTGCGGCGGCGAACATACAGAGCGCCGACTCCCTTTGGCCCGTAGATCTTGTGCGCCGTGAGCGACAGCAGGTCGATGTTCATCGATTGAACATTGACCGGCACCTTACCAACTGCCTGTACCGCATCGGTGTGGAATATGACGCCCTTCTCATGGCAGAGCTTGCCAATTTCGGCGATCGGCTGGATCACACCAATCTCGTTGTTGGCGAACATGATCGTCACCAGGATCGTCTTGTTCGGGCCTTCGGTAACTATGGCGTTCTTTAGCGCGTCGAGCGAGATGAGGCCGTCCGGCTGCACTGGCAGGTAGGTGACGTTGTAGCCTTCCTTCTCCAGCCGCTTGCAGGTGTCGAGCACGGCCTTGTGCTCGGTCACCTGGGTGATGATGTGATTGCCGCGCTCGCGGTACATCTCGGCCACGCCCTTGATGGCGAGGTTGTTCGACTCGGTCGCTCCTGAGGTGAAGATGATCTCCTTTGAGGTGGCACCGATTAGCTTGGCAATCTGTTCGCGCGACTTCTCGACCGCTGCTTCAGCTTCCCAGCCGAATGCATGGTTGCGGCTGGCCGCATTGCCATACACGCCAGTAAAGTAGGGCAGCATCGCCTCAAGCACGCGCGGGTCCATCGATGTGGTCGCGTGATTGTCCATGTAAAGGGGAAGGCGTACACCCTCGGGCAACGGCGTCTTGCTCTCTGCCACGATCATGTCCGTCCCAAAATCTGTACTGAATGCCTGTGTGCTCATCTCAAGATCCTCTGTTCTTTCCATCCGGTCGTCAGGCGCCCGTCGTCGTGTGTCGATGTGTGTCGATGCTTCGCGTTGACCAGACCGCCTTACTAGAGCGCGATGCTGATCAGGCCGCCGCCCACCGCTGCGACCTCGTGGCTCGCCCTCTGCGTCTCTGACGGGTCAATCAGGTCGGCAATGCGAATTCCGTTCAACAGGTCCTTGATGCTGTCGTTCACCTTACGCAACGGTTCTTTGATGGTGCAATGTCCAGCCAGGTCGCACGCTCCGTGAATTGTGATGCAGCTGGTAATAAAAAGCGGCCCATCGATCGCGCGTATCACTTCAAATGCGGTCATCTCACTGGAAGGCCGCGCCAACGCATAGCCACCGTTCGTGCCGGCATGCGACACCAGCAAGCCCGCCCTGGCAAGCGTCTGGAGTATCTTCGCCAGCAGTTGCGGAGGAATGTGGTACGCCTCGGCTATGTCCTTTGCACTGTGCGCTGCGCCACAGTCACCGTCCTGTTCGGCCAGGTACTTCATGGCCATAAGGCCATAATCGGCTTTTTTCGTCAGTCGCAGCATGGATGATCTTCCGAGAGGCGCGCAAACCGGTGTCTTCCAAACATCTTTTTACTCTCTAAGTGTAAGCCCCTGAAACCCTTCACGCAACCAGTTCGCCCGTTTCCAGTGTCGCCGTCGGCACGCTGTTTTGATCAAGTCCATGGCAGTCTGCTGCGTATAAAGAGCGAACTCAACCAGTTCTTCGGGTCACCCGTCTCGGTCTCCGCATTTCGCAGATCTTCACCAAATCTGCATTGACACCGTAACGATGCCGGGTGAGAATCTTCCCATTCCCCCGCTCAGTCCATCTCCCGTGAAGTGCAAACATCCTCAAGTCCGCGTGGTCGCGCGTGACGAAGACGCTGAGTTTGTTGAATGCCAATCATGCGGCGAGGTCTTCGACGCAATCGAGTACCGCGACATGATGCTTGAAGAAGAGGAATCCAGGAAACTAGCGCAAGAGGCCGAGTTGTAGAACTCTTCCGGACCTTGGTCTGCGAGCGTCGCTAATGTGCCGCTTTCTTCAGCGGCGCAGCCGCAGCATCATCTGCCATTACCTCAATTTGCTGCCGTTCCGTGCCGTGCATCCGCGCACTGCTTGTTGGCTCCAAACGTTCCTCGTCTTCGCTCGAGCTTACGCGCCGGATTACGATCCACGCATATTGCGCCGCGGAAAGCGGTGCCAGCAGCGCGATCAGTCGAACCAGAGTCGTTTCAGCGACTGGAAAGCGCGCCCCGGGGACGGCGCGCTCCGCCAGAATCGCGAGCAGAGCAGCGATCTGGACAACGGTATTCAGCTTCCCGAACAAGCTTGGACGAAAGTCCCGTAATGTGTTGGTGGCGAAGAGCAGTGTGGAGATGAGCAGAATGCCAAAGTCCCGGCTGAAGACCAGTACCGTGACATATCGCGGCACCAGCCCGACGTGCGTCAACACCAGAAACAACGTGCTCAACAATAGCTTGTCCGCGATCGGGTCGAGATAGAGCCCCAGCTTTGTCTGCTGGCTCAGCCATCGCGCAAGCAAGCCGTCCAGGGCGTCGCTAATACCCGCCAGTACAAACAGCACGAACGCCACACCGAAGTTGCCATCGAGAATCTCGATCACCAGAAACGGAATGATGAAGAGCCGCAGCAGCGTCAGCAGATTCGGAGCGGCGCGAAACTGGGAAAGAAAGGCCACAGCAGGGTAGGGTCAATCTTAGCGCATGGCCTTCGCGCAT
>CAZZYQ010000071.1:4123-17062 GCA_964658395.1 uncultured Granulicella sp. | reverse complement strand
CGCAGTGCCGCTCTTCCAGTCTGCGTAGCGCTCGGAGAGTAGAGCATCGTACCGGCCCTCTTCGATCATTTTGGCAGCGGTAAGGAATGCGCGCGCGCAGAGGTCTGCTCCGCCAACGTGGGCGTGGACCATATCTTCCGCGGTGAAGCTCTGCCGGCGTACCTTGGCGTCGAAGTTGCATCCACCCTTGCCGAGACCGCCCGCCTTGATGACGTGGTACATCGACATAGTCATCGTCCAGAGATCATTAGGAAACTGGTCGGTGTCCCAGCCCAGCAACGCGTCCCCGCGATTGATGTCCAGGGAGCCCAGGATGCCCAGGGATCCAGCCGTGGCGATCTCATGTTCGAAGCTGTGGCCGGCAAGAGTGGCGTGATTGGCTTCGAGGTTGACCCGCACCTCGTTCTCGAGTCCGAAGCGTTTGAGAAAGCCATACACGGTGGCGGCGTCGAAATCATACTGATGCGAAGTTGGTTCCTTCGGCTTCGGCTCAATCAGGATTTGACCCTCGAAGCCAATCTTGTGTTTGTACTCGACGACCAGAGTAATAAAGCGTCCCATCTGGTCCACTTCTTGCTTCATGTTGGTGTTCAGGAGCGTCTCGTATCCTTCGCGGCCGCCCCATAGAACGTAGTTAGAACCGCCCAGTTGCTTGGTCACGTCCATGCAGTTCTTCACGGTCGCAGCTGACCAACCGAAGACCTGCGGGTCTGGGTTGGTGGAGGCTCCTGCCATGAATCGTGGATGAGAGAACAGGTTGGCTGTGCCCCACAAAAGCCTGGTCGAGTAGCTCTGCATCTTCTCGGCTAGGTAATCAGCGATTGTGTGAAGATTGCGCAAACTTTCCGCCAGGGAGTTTCCGGCAGGCGCGATGTCCGCGTCGTGAAAGCAGAAGAACGGAAGATCGAGCACGCGGAAGAGCTCAAACGCGGCGTCAGCCTTGGCTTTAGCCTGCGCGATGGGGTCGCCTTCGGCCATCCACGGACGGTTGATCGTGGGCCCGCCAAAGGGATCACTGCCTGTCATGGCAAAGGAATGCCAGTAAGCCACGGCGAACCGCAGATGGTCCTTGAGCGGTTTGCCCATCACCATCCGTTCGGCGTCGTAATACTGGTAGGAAAGCGGATTGTCACTGGAAGGGCCATTGAATTTTACGGTTTCAAAGCCGCTGAAGATTGTGTTCGGCATAGTTCTCCTGAGTAGGTTCGGATGGTTTCGCCTTGAGCGGCTTCTTACCTTGGAGTTCGAAAGAATAGAGCGCAGTCCTCACCGCGGTATCGTTTGTGTACCTTCGATCGTAAACTTACCTGCTGCGGAAGTTCCATCGTCTTGACCGCGTGGCTGCGATCCGCCGACTGCGACGGTGTACTCGCCAGCCTGCACAGAACGCAACCCGTTTGCGTCGACCTCTGAAAGATCACGCGGAGACAAAGTGAAGAGCAGTCTTCGGGTCTCACCCGGCTGAAGCGTCATCCGCTGAAATCCTGCGAGTCGCAGCCTCGGCGAGATGCCTCCATTGCCTGATGGGGGCGGAATGAGGTAGAGCTGGGAAACCTCGTCGCCAGCAACCGCTCCGGTATTCTTCACGGTCGCCTGCACGGTAAGCGATTCGCCCGCATGGAGCAAGGCAGATGGCATGCTGAGGCCGGTGTAGGCAAACTTTGTGTAGCTGAGTCCATAGCCGAAGCTGTAGAACGGAGTGCCGGTGAAGTATCGATAGGTGCGATTCTTCATTGAATAATCGTCGAAGCGAGGAAGATCGGCGGACGAGTTGTAGAAGGTGACCGGAAGGCGACCGGCAGGATTGTTCACTCCCAATAGGGTCTCTGCGATCGCTCGTCCGCCAAATTCACCGGGATACCAGGCTTCGAGGATGGCATTCGCGTTGTCTCGCGCCCATGGAGATGCGACCGCCGAACCGTTCAGCAGAACGACCACAACCGGCTTGCCAGCCGCGCCGACATCACGCAGCAGCTTCTCCTGGCTGGCGGGTAGCGTAATCTCGGTGCGATCGCCGCCGCTGAAACCCTCTACCTGGATCTTCATCTCTTCGCCCTCGAGTTCAGCCGAAAGACCGACCAGAGCGATCACAAGGTCGGCCTGCCTGGCTGCCTCTGCTGCTTGCTTCTGCAGCAGACCTGCGGGCGGAATCCACTCCATCGTGATCCCGCCACCAAACAGCGGCGCCTGGTGGATGTAGTCCACCTCGATCGGGTGCGGACGCGTATCTACGAAAGGAACGTGGAAGCGTGGCAAGGTGCTTTCGCGGCCCTCTCCGCCCAAAGTCGCGTAGCTGTTCACTTCTTTGCCGTCAATTTTGACCCTGATGCGTTCTTTGTCGTTGCACGGGTAGCAATGCGCCAGGCGGATGTCGAAATCAAGTTGCCCGGTTTGAGGAGGAACAATAAAGCCTGTCCAGCGCACGGCAAACGCGTCCTGCTTCACTTCTGCTACTGGAGCGGCACTGTTCCAGTCAAAGTCAATCTGCGTATCTGTACGAACAGCGACCGGGCGCGTGTTGAAGGCGTCTTCTAGGTGGGCTCCATCCACGGCAAAGTATTCCGCACTAAGGCCGTACTCGGCTGCATCCCGATGCCGCCGCAGCATGCTGGAAGGCACGGGTAGAGGAACACCGTCAGCGTAAGGCGCACCCTGCACATAGATGATGTGCGAATCTTTGAATGCCGCACGCAGTGCCTCCACCGGCATCTGCGGGTTTCTGGGAACAGCGTTGTAGTTGCCTTCCAGGGCAGCGAGCGAAGCGGCATTCGGCCCTACCACTGCAATCCGCTTGTACCTGTTGGCTGGTATGGGAAGTGTGCCATCGTTCTTCAGCAAAACCAGGGACTCGCGCGCTGCCCTGAGCGAAAGTTCGAGATGCTTCTCGGAACGATCTTCGTTGAACGGAATCAGAGAATAGGAGGAGGCTTTTTTCGCGTCGAACAAGCCGAGCTGGATGCGCGCAACGAAAAGACGCTCAACGGTGCGGTCGAGGTCCGCTTCGGTAAGCAGGCCGGCTTTCACCGCAGCAGGCAGAGCTTTGTAGGTCGTGCCGCAGTTCGTGTCCGTACCGCTTTGTACACCCGCGGCCGCAGCATGCTCGCCGTCCAAGGAGAACGTGTGGGCACCTTTTTCAAAGAAGTCGTCGATCGCGCCGCAGTCCGATGTGACAAAGCCCTTGAAGCCCCAGTCCCCGCGTAGAACATCCTTCAACAGCAGATCGCTGGCACAGGCCGGTTTGCCATAGATTGCGTTGTACGCGCACATAATTGACTGTGCGTGTCCTTCCACAATGGCGCGGCGAAACTGCGGCAGGTAGGTCTCCCACAGGTCATGAGGCGACGAATCGACGTTCGCGCTATGGCGGGTACTCTCCGGTCCGCTGTGCACCGCAAAGTGCTTCGGGGTTGCGATCGCTCGAGGGTGATCAGGGTCTGGCCCTTGCAGTCCGCGAATAAAGTTCGTTCCAAGCTCCCCCGTCAAGAACGGATCTTCGCCGTACGTCTCTTGTCCTCGCCCCCAACGCGGATCGCGAAATATGTTGATGTTAGGAGACCAAATTGTGAGGCCGAAATAAATACTGCGAACGCCTTCCCGGATCGCCTGGTTGTACTTCGCGCGGGCTTCTGTAGAGACAGTCTCGCCAACATCGTGCACGAGTGGTCCGTCCCAGGTTGCAGCCAGACCGATGGCCTGCGGGAACAAGGTTGCATAACCGGAGCGAGCTACGCCATGAAGACCTTCGCTCCAGTAATCGTAAGCAGGCACTCCCAAGCGGGGTATCGCCGGCGCGTTGTTCATGCTTTGCTCGGCTTTCTCCTGCAGGGTCATGCGGGCAACTAAATCGTGCGCACGCTGCTGCGGAGACAGGCTCGCGTCGAGGTATGCCGCCGTCGGGCCCTGAGCGATGCACGTCAGGCTTAGACTGGCACCAAGCGCAAGAGCGGCAAGATGAGCACGAATCAATGGGGCTCCTGAGCGCCAGAAATTACTATCAAGCATGGTATTACCGAAGAGAGTCGTTCTTTCTTTTACCATGCGAAACATCGTCAGCGCCAGCGGACCGGCGCGTCGATGCGAGCACTCGGTCAGAGAAAGCCAAGAGACTCACGGCCGCGGTTTTACCCGGCGGAGGTGCGCTGGCTTTTTCTGTGCGAAGCGCGGTAGTACCCCGAATGGCGTTGAAGTACCACCGCTGCCGCACCGCGCAGCAGCGCAAGCTCGCCATCTCCGATCGAAACGATGCGTGGGCCCGAAGCAGTCAGAAGGCCGGCGGCGCATTCGCGTTCGATTGCTTCGTGGCAGATGCTCCAGAAAAGCGTAATGTCTCCGGCAAAAAGGATAAGCTCAGGCGAAAGCGCTGCATTTACCGTTCTGAGGCCTCGACCAATCGCAACGCTCTGTCGTTCAACCGCTTTAAGCGCAGCTTTATCGCCGTTGACTGCCAGCGCGAGGAGTTCCTGGATCTGGGTCCGTCCTTTGGCTTCAGGTACGATCTCGTGGTAGTAGCGCAGTGCGGCCGTCGATGAGGCAAACATCTCCCAGCAGCCTACCTGGCCGCATCCGCAGCGCGGCCCGGTGGAATCGATGCACATATGTCCGAACTCTCCAGCAAGGCCGTTGTGCCCGGATACGAGCCGCCCCTCGGCCAGTACAGCTGCGCCAACGCCTTCGGAGATGGCGATAAGAACTGTGTTGTGAATGCCGTCTACATGGCCGAACCATAGCTCTGACAGAAGGCAGGCGTTCGCGTCGTTTTCCAACTCAACACGCAGCCCCAGCTTGCGCTGCAAAACTGCACAAACATCGAAGTTCAGCCACTGCATGTTCGGGATCAGCACCAGGCGGTTGGTCTTGGGGTCTACACGGCCGGGTACGCTCAATCCAACGCCTTCGAACACCTTGTCCTTGTGCTGCTTGCGAACGCGCTCCATCGCCTCGCCGATTGCTTCTACGCCCTTCTTCGCGTCGTTCGGCAAGGGAACGATCTCCCGTGAAAGGAACCTTCCGTTAAGGTCGATGACTGCCACCGCGGCACGCGAGGGCCGGACGTCCGCCACCAGGATCACCATGTCATCGTTCAAGGAAAGCATGGTGGGACGACGTCCCCTTGCGGTCTTTACAACCGCACCTTCACTGATCCATCGCTCTTCCAGCAACTGCTCCACGATCGAGGAGACAGTGCTCGCCTGTAGGCCGGACGCGCGCGCCAACTCGACTCGGGAGATTGGCTGGAGTTCGCGGATACGCTCCAGAATGACGTCGCGGTTGATGTCGCGTGTCAGTTCTGTGGACGCGACCTCCACATAGGCGAGTTTTCGCGCAGTATCTACTTGCGCCCTCTTCTCACCCATAGTGATCACAGGTGCAGGGCTCTGTCCCGCATGCGTCTTCAGAAGCTGAAAAGACGCTTTCAAAATGGATCATGAAGGAATTGTATAACCCGACTCCGGGTCTTACCGCGAACCCGCGCCATCCACTCCGCGCGGGATGAGTCCAGTTGATCTGGCGGTGAAGTGGTTTGAGCAGAAGATGCTGGCTGGTCCTGTTCGGACGGACATGCTCGTTATGCCTTTAACTCTTCCGAAATCGGGCTCTAGCTTCCGTGCCGTCGCTCCTTTGTTGATTCTTGGTAAGATCAACGACCAGCGCTTGCGCTTGATCTCTTGGGGGAGCACGAAGTGATTGGGGGAGTAAACCGTCTGCGGTCTACTGTGTCTGTCGCGGCGTCGTTGCTCTTGCCCCTCATCGCATGCTCCTTGATGAGCCAGGGTACCGGTCTCCCCACCGACCAACGCAACTCCGATCCGCGCCCGGGCTATGTCGGCGATGCAGCGTGTGCCAAGTGCCATGCTCATGAGAGCACACTCTACGCGCACACAGCGCACCGGATGGCATCGCAGTTGCCGAGCTCGCAGAGTGTCTTGGGCAGCTTGGGCGCGGGCGCGAATCTGCTGCAGATCATGGGAAAAGATGCTGACGCCGTCCGCGACGCACCCCTTCCTCTGCTCAGCTTCAGGATGGAGCAGCAAGGCGAGCACATGGTTGAGACGGCACTCACTGGCTGGCCGGGTAATCTCCATCGCAGAAGCGAACAGATCGACCTCGTGACTGGTTCAGGCGTACGGGGTCAGACTTATCTTTATTGGCAAGGGGACCGCCTGTTCGAGCTTCCAGTAAGCTACTGGAGCGAAGGCCATCGCTGGATCAACAGTCCCGGCTACATCGATGGCACCGCTGACTTCAGTCGTCCGGTATATCCTGGATGCCTGGAATGTCATGCCAGCTACATTCGCGCTGCTTCGAGTGAAGCGAGTACGAACAGATATGCAAAAGACACGTTAGTTACTGGTATCGGTTGCGAGACCTGTCACGGCGGAGGAGCGAAGCATGTCGCCAGGTACTCCTCCAACCAAGCAGGAGGCGCTACAAACCCGACTGACCAGCCAGCGATACTGAACCCGGCAAAGTTCGCCCGTGACCTGCAGATAGACGCCTGCGCGGTGTGCCATGGCGGAACGGCTCGAACCGCGCTGCAGCCGGCGTTCTCCTTCGTTCCCGGCAGACCGCTCTCAGAGTACTTCACACCGCTTCAAGTACCGTCGTCAGACCATCCCGACGTACACGGCGACCGGGTCGGATTGCTTGAGAAGCAAATGCTTTCAGAGGTCGACCACCCTTTCGTGTTCGACATGCCACGATGTGCACGCTCCTGAGAAAACGGCCTCGTCCTACTCACAGAAGTGTCTCAGTTGCCATGCCTGGCAGAGTTGCGGCATTGCAAGAACGGAAGGGCCCGCGATCAAGAGCGGTTGTGTGGGCTGCCACATGCCCGTCGAGCCGACCCAGTTAATTGTGTCTGAGACCGCTGGCACCACCGTACGTGCGCAGATGAGGAACCACTGGATCAAGGTTTACCCCAGGGCGAAAAACGCGGGATCGTCTGGACTATAATTCCGTCGCATAAAGGCATGGAGCGTGAAAGACGCTCTGATAAGCCGCTGCGGCAGGGAGGCGAAGATGCGGACAGATACGAGAAGGACAGGCGTTTGGGTCCTCCTCTTCCTCTCGGTTGCAGGTTTGGGTCGCGTCAAGGCGCAGAATGGCGGGTCTCAGGTGTTGAAGTTGCCTGATCCGACTCCGCGCGAACTCACCCCGGAGCTCCGGTACCATCAGGACGGCCCTTCGCCGGGCCTCCCTCAAAAGCTCACTGCGGCACAGAACGAGAAGCGCTGGCAGTTGATCCTGTGGGCCACGAGCGAGATGGTTGTGCTTTCCGAGCGGGCCGAGAAAGCCGCGCTCGCTTCTCCAGGCGATGCTTCGAAGAAAGACCTTGAGCAGAACCTCATCAAGATCGACAGCCTCTCGAAAAATCTCACCGCGGCTCTCAAGGTCCATTAGAAGCGACGCGAAAGCTTGCTTATGCGCGTTGGTAGCCTGCACGGCGGGGCTGGCACCGCCGCGCTGCGAGTCCGTAGGAGCTTGCTTGGCATGTGCCATGCGGCATCAACAACCAAGGGATTTATGTGTGGCGTCGAAAGGACGGCCTTGGACTAGCAGAGCAAGTGGGCCGCGAACTCACCTTCGGTTCGTCGTGTGGCCTTAGCCACGGGCTGTCTATGTCGATCGACAGGTTGGGCGCCAAGTCCCTGCAGAGGCCCCCAGCCCTGTTTTTATGGTGGAAATTACGCCGTCAGGACCCGCAAATTGATGATTTCGGGTTGGCGCTGCGCACACTCTGAAAAAACTAGAAGAATGCCATTGACAGACATCTCTCCGGTAAGTAGATTTGCTTTCCGAATCCACTCAAGCGTTTTAGTTAGACCCAAAAAATAATTGCTCTTCCATCCCGGGTTGCGGCGTCAGGCGCGCACACGCGTCGAGAGAGGGTGGGTGGATAGCAGGCAAGACTGTGTCCGGCAAGACGCTTCACAATTGCTGCAACTTAAGGAGAAGCCTGAATGAGACGAAGACTACGTTCAACGTTCGCGCTGCCATTAGTTTAATTTTTGGCATTCGCGACCACCCTGACCTGCGCCGCGCAGCAGAACTCCGAGATCAGCGGCACGGTCACGGACAACCAGGGAGCGGCGGTACCAAATGCCCACGTCACGCTTACCCAGCCGAGTACAGGGCTCAGCCGCGAAGCCGAAAGCAATGCGTCGGGATTCTTCGACTTTGTCGGTCTGAACATCGGCAGCTACACGCTGAAGATCTCTGCCACCGGATTCCAAACGGCACTGAAGACCGGCCTTGAGTTGAATGTCTCGCAGACGCTACACACCGACGTCGCACTCACGGTGGGTTCAGTTGACACGACCGTCTCGGTCGAGGCGAGTGCGCTCCAGGTGCAGACTGACTCCAACGTCGTGAGTACACTCATCAACGCGGACCAGATCACCGAACTTGCAACTGAGAACCGGAACTTCGTGGCTCTCGTCGCCCTCGGTCTCGGCGTAAGCTCTACCGTGCCCGACAGCAACACCCCGTCGTCGATTGCGTCGAACTTCAGCATCAGCGTCAACGGTCTTCGCGAAAGCCACAACATCTGGCTGATCGATGGTGGTGAAGCCGATGACCGCGGCGCCGGCGGCGGTGCCAGCATCATGCCGTCGCAGGACGCCATCGCGCAGTTCGAAACGTTGTCCAGTAACTATCCTCCCGACTACGGCATCTCTTCCGGAGCAACGATCTCGATGGCTCTCAAGAGCGGCACACGCCGGTTTCATGGCTCACTCTGGGAGTTCAATCGCAACGCCGCCTACGACGCAAACACCTACTTCAACAACCAGAGTGGACAGCCTCGCACCAAGTTGAACTACAACATCTATGGCTTCAATGTTGGCGGTCCGATCTTTATACCAAAGACCTACAACACGGGCCGCGAGAAGACCTTCTTCTTCTGGAACGAAGAGTGGCGCAAGATCATCCAGGGCAGTACTCCGAGTGCAGTGAACACCCTGCCGGCGGCGGATTTCCCAGTCGCCGGTCAGAACTTGACCTACGTTGCTCCTGCGTTCGCCCCAAACACCACGATCAAGGTTCCATCGGTCGGAGACCCCGCCTATAACGCGAAACTTCTGGCGCTTGGACTGACCCCCGGAGGCCCTTTTCCAAACAACACCATTCCAGCTTCGCTCATCGATCCCAACGCTGTTCTCTACCTCAACAATGGCATCGTTCCCAAGCCGAACACAGCAGATGGCAAGAACGTATCGTCTGCTAATCAGCCACTTAACATTCGCGACGACGTCATTCGCATCGACCATAAGATCAACGACAAATATCAACTGCTGGGCCACTACATTGCCGACCATGTGACCCAGACCTTCTCTCAGCCGATGCTCGGCTGGTCGGGTGCAACTTACCCCACGATCACCAGCACGCTGGAGAATCCCTCCAACAGCGCCGTGATCAAGCTGACGGACACCATCAGCCCCAACCTGCTCGCTGAAGCCAGCTTCAACTACGATGGCAACGTCATTCACATCACTAACAGCGCGAACTCGCTCAATCCCGACGGCTGGAGTGTCAATCCGTTTTTCGCCAACGGGTCGAAGAACCTGCCGAACATGAATTGGGGCTCGCCGTATGGAACTCAAGAGAATCCTGGATCGGCACCGTGGCACAATGCTGCCCGCGATTACTCCCCTAACGGCAGCATCTATTACGCGGTCGGCAAACACCAGATGAAGTTCGGTGGGGGTTATAACCGCTATACCAAGAACCAGCAGCTCTTTGGCGATCCCGGCGGTGGGTTTAACTGGGGCACTCTCAGCGGCGACTCCTTCGTTGATATGATCCTGGGCTTGGCTTCGACCTATGATCAGGCGCAGGCGCTGCCCAGCAACCACTACGTCAACCAGACCACGTCGGCTTACGTGATGGACAACTGGCATCCCACCCCGAAGCTGAGCATCCAGTTGGGTGTTCGCTACGACGCTTTGCCCCACGCGTACGAGCGTGCGAATCACATCTCCAACTTTGATCCCACTCAGTACCTGACGAGCTCCGCGGCCGCTTTCCAGGCGGATGGCACGCTCGATACCAGCGGTCCCGGGTTCCAGGTAGTAGGAGGAACGCCCTTCTATCTCAATGGCATCTACAACGCTGGAAACAACGGGTTTCCCAAGGGGTTGGTGACCAACGACTATAACACCGTTCAGCCAAGGGTCGGCTTTTCCTCGGACATATTCGGACATGGAAAGACTGTCATCCGGGGCGGGGTTGGCTCCTTCTACGAAAGAGTGCAAGTGAACGATATCTACAACACGGCGGCAAATGAGCCGTACTTCAACGATCCCAAGGCCACCAGCGTCTATCTCTCCAACCCGCACACCACCTTTACCAGCGGTAACACTGCTGCTCTGCCGAACTTCGCTCAGAGTCTCTCTTCTCTTGCGCGTACGTATAAGGCACCCGGCGTAGTGCAGTACAGCCTCGGCGTGCAGCATGAGATCAAGCCCTCCGTGGTGCTGGTTGTTCAATATGTAGGCAATCTGGCCTGGCACCAGCAGATTCAGCGCAACATCAACAATTACTCGCTCAATACGCCACTCACCTCCGCCCAGGCGGCGCTCGCAGGCGTTCACACTCCGGGCAAAGCCGATAACGCTCTGTATAGCCGCGCTAACGCCGGGGATCCGAGCAACAACTCCGGCACAAATCCCGGTGCGACCTCAATCCCGGTTCCTGACCAACTGCGCACGTTTCCGGGCTACAGCGGAATCGTCCAGCAGGAAACAACCACGAACGGCACCTACAACGGCTTCCAGACTGGACTGCGTGCACAGAACAAACATGGGCTGACGGGTGAAGTCGACTACACGTGGTCACACGAGATCGACATCAACAGCTTCGATAACGCGGGTATCAGCAACCCCTATAACCTGAAGTATGACAAGGGTTCGGGTGCGTTGGACCGCCGGAACATTCTCAGCATCAACTACATCTTCAAGTTACCTATCTTCAATGGGACGACGGGTCTTGTTCATAGCATAGCTGGTGGATGGGAACTGGCCGGAACGTTCATCGGCGAGACCGGAACCATCATCTCCAACCAGGGAGTTGGTCTGTCTGTCGGCTACGATCCAGTCGGACTAGGCGGCGGTTATACCAATCGCCCGGACATTCACGGGAAGGTTCATTACACGAAGATCCACGGCGGTCAATGGTTCGACCCCAGCGTATTCTCCGCTCCTACTCCTGCCTGGGCAGGGGGCGTCAACCAGGGCTTCGGAAGTACGCGCAAGGATGCTGTGATAGGTCCTGGGCGCGCCAACTTCACTACGTCGCTCTATAAAACGTTCCTCATCCGGGAGGGCATCGACTTCAAGTTCCGGCTGGAGACGTTCAACACCTTCAATCACACGCAGTTCAGTTCAGTAAACTCGACCTTCGGCAACGGCGGATTTGGCGCAGTGTCGAGCACCTATGATCCCCGCGTGATCGAGCTTGGAGGTCAGCTCCGCTTCTAGGCTATTCTCGTATAAACCAAGGCGCGCCGGACTGATCTCCGGCGCGTCTTCTTCTTGCCCTTGGTGTCTTCGCTCCTGTTATGTCTGCATTCCGAACAAACCGTCCCGTGCAAACCCTGCTCCTCGCCGCTGTCGCTCTTGCCGCCTCTCTCTTTGCGTCGCCCCTTCTCGCACAGGCGCCTGATCGTGTCGCTGCCATGACTCTCGAACAACAGGGCGATGACCGGGGAGCCGAACAGGCATGGAAGTCGATTGCAGCGGCCAACCCATCAAATGCGGAAGCCTTCGCCCATTTGGGCTTTCTGGCTTCGCGGCAGGAGCGCTACAGCGAAGCGATCGCTTCCTACGAAAAGGCTGTGAGGCTTGCTCCGAACATGCCGGGGCTCCAGATGAACCTCGGACTCGCCCTGTTCAAGGCGAATGATTTTCCCGCAGCGATCAAGCACTTCTCCGCGCAGCTCGCGCTTCATCCGGGGCCTGCCGCCGAGGCCCACCTCACGATCCTTCTTGGCATGGCCCACTTCGGCATGGGTGACTACCTTGTTGCCGTACCATTTCTCGAACGCGCGGCAGAAAACGACCCGAAAAGCCTTCCCATTCGGCTGACGCTCGCGCATAGTTGCCTCTGGAGCAAACAGTATGACTGCGTCCTGAAGGTCTACAAGGAGATACTCAACCTGAACGCAGATTCCGCCGAGGCAGACATGCTCGCTGGGGAGGCTCTGGATGAAAAAGGAGACGACGCGGCAGCAATCGAGCAATTCCGGGCTGCCACCCGCGCCGATCCCAAGCAGCCCAATGCTCACTTCGGCCTAGGGTACCTGTTGTGGAAGCAGCAGCACTTCAGTGAAGCCGCTCCCGAGTTTGAAGCTGAAGTCGAGGACGATCCGCAGCACCGTCAGGCTGGAGCCTACCTCGCCGACTGTCTGGTTGAGACGAACCAGTTTGCGAAAGCGCGGCCCTTGCTGGAGCCGTTGGTGCAGGACCAGAGTCCGACTTCTAGCCTAGCCATGGTGCATCGGGACCTTGGAGTTGTTTATGCGGAGACTGGCAGCCCGGAAGCGGCTGCACAGGAACTGCAAAGAGCGATCCAAATCGATCCAGACTATGTCTCCGCGCACTGGCGGCTCGCAAGGCTCTACCAGTCGATGGGCAATAAAGCGATGGCCGGCGCTGAGTTCCAGCTTGTCAGTGCCATGAAGCAGAAGAGCAGCCGGCCGCTCTCTGAGGCGATGGACACGGCAGCACCGCCGGCCGCCCACCCCTGATCCGGACGCCGACGCTACTTCAATGCCGCCATCTCCTGCCTGACCACGGCTGCCAACTTTTGGATCTCTTCTGATTTCTTGACCATGCGCAGAGAGAAGGTGTTCGCAGAGTTCCTGGCGGCCTCTGCGCGCAACTCGCGGCTCAGGACCACAAGCATATGTGTGTCGGCGGCCAGCTTTGCCCGTGCCGCCGC
>CAZZYQ010000071.1:0-4023 GCA_964658395.1 uncultured Granulicella sp. | reverse complement strand
CCCCACAATCAAGCCTGCTTCGATATTCCATCGATCCGTGCCATCGCGCAACCATGATTCCGCTCGCGGAGAAACACTTCCTTTTAAGAAGACGGGCGAGCAGAATTCACAAACCCACCCGGATGCCAGGATCGCAATGAGGTCTCAACCAGGTTCAAGTCTAGACATTGAACTTAAAGAACAGGATGTCGCCATCCTTGACCACGTATTCTTTGCCTTCGGAGCGAAGGAGGCCCTTCTCCTTCACGGCTTGCTCGCTGCCATAGGTAAATAAATCATCGGAGGCGTAGCAGTCGGCTTTGATGAAGCCTTTCTCAAAGTCAGAGTGGATCACGCCAGCGGCCCCGGGTGCTTTGGTGCCGCGTCGGATGGTCCAGGCGCGAACCTCCTGCACGCCCGCGGTGAAGTAGGTGATCAAGTCGAGCAGGCGATACGCCGAGTGAATGAGGCGGTTGAGGCCCGGTTCCTTGAGGCCTGCGGCTTCCAGGAATTCCGCACGCTCCTCTGGTTCGAGCAGTGCGATTTCGCTTTCGAGCGCGCCGCAGATGCGAACCACCTGTGCGCCTTCTTCCTTCGCTCGCGCTTCCACGGCTTCGGTGTAGCCATTGCCAGTGAGCAGCGCGGATTCGTCGACGTTGGCCACGTAGAGCTGCGGCTTCATGGTGATGAGGAAGAGGTCGCGCGCGATGAGCCTTTCGTCGTCCGTAAGATCAGCGGTACGCGCGGGCTTGCCAGCGTTGAGGACGGCCAGCAGCTTCTGCAGCACGGCGTGCTCTGCCTTAACCTTACCGTCGGCGGAGCTGGCTTTTGCGGAGCGCTCGACCTTGCTGTGGCGCTTTTCGACCGTGTCGAGGTCGGCGAGCAGAAGCTCGGTGTTGATGATGTCTATGTCGTGGAGCGGGTTAACGCCGCCCGCAACGTGGATGACCTCGGGGTCGTCGAAGCAGCGAACGACGTGGCAGACGGCGTCCGTGGCGCGGATGTGGCCAAGGAACTGGTTACCCAGGCCTTCCCCCTTGGACGCGCCTTCGACGAGACCGGCGATGTCGATGAACTCCATCGTCGTGGGCACCAGGCTCTTTGGTTGAATCAACTCCGCGATTCTGCTGAGCCGCTTGTCGGGCACGGTGACGACGCCGGTGTTGGGGTCGATGGTGCAGAACGGGTAGTTCGCAGCCTGGGCTTTGGCACTGGTGAGTGCGTTGAAGATTGTGCTTTTGCCGACGTTCGGCAGACCTACAATTCCACAGTTCAGAGGCATTCTGGGCTCGGTTCCTTTGCTTCTATTTGAACATGCGGAGCAGGGTTCACCCTGTTGCTGAGGTCTGGGGAAAGGCGGTGATCCTTAGCTTCGCCGCGGCGTACGGGATGAGCGTCAGCGTCTCCACCGGCCCGTCGCTGGCCGTCGGACTTACCGGAAGAGGCAGTGCAACACCATCTTCGCTGCGCCACCCGTTCAATCGCCGTGCCTTTACCTGAAGAGTGACCGGAGGGTCTGCTTTACCGAAGGGGACCGCGCCCACTGCGCTTTCCGCTACGGGAATCTGATGCGCTGTCGTCTCATCGATGGCCAACGCATAGTTCCACGCACCGGTGGGAAACACCTGCCAGTCTGCCGTAAGGTTGCGCTGCCGCAGCTTGACCCAGCTTTCTCCGGGCGAATGGGAGAAGACGAGCGGACCGCGCTCCACAGCGATGGAGTGATGGAACCATCGCGACACTCTTGGGTGCATCGGGAACCTGAGCTCGACAACGTCGCCGCTCTTCCATTCGCGATCGATGGCGATGAAAGCGCCCGGCGTAACTGCCTGGCTGGCAGCTGCGCCGTTCAGGTTTACGGTCGCCTCAGTCGCCCACCCGGGGATGCGAAGCTTTACCGGGAAGCGGATGTTCTTTTCAGTCGAGACTGTCATCTTAATGTTGTCGCGGAAGGGATACTCTGTCTCTTCGGCGATGTGTATCTTGGTCCCGCGAACGGTGGTGGACAATTCGCATGGGGCATAGAGCGTTGCGGCCAGGCCGTCTTCTGGAGTGCGCATCCAAAGACTCGTCGTGAACTTGGGCCAGCCCTGATGGAAGTTTGCCGTGCAGCACCCGAAGTGCGGCTCCAGCCCGAAAAGATTCGATTCAGGCCCGTTGGTCGTCCACGGTTTGGAGTTCAGGCTGCACTGCACCTGGTTCGGCTGTTGATCATACTGGTGCGCCCACATATCGTCCGTGAAGGTGCCGGGCAGGGCGTTGTACGCGATCTTCTCGATACGATCGCCGATGGACGCGTCACCGAAGGCGGCCAGCGCAACTTCAAGGGAGAACATAGTCTCAACGACGGTACAGAGTTCCGTGCCGTGCGAAGGGTCCAAACCGGCGATGTGTTCATCGCAGGAGAACATTCCGTTTGGCAGCCCATGGAACCTGTCCAGGGCATCGATCTGCCGGAAAAATGCCGCGCGCTCAGTCACTGCGCCAGTGAGCCTGAACTGAACCGCTGCCGTCTTGATGGATTGCCCGAGGTTGACACCGTGCGTTTGCATCGCGAGCGGGTTGTTCTCAGCCCCGTCTTCCAGGTGCAGGAACTGCCGGGTGGCAGCCCCGGTGTACCGAAAGTCGGCGAACTGCGCGTTCCAATCGTATCCCTGCCGCTGCAGTAACGCGACGAGCCGGAGCAAGGTGTCATCGTGGGTGCGCTCGTAGAGCCACTCGACGACCAGCACCTCGTCCTGCCAGCGATACTTTCCCCAGTCGCGCAGCGGGCGCAAGGCAAGCTCTTCGAGTTGATAGTGGAAGTACTTCGTGAGGACAGAAAGTACCCGCGTGTCCTGTGTGGCGTCGTGATACTGCGCGAGCACCTTGGCCATGACCATGCGCGGCCACCAGTCGTTGTTCGCAGAAGGTCCGATCATGCCGCTGGGAGACTGATGTTCCAGCGTCCACTCGATGAAACGATGCGCCTTCGCTTTCAGCCTGGCGTCCTCCAGGAGATACGCCAGCGGCAACAATCCGTCTACGAAGTACGGTCCGCGTTCCCAGCTTTCGCCTGGACCGCCTAGCCAGCCGCTGTTCGGGCCTACGTCCGCCCAGGTCTCATCCAGATGGCCGCCCATGCCGTCAGCCTGGATCTGCAGCTGCCTGCGTAGCCAACCTGCGGGCCGAACCTCACCAAGGGGCAGCGGTTGAAAGGCCCCGGAAGCCAGCTTCGGTTGGGCCGCAGCTACCGCAGCAGCGGCCCTTGCGGCTGAGGAGATGGTCAGAGAGGCAGCTCCAGCAGTCTGCAGGAAGGTCCGGCGGGAGAGTTTCTTGGTAGATTCGTTGAGCATGTACAAATCCTCCAGGCCTAACCCTTATACGTGAACGATGGGAGGCGGTGCGTCGCCGGTTGGGCTAAGGATGGAGACATTGAGTGGCAGCCTGCAAGAGGCAAAGGGTGCAATGGGGCAGACCGCGCAGACACGGAAATGTCGCCTTTGCCAGAATGAAAGGGTCTGCTGACATCGCAAGCTCCCCCCAGCGACGCCGATCTAACGGAAAGAGGCAGGAGGACTGAGCAGGTTAGTAAAGAGACGGAAGGCTCCGGGCACGGCTTCGGGTAATTGGCGATAGAGTGCGAAGGCGCAGTAGGTCCAGCGGCCCTTGCCGAGTGGCGTTGTAATCACCCCGCCGCGCTGAGGGTCTTGGTCTGGATCGTGGGTCTCGGTGAGGGCGGTGTAGTGCGGGTCCCAGCTACTGAGGAAGCCGTGGCCGCGCTCTTCCACCCAGGCGTCGAAGTCGGCGGAGGTGATCTTGTTGGGCGTGCTGAGGAACGGGGCGGCTGGGTCGAGAAGTTGGACGGGGTCGGTCTCGTCGACGACCCTTTCGTTGCTGCCCAGGGCGAGTGGGTAGGGAGCGTCGGCAGCGCTGAATTCGCCGGTCTGGTATTGGACGAGGACGTTGCCGCCATTGCGGGCGTAGTCGAGCAGGGCCCTCGTAGGCGCGCCGTGGAGGTCGGGGTGGGCGTTGTAGGTGCGGACGCCGAGGATGACGGTGTCG
>CAZZYQ010000070.1:0-18150 GCA_964658395.1 uncultured Granulicella sp. | reverse complement strand
GAAGAGGTTGGCCAGAGCTTCCAGGTCACGCGCGAGCGCATCCGGCAGATTGAGGCAAAGGCGCTCCGCAAACTCCGTCACCCCTCCCGCAGCCGCAAGCTGAAGGCGTTTGTCGATGGAGTGAAGGACCTGTAGGGCTCCTCTGAACGGCGAGGAAGAGATGCCGCGAGCGAATCGCGGCATTTTTCTTGCTGCCTGAACCTCGTGGCTCGATCTAACGTATTCTTCCTCACGAGAAGGAGAATCGCATGATGGTCAACCCTGTCTACACCGCAAACCTGGATGAGCACCAACGCGCCTGGTTCAACGCCGAGTATCAGGAAGCTGCCAAGAGCGAGGTCGTTGGGGTGCTGCTTGCGCTCTTTCTGGGCGGATTCGGCATCCATCGCTTCTACCTGGGACAGACCGGCGCGGGCATTCTGTACCTGGTCTTCTCCTGGACGGGCATACCTGCAATCATCGGCTTCATCGAGTGCTTTTTCATGCCGGGGCGGGTGCGTGCTTATAACGGAGGGCAGGCGCAGTACATCATGAACGGCATTTTGTCTTCTTCGCCGCAGACCGCTCCGCCCCCGCCCGCCTCTGCACAGGCGCGACTCACTACCGCAGCGGCATCCGCGTCCATCCCCTGTCAAGGATGCGGTGCCCAGGTCGATCGTGGAGCGGCGTTCTGTCCGAACTGCGGGGCCGCGATCTCGCAGGCAAGTTAGGTCTGGCTGCTGATCATGCGACGAACAGCAGATTTGCTTCGGGAATGACAAACAAGACCCGACAAACGAGACCCCAATGTATCGGGCGGACAAACAGCCCGATTGCAGACGCACGCGGACCGAACAAAGGACAGCCTGGGTAATAGAGAGAATACCGCAAGCTCATTGCCAGGTAACGGTGCTTCGTTGGTCCAGGTTGAACTCGATGAAGGGTCCTGTCGAGTTGGTTTGCACCGTCGCCGGTGAGCCGTCGACGGTGGCGGAATGAATGTCTTGCAGTCTCCATCGGACGATGACGTGCGCCGCAGTTCCTCCGGATATCTTCAGCGTGTTGGCGGAACGGACCAGCGACCGGCCCTCGAAATCGACCGTAGTCTTCGCGTCGGCACCAGCGGTGCCGATCAGCTCGTAGACGCGGCGATCGTCCATCGTCTTCAGGGCGGTGTTGCCGCTTTCAGCAGCAGGCACAAGGGTCATCACATCCTCAGGCAGCTTCGGCAGCACCGAACCCCGCCGCGCATACAGCGGAATGCTGTCGAGCGGTGCCTCCGTGACGATCGTCTTGCCCCCAGCGGCCGCTGCGCCCGTCCAGTAGTCGATCCACTCGCCTTGCGGAAGATAGACCGCGCGCTGCGTTCCTTCGTCGACGATCGGCGCAACCAGCAGGTCAGGTCCGAACAGGTATTCGTATCGGGCGAGGCGTGCCTGCTTGTCGTACTGGGAATCCAGCACGAGTGCGCGAATGATGGGCATTCCTGTCTTCGCCGCCTGCTGCGCGGCCGCGTAGCGATAAGGGAAGAGACTCATGTGGAGCGTCGAAAACTTCTTGTAGACGGCGAGTGCTTCGTCACCATGGTCCCACGGCAACTGGTTGGTGCTGGAGTTGATCTCCATCGTCGGCAAAAACGCTTCGAACTCCGTCCAGCGCATGAAGAGCTTTGGGTCGGCGGGCGTCAGGTAGCCGCCCAGGTCCGCTGTCCAGAGCGGCATGCCGCTTAGCCCAGCGTTGATGCCGGCTGTCACCACCGAGGGCAGGCCGTTCTCAGGGCTGAAGCTGCCCTCGTTATCGCCGCCCCATAGAAAGCCGAGGCCGTTCGCTCCGGCAGTTACGCTGCGAATCAGCAAAACACCATTGCCCTTCAGGTCCTTCTGGATGAGTTCTTCGACCGCATTGTTGTAGAGCACGGCGTAGCGGTTGCGCATCGTGCGCGGGTCGGACTCATCGGCGAACTTCACCTCGCCAATGAAGTTCCCTTCCGCATCGTCGTCCTTGAAGCCGTCTGCTCCAGCTCTAATCGCCTGCCGCAACTGGTCCTGCCACCACTGCTTCGCATGCTGGTTGGTGAAGTCGATCAGCGAGCCTGTGCCTTTCCACCACCGGCCAACATAGGGCCTGCCATCTGGCGACTTCACGAAATAGCCCGCACTCGCTGCCTCGGCATAGTTTGAAGACTCGACATCGATCTTGCCGGCGAAGCCCTCCTCGTGCGGCGGATCGGACCTGTTGTTGATCCACGGCGTATGCCAGAGCACCAGCTTGTAGCCTTCGGAATGAATGTGCTTCACCATGCCAGGAGCATCGGCAAACTGCTTTGGGTTGAAAAGGTAGCTGTTGTATCCCGTCTCCCAAGGCGAGTCGATCACGATGACCGAAGCGGGCAGGCCGAGTTCCCGGGCTTTGTCTACGTCCTGCAGCACCTGGGCTTCGCTCTGGTGGTAGTCGCGGCCAAGCCACGGTGCAAAGGCCCAGTAGGGCGGCAGAACGGAGCGGGCCTGTCCGGGACCGCTCGCAAGCGCCGTAAAGCCATCAAGTATCTTCGGGAACTCGGGTCCGGTGAAGAGGACAATCCGAAGCCTTTCGGCGTCCGCGTCCAGGATGATGTCGCTGCTGCTGACCGCGTTCATGTCGAAGGTCGCGTCGCCAGTTGTGTCTATCCAGAGGCCGTATCCGGTCGTGCTCATGAAGAAAGGCACAGGCTTGTAGGCGGAACTGCCCTTCGCTCCAGGATTGTCCTGCGAGATGTTATGAACTATGGTGTGGGCGTGATTGAGCGTGTCGAAACGTTCACCGAGCCCGTAGTAGTCGCCGCTGTCGCGTACGCGCACGCGCCACTCGCCCACAGTGTAGGCGATGCTGGTGATTTCGAACACGCCCGGCGCAAGCTGTTTCAGGTGGAGTTTGTCGGTCGTGACCGGATTGCCGTCGAACTCGAAGCCGTAGAGGGAAAGCTTGGTCGCAGGGCTATTGTTCTGTGGCAGAGCCAGCGTTAAGGATTGCCTGTCCGCACGCGCAAGATCCTCAATAGAAGGCTCGAGCAAGCGCTGAGAGGCAGATTGCGGAGAGGCGGCGGCGCCACTATTCTGGCTCGCTTGGCTTGAAGTTTGGGCGAGAAGCGAGTTCGATAAGCAAACTGCAAGCAGCGCGCAAACCGACGCTGGTATCAACATCGACCTTCGTCCTGAATGCTGCTGCTTGTTCATGGAAAGGGGAAAACGAGCTTGCTCGATCAGCGGGTTGCGCATACAGCGTCGAACGCAGGCTGCCGGCTACTCTCAAGCTTTGCCATGCGCTCGTGCAGCGGGACCATGTAGCCCTTCATTCGAAGTGAGTCCTTATGCTGCTGTTCTGCAAGCTTGTCGAGGCGTTCCCCACCTTATTAGTCCTCTCGCCAAGCCTGGTGGTTTGCATTATGGTCGTAACCCACGCGAGAACAAGCAGAAAGCTGGGGATGGCAACAGCGACGTAAAGTTGTGCGTTGTTCATCGTTCTCTCTTCAACGTCACATACGACTGATTGGCCTCACTTTATCACCGCAGCGGGCGAACACCGCGCATTTAGTAGTACTGTGCGGCTTGACCCTACATATTCGTGTGACCGCTGCGCATCTCTTCGTTGAACGACGGCTTGATAAAGGTGAGTGCCTGCACCACCTCTTCGTCGTACTTAGCTTTGTGGCCGAGCAACGCCTCGGTCGGGGTGGCGTACTCCATGTCCGCGGCGAGATGGATCAGTCCGTCTGCAGCAAGGTCTTCCGCGGTTTTCTTCAGGTCCGCGACGGTCGTGTTCAAGTACTGCGCATCCCGGGGATCAGTGAGCCAGACCGGCTGTCCGCCGCCCAGCACGCCAGAGAGCCAGTAGGCCTTTGCTGCCAGGTAGTCGTGGCGCTGTTCGGTGGTGGTGTCGTTGAAGGTGAACTTCTTTTGCCAGCGACTGTAGTAGCGTGTCGTGACCGGCACCGGCTGGCGATTGCCGCTTTTTACTAACTCCAGCTGTCCCTGGTCCATGGTCTTGCGGACTGCGTTGTAAATAAAGCCTTCAGCGAACGGCTGCTCCGGAGCAGGAACGATCTCCGCAAAGGTGACGGTCATAGAGGCTGAGATCTTGGCATGCAGGACACTCGGCTCGCCGGTTTCAAGACGAACTTCGCCATGGACCAGAAAGGTGTCCGCGCCGGAGGTTGAGGAGTGGAACGGCCACTTGAACCTGCCGAAGCTGAGCGGCAAGCCATGCAGCGTCAGGTAGCAGTCCGGGCGCGGGTTCCTGAGCCGCTTTGCGGTCTCGGCGAGATAGACATGCACCTCGTTGATCAACTCGGCGCGGCTGAGGTCGAGATGCTCGGTGAGTTCGAGCAGCTCAGTCTTCGATGGCTCCGATGCAAGCGCGAGAGTGAACCTGGTCGTGACTGCGCCGGAGGCGTCGAGCGCAGCCTCCGATGCGGCAACTTCGAGACCTGCTACCTTCGCCGCATCGGCAATCTGCCCGGCCAAAACTGTCTGAAACGTTGTGCTCATAGAACTCATTTCCCCATTCGACTATAGTTTCTATTCTAACTGCGGCAGCTCCTTCCCTGAACATCCATGCCGTAGCGGTTTGGAGAGCAACCTATGACTACGGGTCTGTCCGTTGCACTGGCGGCAATTCTGGTGGGACCATTCAGCTTCCTGGCGGCAGCCCAACCCGCCCCTTTCTCGACGGCCAAGTACATCAAGGTGCAGGCGAAGAGCGTTTTGCTCAACCATGTGCGCGTGATCGACGGTACAGGAGCCGCGCCGCTTGAGGACCAGGCCGTACTGATCGAGAACGGCAAAATTGCACGCGTGGTGGCCGCAGCGGCTTCGCCCGCTCCATCCTCTTCTATCCCAGTGATTGACCTTACGGGCGATAGCCTGCTTCCGGGACTTGTGGGCATGCATAACCACCTCTACTACATAGCGGGACCGGGTATGGTCGCACAGGGCGGCTTCGAGCCCCCTCTTCTCTTGCCGCAGACCAGCTTTACAGCGCCGCGCATGTATCTCGCCGCCGGTGTGACGACCATGCGCACCACCGGCAGCGTCGAGCCGTATACAGACCTGAATCTGAAACACGAGATTGATGCCGGAGTCTTGCCGGGGCCTCACATGGACGTGACCGGCCCTTATCTTGAGGGTAGCGGCCCGGAGAACGAGTTCATCCAGATGCACCAGCTGACAGGTCCGGACGATGCTCGAGCCACGGTCGCCTTCTGGGCGAGTCAGGGAGCCACCAGCTTTAAGGCGTACATGAACATCACGCGGGCCGAGTTGAAGGCCGCGATCGAAGAAACGCATAAGCGCGGCCTCAAGATTACCGGCCATCTCTGCTCCGTCACCTATCCTGAGGCCGTAGAGCTCGGAATTGACGACCTGGAACACGGCTTCTTCGTCAATACGGAGCTAGAAAAAGGGAAGCAGCCCGACATATGCCCTGCGACCTTTGGCCGGGAGACGCTGATGCAGATGGACCCGGACGGTGCTGAGGCGGCGGCCCTGTTCAAGCTGCTCATCGACCACCATGTCGCCGTCACCAGCACACTGCCGGTATTTGAAAGCTCCGACCCCAGTCATGTGCATCTTCAAAACAGAGTGTTGGAGACGATGTCACAGCCGGCGCGCGAGGACTACCTATACCTTCGGAACCGCGAGATGGTCCGCCCGCCGAGCGACCGGAACAAAGCCTTGAAGCGGGAGATGGATCTTGAGCACAAGTTCGTCATGGCAGGCGGTACCCTGCTTGCCGGGCCGGACCCAACCGGCGACGGCGGCGTGCTTCCCGGGTTTGGCGACCAGCGCGAGATCGAACTTCTAGTAGAGGCCGGTTTTACGCCGCTTGAAGCCATAAAGATCGGAACGCTGAACGGAGCGACCTATCTTGGCAGAGAGGCGCAGATCGGATCGATCGCCGTCGGCAAGAATGCCGATTTGATTGTCGTCAAGGGCGACCCTTCCAAAAAGATCGCCGACATAGAGAACGTGGAGATCGTCTTCAAAGACGGGGTGGGCTGGGATTCAGCAAAGCTGTTTGCGTCGGTAAAAGGCCGCTATGGGCAGTACTAAGGCGTCGTTGGCTGAACCGCTCCGCCCTCGAAGTGAAAGACCTCCTCCATCGGCATCCACCATTCGCCGTGTGGAGTGCCTGGGAGCTGCTGCTGTAATGGCTCCATGATGGCCCACCAGCGCTGTGTGGCGGGATCGGCCGCCATTCTTGCCATGTCGGCTTTATAGTCGGGGCCGTGGTACTCAAAATGTGCAAACAGAACGCGGCCGTGATGGTAGATGGTGTAGTTGCGAATGTTGCACCGCGCAATGGTTGCGAGTACATCTGGCCAGACGGCGGCATGGTAGCGCTTGTACTCCTCATAGGCACCGGGCCGGAGACCGATCTGCATTCCGTAGCGTTTCATCGGGTTATTGTATCGGCGAAGGCGTCCGCGGCGCGGGTCTTGCAACTCTCCATTGCCTCCGCCATGATGATCGAATGCTCGACAATACGCAGCAAGAGTTTCTCTCGGCGCTTCCGACTGAGGCTCGCAACCCGGGTTCCTCCGAGATCGATCGTCTTTCTACGCTGGACATGTTGACGCTGATCAATCGTGAGGACCAGACCGTGGCGCTTGCCGTGGAGCGAGTTCTGCCCCAGATCGCTGCCGCTGTGGATGCGATTGCGGAGCGGTTCGCTCGTGGAGGGCGCTTGTTTTATGCCGGGGCGGGAACCAGCGGACGGCTCGGTGTGCTCGACGCTTCGGAGTGCCCGCCGACGTTCTCGGTGTCGCCGGATCTATTTCAGGGAGTGATTGCGGGAGGCGATGCTGCCCTTCGGCGCTCAAGCGAGCAATCCGAGGATTCGCCCGAAGAAGGTGCGCGCGACCTGGAAGCCCGAGGGTTCTCAGCGGGGGATAGCCTCATTGGTATCGCGGCGAGCGGAAGAACGCCTTACGTGCTGGGCGCGATGCGGTATGCCAGGAGTTTGAATGCTCTGACTGTCTCCCTCACCTGCGCCGCTGCTTCGCCGATAGAACAGCTGGCAGCGATCGCTATCACGCCAGAGACGGGCTCCGAAGTCCTGACCGGCTCAACGCGAATGAAGGCCGGCACAGCAACCAAGATGGTGCTGAACATGATCAGCACCGGAGTCATGGTGCGCCTAGGCGCAGTGTACGGAAACCTTATGGTGAATGTGCAGCCCACCAACGCAAAGCTTGTTGACCGCGCCTGGAGGATCATTATGGCGGCAACGGGTTGCGGGCGAGCTGAGGCAGCCAGGCTGCTTGATGAGACAGGGAGCGTAAAGCTGGCGATCGTAATGTTGCGGCTTCATGTTGACCAGCGGGAGGCATCGCTGCGCCTGGACGCGGCGAACGGCCGGCTTGCGGCTGTGTTCGATGAGACAGCAGTCGTTTAGAGGTTGATGATCGGACAGGTGGCGAAAGGGCATTCGACGATCGCCTCCAAGTTGACCGCCGACAATCTCTTTGGCGCCTGCATGGTCAGCTTAGAAGAGGCTTAGCTTGCGCGGCATCTCAATTCCCAGGTGTTCGTAGGCGAGACGGGTGGCAATGCGCCCGCGGGGCGTCCGGTCCAGAAAGCCGATCTGGATGAGGAAGGGCTCGTAGACCTCTTCGAGCGCGTCCTGCTCTTCGGCAAGCGCGGCGGCGAGGGTGTTAAGGCCGACGGGGCCACCGTCGTACTTCTCGATGATCGTGCGAAGCAGGCGGCGGTCCAGCTCGTCGAAGCCGTGGGCGTCGACTTCGAGCATGGTCAGCGCCGCCTGAGCGGTGGCGCGATCGATGCGGCCGCCGGCCCGGACCTGGGCATAGTCGCGAACGCGGCGCAGCAGGCGGTTGGCGATGCGCGGCGTGCCGCGCGAGCGCATGGCGATCTCGGCGGCACCATCTTCGTCGATAGGGATACCCATCACTTCGGCGGAGCGCTCGACCACATAACGCAGCTGATCGTCGGTGTAGAACTCCAGCCGCAAGAGGATGCCGAAGCGCGACCGCAGCGGAGAGCTCAACATGCCGGGGCGGGTCGTTGCGGCCACAAACGTGAAGGGCTTGATCTCCATGACGTGGGTGCGCGCAGAGGGCCCCTGACCGATGATGATGTCGAGCTTGTAATCCTCGAGGGCGGTGTAGAGCTTCTCTTCAAGCACAGCCTGGAGGCGATGGACCTCGTCGAGGAACAGGACTTGCTTCTCTCTTATATTGGTCAGGATGGCGGTCAGATCGCCTTGAATCTGCAGCGCTGGCCCCGAAGTCTGTTGATAACCGACGCCAAGCTCGTTCGCGATGATGGTAGCAAGCGTCGTCTTGCCCAGCCCGGGCGGTCCGAAAAGAAGCACGTGGTCGAGCGCCTCGCCGCGCGACTTGGCGGCCTCAAGCGCAATTGCAAGCTGTTCCTTCGCCTTCTCCTGGCCGATAAACTCCGCCAGCCGGGTCGGGCGCAGCTTCAGCTCGAAGACGGCGTCGTCTTCGGCCCGGCCAGCTGAGACGAGGCGCTCGGCTTCTTTGCTGCCGTGGTTGAGATCGGGCCGTTTTGCGGCAACCTTTGGGTTGAACTTTGAATTGGAGGCTGGAATGTCCACTCGGGCGATATTAAGGCGAATAGGACACTGATGCAATCGTGGCGCGTGTGGGCTACGCTGTGGCTCAGAGGATTCACATGGTTGAAAATGCTGTAGTCCGTGCCCGCATCGACGAAAAGACCGAAGCGAAAGCGGCCAACGTGTTCAAGAGTATGGGGCTAAACCACCTCTTCTGCCTTCCGCACGTTTTTGATTCGCACTGCGGCGGAGAACCGGCCGCCATTCGAGCTTGTGCCGAACGACGAGACGGTTGCCGCGATGGAAGAGCTGGATCGAGGCGAGGGCGTGTACTTCAACACGGTTGAAGAGATGATGGCCGACTTGAATGCGCCGGATTGAAAGGTCTCACAAGCTTATCGATTACGAAAAATCGCTCGCTGTGGCGAGCAGTCATCCCTCTTTATTGCTTGGGCCTCAGCAAACTCAACAATACGACCCCATGCGGCGGAATCGTGGCTACGGCGTTCTCTGACGCCCCCGATGGAAAGGCGTTCGCCCATACATCGCGTACGAGATATTTTGAGCTAGGCAGCCCATAGTGTGCGAATGGTGAGTTCACCTTTGCGACGGTGTCGCCAAGATTGAACAAAGCAACGTAGCTGGTGCTTGTGAGCATGTCTCTCGAAGTCCACGCCACCACATCCCCGTCCGTCGCCGCTAAGTGCTGATCCTGCCCCTGCTGGTCCATGGCCAGTACGTCCGCGTTCGTCAGCAGCGAGACTGTCCAGTCGTCGAGCTTCGTCAGGTTTCCACCGAAGAAGAGTGCCGAGCGCGAGATTGACCAGAGCGTGACCAGCGTTCGCTGTTCGTCATGGGTCAGGCGAGTCTCGCGCGGCTCTCCCCATCCCGGCACCGGACCCAATGTGCCGAGCGGAAGCATGTCCGCATCGGGCCAATTGCCGGGCTTTACATACTTCGTCCAGCTGTCGATGACGGCGAACTGGTTCTTTACGCCCTGCGGAAAGTGCTCGTTCTGCGGCCGGTACCAGCGGTCCCAGACATCGTCTGATATGCGCCATAGCTGTGCATTGGAAGCGAGTGCGGAGGCCGCATCGAGAGACGCCGGTCCGGGCGACAGGCTGAGTACGATCGGTCTCCCGGTTTTCGCGATGGCGTTGTGGATCATGCGGATTTCATCTGCCTTGTAGGGATGTGAGGCAATGCAGTCCACCTTGATGTAATCAATGCCCCAGGCGGCATACTGGGCCAGCATGGAGTCGTACCAGGCCTGCCCGGCAGCGTTGTCCTTCACACCGAAGTTGTCCGGGTTCCACGGGCATTTGTCTGTGGTGTCAGCGACATCCTGCGCGTGAAAAGCGCTGCCGGCGACCGGAAGATTTGCCTCCACGGCCTCCTTCGAGATGCCGCGAATGATGTGGATGCCAAACTTCAGGCCCTTGGCATGAACAAACTCGGCCAGCGGCGCAAAACCCGCAGTTCCCGCCGCGGTAGCGAAGCGGTTCAGCGCCGGCTGGTAGAGCCCATTGGCGTCGATCCTGTACTTGAGGGTCGCGGGCTTTTCTGCTGCCTCAGGATTGGCAAGATACCAGCCCTCATCAACGACCGCATACCCGTAGCCGGCCGGCTTCAACCGCTCTGCTTCCGCTTCTACATTTGCGCGGAATTGCGCTTCAGTGATCGTGAGACCGTAGGAGTCCCAGCTGTTCCAGCCCATGGGCGGGGTAGGCGCAAGGGCTGTCTGCTGTGCCGCTGCGCATAACGTTGACAGAAAAACGAGTTGAACAAGAAAGGGCACCCTCAGTGCAAGCATGTGACCTAACATACCTGCGTTGGCTGACAAGCGTCCATCGGGGCGAGAGGTTTGGCTCGCTGCTTCGCGGCAGCAGCGATCGCAGGCTGCCCTTTCCAATGTTCTGTTCAGAACTGGAGCGGGCGACACAAATCCCGTGCAGGCGGTTAGACGAGGCCGTTCACCACCGGCTTCTTTGAGACTGTGGCGGCGCCATTCTGCCGTGATCGAAGCGATGGCGAGAGCGCACGGACTCTGCTCGAGGACATACCCGTAGGCAGACCGGTACGGGCGCCTTGCCCACCGGAAGGCTGCATGGTCACGATGATCGCGGTCGCGGACTCCTCGCCTGAACACATGTAACTGTGCGTTGTGTCCGCGTCAAAGTAAACAGCGTCTCCCGCCTCGATGTGGTGAGTGACCTCACCATGCTGGATGTCGAGGCGCCCGGTCAAGAGCATGAGGAATTCGCACCCGATGTGTTGGTGCGCCTTGATCTCGCGGCCCTTCTTCATGGGCAGAAACTCTGCGAAATAGGGATCCAGCTGACGGTCGGGCACCATAAAGCCCAAGCTTTCGAAGTAGTAGGCGGGGTCAGCGACGCCGCTCTGGGGAAGGCGGACACGGTCCTTCGCGCGATGAACCCGGAACAGCGTCTGCGGTTCAGGTTCGAAGAAGTAGCTCAGATCTTTGGAAAAGACCATCGAGATGCGAGCCAGGTTACGTAGCGTCGGAACAACCCGGCCGGTCTCAAGCTGCGAGAGAAAACTGGCCGAAAGGCCCGTGTGACGGCCTAGCTCAACCAGACCCATGGATTTCTTGAGCCGCAGATGCTTGATGCGCTCGCCGATGCGTTTTTCCGCGATAAAGTTCTCAGCGGATTCGCTGTCGATCTGGGTGGTCTCTTCAGCACCGGTTGAAAGAAGCGTATTCAGGGCGACTGTGTCTAAGCCAGTCTCGGTCTCGGGGACATTTGTGGACATCTTCGGCATGTGTTTTCCTGTTCTTCCTATCAATAGATGTTGTCGCAGGGTCAAAAGATTTATGGAGTGCCGAAAATTGTGACAGTGTCGTTCGTGAGGGCCCAACGAAAGCGACCCGATTCGAAAATTCGATCAGCCGGCGGATGTGAAATGCTTCAGGCAATGATCACGGAACGTTCGCAGCACGGTAGATGCGTCTTAGCCTCCTGCGCGGCGCTTGGCATGGCAGGGCTGGCCGCTTTTTTTTGTGGCTGTGCGAACCCTGGACCACCACGCCCGCCTACCTTGAACTTGCCGGCGCCGGTGAACGATCTGACTGCGCGCCGGGTTGGAGACCATGTCCTGCTGCGCTGGACTACTCCTGCGCGCACCACGGATGACCTGCCCGTTCAAGGAGCTATGACCGCGCAGATCTGCAGGGAGATCGGAGCGCCATCTGCGCCACAGGCGGGGAAGCTGAGCGCGTGCGCGCCCGTACTGCGTCTGGCCGTGACGCCCGGAAGTTCTCAAGTAAGCGACACCCTTTCGCCCTCTCTCAATGTGGATCCGGCTGGGATGATGAGCTACAGGATTCGGATCGTAAATTCTGCCGGACGCTCGGCCGCCGACTCGGTCGTACCGGCCCTTGCAGCTTCCGGAGCCGCGCCCGAGCCGCTCGAAGCATTTGGGGCCAGGGCAAGCGAGTCGGGTGCCGTTCTCGAGTGGCGGGCGATGCAGCGGAAGCGCGACGCGTATCTGGTCGACATAACGATGCGTGATCTGTCTGCCGCCGCGCCGAAGAAGACCGCGCGCGGCAGTATCGATGAAGCGGCAAAGAGAGGACGGCGTTCGCAGTCCGCTCCGACGCACGACCCGGCACCGGAAGCCGACGTGCATCTTCGGGCTCTGGAGACGGCGTACCCGGCGGACGTGAGGGCCGGTGAGGAGCTGTCAGGTGCCGTGGTCCCGACGGCGAAGATGGGCGATACCTACACCTTCTCCGCGGTCCGGGTCCGTTCGGTCACCGTAGGCGGACACCTGCTGGAGATTCAAAGCGAGCCGTCCCCTGTACTAACACTGGCGATGCGCGATACCTTTCCACCGCGCACTCCCTCAGGCCTGGCGACAGTCCCTAGCACTGAGGCCGGCAGACCATACATCGATCTTTCCTGGGAACCGAACTCTGAACCCGATCTGGCGGGCTACTTCGTTTACCGGCAACTGACGCGACCGAATGGCGACCAGCAAGGCCCTTTGACACGGCTGACCGCCGCCCCGGTACCCGCACCGGCGTATCGCGATGTGGCGGTTGTGCCTGGTGAGCGCTATAGTTATAGCGTAACTGCGGTAGACGCTTCAGGAAATCAGAGCGCACCGTCGGCCCGGACTCAGGAGGCCCTGCCGTCTCCAAAATAGACCGCCCTGCACCAGGCATTTAGCGTACGCTGGCCGCGCTTTGTCGGCGCTCCGGCGTCTCCATCAAAATTTCGATTAACATGCGCGAAGGAAAAAGGGAGTGAACCATGGCGACTCTGCTCGAACAACTGAAGAAAGTGACCACCGTCGTTGCGGACAGCGGCGACATCAACTCGATCGAGAAGTATAAGCCGACCGATTCCACCACGAACCCCTCGCTGATTGCTGCCGCGGCGGAGATGCCGGCATACTCGCAGATCGTCGATGACGTGCTGAAGGAGTCGCGCGACGCTGCAGGCGACCGGGCGTATGACGAAGAGGTAGCGGCAGCGGCGTTCAAGTCGCTGGCTGTCGCCTTTGGCAAGAAGATTCTCAAAATCGTTCCCGGCCGGGTCTCGACTGAGGTGGACGCTCGTCTGAGCTACGACAAGGAAAAGACACTGGAACAGGCGCGCGACATCATCGCGCAATACGATAAGGCCGGAATCGGACGGGAGCGCGTCCTCGTAAAAATTGCGTCCACGTGGGAAGGCATCAAGGCTGCGGAGATCCTGGAACAGGAGGGAATTCACTGCAATCTGACCCTTCTGTTTGGTCTGCACCAGGCGATTGCCTGTGCCGAAGCAAAGGTGACGCTGATCTCGCCGTTCGTTGGCCGCATTCTCGATTGGTACAAGAAGGACACGGGTAAGGACTACCAGGGAGCGGACGATCCCGGGGTGCAGTCGGTAACCACGATCTACAATTACTACAAGAAGTTTGGCTATAAGACGCAGGTGATGGGAGCGAGCTTCCGCAACATTGGAGAGATCACGGAACTCGCCGGGTGCGATCTGCTGACGATTGCGCCGAAGCTGCTGGCCGAGCTTGACTCGAAGGAAGGCGACCTCCCGCTGAAGCTCGATGCTGAAAAAGCGAAGAGCATGGACATCAAGAAGCTCACGATCGACAAGGAGACCTTTGAGAAGATGCATGCAGAAGATCGCATGGCGCACGACAAGTTGAAGGAAGGTATTGAAGGCTTCTCGAAGGCTCTTGAGGACCTCGAGAAGCTGCTGGCTAAGCGGCTTCAGGAGCTGTCGCAGCCTGCCAACGCATAGATTTGGCTTCGCAAAAAGCAGCGGTGGCGGCCTGCCTGGCCGCCATCGCTGCTTAGCGTTTGCCTCATGTACCATCGGGCGATGAAGCAGCTAACGATGGGGGCTGAGGCAAGAGGATGATCCATGCTCTGCTGGAGCAGCCCTCGTTGCTGTTCCTCACCTCCGCCGCAATGACGCTCGCTATTCTGCGAACCTCAGCCGCTGCTCTGCGAAGTTCAGCCAGCAGGTGGAATGCGGGGCTGCGCCAAGTCATGATCGTTTGTGGCGCGATCGGCGTGTCAGTCTTCCTGCTGCTGAATCTCCTGAATTTGGGCCGGCCCGGCTTCTTCTGGCACGACGAGGCGGCCATCCTCAGCATCGCGGCGGCATATCTGCACGGCCAGCCCCTCTATCACGCACGCTCCGCTCCGGCCCTTTACGCACTGCTTTACGGCCCATCGACATTCCTTGCGTATGCGCCGTTGCTGAAGCTGCCTGGGGACCCGATTACGTTGGTCCGCTGGCTTGCCTTGGTGGTCAATCTGGCCGTTACACTCTTGCTGTACCTGATACTAAGGCGCAACGTATCTTCCTCTGCGGCATTGGCGTTGCTGCCGGTCTCTCTCGCCGTGCTGCTGCAGACCGCCAGCCACGCATTTGGTGTCCGCAGCGATACGATGCTGCTCCTGTGCTTCTCTGTCGCGCTAGCTGCGACTTTGAGATGTCGATCGCTCGGCGGGATGCTGGTGAGCGGTATCGCATTGGGCATTGCCATAGACTTCAAACTTACCGTCATACCCGCGGCATGCCTCACGCTTTACCTGATCTATCGTGGCAGCGGCAGGAATGCGCTCCTTGTCAGCGCAGCCACTGCGTTCGTCGCCTCAGCAGGCCTCTTCCTCCTTCCGCAGATTTCGTTCTCGAACTACATGGCGTGGCTAGTGCTGTCTAGCCGGCAGGGATTCGACAAGAGTCTGCTTCTTGACAACATGCTTGCCGCTGTTTTGCTGCTGGCACCAGCTTTTCTGGTTCGGTTGTCCCGCAGCAGCAATTTGAGACAAATGCCAGATGGAAGCGACAAACCGCAATCCGCTCTGCTGGCCCTTTCCTTGGCGGCATTTGCGGCATGTATTCTCGCGGGATCGAAGAACGGAGCAGGAAGCTGGCATCTCTGGCCGTTGCTGCCGTTTGCCATGATGTGGGCCAGCCGGGAAGCGCGCAACCCCGAAAACTCAGAGGCAGACGAAGTGCTGCTCTCGCAGATGCTGGCGAGCATCGCGCTTGCCGCTACACTGTTGGTGCTGCGGCTTGGTTACCGGGATTTCCGCAGCATCCATCCTGCGAACGTGACCGAGATGCGTACCGCACAGCGGAACGCGGAGGCAGAGATCATAAGCCTGGTGAGAGAACGGGGGCCCAAGAATATAGCCATGGGTTATGGGTCCGATGTGGGCGACGCTCGCAGTGCGCTGCGGTTCGAACTGCCGTTGGCTGGCGAAGACTACTTTCTTGATGAGACCGCGTTAGTGGAGTTGCTCAAGACGGGAGCTACGCTGCCAGACAGCGTCATGGAGAGAGTGCTCGGCTGTAAGGATCTCTGGCTCATACCTCGCGGCGAAGTACCGTTCACGACACGCCGCCGCGGGCTTTTTCCAGGCAGCGATACTGCTTATCTCTTTCCTGATCCGATACGGAGCGATTTCGTAAAGACGCATCGACGCCAAAGCAGCGGCGAGTACTACGATCTCTGGGCATGCCAGCCTGATAAACCTTATGACGACCCCGATCGCTAAAGGATATAGCGGCTCAGGTCCTGATCTTTCACGATGCTGGCCACCTGCTGCTTGACGTATTCGGGATCGATGACGATCACCTTCTCCGTACCTGTTGTGGTCTGGCGCTCTATGACCGGCAGCGGCGGCGCGGGCACCTGCGGCTCGGTGGTCAGCGGGGCGGATGCACCAATCTCGGCAACAACGCCCTCTTCGGTCGCCTCGGGCCGCGGCGACTTGAACAGGTCCGGAGCCTGAAAGCTGATCTCGTCAAGAACGCGTTCCATGATGGTATGCAGACGGCGGGCGCCAATGTTTTCTGTGGTCTCGTTCACGCGGAAGGCGAACTGCGCCATCTCCTGTATCGCTTCTTTTGTGAACTCGAGCTTCAAGCCTTCAGTCTCGAGCAGCGCCGTCGATTGCTTTACCAAAGAAGATTTGGGCTCAGTAAGTATGCGGACGAAGTCGTTCACCGTAAGTGAGTGCAGCTCCACGCGGATGGGGAATCGGCCCTGGAGTTCCGGGATGAGGTCCGATGGCTTCGAGACGTGGAAGGCACCGGCGGCGATGAAGAGGATGTGGTCGGTCGAGACCATGCCGTACTTGGTGTTGACGGTCGTGCCTTCGACGATGGGCAGGATGTCGCGCTGCACGCCTTCGCGCGAGACATCGGGGCCGTGCCCGCCTTCGCGCCCGGCGATCTTGTCGATCTCATCGAGGAAGACCATGCCGGAGTCCTCGACGCGCTCGACGGCGAGCCGCGTGACCTGGTCCATGTCGATCAGGCGCGACTCCTCCTCCTGGACCAGGTATTCGAAGGCCTCGGCGACCTTCATCTTCCGCTTTTTAGTACGCTGGCCGAAGAGGCCGGGAAGCATCTCGCGCAGGTCCATGCCGGAGTCGCCTGAGTCAGGACCCATTCCAGAGCCCGGCCCCATGTTGGTCATGATCTCGATGTTCGGCAGGTTTCGATCGCGTACATCGAGTTCGACAACCCGGTCATCGAGCTTGCCCTCGCGGAACTGCTGGCGCAGCTTCTCGCGGGTACGGCTGTGGCTGTCGCCGGGCTTCTCCTGCTTCGCCGCGGTCTCGCCATCGATCGGCGAAACGGGCAGCTCAATCACGTTCGACTCGGCTGCTGCGGCGACAACCGAGATGGGCGACGGAGCGGCGGCTGCCGCGGAGCCGGGAGGCGGCGGCAGCAGCAGGTCGAGGAGGCGGTCCTCGGCGCTCACCTCGGCCTTCTCTTCCACCTCTTCGAGCTTCTCGTCGCGCACCATGTCGATGGCGATCTCAACCAGGTCGCGCACGATCGATTCAACGTCGCGGCCGACGTATCCAACTTCGGTAAACTTCGAGGCCTCGACCTTGAGGAAGGGCGAGTTGGTCAGCTTCGCCAGCCTGCGCGCGATCTCGGTCTTGCCGACGCCGGTGGGCCCGATCATGATGATGTTCTTTGGCATGATGTCTTCGGCGAGCTCTGGTGCGAGCTTCTGGCGGCGCATGCGGTTACGCAGCGCGATGGCAACAGCCCGCTTGGCCGCGGCCTGCCCGACGACGTACTTGTCTAATTCCGCGACGATCTCGCGCGGAGTCATCTCGTCCAGTGCGAGGGCCTGGTCTTCTGCGGTTCCGGGTAAAAAAATTGCCATTTGACGTGATGCTCCCTACTAAATGATCTTATCGGCCCGGTAAATCCTTGCGACTAGATGTCGCGTTGTCTCAATGATTAATAGTACTTTTTCCGATTTCATTAGACCAAAAGCTGGATTTCCATGAACTGCATCGGTTCGAGCCTGATAAATGATTTCCGCAGCCCTAATATCCTCTTTACGGCTAAGAAGCTTCTTCGTTCCTGGAAGCTTGAGAAGCTTTCCGAACGTGTCTGAAGTCTTTAGGCAATCCTTTAAGGACCTCTCAAGGATCGCGCCACAGAGAACGCACACCGTTGCCTTGTGACCTAACGCGAAGTTAATATGGCATTGCCTAAAAAGCTCTTGCTGATGATCCGGAACAACTTCGTTAAGTTTTGCTTCACTTAAGGTACGTACTGCGTCCGCGAAATCATCAAGGCGTTCGGAAAATATCCTTATTACCTCGGCCCGAATATCGCTGGATTCTTGATGTAGAGTAGCTTTAACGGCGCGAAGCTCTTCTGCAGAGAAACCCGCATTTCTAGCGTCTTCTTCAGCGCGCTTGATGACATCGTGTATATGATCAGCGACCTCCCTTCCTGACTTGCGACTTGCTGACTCTCTTGAATCTCCTAACTCTTCTTGGAGGTCCGCATGTTGTTTCTTTACTCCTTTCGTTCCTTTTATTAGAGTTTTGCGAAGCAGCATTTGCTGAACTTTGCTATCTGATTGCGACAGTGTCTCAAGTTGCTTGTGAACCGGAATGTCTTGCGTATTGATTCCATGAGCACTATCAAGTGCGACTTCCAACGCAAAGGGCTCTCTTCGATACCAATCGACAAATTTTGCGAGCATTATTGAAATATCCGAGGCCACTAACCTACTCCGCTTTCAACTCTTCAATCGTGATCTGGTCGTTGGTATAGATACAAATCTGCCCGGCGA
>CAZZYQ010000069.1:0-19030 GCA_964658395.1 uncultured Granulicella sp. | reverse complement strand
GGAAACCCCAACTCGCTCGGGTAAGCCTGCACCAGCAGCCACCCGCTGCCCGCCAGCACGGAGAGCACTACCACCCCGGCAATCCGCGATCGCTTCATCCGATTCACCGACCGACACTTCTGCACTTAGGTCCCACATCTACGACGGAAAAACAGAAAAGGGCCGCGCATAGCGCGACCCCTTTTTTTTCCCGCGAAGCACTAACGATTGCCGCCACCCTGGGTCGCCCCGCCCCCGGAGTTGCCACCACCCTGCCCGGGCCTGCGTCCGCCGCGCCTTCTGCGTCCGCCGCCGCCCGGCCTGCGATCACCGCCGCCGCCAGGCCCGCGCCCGCCAGCAGGGGCTCCAGCACCCGCTGGCACCGGAACGTTGTCCGCGCGGTTGAAGTTCGGCTCGTCAAGTTCGGAGTCAACGCCCTCCTCGCCGTCGAATTCTTCGCCATCTTCCTCGTCATCGAACTCTGCCTCGCCCGCAGGTGCTGGAGGTGGAGCGTCGAGGCCGATCTGATTCCCTTCCGTCAATCCCAGTTTGGCGCGCTGCTCACGCAGAACTGCCTTCCGCGACAGCTTGATACGATTGCCGTCAATCGACAGAACCTTGACCAGGATCTGGTCGCCCTCGCGAAGCTCGTCCTTTACCTCTTTCACGCGATGCTCGGCGATCTCGGAGACGTGGAGCAGGCCATCCGTTCCCGGAAAGATTTCCACAAACGCGCCGAACTCTGCGATGCGGACCACCTTGCCCAGATAAGTCTTGCCAATCTCCGGTACGGCGGTGATGTCCGAGATCATCTGGATGGCGCGGGCCAGACCATCCGCATCGCTCGAGGCGACGTTCACGCGGCCCGAATCGTCTACGTCGATCTTCACACCGGTCGCATCGACGATGCCGCGGATCACCTTGCCGCCCGGCCCGATCAGGTCGCGAATCTTGTCGGTCGGGATCTGGATGGTGTGGATGCGCGGCGCAAATGCCGACTTCTCTTCCTTCGCCGAGGAGATGACAGCGTCCATGGTGTCCAGCAGGAAGAGCCGTCCACGGCGCGCCTGCTCAAGGGCCTCCCGCATGATCTGCGGCGTGATGCCCATGATCTTGATGTCCATCTGCAGCGCAGTGATTCCGTTGCGCGTTCCGGCCACCTTGAAGTCCATGTCGCCGTAGTGGTCTTCGGCGCCGGCGATGTCACTGAGTACGGCGTAGTTGTCGCCTTCCTTCACCAGCCCCATCGCCACGCCTGCGACCGCACCCTTGATCGCGATGCCGGCCTGCATCAACGCCAGAGACGCGCCGCACACGGTCGCCATGGAGGAGGATCCGTTAGATTCCAGGATGTCCGAGACTACCCGAAGCGTGTAGGGCGATTCCTCTTCCGCCGGAAGCACGGCTTCTATCGCGCGGTACGCCAGCGCGCCATGGCCAATCTCGCGGCGACCAACGCCGGTCATCCGGCCGACTTCGCCCACTGAGAACGGTGGAAAGTTGTAATGCAGCATGAAGCGGCGCTTCTGCTCGCCTTCGTAACTTTCCAGCCGCTGCGCATCGTCTGTCGTGCCGAGCGTAGCCGAGACCAGCGCCTGGGTCTCCCCGCGCGTGAATAATGCCGAGCCGTGGACCCGCGGCAGCACGCCAACCTCAATATCGATCTGGCGGATCTGATCGAAGGCACGATGGTCCGGGCGGATGCGATCGTTCAGGACCTGCTTGCGGAAGATGTCCTCGCGCAGCAGCTCGTAGTATTTGCTGAACTTCTTTGCCGCCGCGGCATCGCCTTCAGGCAGGTCCTTCTTCAGCTCGCTCTTGATCTCCGCCACCAGCGCGTACGATTCAAACTTCGGATGTTTCTGGGTGTCGAGTGCGTCCTTCAAACGGTCGCCGGCTTTGGCATACAAGCTGTTCAGGTACTCGTGGTCGACTTCAATCGCGTGAACGGTCCGCTTCGTCTTGCCCGCGCGACTAACCAGGTCCTCGATTGCAGCACAGATCTTCTTGATCTCTTCGTGGGCGAACTCGATCGCACCGACGACGTGCTCTTCAGAGACCTCTTTCGCGCCTGACTCAACCATCACGATGCCGTCCTTCGTCCCGACGACCATGATGTTGATCTTGCTCACCGCCCGCTCTGAATAAGTCGGGTTGACGAGGTAGTTGCCGTCGATGAGTCCGACGCGCACTGCACCAACTGGCCCGTGAAACGGGATGTCGCTCAAGGCCAGCGCACAACTCGCGCCATTAATGCCAAGGACGTCAGGATCATTCTCTCGGTCCGCTGAGTAGACGAATGCGACGACCTGCGTTTCGTTACGGAATGCCTCCGGAAACAAGGGACGTATCGGGCGATCAATCTGACGGCTGGTCAGAATCTCCTTCTCGCTGGGGCGGCCTTCCCGCTTGATGAATCCTCCGGGGATGCGTCCGCCCGCGTAGGTGAACTCGCGATATTCCACGGTGAGCGGAAAGAAGTCGATACCTTCCTTCGGTTCCGGCGAAGCCACCGCCGTTGCCAGAATGACGTTGTCTCCGCTCGAGGTAAGCGCCGCGCCGGAAGCCTGCTTGGCCATCCGTCCTGTTTCAAACTTGATGTGCTTGCCGCCGGCAAGCTCTACGACTACGTCCTGTTTCATGGTGTTCTTTCCTCTTCTCTTTTCGATGAGTAACTTGGCGCGCGGCACATTCGTGCAAGCGCGAAGAGGCGCAGACTCTACAGAGTCTGCGCCTCGCAGATGTGTTGTGGGAGGAACTCATTCGGGCAGTGTGCCCATGCGACACAGCAGTCTGCTCATTGTGCAAAGTCTTCCGCGACTCTGGGCCGTATGCAGCCGGTACTTGGCAGGCCGAACTAGCTTCCATGAATTGTCTGGTTTCTCCGGGAGGGGTGGAGACTACTTGCGAATACCAAGCTTCCCGATCACGTCACGGTAGCGGTCTGCGTCCACCTTCTTTAGATAATCCAGAAGGCGGCGGCGCTTGCTCACGAGCATAAGAAGCCCGCGGCGCGAGCCATGGTCTTTCTTATGGGTCTTGAAGTGCTCGGTCAACTCGCCGATGCGCTCACTCAGAATGGCGATCTGTACCTCGGGGCTGCCGGTGTCAGATTCGTGCGTTCGGAACTTCTCGATAATGTCTGTCTTTTTTTCAGATGCCAACACAGCGGTTTCTTGCTCCTGGTTCTCTATTCTCTTTTCGTCTAGCTACTCTCGTAGTGTCTCCGTTAGGATAGCACCGCTTAAGAGAACACGGCAATTAAGTCGGCTGAGTGACCGATACTTTGCTGCGACTTGCGCCAGTGACTAGTAAAGGAGTACCGCCGACATGACAAGCGACCAGATTCAAGCTTCGAATCAGCCTCCAGTGTGCCGCCTGCTTCGGGCAGGTACGCCCTTTCGGGGTAAGCAGGGCCTGATGTATGCGCCGGCCATCTCTGCTGAATCAGTCGGCGCCCATCATCTTCACATGCAGATGTTGACCATCCCGCCCGGTGGACGGGCAAAGGCGCACAAGCATGCCTCGCCTGAGACCGCGATCTACGTGATCAGCGGCGAAGCAGGAGTATGGTTCGGCAATGAGTTGCAAGAACACGCAATCACCCGATCTGGCGACTTCTTCTACATCCCAGCCGACATGCCGCATCTTCCGTACAACGCAAGCGAAACGGAAGCGTGCGTCGCCATCATCGCCCGAACCGATCCGAATGAGCAGGAAAGCGTCGTGCTGCTGCCACACCTCGACGCTCTTCATGCCTGAGCAACACTCCCTACGCGATGTACTTCTTCAGGAACTCCAGCGATCGTCCACGTGCCAGCTTTGCCGCAGCCGGATTGTAGCTTCCTCGCTGATCGCAGTTGAATCCGTGTTCCGCTCCTTCGTACACATAGATCGTCACCTCAGGATGAGCAGACCGCACGGCCTCGATCTGCTCCGGCCCAATATGGCTGTCATCGGCTCCGAAGTGCAGCAGAACTGGGCAGCTCGGCTCTTCTGTTGCAACGCTGCCGATACCGCCTGCGTAGTACCCGACCACACACGCGGGCTCTACTCCCAACTCTGCGCCTCGAGTCGCCGAAAGCCAGCTCATAAACCCGCCGTAACAGTACCCGATGACACCGACCTTCTTGACCTGCCCCGCGACGTTGTTGAACGCTGCGGCCACATCGAGCAGAGCCGTCTTCGGATCGAGTTTCCCGTAGAAGTCGAACGCCCTCTTCATATCGTCTCCGGCATAGCCGAGCTCCACCCCTTTTTCAAAGCGGTCGAACAATGCGGGAGCAATCGCGAGAAAACCATCCTCGGCGAATCTGTCCGCGATCCCGCGGATGTGGCTGTTCACGCCAAAGATCTCCTGAATCACAACCAGCGCTCCGACCGGTTCCGCCGCTGGTGACGCAACGTAGGCATCAAGCTCATGTCCGTCTGCCGCTTTCAACTTTACTGTCTTTCCCATTCCTTCTCCTTCGTCTGCTGTTGAGTTGATATCTGTTCAGATGCATTCCATCGCGTCATGTTGGGCGAGACGGGCATAGGTCAAAGGCATTGCGCACCGCAAAGAATGCTGGTTTCGCCCTGTAGCCGCCATCGAACAACAGCGGCCTCTCCGCGACGCCGTCCGCGCGCGAATCTTCATGGTTTAGCCATGTAAAGCGGTCCGTCACACCCCACATCACGATCGCCTTCACCGCCGGTTCGCTCAGCACCATGCTTAGATAGTCCTGATATGTCGCTGCTACGAGCTTGTCCCGGTTCACAACATCAGAGGGGAGTTTCCGATCGTTCACGTCCATCTCGGTGATAAAAACCTGGAGGTCGAGCTGCCGCACACTTGCGATGAACCGCATCAGCCCAGCGCCATACCTCACATTGGCCCCAGCAGCCAGATGCGACTGCACACCAACCGCGTCGATGGGAATGCTCCGCTGGCGCATTCTTCGCAGCATCAGCAGGACCGCCTGGCGCTTGGCTTCATCCTGCGGCGATTCACTCTCAATTCCATAGTCGTTATAGGTCAGCAGCGCCTGCGGATCGGCCTTGCGCGCGGCACGGAACGCAATCTCTATGTAATCATCTCCAATCAGACGGAGCCAGGGCGAGTCGCGCAGACCGTCCGGCCTGCGGTCCTTTACTTCTATGGCCTCGTTCACCACGTCCCAAGAGTGCATTCGCCCCGCATACCGCCCCGCCACAGTCTCGATGTGCGCCTCCAGCAACTTACGCGCGTTTCCAGGATGGGCTGTCCCTGCAAACCATCCTGGCAGCTGCCTGTGCCAGAGTAGATTGTGCCCTCGCACCTTTATCTGTCTCGGCTCGGCGAAGTTGAGTAGGGAGTCTGCAGCCTCAAAATTGTACGTCTCCGCGGTAGGCCGCAAAGTGTCCCACTTCATCGCGTTCTCAGCAACGATCAGGCTTGCCTGCTCGCTCACGAGCGCCGCATAGGAAGGATCGTCACGAAGCAGCTTCGGTACGACCGCGAAGCCGCTTAGCAGTCCTTTTGCAGCCGCGTGGGCCTTGAGAGATCCGCCTCCGGTGACGCCTTTAGAAGAAGGGACTGTTTGCGTTGCCGTTCTACCCGTCCCGGGATGTGCGCACCCGGCGAGCGGAAGCACGCCTGTACCGACCAAAGCAAAAGCCGTCTTGCTGGCCCTCGATAGCATCGCCCGTCGCGAAATCGCCAGAGTACATCTGGTTGAGTCGCCTTCAGCTTGAACGGGGCGCGTCAATCCTGTCCCTTGCCGTTCGCGTACCCGCGCATCTCGCGGGTCCATCCCAGGAAGCGCACAAACTGCCTGCGCTCACCCCAAGCGAGCGCCCAGAAGTCACGAAGTCCGACACTCTTGGCAGGCTTGCCCGTGTACGTTTCCACGCGCCAGCGCAGATACTCGCTTCGCCAGGGCATAAGCCGATGCCCGCGCGTCGCATTCCAGAAAAATCTGACAACTTCGAGCAATCGAGGCCTCTTCTGCTAAGCCAAGACTACTGGAAGTTCCCGCAGCCTGTCTGGCTGCCCTTGATGGTACGGAACAACTACCTGCCAATGTAGTCGAACAGGCTTCCCTTTTCGAGGGCTGTCAGCACTGCCGTCAGGGCCTGGCTTTGTGTCTCCACGTTGCTCAGACTTGTCGCGACTTTCGCCGGGTCCGCGGCCACAAGCGAGCTTAGAGCGGCGTTCAGCTGCGCTGAGTCGGTCGCGGCATAGGTGCTCGTCGTCTGAAGCTGCGACAGAGAAGTGTCGACCACGCTGCGCTGCGTGCTGACTGTCGCCAGACCGCGAGTCAGCGAGCCGACGTCCTCAGCGATCTGGTCGCTTGCAGCGCCTGTTGCAAAGTCGTTCACAATCACGTTCAGCGCGGCAAAGACGCTCGAGCCGGAGGCGTCGAACGTCGCCGAACCAATCACGTTGGTCTGAATCTGTTGCCCATTCTCCGTCGTTGTATATTGCAGCGCTTCATCGCCAACGTAGCTCGTGGTTGAGCCTGTCTGGACGAAAGGCGCAGTGGAGCCCTGGCTGCCGCCGAAGATGTGCTGCCCCAAATAAGACGTATTCGCCAGCGCCAACACCTGGCCGCGAATCTGCGAGAGCTGCAGTCCGATGCTGGTGATGTTCGCTGGACTGAGCGTGCCATTTCCACCTTGCGTCGCCAGCGCAATTGCCTGGGTCAGTTGTGACACAACCTCGCCCAAGGTGGATGAGGTCACTTGCAACCTGCTCTGCGCCGAAGCTGCAGCCTGAACGTAGGAGTCGTCCGCGTTGATCGCCGCGCCCAGCAGCGTGCTTTGCGCCACGGCCACGGGATCACTCGAAAGATGGGCGACCCTGAGACCGCTCGCCAACTCGCCCGATAGCTCTGCTTCCGTCGCCGTCGCATCGGTCAATGCGCCGGCCAGCGTCTGTACATAGAATGGATCGACTCGCATCACGTGCTCCTAAACGCAGCTCTTGAAATCGCAACCCTGGTTCATAACACACCCGGCACACGCCCGCGCTACATTGACAGGCTTCATGCGTTAGGCGACCGCCGTCTCAACCCCGATGTTGATTGCACTGGCAAACAGGGAGTTGATGATGGCGAACACCTGCGAAGCTGCCTGGTACGATCGCTGATATTGCGTCAGGTTGGCGGCCTCTTCGTCGAGCGACACACCCGAAAGTGCGTTGCGCTGCGTCGTCAACTGCGTCAGCGTCGCCTGCTGCACCGAGCTGTCCGTATTGGCCGCAGAAGCTGCTTCTCCAACCTGCGCGAGCGCGGAAGACAGGAAACCAGAGACGGTCTGCCCAGCCACAATGTTTGCGCCGGCAAGGTTTGCGAGTGCAGTGGCATTCGTGCTTCCCGCCGATCCTTCGCCCTGCCCCGCAGCAGCCACCAGGCTGGGGTCGTTCGTCGCCAGCGCGATTGTGCCTGCCGCGCCGGCCGACGTCGCTCCAATTGTGAACAACGCCTGGCCCTCGTTGCCGTTGCCATCGACACCGGCCTCATTCTGGGTGTTCACGGCAGTCGCGACCGAGTACGCAAGTGTGTCCAGATTGTTCTGGATCGCGGGAACGTTCGTAGTCAGGACCTGGAGCGTTCCGCCCAGCGAACCGCCTGTCAATCCCGCCGTTACGTCCTGATGGTTCGGCCCGGCAAGCACCTGCAGAGAACCCCCAACCAGAGAGGTCGACAGCTTGAACGCATCCGTGCCGGCAACCAGCAGACCGCCATTGCTTGTAGTCAGCTCAATGCCGTTCTGCGAGGTGGTGATCTGCTGTAGACCGACCAGCTGTGAGAGTTGCGCAATCGCCTGCTGACGCTGATCTTCGAGTACTCCCGCATCCGTGTTCGGGTCTTGAATGGCAATCGTTCCGTTCAACCGGGCGATCGTAGCGGTCAACTGGTTCACCTGCCCGGTGATCGATTGTGCATCGCTGTTCAGCGAACTTGTGATCTGACTCAGCTGCGAGGAGGAAGAGTTCAGTATCTTGGCCAGAGATCCCGCTGTGCTTAGCACCTGCTGCCGCGACGCCGAAGCGGAGGGATTGCTCACCAGCGCCGTCAGCGAGGTAAAGAACGAATTGACAGCGCTGCCCAGAGCGGTAAGGCTTGACGACGTGCTGGACGCATTCAGGCCGAACACGTTTTCGACCTCGCTGAGGGCCGACTGCACGGTCGCGCTCTGCGACTGCGCCTGGGCTTGCTGCTGCACCCGCTGTTCAAGTACACGGTCGCGGATCGAGGTTGGGAGCTCTGCGATCACACCGTCTGCCTGTGAAACCGTGTAACTGCGGATGTAGGTGTCTCCGGTGACAAAGTTGACGACCTCGCGCGCGTACCCCGGCGTGTTCTGGTTTGCGACATTGTTTGCCGTGGTGTTCAAGGCTGCCTGGTTAGCCGCCAACGCTTCGGTGGTGATGTTCAGCAAGGTAACTAACGTGCCCATGCGGCCTTTGCCTCTCGGTTCTGCAGTCGTTGCAGTACTTGAATGTTTTGCGCAGTCGCAGTCAGAACATGTTGGAAGACGTGCTGCGCGGCACTGACCACCTCAACCGCCTCCGGTTCAACCTTCGCCCGCCCTGCAACGGCTGCCTCAAGGCACTCCGTGAGCCGGATCAGCGCTCCGGCGTCAAGCGACGCCAGAGCGGCCGTTGCTTCTCTTGAAACCTGGCTGAGCCGCACAGGAGGTACCATGCCTACTTCACCAGCGAAGTGATCAGTTTGTCCGCCACATCGGACGAACGGACGCTGTAGGTACCGTTCGCGATTGCCTGCTGAATCGGCAGTATCTTCTCCGTCCTGACGTCGGACGCGTTCAATGCCGCCGAGATGAGGTTGCTGGTCGTGCTGATGTTCGCTTGATCAATGGCGTGGTTCACGTGCGAGGTATTGAGCACGGGTAAATGCGCCGCCTTAACGTGCTGCTCCTTCGCCGCCGCTGCCGGTGCCGCTACCGGCGCTACAGGCAAGCTCACCCCAGGCGAATTTCCAATTCCGTTTGTGCCGCTCATAAGACTTCCTCCGTCCAATCAACTCATCGGCAGAGCGCTGTGACACTTTAGTACTTTATGACTTTTTCGCGCCTTTCCCGTCCACATTCCCGATCTGACGCAGCACCTGCTTCGCAATACCCAGCCCTCCTGACTTGGCCAGCGCATTGGCCATCGCCTCCACCCCGAAGCTGCTGAAGTTGTCGAGCGACGCGTCCCGGTCCTTATCGTCCTCTCCGTCCCACGATCCCTTGCCCTCCTGCATCGGCTTTAGAAGCTCCTGCATCATCATCGCTTCGAACCTCTGTGCTGCGTCTACCAGCTTTGCGTGCTTCTGCATGGCCGCTCGCGCTTCCACGGTCGTGTCGGCTTGTCCGGCAACTTTTGTTTGAGTGATGGTCATAGCACCTCGATCTCGGCTTCAAGGGCACCGGCGGACTTCATCGCCTGCAGGATCGAGATCACATCGCGCGCTGACGCTCCGATGCCCTGCAGGCTGCGGACCAGGTCATCGACGGTTGCGCCCTGCTTCAGTTCGATCTTGTTCACCGGCTTGTCCTTTGTGGTCACGCTCGACTGGGCGACCACCTGGGTGGTGCCGCCCGTCGAAAACGGAGCGGGCTGAGAGACCTTGAACTCCGTTACAACATTGATCGCGAGGCCACCATGCAGGATTGACACCGGCTGCAGTACCACCATGCCGCCAATCACCACGGTGCCCGTACGTTCGTTCACAACGACCTTGGATCGCGGATAAAACGGCACTTCTACCGCTTCGACCCGCGCCAGCAGCTGAGGTATGTCTTCACCGTTGTTGACCAGAAGGTCGATTCGCCGGCTGTCGACCGAGTGCGCCGCGGGACGCCCCAGCACCTTGTTGATCGAATCGGCCATTGCCCCGGCGCTGCGGAAGTCTGCGTCATTGAGCAGCAGCGTGAAGCTCTGCCGTCCGCTCAAGTCGAGCGTCAGACCGCGCTCTACGATGCCGCCCGCCGGTATCCGCGCCGTTGTGGGATGGTTGTATTGCTTGGTGTTCCCGTTGACGTTCAAGGCATATCCGCCTACCACCAGCGGGCCCTCAGACTCGGCGTAGATCTTGCCGTCAGGCCCGTAGAGCGGCGTCAACAACAGCAGCCCGCCCTCGAGACTCTGCGCATCCCCTGCGGAGGCGACCGTGACATCCAGCTTTGTTCCCGGCCGGGAAAACGGCGGCAGAGTAGCCGAAAGGAACACAGCAGCCAGGTTCTGTACCTTGATCGACGACGCCGGCACACTTACTCCCATGCGCAGCAGCGTCGCCGCAAGCGTCTGGATCGGGAAGGTCGTCTGCTGACTGTCGCCGGTGCCATGCAAGCCGACCACGATGCCGTAGCCAACCAACTGATTGTCGCGAATGCCTTCAATCGACGCGATGTCCTTGACGCGCGCCAGGTGCGGCGGTTCGGGGACGGGTGTGGCCTCGAGGGCCAGCGCAACTGCTCCGCAGAACATCACTGCAACTACGCCGCCGAAGATGGCTCCGGTCCTTCGCCTGCTCCTCATTGCTCACGCCCCGAAAGTATTGCCTCAAAAAACCAGGATCTGCTGCAGCAGGCGAACCAACGCGTTCTGCCGACGCGTGTAGTCGTTGACAATCCCTTTGCCTTTCACTTCAAGCTCGAGGCTTGAAATGGCCGTAGACTTCACCTCATTCTGCTGCGAGATGTCCTCGGGGCGAACCAGCCCGCGCAGCACAATGGTCTGGGTCTGCTGCGAAAATTCCACCTGCCGCGCGGCCTCAATCACCAGCATCCCATTCGGCAGCACGTCGATTACCTGACCGCCAAAGGTAGTAGTCAGGCTCGAATTGGTTGCGCTGGCCCCTTGTGCGTTCAACGCATTCGCGGAGCTCTGGTTGACCAGGTTCTGCAGCGCATTACTCCCCTTCAGCACACCGAAGAGGCTCGATATCGAAGAGTTCGCCGATGAGGCGCGCTGGTTCTTCACCGTGCCGTCGGTCGAAGCCGCAAGGTTCTCCTGAACCACCACCGCAATCAGGTCGTTTGGCCGCATCGCCCGAACGTCTGAGTTCAGCCGCGTGAGCCTTCCCGCGTCGGTCCAGATCGAACCTGCCGCCGGCTGCGCGCTGGTCGTCTCCGCACGCATCCGGTCCAGGTACGACGTCAGCGAGGTTGTCGCCACGTTGGTGTTGGGAGGCAGCAGCCGCTTTCGCAGCGCCGTCTCCGCGTTATGAAACGAAGACTGCGCCTGCAGCACCGCGCCCGAGCCAGATACGCCCAGAGGCAACAAAAAAAGCAGACACAGTCGATACCGCCAGCCCTCAAGAGAAATCATCGATCCATCTCCACGCTTCCCGGCCCTCGAACCACACCCGCAGCCTGCCATCCTGTGCTGCCGTTGACCCCGGCGCCTGTAACCCGCATTTGGACCCGCTCGCCCAACGCGGCGTTCTGCTGGGCCACCGCCCCAAGTTGCAACCGCACGTTGCCGTCTTCGCTCCACAACGTGATCAGATCGCCGGCATGGACCACAGGCGCTGCCGGCCTGGTCGCGGCAGGGACAGCTGCCGCTGTTGCAGTCGGGCGGAGCCCAGCCTCCGCAGTCTCAACCCGCTCTGAGAGCAGCGGTCTCTCCGGGTGCAGCGCGTCCTGAAGCACAGCCCAGCGCTGCAGCAGGACCGGATCCCAGCGATAATCGATGACCCGGTATCCGCGGGCCTCGGCCGTGGGCCGTTCCGCGGCCGGAACCACGCTCCCTCGAGATGCAGTCACAATCATGCAGACCGTAACCGCTCGAGCAATTTGGCGTGTGACTCTCATCTACCGAATCAATCCATTTACTTCCGAATACATGTCGTCCGCCGTGTGGATCACTTTGGAGTTCGCTTCATACGCCCGCTGCGCGAGGATCATCTGCACAAACTCCGTGACCACATCGACGTTTGAACCTTCGAGAAAGCCCTGCTCCAGCGTTCCCATGCCAGTGTTGCCGCCCGGATTGTCGGTAATGGGATTGCCGGATGCGGTCGTCGGCTGGAACAGGTTTCCGCCGAGGGAGTTTAACCCAGCCGGATTTGGGAAGGTAGCCAGCTGTATCGTGCCGAGTTGCGAGGACGTGGTCTGTCCCGGCAGCGTCGCCGAGACGATGCCGTAGGGCGAGATCGTAACCGTGATCGCGTTCGAAGGGATGGTGAGGTTTGGCAGCAACTGGTTCCCGTTCGGGTCGACGACGATTCCTGTGTTGGTAAGGTTGAAGTTCCCGGCCCGGGTGTAGGCAATCGTCCCGTTCGGCAGCTGCACCTGGAAGAACCCGGCACCCTGAATTGCCACGTCGTACGGGTTTGCGGTCTGGTTGAAGTCGCCCTGACTCATGATCAGCTCAGTCGTTTCGGTCTTCGTTCCTAGCCCGATCTGCAACCCCGCCGAGACGGTCTGCTGACTCGCCGCCGCGCCCGGAGTGATCAGGTTCTGGTACACCATGTCTTGAAATTGCAGCCGCCTCTGCCGGAAGCCCGAGGTGGCCGAGTTCGCCAGATTGTTCGCCACCGTGTCCAGGTTCGCCTGCTGCGCACTCATACCGCTGGCCGCCGTATACAACGCTCGAATCATTGCTGCTCCTCTGTCCTGCTACTTTGTGCTGCTTCTTTTGTGCTGCTTCTTTGTCGTCCTTCGCCGAAGGCGGAGGATCGGTCTCTGCTTCACACCTTGCCTAATTCCTCGGCTGCGGTCTTGTCGAAGTCCGTGTAAAACACCGACAGCGCCTTCTGCATCATCTCGGTCTGCCGTTGCACCAGCACAAGTTGCATGGTTCCCTGCACGGTGTCCTGGTTTGATCCCTCAAGGCCGCCCTGGCGCACCGTTGCCGTTCCGGCGACGGCTAGGGCGCCGGGCGCAGCACCGAAGCGGTTCGTTCCTTCCGCCGTAAGCACGCTCTTGTCCGGGAATGCGAAGACGCCTACCTGTCCCACAATGGTGTTGCCTTCCGGTGTTGATACCGAAACCGTGCCATCTGACGAGACACTTACCGTGCCGGTAGGGACCACGATCGGCTGACTGATCGGGTTGAGCACTGGCTCGCCGTCCGAATCCTGAAGAACTCCGGCTGATGATTTTGAAAATTCGCCCTGTCGCGTATACCGGATGCCCCGCGCCGTCTGCACCGCGAAGAACCCGTCACCTTCGAGCGCCAGATCCAGCGGATTGCCTGTCTCCGCGATCTGTCCTTGTCCAAAGTCGAGTGCACTGCCGCCCAGCACGCCGTAGCTGTTGACGGTTTCGCCGACCTGCGACGCTCCGGTGAGATTACCCAGGTTGTCCACGAGAACGCCGCGAAAATAGTCCTTCTCAGCTCGAAAACCGCCGGTACCCGCGTTGGCCAGGTTGTTGGCCGCCGTGTCCAGCGCCTGGGTGCGGGAGAGCAGGCCGGTGTAAGCCGCATAGAGTCCACTGTCCATGCAGCCGGACAGTGCAACCACCCTGCCAAAGCGTGGCCTGCACCCGTTAGAAGAAGCTAAGCGCGGGGACCGCTGATACTTCAAGGCTGCGCTGTCAGGGCGCCGCCGGTGAGTTGGCCGGCTTCGCTCTTGACGCCTAGTCCAGCAGCCGGATCGTCTCGCCTTCAGCCGCTGCCGTGGTTCCAGGAAGTATGGCACTCGCGTGCTTCACCATCATTGCAATTTTGAGATCGTCATGCGCGGGATCGTGATGGAACAAGACCAACTGTTTCACCCCGGCCTCTTTTCCCACGCGCACGGCTTCAAGCCATGTGCCGTGGCCCCAACCGCGATGGCTGGCGTACTCCTCGGGGGTGAACTGCGCGTCGTAGAAGAGGACGTCCGCTCCCTGCGCGGCCGCCATCAGGCGTGCATCCGCGTCCACGTCTCCGTGCTCATGATCGGTTGCGTAGACCACGATCTTCCCTTGGTGGGCCAATCTGAAGCCGTGAGCGCCCTGCGGATGATTCAACGCAAACGTGCAGATCTCGACATCCTGCAAGCGAAACGGCCTCTCGTCCAGCTGGACAAACCGCATCGCAGCCGGAAGGTCGTCAAAGAGTACGGGAAAGTACGGGGTGACCATCTGTCCGTGCAGGATTTCGCGCAACTGCTCCGGCGGCCGGCACGAGTAGAAGGTGATCGTTACAGCGGGATTGTAGAGTGGCGGGAAGAATGGCAGACCCTGCAGATGGTCCCAGTGAAAATGGCTCAGGAAGAGGTGGAAGTCGCGTTCAGTGCTCCTGGTTGCGATCAGCTCCCGGCCCAGGTTCTGTATCCCTGTTCCCGCATCGAGGATGATCCGCTGCGTGCCCGCGAAATTGAGTTCCAGGCAAGGCGTGCTCCCACCATACTGCTGGGTACCGGGTGCGGTTGTGGGGACCGATCCGCGCGCTCCCCAGACACGCACCTCAACCTTCGGCTGCGACGATCTCTCCGCGGTCCGACGTTCCACCAACGGCACAGCCTTCATCTTGAACCTGCTCGATCGTGTGATCTAGTGTTGCGCTTTCGCAGCGTCGGCATCCGCCAGTTCGCTCGTCTCGGGCAATTGATCGTACAAAGCGGCGCGTTCCTGATAGTACTGCGTCCTCTCCGGGTGCCGCTCAATTAAATTTGTGTACTCCGCGATCGCGTCGAACCAGAGGCGATTGTCTACAAAGACCTTTGCGGCGGCGGCCGAGGGTTCGCCCGGTACCACCTTCGCCGACGCGAGTGCGTTCTCAATCGCTGTACGGTTGCTTCCGCCCACTACCAGCAGGCTGGCTGAAGCCAGACCGCCCATCATGTCGTTTTCCGGCTGCACCGACCACACATACGTCTCGGACGGCTTGAGCGGCGGGGCATCGGCCGGGTAGGTGAATCTACCGCCCGTCACCTTCTTTACGTAAAGAACGCTCTCCTGGGTGGAGAGTGCGGCCAGCTTGAAGGTGTACTCGGCCTTGTCATCGCCGTTCCAGTAGAACGTTGGGGTCAGCGTATAGGCCTTCCCGAGTTTCGGCGCGTAGAGCGTCAACACTCCAAGGTCACGGGAGACGCCGCCTACCTGGTTCGGCGCTTTGCCAGAGGTTGGCGCGATGTCGAAGCCGTCGAGCTTGGCGCGAACCCGGACTATCTTCTGCTGTGGCGGAGGGGGCGCGCCTGGCTGCTGGGCACTCGCGCTGTAACAAAGTGTCAGCGCAACTGCGCTTGTCGCCATGGTGCCTGCGAACCATCGCATCTTTGCCAATGTGGGCTGCTTTCTGCTGTCACAGATAATTTCCGTATTCATCGAAGTTGCCTTTCAAGATCTCTGTTGTCTCCACAAATTTCTGCTGTTGCCCAATCGTGAAGATCGCAATTTCGTCTTCAAGCCCCGCCACTTTGGCGTTCCCCAACGGTCGTATATCGGTAAACTCCTTCGCCACCATGTCCCGCGTTGCCTGGCTCATTAAGATCTCTGTCTTATAGGGCTTGTTCAAGCTTTCCAGTCGCGACGCCAGGTTTACGGTAGAGCCGATCACGGAATACTCTTGCCGGCTTGCCGAACCGATACTACCAGCCATCAGCGCTCCGGTATGTATTCCAATCCCTATACGAAGCTGCGGCGTGGTTGGATCGCTGGCGTTCTCTTCATTCAGGCTTTCGACCCGATCCAGCATGGCGAGTGATGCCTGGATGGCAAGTCTCGCGTCTTCCGATGGTCCCTGGCTCAAGGGCAGGCCGAAGATAATCATGAGCCCGTCGCCAATGAACTTGTTAAGAAAGCCATCATACTCCCGGATCACCTGGTCCATCGCCGTCACGTACATGTTCAGCCAGCGCAGCACCTCCGCTGGGGGCCGGCCCGAGCTCATCTTGGTGAAGTTGCGAATGTCGGTAAAAACTACCGTCGCAATCCGCTCCTCACCGCTCAGCGAGACCTCCGATCGCCGCTCCCAGATGGTGTTTGCTACCGCAGGATCGACGTAGCTCGAGAACAGCTTCATCAGCTCCTTTCGCTGCTGCCGCGCTTCATTCGCAATCACCCGCTCAAGAATGTATTGCAGCCCCAGCGAAAGCGGAAGGGTGGATGCGACACCAAGCTGTGCCGGCAGGAAGGGCAGCCAAAACCGTATCTTCGCGTACAGCACCACGGCCATGACGCAGGGCAGAAAGAACAGAAACACGGCAAAAGCAAACCCGACTGCGGGCCTGGTTACAAGCAGCAGAAATGCCGCAACACAGGACAACACGGCAACCAACGCCCAGCGCAGACCTACGGGTGCCTGGTGCACCACCGTGCCTTCGAGTAGGCTTCGGATGATCGCCGCGTGGATCTCCGTTCCACCCTGCCGCAGCCGTGTTCCATCCGCATCTGCGTGGCGAAAGAGTGGTGTAAGCCAGGTGTCGCGCGCCGCGTCGTTGGTCTGCCCGATCAGCACCAGCTTGCCCGTCAGCGCGCCCGCCGGGAGTTCTCCCGCAAGCACCTTCCAGGCCGGGATCTTGGTCACCGGCTGACGCTGCCACGAACCGATCAAGATGCTCTCTGCGCCGCGATCGGAGTAGTAGATGGTGTGGCCGAAGAGGCTCGCCTTCTTGCGATCGGCAGACTTGATCGCCTCACCGGTGTATTGCTCAGCCAGCATCAACGGAAACGATTCCGCCAGCGGCGGACCCGCCGTGAGGAACTCGCCCTGGCGAATGAAACCATCGTCGTCGGTAGGCAAATTGACGAAAGCATAGCCAAGAGCCCCCGGAGCACCTTCGACGCAAAAACCGGACGCCCTTGCGGGATTTTCAGGCTGACAGAACTTCTCCAGCGGAACAACCGGGGGCAGATCACCGGCGGCGTTTTGTCGCGGCAGGATGACCACCTGTGCCGAGGTCAGTGCGGCCTGCATGGCCGCATCCTCTGCCTCCGAGCGTGGCTCAGACAGAAGTATGTCCATGCCGATGACCTTCGGAGACTGCGCTCCGACCTGCCTGACCACGTCGGCTATCTTTGCGCGCGGGATGGGAAACTGCGCGATCCGCTTGAAGCTCTCCTCATCGAAATCGATCATCACGATGTCTTTCGAAAGTGACTGATCGGTCCCTGTAAGAACCGTGAAGTCGTACGTCCAGGCGTTCAGGTCCCTGAACGAAGTCGCCTGCGAGGCACCCAGAACGATGACCATGGCCACCGCCGCAATTGCCGCAGCCTGCCAGGCATCCTTGACGTGCTTTCTCGCCCATCTCGTCTCAGGCTTCATGCGGATGGGGCAATGATATAACCGGCGAAATTTCTGTCCAAGCCGCCGGCGATGGGCTAATCTGTGTCCGACACGCTGGAGCGTCATGATCTTGAGGAGTGCCCGGAAAGATTGCTCGGATCACCGCAACGGCTCCCGTTTACAGCGTTGGGCAACAACGCTTGGCGGGACAGCCTTTCTTGCTTCGCTCGCGGCACTTATCTCTTGCGGCAGCCAGCTTTCGCCGAAGGCTGTGCCGATTGTAGCCACAAACACTGCGGACAACGTGCTCACCGCTGCCGAGGTTGACTCCATCGCGAAAGCGGCCGCTGCCTCCGTCAACGTGCCCCTGGTCATTGCCGTGAGCGACAGGCGCGGCCAGATACTCGCCGTCTACTCGACCACCGGAGCGCCCGACACCGCCATCGGCAACTTCGGCCTTGCGTACGCGGCGGACGATGTCGCCGCCGCCCTTGCCCGCACTGCCGCATTCTTCTCGAACGACCAGGCACCCATCGGCAGCCGCACCGTGCGTTTCCTCAGCGGCATCCATTTCCCTCCCGGCGTGCAGAACGTCGAGTCCGCTCCGCTCTATGGGATCGAGAACACGAACCGTGGTTGCGGCTTCAACGCCGGCACGCTCGCGGGTGCGGGCCTCGCGGTTCCAACCATGCTCCACAACACTATGCCCGGCCTCGGCATTCTTACCGGCAAAGCGGACCTCTACGACTCGGACTCCACCGCCGTAAATCCCGGCGGCGTTCCCATCTTCAAGAACAATCGCGTCGCCGGCGGGATCGGCGTCGTCGCCGCTCCCATCACGGCGAACTACAACGCCGTCGTTGAGTACGCCGCAGTCGCGGGCACCTTCGGCAACGGCTTCGGCCTCAACCCTGTCCCGTACCCCGGGGCCGTAGTCGTCAACGGCATCACGCTTCCCTTCGTGAACCAGACCACCCTGCCAGCAGGCTTTGCTGCCGGTGCCGCAACCGGCACCTACAGCATCGGACCCACGGACAGCCCCGGCGCTCCACCCGAAGGCGACCTGATCGTCGAGCGCGGCAGCACGATGGGCGGTCTCACTCTGGCGCAGGTGCAGCAGATTGTTCAGGGCGCCGTAACGACCGGCAACATGACCCGGGCCGCCATCCGCCTGCCCGTAGGTTCCCGCGCCCGCTTCGTCATAGCCGTTGCCGACCTCGACGGGTCGCTGCTGGCCCTGTACCGCATGCCCGACGCCACCATCTTCAGCGTCGATGTCGCCGTCGCGAAGTCCCGCAACGTTGTCTACTTCAGCGGGACGCCCAATCCGGCCGATCTGCCCGGAGGCCCGCCGCCCGGCACCGCTATCACCAACCGCACGCTGGACTTCGCCGCCCAGCCCCTCTATCCCAACGGCATCGACGGCACCGATCCCGGCCCATTTTTCCCGCTCTTCCTTAACGACGTCGCCAACCCCTGCACCAATGGCTCACAGCCGAAGAACGCCAACCAGAACGGCATCGTCTTCTTCCCCGGCAGTACCCCGCTCTACATCAATGGAAAATTAGTCGGCGGCCTTGGCGTCTCCGGCGATGGCGTCGATCAGGACGACTACGCCGCAGCGGGAGGCGCGGTCGGCTTCGCAGCCCCGACCGCAATCCGAGCAGACAACTACTTCGACCGCGGCGTACGCCTCACCTACCAGAAGTTTCCACCGAACCCGACCGACTGATCCCAACCATGTTCATACGAAGTACGGTGCAAGCGAAGTGTTTCTGCTGCTCATCGCTCTGCCTCTGATGTGCTCCCGGATTTGTAGCAACACTCCCTGTTCCGGCGAGACGCTCGAGAACTCTTGCTCGTACAGCTATTCTGCGAAGGGCGGCAACTGGTACTACTGCGAGGAAGTAATCTCAT
>CAZZYQ010000068.1:0-20476 GCA_964658395.1 uncultured Granulicella sp. | reverse complement strand
AGCGCCTCGTTCGCAACGAGGAGGTCAGCGGTTCGATCCCGCTCAGCTCCACCAAGCTTCTCAAGAAGCACTTCTACTCTGAGACGTTGCTTTCTATGAGCGACGAAGGAACCGGCTTCTTTTTGCGCAGATCAAAAACATCCTGCACCTGATCCTTCCCGACGAGAACGCGCCACGTCAGGGCAACGCGGACCTCGCCGCTCTGCTCATACGAGGCGAACGATGTACGCAGACAGGACCGGAGAAGAAATTTATGAGGTGGATAGGAATCAGACTCGTCGTAGCTTCCAGTTTCGTCGCTGTAACCAGCATGGGCTTGGCCTTCGCCCAGGACGCAAGCAGCGCCTCTGCAGACAAGACCTTCCTGATGATGGCAGATGAGGGGAACTCTGCTGAAATTGCCGCCAGCCAGCTTGCACTCAAGAAATCGAAGAATCCAGAGATCAAGACCTATGCTCAACAGATGATCACTGATCACCAGAAACTGCGGTCAGATATGGCACCTTTAGCCCAGCAGTTGGGAGTGACAACGCCGCAGCCTTTGAACGAAACGCACAAGGTTGAGGCCAAGAGACTCGCGGCTCTTTCTGGCGACAAGTTCGACAAGGAATACATCAAGGCGATGGACCTCGACCACCACAAGACTCTCGACATGTTCAAGAACGAGATCTCGACCACGAGCAACGCAGACCTGAAAGCAGCGGCTTCCCAGGGCCAGCCGGTGATTCAGCAGCACACGGACATGGCCGACCAGATGGCGCAGAAGCTGAACGTCCAACCGGCTGCCGGCGCAGGAGAGTAGACCGTTGGCTTCGGAGATGTAAGGCTTCTGCATTCCAGGGAAGCCCTGCTTCTACCGGCGCGGTGACTTGTTGTTTGAAGTTGCTGGCCGCGTCTCCGGGAGTTGAACATCGAAGCGCTGGGTGGCCGGTTCAATCTTCCGCTTCGCTGCCGACAGGTCATAATTGACGAAGACGCGGCGATCTGTCACATTTTCGAGCTTGAGAAAAGTGTCAGTGCCCTGCGCCGCACGCGAGTCAGTGATGCGTACGCTTCTACCATTCTTGAGCAGAAGCGCTACGCCGCTGGCTTGAGCCTGCTTGCCGGCGAATGAGTCGATAGTCACACCCGAGAAGTCCTCAATCCTGATTGCTTCAGACATGTAGGGTGGAGGGGTGCCGCTCCAATCGACCTGTACCTTGTTCAGATCCAGGCCCTCGACGCCGCGCGCATAGATCGCGGGTAGATCGCTTTTCACCACCGCATCTTTCAGAGCAAGCGCCGTCCAGCGCAGGTCAAGGTTGCCACCGACCGCCTCGGCCGCATCAACCGCAGGTGCGAGCATGTGCAGGCGAACATTGTTGAGCCCGACGTTCACGATGGCGGAGCCCCTGCCGCCGAGGATCAAAGATCCGCTTTCCGTCTCAGCCTCAATATTGTTGAATTGCACGTTTCGGACGCGTACTCCGCAGTCTGCGGGAGGCGTCGGGCACGATTGCGCCGCAATGTAGATCGGCTCGGCCTTGCCCCACCAGACTCCTGGTATTAGCCGGGTACGAAGAGCAATGTCGGAGAAGACGACGTTTTCAGTCGCTCGACTTGGCTGTCCCGTATACCCGGCGGCAAAGATCGCGATGCCTCGGTTGGTGTCCATGGTGAGCCCGGTGAACGCGGCAATTTGTGTGCTCTCGAGCCGGATCGCTGCCGATCGAGAGGTCAGCGAACAGTTTGCTACGTTGATGTCCTCGCTGTTTACGATCGCGAGGTCGTCATCCCCAGCTTGGATTGTGCAGTCCGAGATGCGCACGTGGCGGCACTGCATGCAGTCAATGCCGTCATTATTGGGAACGCGGAGGTCGTTGACGATCTGAAATCCTGAGATGGCTGCCCCGTTGACATCCTGCAGGTGAATGGTCCAATTTGGCGCGTTGCGGATGGCTATTCCATGGATATGAACGTTTCTGCAATGAAAGAAGACGAGCAGCGTGCCTGGGCGGTTTGCAGGCTCAACGGGGCCATATTCGAGCGACTTCATGGCCGCCTCAAACTTTTCCGGGTTCCGAACGCTCTCTCGGCGGTAATCATGCGCGGCATGCGGAGTCTGCATGGCCATGAAGGCGTCGCTTTGGCCATCGAGAATGCCGTGACCTTCGATGGAGACGTCCTCGGCATCCTTCGCGATGAGCATCCCCATCAGCGTACCTTCGCCCGTTGTATCCAGGCCGTAGTTGCGGGCGAAACCGAATGGGGGACTGGGCAGGTAGTCATGGATATCGCGGCTTCCGACGAGGACGGCACCACTTTCCAGTTCGAGGCGGATATGGCTGTAGAGCTGCGTCGTGCCGATGACGTAGCGTCCGGGTCCGAAGTAGACGGTGCCTCCACCTTGCTTGACGCAGGCATCAATCGCCGCGGCAACAGCAGTGGTGTCGAGGGTGACCCCGTCCCCCTTGGCGCCAAAGGAGCGAACATCACAAACGGCTGCCAGCAATGCGCCGCGAAGGCAGAGCGCCAAGAGACAGAAAAGAACCAAGGATCGTTTCATCGATTGAGACCTGGGCAAAAGAATGGACTGGACTTCGGTTAATGTACATGGACGAGATCGGCATGGCCGGTTTCTCAACAAACAGCAAAATGCCGGTGTTGCTACTTTTCGGGCGAGCTACCAGCCGGTGTAGTCTCTAGGAAATAGACCGAAGGAGTTGTATGCGCCGGATTGCGTTTGCCGCTGTGCTGCTTACCGGATCCTTGTCCGCCGTGAGCCAAAGACCTGGATCTTCGAAACAGTGGATTGCCGAGAGCAATCGCTACACGCAGATGCTGCTGGACATCCAGCTCCAGCATTCGCCGGAGAGTGGATCGCAGGAAGGGCTCGCAAAATTCGACAACTTGATCAGCAATCCCACGCTTGCCGACGAACTGGCTGCTCGAAAGGAGTCCGAGGCGGTATTGCAGACGATCAAGAGCCAGCAGGGGAGAGAGACGAACCAGAACGTCGCCCAGGACCTCGAGATACTTCGCAAGTCGCTTGATTTGCAGTTCCGCCAGCAGGACTTTGCGATGGCGCACAATGTTCCGTTCATCAACGCCAGCCAAGCTGTCTTTAGCGGGCTGCGTGGTCTGCTCGATGATCAGGTAGCTGCCGAACGGAGGCCATCTGCTATTGTCCGTTTGCGCAAGTACGCCGGCACGGAGCACGGTTTCAGACCATTCACTGATCTGCTCAGACAGCGTGAGATGGAACAGATCGCAAAGTCCGGGGTGCTGTATCCGTCTAAAGGCGAGATCGAGACCGAACTGGGCCGTAACGCGAACTACGTTGACGGCATCGCAGCCTTGTTCAAGAAGTACAAGCTGATGGGATGGGAGGAGCCATACGCCAAGCTCAAGGTCGAGCTGGCGGAATACGATGTCTGGGTCAGAGCGAACATCCTGCCGAAAGCACGCGCCGACTTCAAGCTGCCCCCAGAGGAGTATGCGCTTGCGTTCGAGGGCTACGGCATCGACATACCGCCCGCTCAGATTGCGCAGATGGCGCATGAGGCATTCGCCCAGTATCAGGCGGAGATGGCTCCGCTGGCGGCCCGGGTCGCAAAGGAGAAGGGCTATCCTTCGAGTGATTACCGGACCGTGATCGCGGAGCTTAAGAAGAAGCAGATTACGGGCGACGCCATTCTTCCGTTCTACGAGGCCCGGCTGCATGCGATTGAAAAGATCATCGCCGAAAAGAACCTTGTTTCTCTACCGAGCCGACCTGCAATCATCCGCATTGCGACCGCAGCCGAAACGGCGCAGCAGCCGGCACCCCACATGTCGCCGCCGCCATTTCTGCACAATACCGGGCAGCGGGGCGAGTTTGTTCTGCCTCTGAATATCCCTTCCTCGAGCGGGGGCGAGGACGATAAGTACGACGACTTTGCCTACGACGCGGTTGCGTGGACCCTGACCGCACACGAGGCCCGTCCTGGCCATGAGCTTCAGTTCGATTCGATGGTGGAGCATGGCGTCAGTCTGGCGCGCGCGCTGTATGCGTTCAACTCCACCAATGTGGAGGGCTGGGGCCTGTACTCGGAGTACATGATGCAGCCCTTCGAGCCGGCTGAGGGCCAATTGCTCACGCTGCAGTTGCGGCTGCTGCGGGCAGCAAGAGCGTTCCTCGACCCTGAGCTTCAAAGCGGAAAAGTCACTCCGCAGCAGGCGTACGCCGTGCTCGAGAAAGACGTGATGTTGAGTCACGCGTTTGCGAAAGAAGAGGTGGAACGGTTCACCTATCGCTCCCCCGGTCAGGCAAACAGCTATTTTTATGGTTACACCAAGCTGCTCGCCTTGCGCAAAGATACAGAGGCCGCGCTGGGTGCCAGGTTCGATCAGAAGCAGTTCCACGACTTCATCCTGGCGCAGGGGCTGCTGCCGCCGGACCTGATGCGAAAGGCTGTGATGGAAGAATTTGTGCCGTCGCAGAGATGAACGGGCAAGAGATTCGTATTCGGGCGGTGACGGCGGCCATAGACGACCTGATCAGTATTTGCCCTGTCGTCCGTGCGTCTCTACAATTAACCAAGCCTCCAAGCCGAGTCCGTCCTGCCGGCGAAAACGATGATCGTTTGACACCGCGGGGCGGCGACATCCCGTCGGCCGCGTAAACCGCACCCCACATAACAGGGCCAATAGACGACATGATCAGCACACCCGTACCTGAAGCCCTCACTTTCGACGACGTTCTGCTTGTGCCTGCTTACAGCGACGTAGTGCCTGCGCAGGTGAGCACGCTTACGCAGCTGACAAGAAACATCACTCTGCATACTCCGCTGATGTCTGCGGCCATGGATACAGTAACGGAGTCGCGCCTGGCCATCGCCATGGCGCAACAGGGCGGCATGGGTGTCGTGCATCGCAACCTTACGATCGAGCAGCAGGCGGGCGAGATCGACAAGGTAAAGCGTTCCGAGAGCGGGATGATCGTCGATCCGGTAACCATATCCCCTGACGAGACGATTGCTGCTGCGCTCGACATGATGCGGCGCTTCAAGATCTCAGGTGTTCCTGTAACCAAGGACAAGAAGCTGGTCGGCATTCTGACGAACCGTGATCTGCGGTTTGTCTCGCGGACCGATCTGCCGATCGACTCCGTCATGACCAAGAAAAACCTCATCACGGTCCCGGTTGGCACAACGCTTGAGGAAGCAGAACACATTCTTCACCAGCATCGGGTCGAGAAGCTGTTGGTCGTGAATGACGATTATGAGTTGAAAGGCTTGATCACCGTAAAGGACATTCAGAAGAAGCTGAAGTACCCCAATGCCGCAAAGGACAACCAGGGCCGCTTACGGGTTGCAGGAGCGATTGGAGCGACTGGGGACTTCCTTGAACGCGCCGCGGAACTGGTTGCGGCGCGGGTGGACGCGCTGGCCATTGACTCCGCTCATGGACACTCGGTGCGTGTGCTTGAAGCCGTAAAAGAGGTGAAAAAAGCCTTTCCGAACGTGGACTTGCTTGCGGGGAACGTTGCGACGTACGAAGGTGCATTGGCCCTCATGGACGCCGGTGCCGACGCGATTAAAGTAGGGATTGGGCCGGGGTCGATCTGCACGACGCGCATGGTGACCGGTGCGGGCATGCCCCAGATTACGGCCATCTCCGAGGCGTACCGTGCCGCTAGCCAGCGAGGCATACCCGTGATCGCGGACGGAGGCATCAAGTACTCGGGTGATGTAACCAAGGCGATCGCAGCAGGCGCAAGCGTTGTGATGATGGGTTCGCTCTTCGCAGGCGTCGATGAGAGTCCAGGTGAGACCATCCTGTACCAGGGACGCTCGTTCAAGGCATATCGGGGTATGGGAAGCCTGAGCGCAATGGCACAGGGCTCCGGCGAGCGCTACTTTCAGGGGAAGGACGACTTCTCGGATCAGGCAACGGCGGAACGTCCGAACCTGACAGCACGGGAGGGAACTACGCAGAACCGGCTCGCGAAGTTTGTTCCGGAAGGGATAGAGGGCCGTGTCCCGCATCGTGGGCCGCTGGAAGCGATGGTGTATCAGCTGGTGGGCGGTCTGAGGTCGGGCATGGGCTATCTGGGCTGCGGAAGCATTGAGGAGCTACAGAAGAACGCACGCTTCATCCGCATCTCCGGAGCAGGTCTCAGGGAAAGTCACGTGCATGACGTGATCATTACGCGAGAGGCACCAAATTATCACGTCGAGTAAAGACGAACCCCCCGCAGGGAGAGTATGCGTTCTGTCTTCTTGAGGCGGCCTCCAGCCGAGGAGCTGAGCTTGCGGCATGGCCCCAAGCGTTATTTCTTCATCTGGGCGCCGGCAGCGCTCGGTGTTTGTGTGATTGGGGCGGAGTCAACGCCATTCTTCTCCGCGGCAAACACCGGCCATTGGTTGCGGCCCGTCGCCGAGCGGCTGTTTGGTCCGATCAGTACGCCGGTGTGGGAGCATGCTCACCATCTGCTGCGCAAGTCCGGACATTTCTTAGGCTACGGAACGCTCTGCATCCTCTTTCTTCGCGGATGGTTGCTTACCTTCGCCAACAATGAGACTTTGAACATCCGAGATTGGCGGATGCGATCGTGGATGTTTGCCCTGCTTTCAACGTTTGTGGTGGCGAGCTGCGACGAACTGCATCAGTCATTCTTGCCTACTCGAACAGGAAGGTTCTCGGACGTAGTGCTTGATACGTGCGGGGGTCTGGTGCTGACCGGGTTGGTCCTTGGATGGAACTGGCGGTCGGCAGGTCCTTAGCTGACGTCCAACGAGACCCCTGATCGAAGCAGTTCGCGGACGATCATGTGATCTCATAACCATCGCGGAGGACCGCGTCGCAGGCGCTTGCGGCGGCGCGCCCGCCGGCTCTAAACGACGGCTTTCTCCAGCACCATGGCGTCGAACTCATGCTGGGTGACAAAACCAATTCGCTCATAAAGCCGGACAGCTGCATCGTTCGCGCCAGTCACAGTAAGGGTGATTGATTCGTAGCCGTTGGCGCAAAGATGAGTCATCGTGTGGCGAAGAAGCAGCTTCGCCAGTCCGCGGTTGCGAAGCGTCGGCGCAATGCAGAGCTGAGTTATGTGGGCAACGCGCGGTGCCACTCGCGAGCAAAGGACGACACCGACAAGCTGGTTTGTACTCCCGTCAAGCAGCAGCCACGAGGATTGCTCTTCGAACACGCCGCACCCTGGGAAACGTACGATGTTGTGCAGGAACCGCAACGAGCCATGCAGCGACCGGTACTGATCGTTGATCAACGAGTCTATGTTTCCAACGTACGCAGCGTGGATCAATTCGGCTGTCGCCTGGTAGTAGCCGCCTGACCATTGCCGAAGTTCCAGGCCTCCGGATGGTCCGAGGAGTCCAGAGGACTGAGCAGCACTTGATTTCTTCGAGCCAGTCTGCAGCTTCCATTGCATAAAAAGGCGCGTATAGATCGAGAACCCATGTTCCACGAAGACCGTGTTTGTGACGCCGGCATCATAGAGCAAGAGCTGAGACTCCACCCGCGAGATATTGGGCGCATGCAGGAGCACCTCCAGCAGGTGAAGCAGCAGGGTGCGGACGATCTCGATTGCGGAGTTGCCGCTTGATGGGATTGCGTAGGCGTCGCCGACCACAGCTTTCTGGCCTTCATATACGCAGAAGGTAAAGCCGCAGACCTTGCCATCATCGAGCGCTACAAAACCCGGGAGAACACGCGCATCAAGATACTGCAGCAGCAGTTCGGTGGAGCTGCGGTAATCCCAGTCGAGACGAGATTCCCAGACCTGAGCTTCCTGCTCCAGCAACGGTCGCAGTTGACGGCCCGTGTAGTGCCTGATGTCGAGAATCTCTAACTGGCCGCCCGAAGACATTCACCCGTCCACCACACTCTGCTTGCTTTCTATATTCGAGAGTACAGGATTGGGAGGCCTGCGTGAGGTGCTGGGTAACCAGCTCCGGCGTCATTGTTTCGACAACACCTTATACACCTCAAATCCTTGCGCCCCGTACAGGAAAACGGGTTCATAGATTCGTCCCGCCAACCAGCGGTTCAGGGACTCGGTGTCGTTCGCGCGAATAACTAGGAGGTGCTCACCGTCCGGAACGCCGTCCCTGTCGTAGTGCACCAGGCGCTCGTTGCGGTAGAAGGCGAGGCCATAATCCATGTCCCTCTTGATGGATTGCACCGCAACGACCCTCTCGTTCGGTGCCTGGCGGGCAATCTCCTGCGCCAGCGGTCTGGCTGAGTAGTTCAGGTCAAGCTCACGTCCATGGAAGCCCAGCAGGAAGACCATCATGCCGAGCACTGGCAGCAGGGTGATGCTGCAAAGCTGCCCTATACCGAAGCGCCGCACTACGACAACCACGCTGAGTAAGGTGCAGAGCGCGGTCAGGCCCGCTACGAGCAGCCAGCTCTTCGAAGGAACCAGCGTGTCGTACTCCATATGCTGGGGCGCGAGTAGCAGCACAAAGACCAGCAAACCACACGCGGCGGCATGCAGCCAGAGCAGCCATGCTGGCAGGCCGTCCCGACGGATGCGGTTGATATAGTCGCCGGTAAGGATCGTCAGGGGCGGGATGGAAGGCAGGATGTAGCCCGGCAGCTTCGATCCCGAAAAGGAGAAGAAGAGGATAGGGAAGATCGCCCACAGCACGAGAAACTCCGGGAATGCATCGCCGGCGCGGGTATGGCCAAGGTATCGCAGCGGCTTCCGGCGGGCGGCCCACTCGGCCACTGATACGTCGAGCCCGTCGATCAGCGCCCGAATGGCGAGGACCGTCCAAGGCATCAGGGCAATCAGCAGCACGGCCAGGTAGTACCAGAACGGCTGGTGATGCTGGTAGCGGTTGGTCGCAAACCGCTCCAGATTGTGTTCAAGAAAGAACTCTCGGTAGAACGTCGGGTTTCTTCGCTGAACGGCGACATACCAGGGCAGCACCATTACCAGGTACAGCAGAACGCCAGGAATCCAGATCGTCCGGCGCAGCGCAGCCCATTCTTTTCTGAGACCCAGGAACAGGAAGATGATGACCAGCGCGAGAAATGGTGCGACCGGGCCTTTGGCAAGCGTGGCTGCTGCACCGAAGAAGTAGAGATCGAACAGCCAGAACTTCTTGCCGGTTTCATACCAGGCGTACCAGCCGAGCATCCCGATGCAGAACGGTGCCGCGAGCTGCATGTCAGTCGATGCACCCCTCGCGAACGCGGCGATTCCCAGACACGATGCGGTGATGAGCGCGGCATCCAGGTGGCCTCCGGGGCGAAAGCGCCGCATGTGCAGGAAGATCAGCACAATCAGGAAAAAGGCACCGGAGGAGGAGGGCAGTCGTGCCGACCAATCCGAGACGCCAAACTCCTTGAAGAAGCTCATTGCACGCCAGTAGTAGAGGGCGGGCTTTTCGAGCCATGGCTCGCCGTAAAGGATCGGGGTAACGGTACCCCCTTCGAGGCAATGAAAAGAAGCTTCCAGGTCGGTCAGGCGCAGGCTGCGGGGAAATACCTTCGCGTTTGCGGCATGACAGGCAGCGGAGTGCGCCTGGAGCATCTCGCGGGCGACCTGTGCATAGCGCGGTTCGTCCGCACCGACCAGGCCCAGCCGGTCGCCGCCGAAGATCGGCACCAGACCGAACAACAGGATGAAGCTGGAGACGGCGAAGAGGATGACCAGTTCCCCAGGTGCGCTTGCTCCCAGTCGGCCGAGAAGAGAGCTTGCGCCAACCTTCTTCTCCGCGCCGCTTACGATTTGTTGCATTTGGGTCATGAGGGATGATGAGCCACGTGGCGCAGGTTGCTGCGCTCAGCGGTCAGAGGAGCCTCGAATGCGATTTGGGTTTTGCCCGCGCAATTCGTCGCTCTATGAGGCTATCAGAGTGCGGAGTCGACCTGGTGGGTAGCACCCAAGGCTGCGAGTACCCGGTCCACTGCCATGTGCAGCGGGCCGTACAGCGTACCGCCGCTGGCGTTTACATGGCCACCGCCCCCAAATGCTTCTGCGACAACGGCCACGTTGATGCTACCTTTGCTGCGGGCGCTCAGGCGAAAGAGGCCGTCGGTTTGTTCGCGAAGAAAAAAAGCGGCCTCTATGCCCTCGATGCTGATCAGGTTCCCCACGATTCCCTCGCAGTCCTCAGGAGTGGCGCCCGCAGCGGCAAGGTCGTCCAATGTCACCCAGCTCCACGCCAGGTTCCCGCGTACCTGAAGGGCGGTCAGGGCCGTTCCGAGCAGACGTACTTTGCCCAGAGTGCTTTTGAAATACAAGTCGCGTGCGATCTTGACCGGGTTGGCTCCCCGCAGGGTAAGGTCATGAGCGATGGCGAACGCTTCAGCCGACGTGCCCGGGTAGTTGAAGCTGCCGGTGTCAGAAAGGATGGCGGTATACAAGCAGGTTGCCATGGTTGAAGTGATCTCGACCTGTGCGGCAATGGCCAGGCGGTAGACCATCGCTGCCACCGCGCATGCACTCGGATCGATCCAATTGATCGCGCCGAAGTTGCGGCCGCTCGCGTGATGGTCAATGTTGATAAGGGTCCGACCTTCAAGCCCGGAGAGGCCCGTTCGCTCGATGCCGTCGCATTCCAGCAGAATGGCGGGCGCAAATCCGGTCCGGCCGCGACCCTGGTTGTAAATTCCGGCTGTAGACGCGAAACGGATGCGGTGCAGGTTCGGAAGATTGCTGTACATGACCGGCGCCGGGTCAGCCAGAATGATCTCGCAGGTGCAACCCAATTGATCCAGCACCTCAGCAAGCGCGAGAGAGGAGCCGATCGCATCGCCATCCGGACGAGCATGCGAGGTGATGACGAAGTGGGGAAGCCTGCGGAAAATCGTCAGCAGGGCAGCAATCGAGACCTCCTGAGTCATAGCTTGGCCGCAGACTCCGCGGGTGGTGCGACCGCCGCTTCCCGCTTTTTTTCCCGCTTCTTCATGCGTCCGAGAAGCTCTTCCATGCGCCCCGTCATCTTTTCGGAGCGGTCAATCGCAAAGGTAATGTCCGGGACGTGACGCACTCCCATGCGGCTGCGAAGCTGCGACCGTATAAATTCCCGCGCCGTCATAAGGGCGGCAAGCGTGTCGTTTTCTTCTGCCTCAGTTCCATGAACTGCCACAAAGACCCGCGCCGATTTGCCTCCTGGAGCGAGAACGACATCGGTCACGTGGCAGGGCGCAATGCGCGGATCAGAGAGTTCGCCCTCAAGCATGGCTCCGATCTCGTCAGCGAAGGTGCTGGTAACCCGGTTTCGGTGGTGTGTTCGTGCGCGTTGTTCGGGCATGTGGCTTCTTCGATGTTAACCGCTCAAAATACACAATACCAGCACTTAGCTGGAGTTCCAGCGGGGTAACGAGCGCGTTGCTAGCTCGTGGTCATCGTGACGGGTGACGATAGAAACCGATAGTCACTGTTCCAGGATCTCGGCATAAACATCGCTGACCTCCACGCCCAGCTGGTTTGAGCATCCATGCACGGCCCGCTCGATGGCTTCACATTGTCCGACTAAGTAAGTCCGCGAGTTCGAGATCGCAGCAATCCCCAGGGTCGCCCGGTTCCAGACCAGTCCCTCATCGAGCTCTGTAATTGAGATGTTGAAGCCGCCGCGAAGTCGGTCCTTGATCGACCGCACCGCCTGTCTGCGCTCTTTAAGGGAGTGTGCGTGGGGAATTTCGAGTTCAACGATGATCGTGGCGACGGGCATGTTTCAGATGGAGGGTCTCTCGGAGCTGCCAAAGTGGGAACTGGCGCACATGGTAGGTTCAGCAAAGGAGCTTTTCCGCCGATCTGTACAGAGGCGCAACTTCCGCTCGTCCTAGAATGAAGGCAACCATGAGAACGCGGGCAAATCAAATTGCGCTTAATTCAGTGCTGTTCGGCGCGATCGCAGTTGTTGCGTTTAATACATGGCTCGCTTTTCGTTCGGTCGACATGTTGCTCGACAGCGAGGCGTGGGTCCAGCATACGCTGGAAGTGATGAACCAGGTCGAGCGCATTCTCAGTTCAGCGAAAGATGCCGAGACCGGGAACCGCGGCTATCTGATTACAGGCGACGATCACTACCTGGAGCCCTACCAGCAGGCGCAAAAGGAGCTGCCAGGTGAGCTCGATCGCTTCCAGACACTGACCCATGATAACCAGTCCCAGCAGGTTCGCCTGGTGGAGATGCGGGCGGTCCTGGAACAAAGAATGACCTTGTTAGCGGAGGGCATCAAAGAGCGGCGGGTGGGACCGGGTGCCAGTGAAGTCTACCTTCTCGTGTTGAGCGGCACAGGCAAAGCGGAGATGGACCATCTTCGCCGCATTGCAGACGAAATGGATGCGGAGGAGCAGCGTCTCCTGGTGGTGCGCAGGGCCAAGGCTCAAGCCGGGAACCAGCAAGCGCGTCTTACCATTGCATTTGCCAGCGCCCTCGACCTGGTTTTGCTGGTGCTTATGTTCCGCTATCTTTCACAGGAGCGGCATAGGCGCTTTGAGATGGAGCATGCGGCTGAGCAACTTGCCTTGGCCCATGCAGAGACCGAAGCAAAGGCCGCCGAGGTGGTCTCGCTTAATCAGGCTCTTGAGGAGAAAGTGCGGCTGCGGACAGCGGAGTTGGAGACAACGAATCGTGAACTGGAGGCGTTTAGCTACTCCGTGTCGCACGATCTGAGATCACCGCTGCGGACCATCGATGGATTCAGTCTGGCACTGGAAGAAGATTACGCCGAAGCAGTCGACGCAGTCGGCAAGGATTACATCCGAAGGGTGCGGAACGGCGTGCAGCGAATGGGCGAACTCATCGACTCTCTGCTGCAGCTTTCACGAATCACCCGGGCCGAGTTGGTTCGCGAGGACTTCGACATCAGTGACGTGGCAGCGGCCGTAGTGACCGAGCTTCAGCGGTCGATCGGGCAACCGGCGGGAAATGAAGCGATCAATGAGACTGGCGCGGCGGCACGAGAGGTGAACTTCAAAGTCCAGCCGCACCTAACCGCCCATGGAGATCCGAAGCTGCTCCGCGTTGCTCTGGAAAACCTGATGGGCAACGCTGTCAAGTTCAGCTCGAAAGTGGCCCAGCCAGTGGTGGAGTTCGGTTGGGACGAGAAGCAAAGCGCCTGGTTTGTTCGGGACAATGGAGCAGGATTCGACATGTTCTATGCCGACAAGCTCTTCAATGCTTTCAATCGGCTGCACGGCGACAAAGACTTCAAAGGATCTGGCATAGGGCTCGCTACTGTCGCCCGGGTTGTACGGCGGCACCATGGACGCATCTGGGCCGATAGCATCATCGGTCGTGGCGCGACCTTCTGGTTTACGTTAGGATGACCACTATGGCTGATGCTGGACGCCTTATCTTGTTGGTAGAAGATGATCCTGATCACGAACTTCTGACGATCCGGGCCTTGAAGAAGTCGAACATCGCCAACGATATTCGTGTGGCCCGCGACGGTGAGGAGGCGATTGCAATGCTCTTCGGCGAGCCCGCCATCAAGCCCCAGGTCATCCTTCTCGATTTGAAGCTGCCCAAGGTGGACGGCCTGGAAGTGCTGCGCCGCATCCGAACCAGCGAGATGACCAAGATGCTGCCGGTGGTCGTTCTGACCTCCTCCGATGAAGAACGTGATGTGGTGCGCAGCTATCAGCTCGGTGTGAACAGCTATATCCGCAAGCCCGTCAACTTCAATGAGTTTGCGGAAGCAACCCGGCAGCTGGGCATGTACTGGTTGGTGCTGAACGAATGCCCGCCTCAGGCCTAGAGTTTCGGAATATGCCGGAAACAGAGCTGGTTGCAGCGAACTCGAACCGGCGGCTGGACGTCCTCTTGATTGAGGACAGCGCAGACGACGCTGTACTGCTGGAGCGCCACCTGCGGCGAAACGGATTTGAGCCGCACATCACGCGTGTCGAAACCGCGTCTGCCATGCGGGAGGCGCTGGCGCAGTCCGAAAACACCATACTGAGCACCCGGATCGTCCTTGCGGACTACAACCTGCCCTCCTTCAGCGGCCCTGAAGCGTTGAAGATAATCAAAGCAGGGGACGTCGATCTTCCATTCATCATGATGTCCGGTGCGGTCTCCGAGGAAGCCGCTGTCGAGTCGATGCGCGCGGGTGCCCAGGATTACGTCACCAAGCAGAACCTTACCCGGCTGGTTCCGGCGATCGAGCGCGAGCTTCGCGAGGCCGCCGCACGTCGCAGCCGTGTACAGGCCGAGCTTGCGCTGCGGGCCGCGGAGACCAGGTTTCATCGGCTGGTCGAAGCGATGCCGCTCGGACTGTTGATTGCCGAGGCATCGGGTCGCGTCATCTATGCCAATCTCGCCGTAGAACGCGTGCTTGGGTACCGAACCAGTGAGCCGGTTGGAAGCTTTGCGGCCAGCGCCATGACGCTTGATGCCATCTGTCCATCGCTAAGGAACATCATTGCGGATGCATCGAATACTGGCTTTCCGCTGACCGAGCCATTCGAGTCAACGTGTGTCACCGCAGACGGCAGAAACATCGATGTACTCGTTGGTATTGCGCTTCTGAACCCCGCCGAGATCGCCGCCAACTGGCAGATCGCCGCCTTCATCGCCGACCTGACCATGCAGAAGAGAAGCGAAGAGGTGCTGCGACAGACAGAGAAGCTGGCAGTGGCGGGACGGCTTGCCGCTTCGATCGCGCACGAGATCAACAACCCGCTTGAGGCAATAACCAACTGCCTCTACCTGATTGAGCAGGGTGAATTGTCCCCGATCGCGCACAGCTACCTGAAGATGGCGCAGAAGGAACTCGACCTGGTCTCAAAGATCACGATGCAGACGCTTCGGTTCTACCGTAGCTCGAGCCGGCCGCACAAGACCAACCTTCACGAGTTGATCGAGTCAGTCCTGGGACTGCTCGAGTCCAAGCTGAACCAGCAGGGAATCGAAGTCGTCCGCGATCTAAGAAAGGTCCCGCTGGTCCTGGCACATGACGGAGAACTGAGGCAGGTCTTGGCAAATCTGGTGGGGAACGCCATCGACGCTCTTCCCCCTACCGGTGGACGGCTCACTCTTCGCGTTGCGAAAACTCGAAACTGGAGCTCAGGAACTTTGGGGGTCAGGGTCTCAGTCGCTGATAATGGCTCAGGCATGGACACAGCAGTGCAGAAGAAGATCTTTGAACCCTTTTTTTCTACCAAGGGGATCACGGGCACTGGCCTCGGTTTATGGATCTCCCGGGAACTCGTCGAGAAGCACAAAGGGCAGCTGCGAGTACGAAGCAGGAAGATGACCGAGACGCATCCAGGGGGAACCGTGTTCACAATTTCGCTTCCTGTAGAGAGCTAAGCGAGTTCTAAACAGCTGAAGCGGTTCAATGGCTAAACCATTGAAGAGATCGGAACCGCCGCCGCAACCTCACAGAGTCCATCTGGGTAGCACCGGGTGTTCTCACGGTTGATTTCTCGGCTTAGATGCGGCAGCAGTCTGTTTTGCCGCTTGCTAGTGGCGGGCAAGTTCCGCGGTGCCTCCCGCGTGCTGCGCTTCCATGTCTTCATCGCTGAAGCCGTCGCCAAGTCCGCCATAGCGGCGCTCGCGGCGCTGGAAGTCGGCGATGGCCTCGAGCAGATGAATTCCGCGGAAGTCGGGCCACAGGCGGTCCGTCACGAAGATCTCCGCATAGGCAATCTGCCATAGGAGGAAGTTTGAGATGCGCTGCTCCCCGCTGGTGCGGATGACCAGGTCGGGGTCAGGCATGGCAGAGGTATAAAGGCGATGTGAGATGTGGTGCTCGTCCAGTTCTGAAACAAGCGACTGCAGACGATTGAAGTCACCCGCCGATTCCACAATCGCATCTCGGATGGACTGCCGCATCGCGTCGACCAGTTCAGAACGCGAGCCGTAGTTCAACGCGAGGGTCAGAGTCGTTCCCGTGTTTTTTGCGGTGGAGTCTGAGGCCCACTGCATTGTGTCCTGTACTTCGCTGGGAAGTTCATGGATGCGGCCGATATAGGCCATGCGGACGTTGTTATCGTTCATCCGCTTGACGTTGCCCACGAGATACGTCTTCAGCAGCTTCATCAGGAAGTTGACCTCCGCCTTTGGCCGGCGGAGATTGTTTTCAAGCGAAAAGGCATAGAGCGTCAGCCACGGAAGATTGATGCGCGATGCAGTCTCGACGACATACTGCACTGACTCCGCGCCTTGCTGGTGGCCGAGGAAGCGCTTCATGAACCGCTTTCCCGCCCAGCGGCCATTTCCGTCCATGATGATGGCGACGTGGCGGGGGATTTTGGCTGGGTCGAGTTCGCGGTAGACGAGCTGTTCTTCCGCAGAAAGCTCATGGACGCGGCTGGGAATGGATGCGCGCAAAGGATTCCTCGCAGGCTTTACGCTAGCACAATTGGGCGTCGGCCGACCGATACGGAAGTGCTCCCCGGCCATCACTTTCGCGACGGGTAGCGATCTGAGCTGGTGCGACGGGGGTATCCCTGCCAGAGGTACTCCAGGGCTTCGCCCAGGGTCTGTTGCCGAACGGCCTGGTCAACGTGCCCGGCGTTGCGGGCGAAGACGAACTGATAATGGTAGCTGCGGGCTGCGAGGGCGCTGGCCATCCGCTCGTTCGCGATGACCCAGTCATGCATGCCGTCGCGCATGACGTTGGGGTTGAGGAGGTCGCGGTCGCCGACCTCCATCCAGATGCGAATCGGTTTGGCGGGCGAGTTGGGGATCAGGTGCTCGGGGAACTCCCACGCGCCGTGCGGTGTCTCCGGGTTCGACGGCCACTGCTGGTTGACCCAGGTGCCGGAGTAGGCGAGGACGCGGTGGTAGAGCTCCGGGTGGTACCAGGCCATGATGAGCGCGCAGGCACCGCCGGAACTTCCGCCCATGGCGGCGCGGCCTTCGGGGTCGCGGGTCAGCTTGACGTTGAATTTGGCCTCAACGAGCGGGAGGACCTCCGTTTCGACGAACTCGGCGTACCGGCCGGACAGGGTGTCGTATTCAAGGCCGCGCTCTGAGCCCTGAGCGTCGCCGCCGCCGTTGGCGATAGAGATGGCGATCATGGCCGGCACGCGGTGCGCGGCGATGAGGTTGTCGAGCGTGGTGAAGAGCAGGCGGTCCGGCCCGTCCGCGCCGACGATAAAGGGAGCGACCGAGCCAGGGACGTACTGCTTCGGAACGTAGACCGTGACCGTCCGCGTGTACGGCGCGGGATGGCTGGTGGTAATGACGAGCTTCGCGGGATCGGAGGGGTCTGGCGTGCCGAAGGTGCCGGCATCGCGCGCGATGCCGGGGTAGATGCGGCTGGCGGCGGAGTTCATCGTGAACGCGGAGACGGTGCCGTGCGGGACGGATGCATTTTCGACCGCGGCAGGGTCAGGGGTGTGGGTCGCTCCGAGGATGAAGTTGCCGTCTGCTGTCGCGGGTGGAAGGGCACCGTCGGGAAGTTCGGTCGCGGTGACGTAGCCGGGGGTGTGGGGGTCGCGGGTGGGCGGCGTCAGGCGCGGGGTCTGGGCGTGGGCAGCTGCCAGAAAGCTGCAGGTCAATGCGATTTGCCAGCCGTGTCGGGTCATTGAAGGCATAAGGCAGTATGTCAGGCTTCGCAGATCAGAGGAGACAAATCGGGGCCAAGATTCATGTTGACATGCGCTGCCAAATCCACTACCGTATGGTTGTGAATCAAATGGATACAACATTTGCGGCTCTGTCCGATCCGACCCGGAGGGCGATGATCGAGCGGCTTTCGCACGGGCCTGCCTCCGTGCACGGATTGACAGAACCGTTTGCACTCTCTCAGCAGATGATTTCAAAACACATCGCGTACCTGGTGCGGGCGCGGATTGTGATCAAGACAAAGCGTGGACGGGAGAGTGTGTGCACGCTGAGACCAGAGGCGATCAAGACGGTCAGCGACTGGGCGATGAGCTATCGCCGCTTCTGGGAAGAGAGTTTCGACAAGCTGGATGCGGTTGTAAATCAAATGAAGAAAGAAGAGGCGGGAGATGACAGAAAAAACGGCTAGCGAATCCGAACGGATGATGATCACACGAGTTTTTGATGCCCCACGCGAACTGGTCTGGAAGGCGTGGACAGACCCGAAATACGTGATGCAATGGTGGGGGCCGAAGGGCTTTACTTCGCCTGTGTGCAAGATGGATTTTCGCGTGGGAGGGAAGTTTCTCTACTGCATGAAGTCGCCGGATGGGCAGGAGTTCTGGAATGCAGGGGAGTACCACGAGATCGTCCCGCACGAGAAGATCGTCTCCTCGATGTACTTTTCCGACTCGGAGGGCAACAAGATCGAGGCTGCGGAGCTAGGGATAGACCACGAGGCCATCGACGGTGCGTACGACGTGACCCTCTTTGAAGATCTCGGAAACGGCCAGACGAAGATCACCTTTATCGGCAATGAGCCCATGGAGAGCGCAGTCAATAGCGGCCAGATAGAGGGCTGGAACCAGATACTCGATAAGGTTGCTGAGGTTGTTGCGGGGCTTTTGCAGGCGAAATGAGCAGTTGACGCTTTGACGATCGTCACGCGTGAAATATAGGTAAGGGCGACGGCGCAGGCTTAGTTTACTGGCCACGCCGTCATCCTGAGCGAAGGCCCTTGCGGTGTTATTGCAAGGGCCGGAGTCGAAGGACTCCGACGCTCTTCGCAACACCGTGAACGCTAGAATCTTTCGGCCCACGCACCGTTAAATATCTGTGGCAGAAAGCTCCAAGCGGTATCGCAACCGTAAACACCATCAAGGTTGACGGAATGCTGTGGAGTTGGAAAACCCACATCTCAAAGTCGAGATGTGGGGCACCCGCACCCGGAACCCGGCAGATTCCCTTACGTATGCTGTCAGAAGCAGCATCTCAAGCGGAGACGTAAAAAGTTCCGAACGGACGTGCCTAGGCGAGCTCCCTCGGGATCCTTCGACTTCGTTCGTCGCAAAGCGACGAACTTCGCTCAGGATGACACCCTCACTGATGACTTATGGGAGCACTGAGACGATATTTTTGTTTGGGCGATGAGGCCGCACGACTACGACCTAAGCCGTACGCCGTCTTCCCGCCGCGAGTTCCCTAACGTGGTTGAGAAAGATCGACCGCTGAAGGGCATCGAGCTGCGACGTGTAGTGGGCGATCTCGGCGAGGAAGGGATCGGCCATGAGGACATCGGTCTCGCCGCGGTGGCGGGTGGTGGCGTCGCGCAGCAGGGCGGAGATGTCGACCTCAAGCGCGCGGGCGAGGCGGTCGAGCGAGGAGAGCGTCGGCATGGCCTTGCCGTTCTCGATCTTCGAGATGTAGGTGCGGGGCACGTTCATCCGTGCGGCGAGTTGGCGCTGCGACAGATTCCGGACGTGGCGGAGGTCGCGGACGGCGGTCGCAACCTGCGGGCCGCTTTCAACCGAACTGGTTGGTGGAACGAGAGCGATGGCGGCGGGGGCCGGCTCCGGAATCTCGACTTCGAGGCACTGCTTGCAGCGTCGGCACGTTGCGCTCGCGGTGCGGAATTGCACCAGGTTGCAGTGATCGCAGCGCAAGACCTCGCGCTGTTCGACGGGTGCCATCATGGTAGCCATAGTTGTATGCAGCGGGAGGACCCAGAGCAAGGAACCTCAGCACATGTCCGATAACGCGGACGAGTGATGTGCCTAGAGTGACACCGGGTAACTGGGTAGTCAAGAGAAAACCGGTTGATCCAAAGAAGAAAACCGTATAAATGCCAAAGAGGGAATCAGAGTAGTAACTTGCGTGAGGAGAAGCGACAGTGAATGAGTTTACGAGGGAGCGGGCATGGGAGCTGCTGGAGGAGTGGACGACATCCGAATCGCTGCGCAAGCATGGGCTGGCTGTCGAAGCCTGCACGCGGGATTACGGCGTGATGGAGGCTTCGCGGCTCCGGCTTGAGGGCACGGCGGCGGACGAGTTTGTCGAGCTGTATGCGATCGCAGGGCTGCTCCACGACTTCGACTACGACCGGCATCCATCGCTTGAAGAACACCCGTTCGTAGGCGTGAAGTTTCTGCGCGAGCAGGGCTGGCCGGAGGTGGTGTTGCACGCGATCCTGGCCCATGCGGATTATTCAGGAACGCCGCGGGAGACGCATCTGGATAAGGCTCTGTTTGCCTGCGATGAACTGGCCGGATTCTTGACCGCGTGCGCTCTGGTTAAGCCGACGAAGTCGATTCACGACGTTGAGGTGGCGGGCGTGAAGAAGAAGATGAAGGACAAGGCATTTGCTCGGGCGGTGAAGCGCGAGGACATCACGGACGGGGCTCAGTTGCTGGGGATCACAGTGGAGGAGCATGTAGGGAATTGTCTGAAGGCGATGCAGGAGCGGGCCGGGGAACTGGGGCTGGCCGGAGTTTCAGGCTAAAAAGAAAACGAAAGGCGGGGGTCTCTCTCCGCTGCGCGGTGCGCGGGCGCAAGGCTTCGGTCGAGAGGACGCTCCTACTTCGCGTGACAATGTTGCTTGTCCATTTCGGGGTTCGATCTATGTGAGGGTGGTGGAGCTTAGGCGGGAGACGCCTGCTTCAGCTAAGGCTGCGTTCGTGGCGTCGACGGAACCG
>CAZZYQ010000067.1:16429-20513 GCA_964658395.1 uncultured Granulicella sp. | reverse complement strand
ACATCTTCGCGGATTGAGATTGCGCATCTTCGGGGATCGAGAAAACACATCTTCGCGGTTTGCGATGATCTTCGCGGGGCCGGAACGATGATGGCGGTCAGATGGAACGCTCATCCTTCGGAGTCAGAAGGGAAACAGTTCGGCGTGCGAAAGGGCTACCAGGCGCGAGACCACTTCGGGCCGGATGTGGTCTCGTCGCGGAGGCGGGCGTCAATACCGGCTTTGTGTTCGATAAGACGTCCGAAAAGCCAGATCAGGTCTGAGAGACGGTTCAGGTAGGAGAGGACTTCGGGCGCGACCTCTTCGCTGCTCTCCATCAGGCGGACGGCGTTCCGTTCGGCGCGTCGGCAGACCGTACGGGCGATCTCGTACGCGGCGGACTCACGGTGCGCGCCCGGGAGAGACCAGTCGGCGAGGATGCCTTTGACGGCCTCGATCTTGTAGACGAGGTCGGTGAGGTAGTCAACATCCTCGGTGAGGAGCATTGGCTTGGACCTTCGGCCTTCTGGCGCCGTTGCGAGCTCGCCTCCGACGCGGAAGAGGGTCTTCTGGATGTGTTCTGTCCATGCGGCTATTTCGCTGTCGCTGCAGATGCTGCGTGCAAAGCCGAGTGCGGAATTTAACTCGTCGACGGCGCCGTAGGACTCTACGCGGAGGTCGGCCTTGGATATGCGGGTTCCTCCGGCTAGGCCGGTGCTGCCGCTGTCTCCGGTCTTGGTTGCGATGCTCATCAGATATATCCTCATTCCTATTCTCGCAGGCGCGCAACGAACGGATGGCGCGTAGTCTTCGGCTTCAAGCCTATGGGCCGTGGTTCGCCTGAGCACGGCGTTAAGCCGGGCCCACGAAGGTTAGGTCCCCGGGATTCACAAGACAAAGATCGACCAGCGACAGAGTTAACTTTGCAGATTGTTGAACTTCGGTTAGTATCGCGGAACCAACACTCAGTTTAGCTGCGCAGTCGACACCCGTCGCTGAAGTGAACTTTGCCCTGATCTCCGCGGGCAGGGTGCTCTGTCTTTCCCCTCCATGACGAGGGGGACCATCTTCCGTCCCATCTATTTTCCGATCTCTGTCCAACAGGAGGTTTTCTTGTTCAGCAAGACTGCATCTTTTTTCGCGGCTGTTCTCTTCGTGTCTCTTGTTGCCGGTTCGGCTTACGGCATTGCTCCGCAAGTGCAGCATCCGCTCGACGCATTGACGCCGCAGGAGTACTGGACGATCTACAAGACGGTTCGCGCGGAAGGGCACATGCATGAGAAGACCATCTTCGCGAGCATCCTGCTGCACGAGCCGGATAAGCAAACCGTGCTGGCATGGAAGGCGACCGACCCGATCCCGCGCAGGGCGGACGTGGTGATCCTCGATGAGGGCAAATCGTATGCGACGGTCGTGGACATTGCGGCGAAGAAGCTTGAAGACTTTCACGAGTTGAAGGGCCTGCAGGCACCCTTCACTTCCGAGGAAGAGCACGAGGTCGCCGAGGCGATCAAGCATGATCCGCGCGTGGTTGCAGCGCTGGCGAAGCGGAACATCACTGATCTTAGGCAGGTGTACTGCTACGCAACGCCTGCCGGTTTTATCGATCTGCCAGAGCAGAAGGATCCCGCCCGCCGAATCGGTTGGGGTGGGTGTATCCAAGGAGAAGACGCGGTTTCGGGGCAGTGGGACCGCGAGGTTGGCGGCATCTTTACTGTGGTCGATATGCAGACGAAGAAGGTGCTGCGGGTCTCGGACTTTGGCGGCGTAGCGATGCCGCCGCCGTCCAACATCTACGACGGCATGGGAGGCGAGGCGATCGAAGGCACCCATCCGCTGCTGGTGACGCAGCCCGCAGGGCCGAGCTTCAAGATCGACAAGGGATTGGTTACCTGGCAGAACTGGCAGTTCCGCTTCCGGCTCGATCCGCGGCAGGGTGTGGTGCTCAGCCTGGTCGGCTACAAGGACAATGGAACGCTGCGGTCTGTGATGTACCAGGGAGCGCTGTCGGAGATGTATGTCCCATACCAGGATCCCGAGGAGACCTGGAACTCGCATGTCTTTCTCGATGGCGGCGAGTACTTCATGGACACTGGTCTCGGCCTGATCAAGCCACTGGTCGCCGGTGTGGATTGCCCGGACTACGCGACATTCTTTTCCGCCTTCTTCTACAAGGAGAGCGGCGCCCCGTTCGAACGACCGCAGGCAGCCTGCCTGTTTGAGCGGACGAAGGGCGATCCCGCGTGGCGACACAGCGATGACAACGGCACCTTCGGCCGGCCGACGCGCGAACTGGTCCTTCGCTCGGTCGCTACGGTGGGCAACTATGATTACGTGCTCGACTGGCGGTTTGGCCAGGAGGGAACGATTACGGGCGGCGTGGGCGCGACGGGCATTCTCGAAGTGAAGCCGGTAGCGGACACGGACGCGAGCAAGGGCCTGTCAGACAAGGTCGCGGACAAGAACGCTCCCGGCGGCGCGGTGGAGTTCGGGCATGTGGTCGCTCCGGGAACGGACGCGGTGAACCATGACCACTTCTTCTCCTACCGGCTCGATCTCGATGTGGACGGGACGAAGAACTCGTTTATGGCGGACAAACTGGTGCCGTACACCATCCCCGGCAACAAGGAGAAGTATGGCCGGCACGTCATCTGGGCGATGAAGCCGACGATGCCGATGACGGAGAAGGAAGCCATGATGGACGTGAGCATCAAGGAGCCATCGATGTGGCGCTTCGTCAGCTCGGACAAGAAGGGTCCGCAAGGCTATCCGACTGGGTACGAGATCATGGCCGGCGCAACTGCGGCGTCGCTGCTGCCGAAGGACGAGTGGCCGCAGCGCCGTGCAGGGTTTTCAGAGCACCAGCTTTGGGTGACTCCGTATGAGCCGGACGAGCGGTTCGCGGCGGGAACCTATGTGAGCGGAAGCCGCGGTACAGATGGTCTGAGTGTGTGGGCGAAGAAGGACCGCAAAATCATGGATACGGACATCGTCGCGTGGTACACGGTCGGGTTTCATCACACGCCGCGAACGGAAGATTGGCCGCAGATGCCGATTATGTGGCACGAGTTCCAGCTGAGGCCGTTCGACTTCTTCGGCAAAAATCCGGGGATGGATTTGCCGATGAAGCCGTGATGGAGTGCGGGTACAAAGGCGTACCTCGGCGGCTGAAGCCGCGCAAAGCCTGGCTGACATTGCACTGCTGACGTTGAGCCCTTAAGGAGGGCAGACGCCAGCAGCAGCGGGGAAAGCAAATCCTCCGGCAACGCCGAAGGATAACAAATGAAGATGTCGGCGGACCTGTCGAAGGTACAGACAAGAACGATGCGGGGGTCTCTCTACTCCGCTTCGCTTTGGTCGAGATGACGTGCCGTCTCTCGTTGGTTGCAGGTCAAGAATTGTCTTTACAGGAGGAAACCATGCGCTATTCGGCTTGCAGGACCCGGTGTCTGTTTCTTACGGTTGTGGCTCTCTTTGCACTGGCGCTTTGCTTTCGCGGAGTAGCTCCGGCGCAGTCGACTTTTGGCAACATGGTCGGTGCTGTGACTGATCCGGCGGGCGCGGGGATTGCCGATGCAAACGTGGTGCTTACGAACAAGGGGACCTCGGCGCGACGTACGGCGGTGACGAACAAGAGCGGCGAGTATTCGTTCAACATCATCGATGCGGGTGATTACAACCTGACCGTCGAGGCGGCTGGCTTCGAAAAGGCCGATTTTTCCGACATTCGGCTGCTCGCACGCGAGACAAAGCGGCTCGACGCGGTCCTGCGCATCGGCTCTGCCATGCAGACGATTGAGGTTTCGAGCGCTGCAGGCGAGGTGATTACGACGGAGACCTCAAGCCTGGCCACGACGAAGACAGGCGAGCAGCTCGTCGATCTTCCGGTCGCGATCTTTGCGCATGCGAACGGCTCTACCAGCCCAATCTCAACACTGACCACGAACCCCGGGGTGCAGACGGACGACTCTGGTGACCTGGTGATCGCGGGCGCAACTCCGGCGCTGCTTTCGGTGACCCTCGACGGCATCTCGAGCGTGAACGTCGAGAACAGCGGGCCGCAGAACGAGCTGTTTCCGTCGTTCAATTCAATTTCGGAGATCCG
>CAZZYQ010000067.1:0-16329 GCA_964658395.1 uncultured Granulicella sp. | reverse complement strand
GACATCGGCCTGACCCTTGCGCATACGTATGTGATTCGACCATCACTGATCAATGAGTTCCGCGCGGGATTCAACCTGAACCGCATCAATACGTCGCTGAACGTAAACTCAGCCGCTCTGCTTACGGCGACGGGGATAGAAGGGGTCCTGAACCCTGATCCGGTCGCGGCTGTGCCAAACGTGATCATCCCCGGCTTTATGATCAGCGGCGGTGCCAACCCGTCGCGGCAGCGCTCGAAGGTGATGCAGCTTCTCGACAACGTGACCTGGACCAAGGGCGGGCACACGATGAAGTTCGGCTTTGACTTTCGGCGGCTGACCGACCACGACGACAACGTGTTCGGGAACCAGAGATCCGGGCAATATAACTTCAACGGATCGTCGCCGGTGGGCGCGACGATCGGCGACTCGTATACGCAGTTTCTGCTGGGCTACCCGGACTACACGGTGCTCTCCGAGGTGACGAACCCGAACATGGACGGCCTGGGTTATGCCTATGCCGGCTTTGCGCAGGACGACTGGAAGATTACGCCGAAGCTCACACTCAACTTCGGCTTCCGGTATGAATTGCATCCGCCCTTGAAGGAGATCCACTACGACACTGCCGCCTTCGATCCCAACTACGTCGCCGATGGCGTAAATGGCGCTGTGGTCGTTCCGAACGCGCAAGCGCTGACCTACACGGAGCCGCTGTTTGCCGAGTCGATTGCGCCTACTCCGATCCTTACTGCGGCGCAGGACCATCTTCCGGAGAGGCTGCGCTATACCGCCTATGGAGACGTCGGACCGCGCATCGGCTTTGCCTGGCGGCCGTTCGCGAAGACCGTGATCCGCGGCGGCTGGGGCAGGTTTATCGAGTCGCCGCTGGGCTTCTCGCTGGTCTCCGGCTGGAGCGTCCATGCAAGCTTCGTACCGTATTACAACAACGACTACGATGCGAACGGCGTGCCGCTGCTGTCATTCCCCAGTCCGTTCCCGACCGACCGCGCAACCCCGGGTGCGGCTAGCTTCTACTATGCCTTCCCAATCCACTACAAGGACCCTTCAGTCCAGCAGTGGAACCTGACGTACGAGCGCGACCTGGGATACAGGACGGGACTGCGCATCTCGTACACGGGCTCGCATGGATCGAACCTCGAGACCATGGTCGACCTGAACCAGGTAGCACCCAACACGACCGGGTATTACGACACCGGCTATCCGGGAGACGAAGGCTTCGTGGCGGGAGCGTACGACACGCGCAAGTACCAGGACTGGCAGGTGCTGCAGAGCGTCTTCAACGGCGCGGAGAGCAACTACAACGCGCTGTCGTTTGTGGTCGAAAAACAGGCCTCGAACGGTTTGCAGTTTCAGAGCTCGTATGTGTACACGCGCGATCTTTCTGATGAAGGCGGCGCGGCGCCGTCGAGCCTAGTCGGAGCCGGCGGGAACTTCCTGACCGACAAGAACCATCCCGGGCTCGATTACGGCAACGTGGTTTATGATCGAAGGCACCGCTTCCTCACCACCTACCTGTACGATCTGCCGTTCGGGCGAAACAAGGCGTATCTCGCAAGCGGGAACCGGTTCGTGAACGCTCTGGTGGGCGGCTGGCAGACAGGCGGCGTCTTCATCTGGCAGAGCGGACCGTTTCTGACGCCCTATGAGGCGTCGGACGATCCTGCGGGTACGAACATGGTCAACGTGGTGGGCTTCACGCGGCCTGACCGGGTAGCCGGCCAGAAGCTTTACGGCGTGGACGGAAACTGTGCCAGCAATGCGGCTGCACCCGGCGGCCCGGTGTTTCTGAACGCCTGCGCCTTTGCCGATCCCGGGGACAACATCGGTCGCTTTGGAAACTCGACCGTGGGTAGCATCAAGGGACCGGGGACGGTGGCGCTGTCAGCTTCGCTGCTCAAGTCGTTTAGTCTGCGCGAAGGACTGACGGTAGATGTCGGTATGTCGGCAGCGAACCTGTTCAATCACCGGAACTATGAGCCGCCAAACGTCCAGTTAGACTCTGGATCGTATGGAGTTTCGTCGGCGCTGCAGACGGCAGAGGGAACGGGGCCAAGGAATGTGCAGTTGACCGGGCGCATCAGTTTCTAGGATTGACCTGTCGAACGCATCGGTGCATTCAAGCGACATGGCTGCGTAGATCGGACACCCGTAAGAGCGAATGCGGGGGTCTCTCCGCTTCGCCGCGCCATGCGCGGCTTCGGTCGAGTGAACGCTTAAGCGGAAGAAGTGTGGCCATTGTCATTTCTAAAGCGAGCGCAGGTTTCCTCCCGGAATCACAAACAGAAGAGGAATGACAAAACAGGACCAGCTTTAGTTTTACGGCAGTATGCCGTCGCGGCGTAGAGCTTGTCGCTGTCGACGAGTGCGCCGTCTGCCGGGTGGAAGAACGGCCTTCACTTCGAGCTCAAGCTCGCGGTGGAGCATCACGCCGACGAGATCATCGGTCCGACGAGGGTTGGAATGCACGCGTCGGGACCAGGAACGCGCCCTAAGACCAAACGCGAGACCTAAATCCAGTAACAAGCAGTGCCCGTTATAAATCTGTTCCGGTTTGTGACACGAAGGCGCACTGCACGGCACTATCCCGTCGAGTGATCCTTACAGATTTGTTCAGGCGATCCGTTCTGCGGATCCTGCGCCAGATCACGCCAATAAACCAACTAGTTTTTTCTGAACTCATTCTAGGCAACGAGCAAAAAGGAGAATCTTTATGAAAGTACGTCGATACATCTGGCCCGAGCGCAGGCTCTGGACACTCTCTGTTCTGTGTTTCATAGGAACATTCACCGGCCTCTTGGGGCCACAGGCGCTGGCGCAGGCAGACAGCAGAAACAATCACGCCGTTGTCGACGCGAGTGAGCGTGCGGCTGCGCAGTCCCACACTCCGCGAGAGGTAATGTCCGGCGCAGCCAAGTTAGTCGGGCGTGTCGCGCCTTCAACTACGCTGCATCTTGTGTTTGGTCTTACGCCGCCTAAGTTGGCAGAAGAGGAATTATTCCTGAAGCAGTTGCAGGACCCAAAGTCGCCTAACTTTCATAAGTACCTTACTGCGGAACAATGGAATGCGCGCTTCGCTCCTTCTGCGAGCGATGAGCAGAAGGTTGCAGACTGGGCTGAGACCAACGGCCTGAAAGTAACTGGAAGATTTGCGAATCGCTTGATTATTGATGTGGACGGCAGCGCGGAGAATGTGGAGAAGGCATTCGCGGTAAAGATGAACTCCTACGAACTCGCCGGTAAGCAGGAGATGTCGAATGATCGTGACCCCGTCATGCCGGCGCAACTGGCGGGCATTCTGCATTCGGTAACTGGACTAAACACGATTCAACAGCTTCGCACACCACGCGGCGGCGCTCCGGACATGACGCGTGCAAACTATGTGCGCGGGGCGCAAGTGATGCCGTCGCTTTCGAACCACGCAAACGGCAGCGCTGCAGCGTTGGAAGCGGCGATGAAGGCCTCGGACGAGAAGAAGCGGAACAGCTCCCCTGCAATGAAAGACGCAACTCCGGCGCTTGGTCAGCAGCCGCAGGTGACGAGCGGATTCATCGACCCGACCGATATCTATAGCTCCTATGGCTACAGTTTTGGTGCGCTGCAGAACCAGGGACACTGCTGCAACCCCACCAATGATAGCGGCGGCTCGACACCGCAGACCTCGATCGCCATTGCTACCTCAGGTCAGATCAACGGAAACGACATCGCGGGCTTTCAGAGCCGGTACGGCTATCTTGCCTACAACTACACCTACATCAATATCGACGGCAACTATACCTGCGACAACAGCAACGGCAATGACGATTCCTGTGTAGAAACCACGCTCGACACGGAGTGGGCGATCGCCACGGCAAACAGTTTTGGCTCGTATCTCGGCACATCGCATGTCTACATCTACCAGGCGGTGAATGCGGGCCTGAGCACGTTTACCGATATGTTTAACCAGATGTTGAGCGATGGCCATGCGCGCATTCTCACCACGAGCTGGGGTTGTGGTGAATATGACTGCTATGACAGTGGAACGATGGACACCGATCATGCCATCTTTGACTCGATGCTTGGGCAGGGCTGGACGCTGCTGGCTTCTTCGGGCGATAACGGGGCGGCGCAGGGCTGCCTTGCGCATGACCGCGTCAACTATCCGGCGTCAGATCCGGACATGGTTGCGGTCGGCGGAACCAGTCTTGCGCTGTACAACGATGGGACCTTTTACTCCGAGACGGGTTGGCAGGGTGGCACCGGTGCGGGCTCTTGCATACACAATGGCGGCGGATCTGGTGGCGGCTGCAGCACGAAGTTTGCGGCACCGGGGTACCAGAGCAATCCGTTCTGCGGCAGCTCAGGCAGGAGCGTTCCCGACATCTCTCTGAACGCCGGATACGGGCAGAACGTCTACTACAACGGCAACTGGTACGGCTATGGCGGCACGAGCATTGCAACGCCTCAAACCGCAGGCTTCATGGCACAGGCAAACGCGTACCTGCTCGCGCTTGGAAACGGACCGCTGGGCGAGGCCGACTACATAATCTACTACCTCGCGCACAATCCGACCTATGCGCAGCACAATCCGTTCTACGACATGACCTCGGGATGCAACAACAACGACATCACGGCACAGTACGGCCTGGGCTACTTCTGCGCGGTGTCAGGCTATGACCGGGTGACGGGATGGGGATCGTTCAACGCGCTGCAGCTGGCGTGGGGTATCAACGCGTACTACAAGGGCGACTTTGCCGCGCCAACGGTCACCTTCAGCGGACCTGCCGGCGTAAACCCGAACTCGTACACGTACTTCAACACGGACCAGATCGTCAGCTGGACGGTGACGGACAACGGCACCAGCGGTCTGCCGGCCACTGGCGTGGCTGGCTTCTCGCAGGCATGGGACGCTCCCATCAGCGATCCTACTTCTGAGGCGACGCACGGGACCGGGAACGCGTTCTACAACGGACCTCAGTTCCCGAACGCAACGTCCGGCTATCTTTCACTGGCTGCGGCTGGCGAGGGATGCCACTATGCCACGGTCGATGCGTGGGACAACAGCGGGTACACCTCAGGCAACCAGTACTTCTATTACATCTGCTACGACATCACCAAGCCGGTCACTACGGCAAGCCTGAGCGGAACGACCTCCGGCGGGCATTACACCAGCGCGGTGAAAGTAACCTTGAGCGACACGGATAATCTGAGCGGCGTGGCGAGCACGGTGTATCAGGTCGATGGAGGTGCACTGACCACCTATAGCGCTCCATTCGCGGTGAGCAATCTTGGCGTGCATACCGTTACCTTCCACAGCGTCGACAAGGCGGGGAACGTGGAGTCGTCGAAGTCGGTCTCGTTCAAGGAAGCGGTGAATACGACGAGCACCTTGTCGGCTTCTCCGACTACGGCGCCCAAAGGAGCAGCGGTTTCCTTCACAGCGAAGGTGACCTCCACTTCAGGCGGCACGCCGACCGGAAACGTGCAGTTGAAGAACGGCAGCACCGTGGTGCAGACCAAGGCCTTGTCTTCCGGAACAGCCCAGTTCAGCATCACGACACTGCCCGTAGGCACGGATTCGATGACGATCGCGTACCTGGCTGACTCAACCCACGGGCCATCGAACTCCTCGGCGGTCAGCGTGGTGATCAAGAACGCAACCACGACAGCGCTGAGCAGCTCGGCAGCTACAGCACCCAAGGGAGCAAGCGTTACCTTTACGGCGACAGTTACATCTTCGGGCGGTACGCCGACCGGCAGCGTTGACTTCAAAGACGGCAGCACGGTGCTGAAGACGGTCACACTCGCTTCCGGGAAGGCGACGTTCACAACCAGCACACTCGCGGTGGGTACGCACAGCATCACGGCGTACTACGCAAGCGACTCGACGCACTACCACAGCACCTCGCCGGTAGTCAGCGAAGTGATCAAGAACGCAACGACGACGGCGCTAACCAGCTCCGCGAACCCCGCAACTCATGGCAAGACAGTGACCTTTACGGCGACTGTCAGCTCCGCCAGCGGTACGCCGAGCGGCGACGTACAGTTCAAGGACGGCAGCACTGTCCTGAAGACTGTGACCCTCGCTTCCGGAAAGGCGACGTTCACAACCAGCACACTCGCGGTGGGCACGCACAGCATAACGGCGTACTACGCGAGTGACTCAACCCACTATCACAGCACATCACCGGTAGTGAACGAAGTGATCAAGTAGAGCAGGCGAAAGCCTCGGTGTTCAACTGCCAGGTTGACGATCGAGCGAAGGGCGGACCAGACCAGGGTTCGCCCTTCTTTTTGCGTCCGGAAGAAAGTGGTTAGGAAAAGGCGTTTGCCGCGGGGCGCATGATTATGCCTGTTCGAGCGAATAAACAGCCTCTTTTGCAGCATAAGCATGCATTGTTGCGGAGCCTGGCGAGAACAGGATAGGCAGCGTTTAGCATGGAAGGTACTGACTGTCCAGGAAGCCCTCGGTATGAACGCATCCAGTTTGATCCATCTTGAAGAGCGCTACGGCGCGCACAACTACCACCCGCTCGATGTGGTGATCGAACGCGCATCCGGAGCGTGGGTGTACGACGTGGAAGGCCGCCGCTTCCTCGATTTTCTGGCTGCCTACTCCGCGGTGAACCAGGGCCACTGTCATCCGGCGATCTTCAAGGCGATGGTCGAGCAGGCGCAGAAGGTAACGCTTACTTCGCGCGCATTCCGCAACGATCAGCTTCCCCTGCTCTATAAGCAGCTGCATGATCTCACCGGGTTCGAGATGGCACTTCCCATGAACTCCGGCGCTGAAGCCGTGGAGACGGCGCTGAAGGCGGCGCGGAAATGGGGCGAGACGGTAAAAGGCATACCGGCGGGCAGGGCCGAGATTCTGGTCGCTTCGAACAACTTCCATGGCCGTACGATCTCAATTGTAGGGTTCTCCTCCGACCAGCAGTATCGTCATGGCTTTGGACCCTTCCCCGCTGGCTTTGGAACGGTGCCCTTCGGCAACGCCGAGGCACTGCGCGAGCGCATCACGCCGAACACCTGCGCCTTTCTGGTTGAGCCCATCCAGGGCGAGGCGGGCATCATCGTACCGCCTGCCGGATACCTGTGCGAGGTTGCTGCCATCTGCCGCGAGCATGATGTATTGTTGATGACGGACGAAATCCAGTCCGGCCTTGGCCGCACCGGCAAGCTCTTCGCGTACATGCACGACGAGATCACGCCGGATGTGGTCATCGTGGGGAAGGCGCTCTCTGGCGGCTTTTACCCAGTCTCTGCGGTACTTGCCTCGAGAGAGATACTCGGTGTCTTTTCACCCGGCGACCATGGCAGCACATTCGGCGGAAACCCGCTTGCGTGCGCGATCGCCCGGGCCGCCTTGTGTGTCATCGTAGACGAACAGCTTCCGGCCCGTTCGGCGGAACTCGGCGCGTACGCCCTTGAGCGGCTGCAAGGCATCCGGAGCCAACACGTCCGATCTGTTCGCGGCAGAGGCTTGTGGATCGCCATCGAATTGAACTCTCCCGCTCGACCGTTCTGCGAGGAACTGAAGGAACGAGGCGTTCTGTGCAAGGAGACACATGAGACAGTTATCCGGCTCGCTCCGCCGCTCGTCATCTCGCGGGAGGACCTCGATTGGGGCCTGGACCAGATCGAGGCGGTGCTGGAACAACGCTCAGACCAGATGATCGATACGAGCTATGTTGTCTCCGCAGAGGCGTGATGCAGCCCGGCCGGCGGTTGGCCGGCTGCACTTCGGCGGCTGGCCTTGAAGTGCGCTGATGTCGTGTAGCCGGGGCCGCTCGGCTCGTTGTGTGCCCTTCGTGCGAACGAAGGTGCCCCATCCGTGTCAGTTTCCTATGTTACCCCGCGGTCGAAACTAACTATACTTAGTCTCACCAGGAGCTTTCGTGATCACGCCCTCCGCAGGATTGGCTGCCGAAGTACCGCGCATACCGTCCCTGAAGCGTCTGGTCAAGGTGGGCCTAACGCTCGTCTTCCTCTCCGCGGTCGCCTCTGTGTTGAACGGCCGGAGCCAGGCACAGGGCGGGATCTCGATCATCTGGCTTTCGAATGGGTTCATGATCGGTGTCCTGTTATGCGCTTCGCGCAGACAGTGGCCGGCCCTGCTTGGGCTGGCGACCCTGGTGGATTTTGGCGTGAACCTGGGTCTGCACACCCCTCCCTCCTACTCGGCTTACCTAACCTTCTGCAACATGGCCGAAATCGCGATTGCATCTTCGCTGATGTACGCTTCGATTGCGCCAAATCCAGACCTGAGCGAGATGAAGCAGGTCAGGAGTTTTCTTCTATTTGGCGTAGGGCTCGCGCCGCTGGTCGCCTCGCTGCTGGCGATGTTCGGTCTCAGAGAGTGGCTGGGTGTGACGTTCTGGCACGGGCTTCAGTTCTGGTTTGCCGCGGATGTTCTGGGCATAGCCACAATTACGCCGCTGTATCTCTCCTACCACCATCGCAGGCGCTTCTCGGTGCGTTCGAAGTTCGAGACGACGAGCCTGATACTGCTGGTCGTCGTGGTCTCGTTTCTTGTCTTCGGCGTCTCGACCATTCCTACCCTTTGGGTGGTCCTGCTCTTTCTTATTCTTCTCGGTGCGCGGGTTGGATTCAATGGCTCTGCGCTCGGGCTTCTCATTGTCCTGCTGATCGGGGGATATTACACCGTGAACGGCCACGGCCCCATACCTGCCGGAATGCATGGTTCAGCCTCGCAGCGCATCTTGCTCTTCCAGGTATTTACCGGATCGGCGATGCTGGCTCTGTACCTCACCGAGGTCGCGATGGCTGCGAGCAACCGGATGCGTCTCGGTCTGGAGGCAAGCGAGACCCGCTTTCGACTCCTGGCCGAAGCGTCGCGCGACATCATCGTGCTGGCGGGCCTGGACGGCGAACGAAAGTATGTTTCGCCCGCCGCTACAGAGATTCTAGGCTGGGAGCAGAACGAGTTGCTCGGTCGCGACTACCGGCAGATCACGCACCCGGACGACTTGAAGAAGATGGCTCAGCTTCTTCGCGACTGCCGCGACGGCAGGGAAACGGGTTCGCTGTCCTATCGCTGCAGGAAAAAAGATGGCCAATATGTATGGATGGAATCCAACATCCGCCTCTACCAGGATGGGAACACCGGCGATCCGGCGGGCTTTGTGTACATCCTGCGCGACATCTCCGAACGCAAGCTCGCAGAAGACAAGCTACAGGACGCCTTCCGTACTGTTGAACAACTGGCGCTCGTGGATGGCCTGACTGGCGTCGCGAACCGCCGTCTGCTCGACGACACGCTTTCGCGCGAGTGGCTGCGTGCCATCCGGGACGGGCTTTCCATCTCGCTCCTTCTGATCGATGTCGACCACTTCAAGAAGTACAACGACATCTACGGGCACCTGGCCGGCGATCTCTGTCTGCGAACGGTCGCCAGTGCAATCCAGACGACGCTGCGGCGGCCGTCCGACCTCTTGGCACGTTATGGCGGCGAGGAATTTGTGATCGTGCTGCCGAACACACCAAGCGCGGGCGCGGAGATCCTTTCGTCGAAGATCATGGAAGCGGTGGAACGCTGCGCGATCCCCCACGCCGGCAGCCAGTATGGCTTCGTCACCATAAGCCTGGGATGCGCCACCACAACCGCCACCATGGATTCCACACCGATCGAGCTGCTGAAGATGGCGGACGATGCGATGTATCACGCGAAAACCAGCGGACGGAACCGCATGCAGGTGGCGGGAGGCGAGCTGGTCGCGCGATAGGTTACACCGCCCGGCCCGGATGCGTGCAGCTACCGGAATGGCGTCTAGAAGCTGTACCTCACCTCTGCTGTTAGCGAGCGTGGGGTGACATAGTGCGTTCCGCTAAAGGTGGAAAGAAAGTTATAGAGCGCATACTTGTTGGTGAAGTTGACCGCGGTCAGTCGCAGGCTCCACTTGTGCTTATCGCCGCCGAAGAGGTTATCGTCTCCCAGCGAGAAGTCGAACAGGTTACGGGGAGCGATACGCGGCGGATTCCTATCGTCGTCCTCCGTGTTCGGTGCGGGGATCGAGACCAGCTTCGAGGTAAGCTGGTTGGCGGGGCACAGGCCCGGCAGCGCGGCAAAAGGGGTCGCTTTTACACCGTTGCACACCAGGCCAGCCTGAAACTGTTCATCGGCCGTGAGGCCGCTCAAATCGATGTAGTCCTGGCCACCGATCACGGTGCCGCCGCACGGACTGTTTGCGCCGGTGGGATTGAAGCAGGGCACGGAGCCAGCTGTAAGGCCACTATCGTAGCGCCAGTTCATGCCAATCCACGGCGCGGCGGCGCGACCGACCTTCTGCGAGAGCTGATATTGCAGGTGCGTGGTCTGGTTGAAGCGCTCGTCATGGTCGATGCGGAAGGGCAGGCCGCTCGCGCCAACTGTGGCACCGGCGCCGGCGCTTTGCGGTGGAAAGAACCGCGCGGCCACGGACGACATTACAACGAAGGCCGAGATGTTATGGAGGTTTGGCACATCCACACGCATCGCAAAGCCAGGGATCTTTGAGTTATGCCAGTCGATGGGAAAGTAGATAGGCGTGTTTCCGAGCACGCTGAAGTCAAAGGCATTGTGGGTGTACTTCCAGATGTAGTCTCCGCTGAAGACAAGGTTCTTTCCGAAGGCTTGCTGCAGGCCGGCATGAAACTCGTTGCGGTAGCCGGGCTGCAGAGTCCCGGAGACTGCGGGAGTGCAGTTCAGCAGCGGAGACAGGACAGCGCTGTTGCAGCCCTGGCTTGAGACCACAAGATTCTCGTTGAAAGGTGACTCCAGCGTTCGAGCGTAGGAGGCGCGCAGGACGGTGTTGGTCTGTTTGACCGTGTAGGCGAGACCAAGGCGCGGCTCCGCCTGGCGGGCCGTGGTGAGGCCGTTATAAAGGTCGCCGCGTATGCCGACGTTGAAGAGCCAATTGCCTGCCTTGATCTGGTCTTGAACGTAGAGCGCGATCTCCTTGATGTCAGCATGGCCGTTGTACTGGAAGAGGCTGCCACCGCGGGTCAGGTCATAAGGCAGAAGCACGGGGTTGAAGGGAGTTGAGGCGTTGGGGTTACTCGCCGCGTTGGGATTGCTGCCCTGGCACTGTGCCGGGTCCGTATAGCCGGGCAGGGGTTTGTTGTTTGCGTCCAGACACGGCGAGTTCAGGGTTGAATCGACGATCCCGAGGCGGTCGTTCTCACGCAGAAATGTGTGCTGATAGAGGGCCCCCACCTTGATGTTGTGAATACCTTTGTCGTAGGAAAAGTCGGTGTGAACTCCGGCGTTGGTAAGGGTTCGATACTGGCTGATCGACTCCTGCTGAATGGGCCCCAGATCGGCCAGGGGATTGCTGCTCGGATAGTAGTTGTAGCCGTCGCGGCGGACGAAGGGCGCGAAGTTGAAGACGCCGCTGGCACCAACGGTCCGCGTGTAGGTTGGCGCAATGTTGAAGGTCACGATCTTCGATCGCTGGTCCGTGTTCCCGACGGCGGAAAAGAGGGGAGTAGCGGAGGTGCCGCCGCTGGTCACGTTCTGCACGCCGAGATTGTCATATGAGTTCGGGTTCTGAAACCATGACCGGCTCAGGTTCAGGTTCAGGTGGAACGAGTCATTTGCGGTGAACTGGCGGTCAATACGGTCGAAGGCGTTCTGCTCGTTGCCCTTGTCGTGGAAGACGGTGAACTCGGCGGGGTCAAGGAACCGGCCTGTGTTCAGGCCGTCCACTTCAATGAAGTTACCCCACCTGTCGCCCCCGTAGGAGAGATCGACCGAGCCTGTTGCCGTGCCGAAGCTTGCATAGGAGGTGCTGACACTTCCGGTCGGCTTGTGCACACCTAAGCCAGAGCGAGTGGTGACCTGGATGACGAGGCTGGTCTTACCGCCATACTCGGCCGGAGGCGCACCCTCGATCACCTCGAGCGACTGAATGGAGTTCGAAGGGATCTGGTTCGAGAAGATCTTGCTTTGCTGGTCCGTGATCGGTTGGCCGTCGACATTGAACGAATTCGAGGCATGGTCTCCGAGACCATGGAAAAGACCGTTAGAATCTGCCGCGACTCCGGGCGACGCCAGCGTGACCAGTGAACTGACCGAGGACGACGCACTCTCGAGCGGCAGCTTGTTGAACAGGTCGCGGTCGATGTCCGTGTGCATGGTTGAGTCGTTCTCCAACAGGTCGCCGGCGTCGACGTTTACGACCGTGGATGAGGTGCCAATCTGCAGGCTGATGTTGGCAGTAACTGGAACCAAGGAACGGACCGCAACATCCTGAGAATAGGGCGCAAAGCCAGCGAGCGAGACGCTCAGGTGATAGGGGTTCACGGGAAGGTTCGAGACCTGGTACCGGCCTGCGGCGTCGGTGGTTGTCTTGCGATTGAGGCCGCTCACCGCATTGATGATGCTGACCTCCGCGCCCGGTACGACGGCCCCGGTCTGGTCCGTGACAATGCCGGAGATGGTGCCGGAACTGCCGGCGGTCTGAGCCGAGATTGGCCTGGGTGGAGCGACGAGAGCTAAAAAGAAGAATGCTGCGGCGAAGACGCGTCGTAGGGACGAGGTCATGCACTACCCCCAAAGAAACGGTTGCTGGACTTGCTGCTTTCGAAGTTCTGCGCAAACTCGCCATGAGTTTGCGCGCCTGATCAGGCGGGTATCGAAACAGCAGGCGGGGGGCGGGTGAAGAGCGCATACGCGACGAGGAGTTGAGGCCTAGGCAGTATGGCGAAGGTATGGACGGCGGCGGTGACCAGAACTGCCGGAACGGGAACCGGTCGCGCGGCGCTGTCATCTGCAATGACATGCGCGGCGGCGCAGAGCGAGCAGTCTGCGTGCGAGAGGTCGCCCGCCGCATGGCTGTGTGCGACCTGGATGGTGCTGCCCAGCAATACCAGTGCAACGCAAAGTGCGCCGAGCAGAAGACGCATGGCACCGCGGCCCTGGTACAGGCTGCGAGCGAAGCCGTGGCTGGACGGATTTTGGCTGAAACGAACCACGCTTATCCCTAACTATAGCTTAGGCAGCAGACTTGCCGCCCGCCGCGCTGGCTATTAGACTTCCGGCTGATCCCCGGGCCCCGTTCAAGCGGCGTGAAAAAAACGCCCACACTACCAACTCTCCGGAGGCTTATGCCTGCTACTCCTGCCGCTATTCCCCAGACCAGCGCTACCCCGAGCGGACTGGGACGAACCCTGCTGATTCACGGATACTCTGCCGACGCGACTGCGCTGCAGCTTTGGAAACAGAAGCTCGAAGACGCCAAGATTCCGACCCTCTCGATCGATGTTGGCAACTACATTACGCTGAACAACGAGGTCACGATCAAGGACCTTGGTGAGGCATTCGACCGCGCGCTTCGGCATTCTCCCTGGGGGTCCGGCAGCAAAGATGACCAGTGGACCTTCGATGCGATCGTCCACTCGACGGGTATGCTGGTGCTCCGCCAATGGCTCGCGAGCGACCCGTACGACCGCGACGACCCGAGAAGCCGGATCAAGCGGCTGAAGCACCTTGTAGGACTTGCCCCCGCAACCTTCGGTTCGCCCCAAGGAAAGAAGGGACGAAGCTGGCTCGGCTCGCTGATCAAGGGCAACCGCCATCTAGGCCCCGATTTCCTCAATGCGGGCGACCAAGTCCTCGACGGTCTGGAGCTTGGCAGCCGCTTCACCTGGGAACTGGCCCACAAGGACATGATCTGCGGCAAGCCGCTCTATGACAAAGGCTCCGGGACGCCTTACGTTGCCGTGTTCATCGGCAATCGAGGGTACGATGGCGTGTCTTCGTTAGCCAACTCGCCTGGCGCCGATGGCACGGTGCGCTGGGCTGGAGCGGCGCTCAACAGCCGGAAGATTAGCATCGATTTTCGGCGCGAGCCTCGGCTGCAGGACGATGCGGGCAACCTTACGCGGGTGAAGATATCACCCTGGGAGAATGATCGGCTGGGCGCCCCGATCATTGCGGTGGAGGGCCAGAACCACAGCTCGATTATTGCGGCACCGAGTGATGTTGTGCTCAATTTGATGACTCGCTTTTTTGCGGTGTCGGACGAAGCTGCGTACATGGCGTGGCAGAAAGACGCCACGGCCGCGGGTACCGCTCCGCTGCAGAACATGAACCGCAGCACGATCGACCACACCCAAGATCCGAACGACGGCGCGGGCTGGCAGCAGTTCGTGCTTCACGCCGTGGATGACCATGGCGATGGGGTAACGGACTACAACCTCCAACTCTTTCTCGGCACCAGCATGGAGCAGTCTGACGACCCCGACTATCCGCCAGTTCGCCTGATCGCAGACACGTATTCAAGCGACGCCAGCTACCGCTGCTTCTACGTGAGACTGACGAAGGACATGGTTACCCCGGCTTCTGCCGGTGCCGCGCCGAAGATGGTCTGGCTTGAGCTGATTGCCTCCAGCGGCTCCACGCTCATCCAGTACGAGGCATACATCGGCGACCCCGGAACGCCCGGGGAGCCGCAAGCGCTGGGCATCGACCACGATGGCGGCAGACCGGTGAAACTCGATCTGACTCCGCTCGCCAAGACCCTGTTCTTCCCGTACACAACAACGCTGGTCGAGCTGTTTATCGAACGCGAGCCGCTGCCCCTGAAAGGAGTGAGCGACATCTTCAAATTTCCAGGCCTGGTCGTCGCGCCAGAGAGTTAGAGCGAGCGCCAGCCCCCGCCCTTTCGAGCGGCCTTTGGACTTCTGCAGCTTGCGCGGGCGCGAGGCACTGCAGGTTCTGAGGTTCATCTTGCGAAGCGGCGCCGCAATCCGTGCAGGCGCTAAACTGCACAGATGCCGCCATCCTCGACACCACCGGAACATGTCGCTCGAGAGAAGCTGGGCCTGATCGCTGGGAACGGGCGATTCCCTTTTCTGCTGCTGGACGCTGCGCTGGCCCATGGGCTCGCCGTGATCGTCGCAGCGATCAGGGAAGAGGCGGATCCGGAGATGGACCTCCGGGCTGCAGCGGACCCGCGGGTTCAAATCCACTGGCTTTCCCTCGGCGAACTGTCGCGTCTCATTGAAACGTTTCAGGCAGAGGGCGTGACACGCGCCGTGATGGCGGGGCAAGTGAAGCACAAGCAGATCTTCTCTTCCATCCGGCCTGACTGGCGGCTGGCGAAACTGCTGCTTTCCCTGCGCACGCGCAACACCGACATGCTGCTTGGCGCGGTCGCAAAGGTCTTAGGTGACGAAGGCATCGAGCTTATCTCTTCCACGCAGTATCTCGAACCGCTGCTGGCCAGGCCAGGGGTGCTCACCCGGCGCGCACCGTCAGAGGCCGAACGCGCTGATCTCGAGTATGGGCGCACCGTGGCGCGCGGCGTTGGAGCATACGACCTCGGGCAGACTGTTGTGATCGCGGCGCTCGCCTGTGTCGCCGTAGAGGCAATGGAAGGTACAGACGCGACGATCGCGCGCGCCGGTGAGATCTTCAAGTCGCTCGGCGAAGACGCCCCATCCACGCTCAAGCGCTCGCTTACGGTGGTGAAGGTGGCGAAGCCAAACCAGGACATGCGCTTCGATGTTCCCGTGGTCGGCCCGGCTACGATCAAAACGATGCAAACAGCGGGAGCCACCTGCCTGGCGCTTGAAGCCGGACGAACCCTGGTGTTCGATCTTGAAGCGGTGGTAGCGGCTGCAGAGGCTGCGGAGATTTGCATAATCTCAAGTTAATGAGAGCGGCGCATCCAAACGCCGCCGCTTCTCCGTCATACTGGGAGAGCACCACACAGGAGATCGACCATGAAGTTCACCGGAATCCTAGCCGCCTCAGCGGCCATTGCCGTCGCCGCCTCTGCCATCGCGCTTCGCGCACATGCCGCGGACATCATTCCTACAGGTACACCAGCGCCTGCCTTCACGCTTCCCTCGCAAGATACCCCAGCGGTAAGCCTGAGCGACTACGCGGGCAAATGGGTGGTGCTCTACTTCTATCCAAAGGACAAGACCCAGGGCTGCACGATTGAGGCGCACAACTTCCAGCGCGACCTGGACAAGTACAAGGCCGCAAATGCGGTGGTGCTCGGTGTCTCGCTCGACACGGCGGACAGCCACAAGAGCTTCTGCTCGAAAGAAAGCCTGACCTTCAAGCTGCTCGCAGACACTGAGCACAAGGTCGCAGACTCTTACGGCGTCACCGTCGCAAGCATGGGGCCAATCAAGTTCACGCAGCGCGAGACCATTCTTATTGATCCTTCGGGCAAGGTGGCGAAGACCTGGACCAAGGTCGACCCGAATGTGCACAGCACCGAAGTGCTCGCTGCGATTGCCTCGATGCAAAAGTAAAGAAGACAGCAGGCGCAAAAAGGCCCGGGTTCTCGCTTCGAGAAGACCGGGCCTTTTTGCTTGCCTAATAGTTCGACACTG
>CAZZYQ010000066.1:4820-21696 GCA_964658395.1 uncultured Granulicella sp. | reverse complement strand
CGAAGAGGGCGGTGAGCTGGGCGGTGAAGGCCTTGGTGGAGGCGACGCCGATCTCCGGGCCGGCGTTGGTGGTGATGGTGCCCTGGGCTTCGCGCGTGACGGCGGCTCCGACGACGTTGCAGATGGCGAGGGTCTTCGATCCCTTAGCGATGAGCTCGCGCTGGGCGGCGATGGTGTCGGCGGTCTCGCCGGACTGCGTGATGAGGAGGCCGATGGCGCGGGGGTCGGAGATGGGATCGCGGTAGCGGTACTCGCTGGCGTAGTCGACCTCGACGGGGAGCCTAGCGAGGCGCTCGATCATGAACTTTCCGGCGAGGCCCGCATGCCATGAAGTCCCGCAGGCGGCGATGGTGATCTGGCTGGCGGTGCGGAAGTCTTCGGGAGTGATCTGCATTTCTTGCAAGAAGACCTGGCCGGTGTCGAGCGAGACGCGGCCGAGGGTGGTGTCGCGAATGGCGCGGGGCTGCTCGTTGATCTCCTTGAGCATGAAGTGCTTGTAGCCGGCCTTTTCGGCCTGGATCGGATCCCAGAGGATGCGTTGGGGCTTAAGGGAGAGAGGCCCGCCGTTGAAGTCGGTGAGGGTGACGCCGTGGGTGGTGAGGATGGCGACCTCGCCGTCGGCGAGGAAGTGGATGTTGCGGGTGTGGTGGAGGATGCCAGGAACGTCGGAGGCGAGGAAGAACTCCCCGACGCCCCCACTTTCACCTAGCCCGATGACGGCGGGCGGGCCCATGCGGGCGGCGACGAGCTTGTTGGGTTCGTTGGCGGAGAGGACACCGATGGCAAAGGCCCCGGTGATGCGCTTAACAGCGCGGCGGACAGCCTCTTCGAGCGGAATGGCGCTGAACGCAGGGGCGTTGACGACGGCCTCGGAGTTGTTCGTGTGGTGGGTGCGTTCGCCGGGCTTGAGGCTGATGCCGCTGGCGAGTTCTATCTCGTCTTCGATGAGGTGGGCGATGATCTCGGTGTCGGTCTCGGAGACGAACGCGTGCCCCTTGGCGATGAGCATCTGCTTCAACGTCAGGTAGTTTTCGACGATGCCGTTGTGGACCACCACCAGAGTTCCCGACCCGTCGCGGTGCGGGTGTGCGTTCTCTTCCGTGGGCCGGCCGTGGGTGGCCCACCGGGTGTGGCCGATGCCGAAGGTGCCGTCTACGGGCGACTTCGCGATGACGGCTTCGAGGTTCTTCAGCTTGCCGGGAGCGCGGCGGAGCTCGAGGCCGGACGTGCCTCCGGCGACGGCGATGCCGGCCGAGTCGTAGCCGCGGTACTCGAGTCGGCGAAGGCCTTCAATGATGGTTGGGACGACTGACTTGGGGCCAATGTAACCGACGATTCCGCACATAAGGACAGGGTATAGGGGATAGGGTTTAGGGGATAGGGGTGCTATTCAGGAGAGGCAGACGAGCAAGATGGGGATTACTCGTGGGCGGGTTGGTGAAGGACTGTTTCCCAAAACACTTACGCGGTTAGAGTTCGTCGACGAAGGCTAGGTCGCGCGGTATGACGTAACGGTTATAGCAAACCTCACACATCCACCGTTCTCCCGGATCACAGTAGCCAACCATCCCTGCGTCGATGTGCTTGTTGCAAAGTTCGCAGTGTTCGTGACCCCATCCCCCAGGGACCAGCCTCGTACCAGAACGGACTGGAGACGTCTGATCGCTTGCCGGATAGTAACGGCTATGCCCTGTGTCGATTCCGGCTGGTTGCAGCTTTGACCATATCTTTACCTCGCGACCGTCCACGAGAGATGCCTCTTCAGCTTCGTAGTCTTCAGCGACAGCATCGACTCCCTGAAACTGCTTTCTCTCCCAGCCCCAGTTTGGATCGAGCACCATCCAGATATGAAAAGCCTGCCAATAGGGGCTGAGATATGGCAAGGCCAATCCGATTATTTTCGGCTCTTCCTTTTCGTAACAGGTGAGAACTACAGTCTTCGTTTGTTTATCGAAAGACTTCAGCAATGGGGTGAGGCAACTGCGTTCACTGAACAGAAGCCAGAACCACTGCACGCCGACTCCCTCCATCATTTCGTCGAAACGACGCTCAAGGATCGGGTCGAAACTAGCCTCGATTTCAAACAGTTGATATCCATCATCGGATGTAGCGCCGGGACGCACATCGTTTATGACAAATTGCGGGAAGTCTCCGAGCGTCTTGGGTTTAGCGGTTTCCATATTTTCAACTGATCTTTACGAGGATAACTCTTCGCGTTCAACAACACGACGTGGTCGAGCCAATCCCGAAAACGACGTTATCCCAACTTCGAAATTCAAAAGCGGGTCCTTCGTCGAGGGTCGCGCGGTGGGACTGCGAGACCCCCGCTCAGGAACGGGGATGCGGTGGTGGCGGTGGATGGCGGGGCTGAAGCCCCGACCTACCTGGAGTCAAAAGGCAAAAGCAGATTCCCTTCGGGAATGCCAAACAGGAAGGACCGGCATGGCGGATGAGACTGCAAACGCTGGGCATTCGCGGCAGAAAGGTTCGGGCGGCTTGGGTGGCGTGAACAGCGGCGGGATTCTTCCGCTACGCGTCAGAATGACAGCAAGAACGGAAAGGGCAAAGGCAAGGACAAAAGCAGATTCCCTCCCGGGAAGGACAAACAAAGAAGGAATGACGACAAAGAGGGATGATAAACAAGAGGGTTGGGTTCTATTCGCTGGCCTGAAGTCCATGAAGGATTGGGTGAAGAACTCGTCGACCTTCTTGTTGACTTCGTCGGCGTGCTCGATAACGGTGGGGTGGCCGGAGTTGGGGACGATCCAGAGTTGGGCGTGGGGGATGTTCTGATAGATGACAAGGGTGTGCGGGAGCGAGATCACGTCGTGGTCGCCGGCCATGATGAGCGAGGGTGCCTGAATGGTGTGGAGTTGCGCGAGGGTGATGTGGGGCCTCCCACCAGTCGAGGAGGAACAGCTTGCGGTCGTTCTTTTCTTTGGGCGTGATGTAGGTCTTGGTGAGGCCGGTGGTGTATTCGTGCTCCATCTGGTCCCACAGGCCGCGGGCGAAGGGGTCGGGGCCGACCCAGAGGTTGGCACCCGGTGGCGACGAGCTTCTTTACTTTTTCGGCATGGCGCAGGGCAGGAGCAGAGCGTTGATGCCGCCGCCGCTCCAGCCGAGGACGTAGGCCGAGTCGATGTGCATGGCATCGATCAGGGCGGCGTAGTCGTCGGCCATCATCTCGAAGTTGAGGGGCGGCGTCAGCGTGAAGTATGGCGCGGCGATTCCAGCGTTGACCTACACGGTGACCGGATACGTGAACGGGGATACGTCGTCCGCAGTGACGGGCACACCGATGGAGACGACCACCGCCAAGCAAGGCTCGACGGTAGGGACGTACCCGATTACGCTGGGCCTGGGATCGCTGGCTGCGACCAACTACAGCTTTACGCTGATGAATGGGATAGTGACGATCACGTCGCTGGGCGCGACTGCCGAGCCGGGGGCGACGCAGGTGATCACGATTGCCGATGCGACGGGCGGGGCGAAGGTGTATTACACCACCGACGGAAGCACGCCGACGACCTCCTCGACGGTATAGAGCGGGCCGATCACGATCACCAAGACTCAGACGCTGAAGTTCATTGCGGTAGCGCCGGGCTATTCGGCTTCACCGGTACGGACAGTGACGGACACAATAAAGTGAGCGCTCGACGACCTTCACTTCAGCGCGGGTTGCTGTCCGCAGGCTGCGGCGGTGGTGCTGAGCGGACCTGCGGCGAAGCCATGCTGACGGCCAGGTCCAGGTTCTTCTGTACTGCTTGTTCGCTGACTTCGGCCGCAGCAACGTGCGGAGGCCAGGTGATGAGAACGCGGCTGAAAGGCTTTGGAACAAGGAAGCGGTCCCAGGTGTTCAGCTCCCAGGCGCGAAGCGGAAGGACGTAGAAGGTGCCGACCCAGGCACCCACAAGGTGGGCGAACTGGGCGGCTCCGGGCTTGGCAACCAAATTGGGCCCGCGCGGTCCATCGGCAGTGATGGCGCATCGTGTTCCGCGGCTGTATTCCTCGGTCAACTGTCGCAGCGCCAATGCCCCACCTCGCGAACTCGAGCCGCGGATTGCGATGAAACCGAGCCGCTCCACGGTACGGGCGATGAGCTCGCCATCAAAGCTGCGGGAGATCAGGATAGCGATCTTCTGGTCGCGAAAGTAGTAGGCGCAGGAGAGTAGACATCGGTGCCAGAAGGCGTACACCACCGGGCCGGCTATTTGGGAGCCCGGAGTAACTCCTGGTGCGGTAATGTCCTGGTAGCGCAGGGTACTGCCGAGGACTCGGATGAGGGCAGACGCCAGGCGCGGAACCGCAAACAGTGCCAGACGCTGCGACTTTGTGTAGTGCGGCACGGAAACAGTTTACTTGCCCCGCTTGCGATTGCCGCGGAACCAACTGCGCCGTTTACCGCCATCGATAGTCTGGACCCTGCCTTCCTACAAGGAAGCCTGGCCGGCTTGCAGGCGGAAGACCCCATCGATCACATCACCGACGGTCTTCAGGCTGGAGATGGAATCGTCAGGGATCCGAATGTGGAACGCGTCTTCTATTTCAAAGGAGATATTGATCTTGTCGAGAGAGTCGACCTGGAGTTCGTCGAAGGAAGTCTGGCGATTGATGTTGTCGACAGGGATCAGTTTGGATTTCGCGATGATGGCGATGCAGCGCTCTTCTATAGAGGAGAGATCGGATGAAGGTTCAGGCAGGGAGAAAGCCATGTTCTGGGGTCAGGTCCTATTGAGCGGCGCGGCGGAAGCTGTTGCAAGACAAGAGTATTCCATAGCCGCGGAGCCTGAGGTGCTTCTCAGTTACCCAAGCGAGGATTTGGAGTGCATGGAGCGTCCTGTGAGCTTTGGACGCAGAGTGAGAAGGCAGCACCCTAGCCTTCCGGCAGCAGGCGCAGATCCGCACGGGCGGGCCGAAGCGGCTGGAAGCCGTGGCCAGTATGCAGTGCAAGAAGACGATTGAAGAGCTGGGGGCAGCGGCCCAGTGCAGCGATGGAAGCGGAGCGAAGAACGGGTGAGCGGTCGAGCAGCAGCATGATGCTGGCCATTCCATGGGGCAGGCGGCCCATTGCACGGTGGGCTTTCTGGTACCCAGCGAGGTTGTCAGCGGCGATCGCGTCGGCGAGTACGAGCGACTGGCGGAAACAGAGGGCAAGACCCTCGCCCGTTACCGCATCGACCGAGCCAGAGGCGTCGCCTACTAGCGCGACGTTGCCACGGGTGACGCGGTGCAGCCGTCGGCTGACGGTGGCCGAGCCGCGCGGGGTGTCCGAAGGTTCGGCAGAGGCGAGGCGGGAGCCCAGCTGCGGAAAATGGGAAAGAGCGGCCGCAGGGGTGGCAAACTTCCTGTGTGCGACGAAGGCCACGCAGACTTCGCGCGATGCAACAGGGGTAACGTAAGCCTGTCCGTGGCTGCTCCAGTAAACTTCAACGAGGTCCGACCACGGGGCGGCGGCATAGTGCTGGCGTAGGCCGATCCGACGAGCGGTTGTGGTGCAGCGATCGAGACCGGCCCAGGCGCGAATGCGCGATTGGAGGCCGTCGGCACCAACGATGAAGCGAGGATGGATGCGACCGCTGGTGGTGGTCAGACAATTGCCCGAGGCCGAGATGCCTGTGAAGGTGGTCTGCCAGCATATATGGACGCCGAGGGCCAGGGCCTGCGCGAGCAGCTGCTGATGAAGCACCCGGCGTTTGATGCCCCGGCCGGGACCGGCCGGGAAGCTGGCCTGGGCGCGGGCGCCGCTCGCCGTGTCGATGAAAGTGATTCCGCGAATCGGGGCGCCTTTTTCGCCGAGCCCGTTGACGTCGACGCCTAGCTTGGCGAGAGCGACGAGCGCCTCAGGCATAAGGCCTTCGCCGCACGCTTTATCGATGGGCGGCTTCATGCCATCGGCCACCTGGACGCGAAGCCCCTTGCGGGCAAGAGCGATGGCGCAGGCAAGTCCGGCAGGGCCTGCTCCAGCGACAAAGACATCGGGATGGGTGAGGGTCGAGGGCAACGGATGAGACTTCGGTAGTGATTAAAAGTACTACGCGGAGTGCCAGCCTGGAAATCTAACATCCCCTTAGCGAGCTGTTTCGCTGCGGCTGCGCGCGCACCGCCGACTGCTGCAGTTGCTCTGCACGAACGGCGTGCCCCTGCCGAGGTGCGGGCTTGGGTCTGTGACTGTAGGGAGATGATTTACGCCGATCTCGAACGTGCAACGTTCGAGGTACTCACATCCCGACTCGCGCCAGATATGATTGCGAGAGGCCTTTGCTGGAGAAGAATGAAGCCGGAACGACTTACGCCCAGTGAATCCATTGTGCTCGACATCGTCCGCGTGGGTGCAGCGATCGCTGTTGCCGGCGGCCATATTACGCAGCGTTTCTTTTCAACTGGGCTGCCGGATCTGGTGCCCATCTCCCGCGCTTCCGTGGCTGTATTTTTTGTGCTTTCCGGCTTCGTGATTCGGCACGTCACACTTCGGCGCAGTACCACGCTCGGCGGATACCTGATGGACCGCGCTTCGCGGATCTACTCCGTGGCAGCTCCCGCGCTGCTGATTACAGCGATTACCGCGTATATCGCTTTTCGAGTCAATCCGGAGTTCTACGGCTTCTGGCACTCCGATCTGTCGCCGGCGGCAAGCTTGCTTGCGAACTTCACCTTTATGGCTGAGAACTGGACGCTGGACATACGGCCGCTGACGAACCCGCCGTTCTGGTCGCTGAATTATGAGGTGATCTATTACTTGTTGTACGGGTTCGGGTTCTATCTGACCGGCTACCGCCGCTGGGTGCTGGTTGCTGTCGTTTCCATCATCGCGGGACCGAAGATTCTTCTGCTGTTTCCGGTTTGGTTCATTGGGTGCTATGCGCATGACGTCTACCAGCGCTGGAATGCGGAGGGGACCGCGGCAAACCATCTTGACCGTCTCATCCTCGCCATCGGCGTGGCCGTGGCCGGTCTATTGATCGCTGGGGTATTAAGCCCTACCTTTCGCCACGGCGCCATGGCCGCTCGCGATTACATGAAGGCCAAGGGAGAAGAGTGGCAGCTTGGCAACACGGGCGGCGCGGTTACATTTGTGCTGTTTGGAGTGCTGGGCACGCCGTTCCTGCTGCGGGTGATGCTGCTGGTACGCAACTGGGCGGTTGATGTGGAGAGCAAGACAGTCCGCGCGGTTAGGTTTGTGGCTGAAGGGACGTTCCCGATCTACCTGCTTCACTTTCCCCTGTATGTTGTGATTGCCGCGTGCATACCCTACAACCATGCGAGCCTGTTGCAGAAGGGCCTGATCGTGAGTGCTGTCGTGGTGCTGGGAGTGCTGATCGGGCATCCGTGCAACGTTCTGAAGTTGAAGATAAGGGCGCTTACAGAAGGAGACGAGCGGCGCGCGACGAGTGTTCTGGCTAAGTAGATGGCCGGTGATCTCGGTGGCCGCTACTTCGCAACCATGGTGAGCTGCTGCTGATACTCCTCGTACGGCCCTTTGTGGTCGGTGATATGGAAGTCCGTCGGGCCGCCCTCGAAGTGCCAGATGCGCGTCCCGGCTTCTTCGATCAGGTCCTGGTCGTGGGTGACGAGGAAGACGGTGCCTTCGTACTTCTGAATGGCCTGGTTGAGCGCGTTGATGCTTTCGAGATCAAGGTGGTTTGTCGGCTCGTCCAGCACTAGAACATTGGGCTTCTGCAGCATGATCTTGCAGAACAGCAATCTTGCCGCCTCGCCGCCGGAGAGCGCGTCGGTCTTCTTCAAGCCCTCTTCCCCGCGGAAGAGCATCTGGCCAAGTATGCCGCGGATATCCTCCTTGGTCGCCTGAGGGTCGAACTGGTGCAGCCAGTCGGAGGCGGTCATGCCGAGCTGGATCGAGTTCTTATGGTCCTGCGCGAAGTAGCCGATGGAGACCTCGTGGCCCCACTTGACCGTGCCCGAGTCGATCGACACATCGGTCTCTTCTACTCCCGGCCCATTCGCGAGCAGGGCCTTCAGCAGCGTCGTCTTCCCCTGACCGTTGCGTCCCATCAGGATGACCTTGTCCCCACGCTGTACGGTCGCGGAGAAGTTGTTGATGACGTGCTCGACCTTACCGTCCTTCTGGGTGTAGGACTTGTTCACCCTTTCGAACTCGAGAACGGTCTTGCCTGAAGGGCGCTCCATCTTGAATGCGATGTAAGGGCGCGCGATGTTTGATCGTGCGAGTTCGCTCGTCGCCAGACGCTCGACTTCCTTCTTGCGGGAGTTCACCTGGCTCGACCGGGTTCCCGCTGAGAAGCGGGCGATGAAATCGTTCAACTGGGCAATCTTCTTCTCGCGCTGCTCGTTCTGGCTCTCGATGCGGGTGCGGATGCTGGTCTTCTGAAAGACCATGTCGTCGTAGCCGCCGTTATAGGTGATGATGGTCTCGTAATCGATGTCCGCGATGTGGGTGCAGACGGCGTTAAGGAAGTGGCGATCGTGCGAGATGGTGATGACGGTGCCGCTGTAGCGGATGAGGAAGTCCTGCAGCCAGTGAATGGACTCAAGATCGAGGTAGTTTGTCGGTTCGTCGAGCAGCAGCGCTTCCGGATTACCGAAAAGCGCCTGGGCGAGCAGGACGCGGACCTTCTGGCCGCCCTGGAGCTCGGACATCTTGCGATCGTGCAGTTCGTCGGGGATGTCGAGGCCTTGCAGGAGAACGGCGGCGTTTGATTCCGCTTCGTAGCCGTCTTCGTCGCCAACGATGCCCTCGAGCTCGCCCAGCCGCGAACCGTCTTCATCGGTCATCTCGGCCTTGTTGTAGATGATCTCGCGTTCTTCAAGAGCCGCCCAAAGAGCCTTATTGCCCATGATGACGGTGTCGATGACGCGGTAGGCGTCGAAGGCGTACTGGTCCTGCGAGAGGACGCCAATCTTGCGCGGGCGAACCACGGTGCCCTTCTGCGGATCGATCTCACCCGTGAGGCACTTCATGAATGTGGATTTACCGGCGCCGTTTGGGCCGGTAAGGCCGTAGCGACGGCCAATGGTGAAGGTAACGGAGACGTCCTCGAAGAGCAGCTTCGAGCCGTAGCGCATGGTGACATTTGAGACGGAGATCATAGTGTTCCTGGCTTAGTGGAGTGGCTTGGTGGAGAGAGATGGCGGCCGATTGGCCTAACGATTAGTTTAAAGGATTTGCGAGCTGGCGTTTGAGAAAAGTCTCAAAAATCGGCACAGTCGGCGCAGAATGCGTCCACAAGCGTGCGGGGCATGGCATTTTGCTCATTTAACGCGGCATCCATGAGCGAGGTGACCTAAGCTCCCCGTGCGCGTTCGATGGCACGTACGACAGCGCGTGCCTTGTTGCCGCACTCAGCGAACTCGTTCTCCGCAACGGAGTCGGCTACGATCCCGGCTCCGGCCTGAATGTGCCCTTGTTTGCCGTTCATGAAGAGGGTTCGGATCGCGATGCAGCTGTCGAGATTGCCGTTGAAATCGGCGTAGAGGATGCTGCCGCCGTAGACGCCGCGCCGGGAAGGCTCAAGTTCTTCGATGATCTCCATGGCCCGAATCTTTGGCGCGCCGCTCAGGGTACCGGCCGGAAAGCACGCCTTGAAGGCGTCGATTGGCGCAAGCTGCTGCTTCAGCTTGCCTTCAACAGAACTGACGAGGTGCATAACGTGGCTGTAGCGTTCGACGAACATCAGGTCCTTCACCTTGACGGAGCCGAACTCGCTGACGCGCCCAACGTCGTTTCGGCCCAGGTCGACGAGCATGATGTGTTCGGCGACTTCTTTCTCGTCTGTGCGGAGGTCGGCTTCGATAGCGCGGTCTTCCCCTTCGTCGGCGCTGCGAGGGCGAGTGCCGGCGATCGGTCTGTACTCGATGTCGCGGCCGTGGACCTTCACCAGCAGCTCTGGAGAAGAACCGACGATGTGCGCGACTGACTTCTTTGACTTCGCGTCGAAGGATTCCATGCCGAAGCGCAGGAAGTACATGTACGGCGATGGATTGACGATGCGCAGGGACCGATAGATCTCAAAGGCATCTACGCCCGGCTGGCAATCGAAGCGTTGCGAAAGAACACACTGAAAGACATCGCCTGAAGCAATGTACTCCTTGGTTTTGGCGACCGCCTTGAGGAAGGCGGCCTTTGGAGTACGAGCAGTGAGCTTGAGCCTGCCTGCTCTTGTTTGCCGCTGCGGCTTGGGCAGCGCTGAAGCGAGCCGCTTCTCAAGCCTGCTCAGCCGTCTTTCCGCGCGTTCATAGGCACCCTCCCTGGATTGCCTCGTCAAGTCAGCGGTGACCATGAGGTGGATCTCTTTCTTAACATGGTCGAAGGCGAGCACCTGGTCGAAGAACATCAGGCAGGAGTCCGGAACCATGAGCTCGTCTTTGGCGATGGACGGAAGCTCCTCTATCTGTCGCACAACATCGTAGGCGAAGAAGCCGACAGCGCCCGCGGTAAACGGGGGCAGGCCGGGAAGCCGCGCCGGGTTATGGGCACCAAGCTCGAGCTTCAACTGCTCGAAGATGTCCCCCTCGAAGGAACGACGCTTCTTTCCTTCCTCGATAACAATGGAGGTGCCGCGCGAGACCATCTTCTTATATGGTTCGACGCCGATGAAGGTGTAACGGCCCACGCGCTCGCCCCCTTCGACGGATTCCAGCAGAAACGCCTCAGGCTCGTTTGCGGCGATCCGCAAAAATGCCGAGACGGGAGTTTCGAGGTCAGCCGTCACCGTCCGGTATACCGGAACCAGCGTGTAGGCCTTGGAAAGCGCCTTGAAGTCGCGAGCTGATGGAAGAGTGACGGTCGGCATGACTGATTCATCATAAACGCGCGCCACGATTCATCATCGTTCCAGGAGCGAAGCCGATGCTGGAAGCATCCAACCCGCTGCGGGGTTTGTAGCAAATCAGAGGTATTGCCGATGATTTTGGAAGAAGCCTATACTCCGTGAGGCCTCGGTGAACCGACCACGCCGAAGCGAACGTTCAACCCCGCGGGGGGACACTATGGCCGCTGAATCACTGATACCGGTTCGTGAAAAGAAGGGAAACCAAATGCCTGCACTAGACGCTTCTGCTCAAACGACATCCACGACGATGACGCTCGAGCAGGAGACCAATCCTTGGGAGGCGCAAGCCGCCCGCTTCGACTTTGCCGCTAGAAAACTGAACCTCGACGAGGGCCTCTGGAAGGTGCTCCGCTACCCGCAACGCGAGTTGATCGTGCACATTCCGGTCGGGATGGACGATGGCTCGATTGAAGTCTTCACCGGCTATCGCGTCCAACACTCCATTGCCCGCGGACCGGCCAAGGGAGGCATCCGCTACTCGCCGGACGTTTCGCTCGATGAGGTCCGCGCGCTTGCCTCCTGGATGACCTGGAAGTGTGCCGTGGTCAACATACCGTTTGGCGGAGCTAAGGGTGGTGTGATCTGCGACCCGAAGAAGATGTCTCAGGGCGAGCTGGAACGCATGACCCGCCGCTACACCGCGGAGCTGATCGAATTCATCGGCCCGGAAAAAGATGTTCCGGCTCCCGATATGGGAACCGACGAGCAGACGATGGCCTGGATCATGGACACCTTCTCGATGCACATGCGGCAGACAGTCACTGCCGTTGTGACAGGCAAGCCGGTGAACATCGGGGGCTCGCGCGGCCGGCGCGAAGCCACCGGCCGCGGCATCTCCGTCGTCTGCGACAGCGCGATGAAGTACCTTAACCTGCCCATCGAAGGGTGCAGGGTCATTATTCAGGGCTTTGGCAATGTCGGCTCCAATGCCGCGAAGCTGCTGTATGAGAAGGGCTACACCATCGTCGGCATTACCGAGTTCGATGGTGCACTGTACAACCCGAAGGGCATCGATATTCCGTCGCTGACCTCCCACCGCAAGCGCGCGGGAACGATCACTGGCTTTGCCGAGGCTGAGGCCGTTGACAAGGACGACTTGATGACCTGGAAGTGCGAAATCCTGGTCCCTGCCGCCACCGAGAACGTGATTACCAGCCTGAATGCTGACAAGCTGCAATGCCGCATTCTGTGCGAGGGCGCGAATGGTCCAACCACGGTGGTTGCCGACGAGATCCTCGCGACCAAGGGGGTCTTTGTCATTCCCGACATCCTGGCGAACGCCGGCGGCGTGACCACCAGCTACTTCGAGTGGGTGCAGGACCGGATGGGCTATTTCTGGACCGAAGCCGAGGTGAACCAGCGGCTCGATGCCATTATGTCGGCCAGCTTCGACGATGTGGTCCATTATGCGACCGCGCACTCCGTGAACAACCGGATCGCGGCGTATATGCTGGCAATCGATCGCGTGGCGTATACCACCAAGCAGCGCGGCATCTACGCCTAGCTTCCTTTACGGGTCCGGCTGCATTGCTGCGGGCGGACCCGGAACTTGTTTACGCCGGGTGCGGCTTTTCAAGGTAGGCCCATCGCTCCACCAACTGGCGGTGCGCGATCCGCCAGATCACGATGCCGGAAAACTCCATGCGCGTTCCGGTAGCGGCATCGGTGCCCCGCCAGGTGTTGCGCACGACAACCTTGTCGCCCTCGGCGATCAGGTCGTTGATCGTGACATGGATCTCGGGGAACTTCTTGTACGCACCGCCGACATACTGCTTCGCGCCTTCGGGGCCAGATGGAAGCCCGGGTGGCACATCGGACCCGCGGTCGATGAACTCCGGAGCGAAGTTAATGTCTGCGATCGCTAGATTCTGCTGGTTGACGAATTGCTCGAAGTGGTCGCGCACGAACGCCTTCATGTCGTCCAAGCTCATGTCCGTCCGCGAACCGGCGTTGCTCGAAGCGTTTGTAGTCATGCCATCTCCTTATGTCGTGGCTCGTTCAAAAAAAATGTTGGAGTAGTCGTTCAGGAAGTGATCGAAGAGGATTGGTTCGCGTCCGAGTACCTTCCCCACGTCGCCGGTAACTGTTGTTCCCGGACCGTCTGTGTAAAAGGCCTGCAGGTCGATGAGCGCCTGAACTTGCCAGTCCGGCATTCCAAGTCCAAGCATGGAGGCACGGGACTGCTCTGGCGTGATGTTTACGTAGGTGACCTTCTGCCCGAGCAGGCGCGAGATGCGGTCAGCCACCTCACCGTAGGTGAGCGCCTCGCTTCCGGTCAGGGTGTAGGTTGCGCCGGCGTGACCGGCCGAGGTCAGCACCTTGGCGGCGACAGCTGCGATGTCGCGCAGATCGATGAAGGCAAGAGGAGCGTCCTTCCCTGCGACGTAGAACGCTTTTTCGCTTTCTATCGATCCGGAGTAGTACGTCACCATGTTCTGCATGAAACTTTCAGGCCGCAGGATGGTAAGTTGCAGCCCGGATTGCGCGGCATACCGCTCAACAGCGAAGTGCCAGCTGGGGAACGACCTGTCGTACAAACCGGCACCATATGCCGAGTTCAGAACGAGATTGCTTACGCCGGCCCTTCTGCAGGCGTCGATTACATTACTTTCGAGCTGAATAAGTTGCGGAATTGGCGAACAGACGAGAAAGACCTTTTCGACACCCTTCAGTGCCGCATCGAGAGCTGAAGAATCGGAGAAGTCTGCGATCGCTCTCTCCGTCCCGCGCGGTGCCTTCGCAGCCTCGCGTTCAGAGCGATACAATGCTCGCAATGGAGCTTCGAAGCGCAGCAACTCGCTCAGCACAGCACCGCCAACACTGCCTGAGCTTCCAGTTACCAGGACCATCGTAGCAATCTCCTTCGGCGATATCTTTCAGGAGCGATACCGCGCAAGGACAATCTAATCCGGCAGATAGTTCGTGGCTAGTACGCACTATTTTGTAAGCCGATGGAGCATCGCACCCTCATGAAACAGCACTATGGATGTCCGATCAAGGCCACGGCGAATACCCTGGCCGGAAAGTGGAAGGTGTTGATTGTCTGGCATCTTTCGCTCCATACCATGCGATTTGCAGAGATCCGCGACGTGCTGCCCGGCGTCAGCGAGAAGGTTCTCAGCGAACAACTAAGGGAACTTGAAGCAGACGGTATCGTGAGGCGGGTGAGTACCCCAGTCTCGCCTCCGCGAGTGGATTACAGTCTCACGGTTGCGGGTGAAGAGCTGGTCCCCATCATGCATGAGATGTGCGGGTGGGGAACCAAGCACCTGGGAGTCAAGCCGAACCTGCCTCGTACAGTGCAGGTCGCCGAGGTGGCCTGAGCAGACCATTCCTGCCGACAATCAGGAACTCCCATTGAAGCCGATTACCGAACCGGGCAGGCACGGGCAACGGGTACCCGACGGACGGCTACGTGATGTGACAGAATGCTTCTATCTGCCGCGTCTCGGACGCCACGCGACGCCGCCAGGCCAGCATGCGATGAATCTGCCGAATTCCATAACGATGAGTCGCGTTGCTTGCGTCCCGCTAATGATCTGGATTCTTTCGCCTGGCTTCCCGTTTCAGGGTCATGGTGCTCCCGGTCTCCGCGGCGGCGAGCAGGAGATCATCGCTTCGGTCGTCTTTATCCTGGCCAGCATCACCGATGGTCTTGACGGATATCTTGCGCGCAAACGCAAGCAGATCACGACGATGGGAATGCTGCTCGATCCGCTGGCGGACAAGCTGATGGTCTCGGCGGCGTTCATCATCCTGGTTGCCTACAACCCAAGCGTGGTACCGCCCTGGATCGCAGTGCTGGTGATTGGACGGGAGTTCCTGGTTTCCGGGCTGCGCTCGATTGCGGCCGCAGAGGGCTTCACGATTGAGGCTTCAGAGATTGGGAAGTTGAAAACAGTGATTCAGATCGTCTCGGTCGTGGCTGCGATTTTGGCCCACCGCTGGAACTACTGGCTCTGGTTCCCCAGCCTTGGCGGTGGATTCGTGATCGCGGTGCGCTTGATCGCGCTGACGGCGATCTATTGGATGTCGATCGTCTCCATCATCTCTGCCGTAGATTACTTTGTCGGGTTCTGGAGAAAGATCGATCATGCCTCTGGCGACCGGCGCGCAGAGGACGCACGAAAGGTGAAACGGAGCTTTGTGCTCTCCCGAAAAGCCAAGCCTTCGGTGCCGTCCGTGCCGGAGCACCCCTCGCGGATCGTCTAGTCTCTATACGGCACAAGTGATCAGTGAAACGCTGGCACGCCATTCTGCACTATCTTTGCACTTTGTAGGTAATCCTATTCAGCGCACTGGTAACTGCCTTTCCAGTCCCAGCGATTAACGAGATTTAACTATCTGTACCACGAAGGTGTGACAGAATCGGAGTACCGGAGAGATCCCACAACCTGCGAGATCAGGTGCCTGCAAGTCTGGAGAAAATGGCGATGCCTCAAGAATTGAAGTCCTTCCTGCTCTGGGTCAGCGTGATCGTCGTTGCTGCGTTCATGGTTCCCTTTATTGAGTTAGTGGTTGGTATGGTGCGTAGGAATCAGCAGCGATCATCAACCAGCGAGGCCACCACAGTAAAAGCTGCAAAGCGCCTTTCGCGCGAAGTGGCTTGATTCGACCAGCGGCACTCACCTAGGCAGAAGTGTCAGCAGCTTGGTCTCGGACCAGATCTGGTCCAGCATCCCAACAGATGCCCGCGACCTGCTCAACGAGAGCTCACCGGAGATAAGCAGAACTTCTTGGCTAAAACCTCTCAGCAGTCTGCAAGTCCCACGACCTTTCCGGCACCATACCCCGTTTGGGCGGCTCTATGCAGAATTCGTGCGCACCCCACGGTGCTTGCGCCGCAATTCCAGCCGCTGTATTGGTCCAGACGAGCTTCCATGCAGAAGAGCACCGACCTTTGCTTCCTGAAGGGGAGTGTGAAACGCCGCTGGACGGCATAACACTACTCACACGCCTGGCGCTGGATCGGCCGAAGGTTTGGAGAGAACCGTGTCTGAAGAGATTACAAGCTTCCTGATTGCTGCGATTATTCTGGCGGTACTCGCGCTCTTCGTTCCCTGCCTCGACTCACTCGTGCGGGCACTCAGGCGCTCCAAGGCGGCCAAAGCCGTGGAGGAGAGAAAGAGCAGCGACCGCTTCATCGCCTGATCTCAGATCTTCTGCTCTTGCAAGATTGGGACACCTGCCAGGCTACCGGTAGCTTGTGCGATCCGAGTCTTCCACTCGGCGGGGCCCGTGGTGTGGACGCTGGTGCCCATGGCGTCAACGGCGACCGTGACCGGCATATCGACCACCTCGAACTCATAGATGGCTTCCATTCCGAGGTCTTCGAAGGCGAGCACTTTGGCTGACTTGATGGCCTTCGACACAAGGTACGCCGCGCCGCCGACGGCCATCAGGTAGACCGCCTCGAACTCCTTGATGGCGGCGATGGCCTCCGGGCCACGCTCGGCCTTGCCGATCATTCCGAGCAGCCCCGTCGCCTCAAGAAGCTGGCGCGTGAACTTGTCCATGCGCGTCGCGGTGGTTGGTCCGGCGGGGCCGACGGCTTCGTCCCGAACAGCATCGACCGGGCCGACGTAATAGATAAAGCGATTGTGAAAATCGACGGGCAGCTTTTCCCCCTGGTTGAGCATGTCGATCAGACGCTTGTGGGCGGCGTCGCGGCCGGTTAGCAGCTTGCCGGAGAGCAGGACGACCTCGCCCGGCTTCCAGGTCTTGATCTCGTCGCGCGTGACCATGTCGAGGTTGACACGGCGAGCGGTTTGGACGTCGTAGACCAGCTTCGGCCACGCCTCGATCGATGGCGGATCGGCCATCACCGCACCTGAGCCATTGAGCCGGATGTGCAGATGGCGGGTAGCCGCGCAGTTTGGAATCATCGCCACCGGAAGGTTGGCGGCGTGGGTGGGAAAGTCCATGATCTTGACGTCGAGTACGGTTGTTAGTCCGCCGAGCCCTTGGGCCCCGATGCCCAAAGCGTTCACCTTCTCGTAGAGCTCGATGCGAAGTGCTTCGATCCTCGATTGGGGGCCGCGCGCGATCAATTCCTGCATGTCGATGGG
>CAZZYQ010000066.1:0-4720 GCA_964658395.1 uncultured Granulicella sp. | reverse complement strand
GTGTTCTTGCGGGTGAAAGCGGGGTCGGCGAGCAGGCTGGGCCGGAGCGTATTGTCAGGGTCTTTCCAGGCCTGGCGGACTCCGGCGTCGACCATCTGCTGCATGGTCATCATGCCGTGTTTTGACGAGGGCTCCCATTGGACGGTCATCCCCTGTTTCACGAATGCTGTAACGATGCCGGTGTCCTGGCAGATGGGGCGGTGGCCCTCAAAGCACATCCGGGAGTTGATGAGGATCTGCGCCATCGCGTCCTTGGCGGCGTGCGACTTCTCCAGCTCGTAGGCGCGGGCGAGGTTGGTGATGTAGTCGACGGGGTGGTAGAAGCTGATGTACTGGAGCGCGTCGGCGACGCTCTGGATGAAGTCGTCCTGCTTGATGAGTGCCATGTTTCCCCGTCGTCCGATTGCGCCGGACGGTATGATTTTATTCCTATGCCGACTGTGCCGACACTGCCCGTGATCCCAACGCGATATAAGTCGAATATCCACATACCCACTCATACCCGATTGGTGCCGAAGCGATATCGAAGGCGCTTGCGGGCGTCCCTCAGTTCGAGGGTTTGGAACTAACGTTCTGGGATTATCAGTTTCAGCCGCACGCCACGAGCTCTAAAGTGCTCGATGTTCCTTACAGAAGCCTCGGCGGGCTTCATAGCGCGAGCAAGAACATGGTTGAAAGCGGCTATTTGGACGAGAAGTGGAATATCCATGTCAACCGGTGCCTCGAAGTCAGCGCCGTGCGGTCAGGCCGATCTGCTTCAACGTGGGCTTCCGTTTGTGAAGAAATGGCTAACGGAAAACACGAATGATGAACAACGTGGAAGGGCCGGAATAATCCTCTCCTGGTATGAAGTCGAGCAGAGGTTAGGATACGAAGCCGCGATGAAGCTAGAGCCGAAGAGAATCTAGCTCTTCCGCTTCAACGCCTTGAACACTTCTGCGACAGAAAGCTCTACAGGCGTTCCTTCGAGCCGCAACACGCCGTCCTTCTGCTCGGTCATTGAATTGGGCAGACAGACGTAGACAGTCTGGGTTGGCGGATCGAATACCCAGACTTCGGGCACTCCCATGTTGAAGAAGTCCTGTGCGCGCTTGCGAATCGCGGAAAGGCTTTGGCCAGGCGACAGGACTTCGAGGCAGAGAAGCGGCGCCTCCGTAATGATGGGTTTGTCTGCGTCCTCTTCCCGGACCACGCACACGTCGGGCACGCGAAAACGGGTTGGTGCCACCTGAACGCGTACTTCAGGAAGGGCGAGAAGATGCCAGTCTTCCTCGTGCAGGGTGATCAGGAAGTAGAGTCTGCCTTGCAGCTTTGAATGATCGGTCTCGCCTAACTTGCGCTCCTCGATACGGCCATCGACATAGTCGACATCGGGCTCATAGTCGGAGCTGAGATATTCGTCGGTCGAGATCAGATGAGTTGTCGCCATCGTTCCCCTCGCTAGTTCGGTGAGCCACAGCCCGATTATCCGTCAAAGCATCAACTGTGAACTACTTGATCTTCCCAAACCGATACACAACCCCGGCATTGAACCCGAGATTCGCCTGGAATCCTCCGGTCGAGCTTCCGCCGGTTGCGAGCGGGCCTGTCGCCGTGGTTCCGACGAAAGTCGTGCCGACCAGGGTCGGCGTGAAGCGGAAGGCGAGGTTGGGGTAGAAGTTGTAATCGAAGTTCACCCCGGCACTGATGACCGGGCGGTTCGTAGACTTCCACATGCCCACAGTCTCTGACCGCACGCCCTTATTTCCGCCGCTGAAGTTGCCGATAGCGAGACCGCCCGCGACGACCGCGCTCACGGCATACTTCTCTTTGGCGTAGAGGCGATAGGTAGGCCCGCCCATGAACATGTATTCGTTAATGAGCGGATTGTACTGGCCGTTCAGCGCGAACACATTCGGAATCTTGGCGTAACCGAACGCGCCGCGGACATCGCCGGTGATGCCGAGCTTCTCGTTGAGGAAGTAAGTGCCGCTGGCGGCCCAGGTGACCTCGTTGTTGCGCTTCAGGAACTCGCCGGAGCGGAACCGGAGGTAGCCGCCGCCGCCGAAGAGCTCGTACCGGGCGCTGTAGGTTTGGTTGATCGTGCGCTGGATGCGCGCCTGGCGGTTTACGTTGGTCTCACGGCGCTGCCGCCGCGTCTGTGCCTGCGCTGGAGTCAGCATCCCTGCAATTACTGCAACAAGCATGACCACCGCAAACCACTTCGTCTTGCTGATAACACCCGACATCAAGCATTTCCCCTGCGCGAACTTGTCGACACGGACCGTCAGTACCTGGAGCGCGTACACGACGTTCGTAACCACTCTCTTTATTAGAACATCCTGCGGATATCTGCGGGACATGATCTCAAGGCAGCGCAGACGCCCGCCGCGACTTGGGTGAGAATAGGACATGGCAAAGAGTAAGGGTTCAGGCAAAGGGTTGAGGAACTTTGTGTTTGGGTTCCTCTGTGCGCTGGTTCTATCAATCGCTGCACCTACCGTGTACCTGCGGTTCGGCGCACCGCCGGTGGCGGTCGCGGACGCCCCGTTCCCGTTGGAAGAGAGCGTGGCGCGGCCGACCCTCGCCGCCCGGATCGCACATGAGATGAAGCCCGCTCCCTTTGGCATCAGCGAAGATGTGTTCGAGGCCGGAGCGCACGTCTATGTCCGGGAGTGTGCCGCCTGCCACGGCACCCCGGGTCGCGATGTTGGCTTCGCGAAGTACATGTATCCTGCTGCGCCTCAGCTTTGGAAGAAGCATGCTCATGGCGACGTGGTCGGGGTGAGCGACGACGATGCTGGCGAGACGTACTGGAAGGTGGCGAACGGTATTCGGCTGTCGGGCATGCCGTCCTACAAGCACGTCCTCTCCGACACGCAGATGTGGCAGGTCAGCCTGCTGATAAAGAACGCGGACCAGCAGCTCCCTGCGCCCGTCACCGGCATACTGACCCAGTCGAAATAGACACACTCCATCGCCTCCTCTCCTCTCCTCTAAGGGAGCGTATAGGTGACGCCGGTTGTGAACTGGAAGCTGTTCTTCTTGAAACCGACGGCGGGATTATTCAGGAAGTTGTCCGTGGCGGAGACGTTGACGCCGAGTCGCTTATATACCGGTAGAACCAATCCGGCCGTGGCGTCAGCGGAATAGGCATTGGTGTTGTTGAATGCGGGAAGCACATCGGCACTCTCGTTGAACAGCACCTTCCAGGGCAGGTTGCGATGGTACAGCTCTGAGATGGTTGAACCAATCAGGTTCTGGTTGCTGAGTGCAGTCTCAAATCCCTGCTTCTCGTAATGCACGTCGGCTTTCAGATCGAGTTGCTGCTTCGGGTCGAGGATCGGGGTCCAACCGATCCCGCCACCGTAGACCTGCTGAAGTCGCAAACCCTGGGAGTAGTCGTGGTCGAACGTGGCGCGGCCCAGAGCGTAAAAGCGAGGCGAGAAATAGACATCGTGCTCGAACCCGGCATGGAAGATGTTCGTCTTTGCCACGGAGTCGGGAGATGGTGGGACCGTCTGCGGGATGACGGGCTGAGTAAGCTTTCCGTAGGTTTCGGTAAGGTCGAACATGCTTCTGCTCTTCGGAGGCAGGTAGCTGACCAGCGGAAGGGCGCGCACCAGGTTCGTACCCGCGGTGAACGTAGAGCCGTTCTGGGTGGACCGCACAAGTGTGGCTCCGCCGGTGACCGCGCCCTTCCATCCCTGGAGCAGGCCCGGGTGGAAGTTGACTTGCCGATCGTACGTGGCCTTGTCGATCAGGAAATCGATGCTCTTGGGAGCCACTTCTTCCGTACGGCCCAGTTGGTTCGTCAGCACCACCTTGCCATCGGTGTAAGCGATCGTGCCTTGCTGGACGTTTGTCGTCGGCGTCTTCGTGTCTTTACGCAGCAGCGCGAACGAGCCATGCGAGCGCAGCTCCTTGATGTTCGCGAACGGCACGGTGATCTCGCCAGCCATGTCGCTCTTGAAGACCACGCTGTCTCCCGCCCCGCGTTCAACCGTCCCCGTCAGCTGATCGCCATTGGTGAATACGAGGACGTCCGGATCGGGCTTTGGCTTAGCTTGAGAAAAGCCAGCAACGCAGCAGAAGAAGAGCAACAAACAGCTAAGAAAACGCACACACGTTATTTTGCTGTATTCACGTGACGATGTCTGGAGGTTGAGGCCGGGCATGAGTAAAGATTAACAAAGATATTCATCCTGCCGGAAAGAATCCGAAGACGTGGCAGAATTCCTCAGGTGAGAGGTGTTTGCCAACCCGCCGCTAAATTCCGCGGCCAGTCTATTCGTCTTCGCCTGAAAGGATGGCGAGGCTGTCTGATGGAAGCGTAAGTCTACCGCCGTCGGCGGAGACACCCTCGCTGGACTGAGCAAGCAGCCGGTAGCCGGCCGGAACATTAAAACTTGCGTCATTTAACCCGAGATTGGCCAGAATCTGCACCAGGCCGCGATCGATGACCAGCCAGACCTTTTCTGGATCGAAGTGGACACGGGTGTGCTTAGGATCTCCGTCGTTCAGTGAGGTGGAGGCGCGGCGAAGGTGTATGAGCTTTGTAAACCATTGCAGCATCGCCGCATGCGCGCCTTCGTGCACCTCGTCCCAGTTGAGCTTGGAGTGAAGGAACGTCTCTGGCTTCTCGGGATCTGGGATCAGGGCGTCGTCCCAGCCGAATGCCGCAAACTCCCGTTTCCGGCCGGCTGAGACGAGCTTGGCCATCTCCGGATCGTCGTGATCG
>CAZZYQ010000065.1:0-22134 GCA_964658395.1 uncultured Granulicella sp. | reverse complement strand
AGTTTGACCGTTGAGAAAAACAGGAGAGACCTTAGCTTGACCGAGCGGCTGCGCTGGACCTGGCGTAGTTTTTGGCGCAGTTTGCGCTCTTTCGAACATTGCGTTATCAGTGGAATACTGGCTATTAGTACAATGCTGATCGTCGGACTGAGCTATGGTCTCACCACCGGACAAGGTGTACAGTTAAGTACCTCATTGGGCTTCCGTCTGAGCTACGGCTTGAGCGATGGTCTAAGTTCTGGACTGAGTTCCGGTCCTGCTAGCGGCCTGATCTATGGACTAATGATGGGACTGATCGTTGGCATAAGCACTGGTTTGACCTACTGGCTGGGATTGGGGCTCTTTCAAAGTATTGCCCAGGAACAAATTGAGGACCAGGACCGCCAGAGTCTCAATCAAGGCGTGCGTCGGTCCGCGCTGAATAGTGTTCGCATTGGCCTGCTCGGTGGCATACTAATTGGGGGCCTCGGATTTCTAGGCTACGGACTGAGCTACCTGTTAAACGAGGGGCTGAGTAATGGGTTGAATGTCGACGTGAGCGAAGGGGTGAGCTACGCTCTGGGTGCCGTATGGCTCTTCGCTATCGGCGGCGCATTATTCAGCTGGGCCATCAGTGGTGGCTGGGCGGTGCTGCAACATTTCGTCTTGCGCTGGTTACTCCGCAAGAAACACATCTTCCCCTGGGATACGCAGGGATTCCTCAATGATGCAACCGCACGTATCCTCTTACAGCGCGTCGGCGGCGGTTACAGCTTCATCCACCGCCTGCTACTAGAATATTTTGCAAATCTTGATGAGGATACTACTCACAATTTCGGAAGTGTTACTGAACGAATGAAACGATGAGCCTCCGAACAACTCGGTGTTCACAGACTCATCGCTCGCCTTCTTAATGCCTGAGAAAGGCGCTAAAAAAGCGATTTGCCGACTCAATGGTAGAGTGTATTTCTTGTAAATAATTACTAGAGAGCCGGTCGAGAAATGCGAGAGAGGAAGCGGTCATTGCCAGGTGCTCGCTTCCTTGAAGAGTGCAGAGGCAAGCAGAGCGCTGCGTGTAGCCATTTCTTGAGGCGTGTAGGATCTGCCCTGCTTAAGCCACCAGATGATGGCTTCTACAAACAGCGCAGGCACCAGATCTGGCACAAACTCATCGGAGAAAGTGTAGATGGGGTGAGCACTCACGTTCGGTCTGCCGGGAATGCGTCCATGCTTTTTGACCATATCAGAAAGACACACACGCATCTTCCTCACAAACCAGGAACTCCCCTTCCTCCCAGCAGTACCCGATAGAGCCGCTCGTATTCGGCCACATACTCGAAAAGATTGACCCATTGGTGCGGTGGGCGTTTTAGGCCAAAGCTACCCAATGTGCTCATCAAGAAAAGAACAAGATTTGTGCTCAGGTAAAAATGGGAGCCATCTCAATAACCTCACCCTTCACCAAACCTGTGTATGAACCAAGTTATTCGACAATCAACACTCTTCAAGTCAGATCCGACATGTTCAAGGTGAACGCTCGTGAAATCGGTCCCATGATCCGTATACAAGACATCTGGGATACCACACACCCGACCCTCGCGCCTCTTCTTTGCGCAAGACTCGCCTGTCGCAGGGTCAATGCCGTCTGGATCGCACTCGGACTTGACCACGAGAGCCGATATCCTGCAATCGCCCGACTCTCATCGTCCTCGATCTCCGTCAACCAAGGTCGCCCATCTTGCCCTGCCTGTCTTTCACCAGGATGGGCAACTGACCATGATCCGCCTGCCTGATCTCGTTCGCACGCTCCACCTCTCGACGATACAAGAGATCATAGTCCTCCCGATACACCCCGAACCCTCCTGCGCCAGTGTCACCAGCGCATACCCCTGTCGATAGCTCGGTTCTTCCCATCCCCTGTTGCAACGCAATCGCACTCCTCCTTCTGCCAGGAGCTTCTCAACGGTTTTGAGGTGTTGGTTGAACGTCTCCCGCCGTTCCTCCAGATATATCTTCCAATCGGCCTCTCCTTTGATCTCGGTCGTCCCCTCCTCCTTGTGCCGCTGCCACTCGGCATCGCTCAACAGATACTCTTCCAGAACTTTGTGTTGCCGACTCCTGTTGATCCAGATATCGCCGGAGCGTAGCCCACTACGCAGTTCAGAGAGCACACATAACTCGTAGGCATGGCGGTCGATGCTGTCTTCTTTGAGCACACGGAGGTCCCATTTCCCATCCACAAAGTTGGTCGGAGAGTGGTTTAGAACCGCACGCCGCCCGATCTCGTTCAGTTCCTTAACAACGGCGACACCGTCGTCTGTGGTCAGGGCCGGTATCAAGAGCCAGGTAGCCATCTCGCGGTAGGTCTGAGCAGAAACGAGCGAATCTCGTAGACTCGTTGCAGTTTTGCTAGATGTTCAAACCATATGGCTTCGCGGTCCTGAGCGTACTGAACAAGACTCACGGGGTTGACCCGGAGCTAATCAACCACATACGCCAGCACGCGAGTCGATACTTCTTCGGTTTTCAACCAAGTGCGACCAGAGAAACATAAATATGCAAACTGAACCGCGAACCCAAAGTCCCGATCTAACAGGCCCTGACAAGAAGCACGTTGGGCTACTCCACATCGAGTAGTCCAGCGTGTTTGTCGACCGCTATCTTTACGCGACGGGTGTCCCCAGCGATGATGGCATTGACAAGCTCCTCGTGCGTCTCAATGCGGATATGCAGCCACTCGGTGGCCGATTCGGGGGAGGCATCGTGAGTAGCGGCCACTGCGTGCTCGCGCACGAACCTTGTCATCGACAGGTAGAGCGCCGACGCTGTCTGGTTCGGGGAGATGAGCGCAATGCGTTCGTGCAGGTCCCAGTTCGCCAACAGGAACAAGGTCGTACCCTTGGCTGCCGCTGACTTGAGTTTGGCAAACAGTTTCTTAATGTCGGCGATGTCGGTGGCAGTTCGGTGTTTCGCAGCGTCGACATCGATCAGGACCTCGAGCGCTTCCCGCACAGCCACGGCTTCGGCAACGGCGGTGGGGGCATCGGTGACCGCGAGGAGGGTGTGCCGGATTTTGACAATCGGTCCCGCAGCTGTTGCAAACAGCCCGCCCCCACGCCCGGGGCGGATTTCGGCGAGCCCGCGATCGGCCAGGAGCCGAATGGCTTCGGCGACAGTCGACCGGGCGAATCCAGTGCGCTCCCTCAGCGAGTCAATGGTGCCGATCAGCTCGCCAGGCTTGAACTTTCGGTCGAGAATCTGCTGTTCGATCTCGCTCGCAAGGACATTCGCGCGGGTCAGACCCGCAAAGGAATTCATGCACTCAGTCTCCAAAAAAACTTCACAACGATTACTTAGTTTGGGTAGCGTCGACATAGGGTTCGGTGGTCACCAGGACCAGTCATTTGCTCCAAGCTCGGTGCCTTCGCTCGACGTGGTGCGAGTCGAGAGGTGAAAACCGTGCTCGGCCAGGTGTGCCGCTTTGTCACGAAGAGAATCGTGGGCGAAGTCGTGCTCGAAGTCTCGAATAACAGAGTGAAGATGGTTTCCACTGTCAACAGCGTTCACCATCTCGATGAGGAGTGAGCGTGTCTGTACCCGGAAGTAGTGAGGTTCACCTCTCACTAGCCCACCTGCCCATGCGAAGTGGGTTTCAGTCGGGCCGTCAGCATCGATCTGCGCGCGGTATTCTCCGACCGCGCGCGCAGGAAGGCGGGCAAGGTAAGTGTCAACCAGACGGGTAAGCAGAGCCTGCTGGGTCTCCACGAGACGGTCTGCCGAAATGCCGGACGGCTGGTCACGCACCAAAGCAAGCGCCTTCCGGTCATCGGTCGTGATCTGATACTGCGGCATTCCCAGGTCGTAGTGGTCGGGATACTCGAGCGCGCCGATCAACGGCACCTGTCGTGACACGAAGTCGGCGGGTGCCACGTCATGGATGACAGCGAGACTGCGCTGGTCGTCATTTAGTGAGTCGAGCAGCTCGAAGCCGAGTCCTTCGTCATCGGACATCGGATTCAGCACGCCGGAGCCGATCATAGGCTGCTGACCAAGAGCGCTTGGCGTGGCCGAAATCCAACGCTGGTTCACGATGGTGATATTGAGACACACGTGGTGACCGAGGAAACGCAGTGACCAGGTGTCCTCGAACCCAGGTCGACCGAAGATGCTGAGGAAGTAGGAATCGGAGGTGCGCCATAGTGGCGCGGCGACCCCCAGAAAATCTGCCTCCCGAGCCCGTAGTACGTGCTCGAGCTGCATAATGGCAAGCACCTTGGTGTAGACCTCGTGTGAGACCACGAGTCGCACGAGTTCGAGCACCACGACCTTCTGGTGACGATCCAAGTTATGCATCGAGACTCCGACGCGGTCGGGCTTCGGAATGATGTCCCAGTCGAGACGGCGAGGGTCATCGAATCCGAGCAGGGCTGCGCCGCGCTGATCGGCTGAAAACGTATCGATTAGGCCAATCACGCCAACAAGCAACTTCTGGATGGTCTGCGCGTCTTCATGTGCCGGCTGTGTGGTGGAGTTGCGGGTCGTCATTTGGGTCTCCTCTCTGATCATGAAAAGATTATAACAGTTATGTGTGTTTATTGGCAATAGCGAGGCCGTCTTGACATCCTCTGCACGAGGTGTGCATAATCAACAAAACATCGTAACCATATTGATGTTAAGCAAAGGAGATAACGTGTCATCGACGGATGCTCGCTTCGCCAACCACGGCCCGCAGAAGGCGGACGCGGGGAAGGCGCTCGCGGGGATTGTGAACGCTCCCGGCGCAGAACCGCTGGTGGGCTGGCTTGAATTGCCCTCGCGCTCGCCCGGCACCACATCGTTAAAAGTGATTGCCGCTCCTTTAAACCCCCTCGACCTGCTTATCGCTTCGGGGACATTTCATTCCGTACGCCACGAATCTCCATACGTCCCCGGCAGCGAATGCGTGGGAGTCGTGATCGACTCAGACCGATTCGCGCAGGGAACCCTCGTTTATGCGGAGTGTCATGCGTCGCCAGCCAGGCCGGGAGCTTTTTCAACCCAGGTACTTGTGGACGACGAGAACATCCTTGTGTTGCCTGATAGACTCGATCCGATACAGGCTGCCGCCATCGGAAACTCTGGAGTTGCGGCATACATGCCATTGGTCGAGATCGCCAGAATAAGGCCAGGCGATAACGTGCTGATCCTCGGCGCGACCGGTGCAGTCGGCCAGATTGCAGTCCAGATCGCAAAGGCAAAGGGTGCGGCCCGTGTGGTCGGAGTTGGCCGCGACCGCTCTGTGCTGGAGCACCTGAAATCACTCGGCGCCGATGCAGTCGTCGAGCTGCGCGCTGGCGAAGAGGCGGTTGAGATCACGGCCCGATTGCGTGACAAGGCCGACGCGGTGAACGTCATTTTGGACGGCCTGTATGGAACGCCGCTGGAAGCCGCGCTGCCGGTGTGCACATCACAGGCTCGTGTGGTCAACATTGGACACTCGGCAGGCGCAACGGCGTCGATTCCCGCAGGCATCCTTCGCGGCAAACAGTTGGCCCTATTCGGATTCGCCGGACTACACACTCCGCTTAAGGAGAAGCAGCCGGCACTGTCCTGGCTGTGGGCTGCACTAAAGGAGGGCACACTTCGTGTGAATGTCAAGACGGTATTGCTCGAGGATCTCCCCGAGGCCTGGCGCGCGCAGGTAACGTCGCCGCACGCAAAATATGTCGTGCTGCCCTCGCAAGCCAAGGAAAGTCGGTGATAGATGTGCCGAGCCAACGCAATGAAGTATTCGCAGACTCCATCAGCCACTTGACACTTAACTCAACGCGTGTTGAGTTAAGTAAAACGCGGATGTATGCTCGCAACCATGCGAGAACCGACCTTCGGATCGGAAATTAGGAGGGCTTTCAATGAGCGACGACAAGAAGATATATGTGTCATCCAGTCCGCTGCCGGCGGCTAGGTCTGGAATGTTGACCGGATTCGACCCCGGGATTCGTACCCTGAAGGCAGGCTTTCAGACCGCGCCCCTGTTCCAGCCTCTGCCCGTCGACGTGGTGCTCGAGAAGGACATCGCGGTCACGTTGCGAGACGGGGTGACGGTCTATGTAGATGTGTTCCGTCCAGTAGGCGAAGAGAAGGTGCCCGTCATCGTGGCCTACAGCCCATACGGCAAAGGCCAGGGCACCTCCCCGAGCGTGATGGGTATCTTTAGCCTGGTCGGCCTGGATAACAGCGTCGTCTCGGGTCTGGAGAAGTTCGAGGGGCCTGACCCAGCATTCTGGTGCGCACGGGGGTACGCGATCTGCAACCCTGACATCCGCGGCGTAGTCGATTCTGACGGCGACAGTGTGTTATGGGATCAACAGGATGGTCGTGACTGCTACGATCTCATCGAGTGGCTGGCCGCACAGGAATGGTGCAGTGGTAAGGTCGCGATGAGCGGGACCTCCTATCTGGCGGCCACGCAGTGGTTCACCGCAGCCGAGCAGCCGCCGCACCTCGCCGCCATCAACCCGTGGGAAGGTGTGAGCGACATCTACCGCGATCTCGTCATGCGAGGCGGAATGCCGGACACCGGCTTCGCCCGCCAGTTGCAGACCGGCAGCTTCTTCGGCAAAGGCCAGAAGGAGGACATACTCGCGGAGGTTGAGCAGTATCCGCTCGTCAACGACCTGTGGGAGCACAAGATTGCGGATTTCGGCCGGATTGACGTGCCTGCCTATGTCATCGCGAGCTACTCAAACACGCTGCACACTGCAGGAACGTTCCGCGGCTGGCGGCGGATTGCCTCGAAAGAGAAGTGGCTGCGTATCCACAACAGCCAGGAGTGGCCCGATTACTATGACGAGACGAACAGGGACGACCTGCGTCGATTCTTCAACCGCTACTTGAAGGGCGAGGACAACGGGTGGGAAGAGACACCGCGCGTTCGCTACTCCGTGCTTGACCTCGAGGGTGGCGACAGGATCAACATCGCTGCGGACCAATTCCCCCCAAATGATGTCACGCCGACGAAGTACTACCTCAACGGACGTTCGAGAGTCCTGACCACTGAAGCCCCGACGGATGAGGTGGCAGCGACCTACGCTGTCGGTTCTCGCCCCAGTGCAGTGTCGTTCATCACGCGGTTCGACCAGGAGACCGTGCTCGTCGGTTACCCGAAGGCCCATCTGTGGGTCGAAGCACAGGGAGCTGACGACATGGACCTGTTCGTGCTCGTGCAGAAGCTCGACAAGGGCGGCACGCCACTGCAAGCGTTCACCGTGCCCAACCACAGCGCGATGCTCCACGACGTTACCGATCACGGTGCGACGATCCTGAGGTACAAGGGATCTGATGGACGCCTGCGCGTCTCTGCCCGCCACCTTGACGAGACGCTGTCGACCGACGACGTACCCGCCCACACGTTCGACCGTATCGAGAAGCTCTCACCGAGCGAGGTTGTCGAGATCGAAATTGAACTGCTCCCGATCGGACTTGCCTTCCACCCAGGCGAACAGCTTCGCTTCGTCATCAGCTCTAGCAACCTGCTTGGCACGATGATGCCGGGAATCCAGGAATACGTTGGTGCAAACAGTGGCTCACACGTCATCCACACGGGTGGCACGCACCCTTCTTATCTGCGGCTCCCCGTGCAAGTGGGGTAACGACGGCCCGCGACATACTGTGTGAGCTTTAAAGAACGGTCGTTTTCCGCCTCGCTGTCCTTCAAGGGCCGTCATACAAAGAATGGCCTTGCCCCACGCTATTTCACCTCAGGCTGAATAGTTACCACATCGCTTTTGTCAGCACATCCAGCCGGCTGGGGTTGTCGATCTCGACCGACGCCACCCCAGCGGCGACGCTCACGGTGATTCGAGCATGCGGAATTGAGTCACTCATCACCGTTGGTTATGCTGTTTCCTTGTCGAACCCCAGGCGACCGTTCTTGTCGAGGCGTTCGATGTCGTCGTCGGAGTAGCCGATCTCGCGTAGAATCTCTGCGGTGTGTTCACCGAGAAGCGGGGGCGGCGAAACAATTTCGCTGGCCTCGCCGTCGAGGCTCAGCGGCCCTCGAACGAGCGGGAGTTCGGAACCGTCACGGCGTCGAATGTGGTGTACAAGCTCGAGTGCGGAGACCTGAGCAGTCGTGAAGGCGTGCGTATAGTCCAAAATCGGACCGCACGGGATACCCGCGCGACTGATAATCGGCACCCATTCCGCTGCGGCTGTCGTCGACAATGCCGATTCAATCAGCTGTTTCAATTCATCTCGGTGAGCCAGGCGTTGCGCCATAGTGCTGAACCGAACATCCGCAGCTGCGTCGAGAATGCCGATCAGTTTGCAAAACGTCTGCCACTGTTTGTCATTGCCGACTGCTATGTTGATCGGTTCGCTCGCGGTCGTGAATGTGCCGTAGGGTGCGATTGTCGGATGGTTGTTGCCCTGTGGCATGGGGTCAACGCCGAGGCTGAGTGCACGCTGTCCCTGGAACACCGAGAGGTTGAGCGCTGTTTCGAGCAGCGATGTGGTGATGTGGCTAACCACATTACCGGTGCTGCGCCCCACTAACGCCGAAACGATCCCGAACGCGCAGATCATCCCGGAGGTGATGTCCACGATCGGCACACCAACGCGGTACGTATCGGCTCCTGAACCCGTTATCGACATGAGCCCCGACATCCCCTGGATGACCTGGTCGAGACCCGCATCGTCCTTGAGCGGTCCGGTGATGCCGAAGCTATTTACAGATCCCACGACGAGTTGGGGATTCAGTTGCTCGAGTCGCTCAGTGGTGAGTCCTAGCTTCTCGAGTGTGCCGAGTTTGAAGTTCTCTACGAGGACATCAGATCCAGCAATCAGCTTCTCAAGGATCTCACGCCCTTCCGCCGAGTAGAAGTCGATGCACACCGATCGCTTATTACGATTCACGGAGTCGAAATACAAGCTGTGTTCATTTTGGAAGGGCGGCCACTGGCGCGCGATGTCGCCCCCGTTCAGACTTTCGACCTTTATAATCTCGGCACCCATGTCAGCCAGCAGTGCCGTGCAGTACGGTCCGGCCAGAGCACGGCTAAGGTCGACTACCCTGATTCCCTCGAGTGGTTTGATCATGCAGCGATCCGCTTCATCGTGTGTATCCATGATTCGATCTGCTCCGTTGAGGCACCAGTTGGCAAGCCCGTCATGCGTAAGGCAATTGGGGGTCTCCCCTCTTTGGGCGCGCCGAGGACGACAATGTTCGCGAGGTCATAGTGTTCATCGGCGGCGAGGTTGGTGAAAAAGAAGTCGGCCAACTCTGACGTGACCTGTTGCACAACACGCTGCTGCCGAGGGAGGCGGTCGGACTGTTCGAAGGCTGACAGCACGGCCTGATGACGCCGGAGCACCTCCGGCCCAGCAGCGAGCAGCGAATAGCCGCACTCACGAACTCGATCGAGATGAGAACGGTTGAGATCGCGACGCTCGTCGCTGAGGTCCGGTGCTCGCCCCAACCATTCGTCTATATCGGAGTCTGAAGCGTTCACCATGAAGACTGCACCGAAGGGCGGGATGAGCGGTTGGCGATGACCAAGCGGGAAAGGTTCTACGATCGGCGCATGATTCGCGGCCAGGACTTGCACCGCGTCCCAGCGGATTCGCGTTAAGACGCTACAATTGACGCCGACCTCGACGCTGAGCTCTTCAACTTGGATACGCATCGTTTCGGCGACGTGGGAGGCCTGGATCAACTCGGGGTCCGGCGCGGCGATGAAGGACCCTGGCGAGAACTTTCCATATCCCCCCTGGAAGAAGAGCAGCGGCAGCGTGGACCGCTCGACGGCCAGATCGCGCACGCGTCCGAGCACGATGTAGTGGTCACCAGCTTCCCGAACATCTTCGAAGGTGCACTCGATCCACGACACGGCACCAGCGAGGATCGGCGATCCAAGGGGTCCCGGTCTCCAAACAACGCCGTCGAACTTGGAGTCGCCCGCAGTTGCAAATCGACGGCAGAACGGTTCCTGATCGGACGCCAGAACATTCACGCAGAAAGCGGCAGCAGTTTGAACCTGCGCGAAGCTCCGCGAACTGCTCATAGAGTAAAAGGCGATCAGCGGGGGTTCCATGGAAACCGACGAGAAGGTGCCGACAATCATTCCGACGGGCTTGCCGTCGCCTGCCACTGCGGTGACGGCGGCGACACCGGTCGGATAGTGCCCCAGTGTTTCGCGGAAGAGCACGGGATCAATACCTTTGGACATGCGACCTCCATTAGTCATAATGCTGAGCGGCGGTTCTGGCGCCCAGCTTTGAATCAAAGCAATTCATCCTAAACATGTCAACGGTTATAATTGAATAAAACAATACATAGGCCGTCCGTGTCAAATCAAATGAAAATGTGACCGAAGCGTGGTGGCTACTCCTTTCCATTCATCAACTGACTCCGTCCGGCGCGATCCGCCCGCTCGCAACACGGACACTGGTGCTTGAGGTATTTGCGTCGCTCGTCATCTCGTCCTTCTCGGCCACCTACGTTCCCCTCTGGTACCATTTTCATTTGAGGGATTCAGAGACACTTCGGTACCATTTTAGATGAGGGAACACGCCGTCTTGACAGGCGAGAAGCCCCAGAGTATAATCGTAACTATACAAAAGGTTCGGATGTTTTAATCCCGACCCGGCCACTCTCTCAAAGATGAGGACTACACGCATGATCAACGACGACAAAGCCGAGATCATCGAGATCATCAATCTCTATGCCTTCGCACTCGACACTCACCAGTGGGACCTGTTCGACCGCGTCTTCACCCAAGACGTCGTCGCGGTGTTCGGTCCTGCCGGAGCCGGCTGGAACGGCCTCAATATCTTCAAAGCCTCGTTCGCGGAATTCCACGCCAGACTCGACAGCCATCAGCACACCATGATGGGCCATCTTGTCGTCGTCGACGGGGACACCGCCCACGCCTTCAGCTACGGCAACTGGTTGCTCATACGCGAAGCAGCCGAGGGCGGCCCGACCTGGACCGGCACGGGCTGGTACGACGACGACCTCGTACGCACCGAGCAGGGCTGGCGCATCAAGCGCCGTGTCTGCCGACTCCAGGGCTGGACCGGTAACCCGAACGTTCCCGAACAGCACAACGAGCACAACCCCGACATGAACGTGAAGGTGCTGCACTTGTTTGCCGAGGCCGGAGATCTCAGTTTCCTCAAGGCGCTCCAAGGCAATAGCCCAGGCACGAAAGTGAGAGATGAATGAGCACGACCGACTCGCAAACCGGAGTGTTCGCCGGCCCGATCCGCGGACTGCGGTTCGAGACCCCGACGAGAAGCGGCATTACCAATAACCGTGGCGAGTTCCAGTACGGAGCGGGCGAATGTGTCACGTTCTCGATCGGCGGCCTCGTGCTGGGATCCATCGATGGCGCCCCGCGCGTGAATCTGGCGCAGTTGGTCAATCGTGCCGACGGCAAGGTCGATCGGCTTCATGACCCGATGGTGACCAACCTCGCCAGGTTCGTACAGACACTAGACGAGGATGGCGACTTCGAGAACGGCATCACGATCGCGCCGATCGTGCACAATCTGATCGGCGCGATCGTTCTCAACTTCAACCAGGCCGCGACGGATGCCGCAGAGGTCGACGGTGCCGCGCATGGCTCAGAGGGCACAGCGGCCATGGTCGCGTTCTCGACTGACCAGATGATCACGTTCGCCAGCGACCCTGCGGTGACGGGCCTGTTGGCGACACTCAATGCGACACCCGGTGCGTTCACCGCAAACACCCCACGCAGACTGCGCAACGGTGCCGCGGCCCGCAACGAACTCCGCCGGAACATCCGCGGCATCGTCAAGCTCACGGATGTCCGGATTCCGTTGCGGGACGGGTCATATGTGTGCGCCGACGTCTTCCTGCCCGCCGACGACAGCCAGCATCCGGTCGTCATGAACCAGGGGTTCTACGGCAAGAGCTTCGATCACGGCGTCATCGGTAGCGACGAGGAGGCCCAGCAGAAGGAGGAGATCGAGGACCGCTACTTCACGGGCAACCCGGACGGCTTGCAGTACGAGAACCATGAGAGTGTCGACTCGTCGGTCTGGGTGCCCAAGGGATACGTCTGCGTCCGGATCGATGCTCGCGGCGTCGGCAACAGCCCGGGGCTGCAAGCACCGTTTAGCGTGCAGCAGGCCGAGGACTATTACGACGCCATCGAGTGGGCCGGCGCTCAACCCTGGTCCAACGGCAACGTTGGACTGTGGGGGATGTCGTACCTTGCGATCACGCAGCACACCGTCGCGAGCCTGCAACCGCCACACCTCAAGGCGATGATCGCCATCGGAACCGACTCTGACCTGTACAACGAGGCTGTCTACGGAGGAGGCCTCTACGGCGAAGGATTCTGGACATGGTGGCGCATGGCGATGACCGGCCACAACTACAACACTGATCAGCGGCAAGAGACCGACTGGTTTTCCCGCATGCTGTCCACTCCGTTCAACGACCCCCAGACATACGGCCCACGAGGGTCGATCTTCATGCGTCCCGAGATCGAAAAAGCGACCGCGCCGGTCTGGATCGTCGGCCCGCAGACCGGGGTCGTCATCCACCAGCTCGGCAGCAGCGAGACGTTCATCCACTCGACTGGTGTGCAGTCGAAGAAGTTCGACTTCGTCGACGCGTGGTTTCCGTACAGCTATAAGAACTCGACGATTGCCGACCACCAGCGCTTCTTCGACCACTGGCTGAAGGGTGAAGACAACGATGTGATGGATGGCGTGCCGGTGCGGGTGCAGGTTCGCACCGGAAACGGTGGACACTACATTCTCGAAGAACAGGAGTGGCCGCTTGCCCGCACGACGTATCCGCGGTGGTATCTCGATGCGACGCCGTCCGACTGGACAGGTGATGATCGACGTGACGACTTCCTTCGAATCGGCACGAGCATCCCGACCGTCGAGGCATCCGCGAGCTATGACGCTGCACTGGACCGAGGGCATTTCATCCCGGCACCGACCGGCTACATCGGCGGAACTCCGCGTTGGTCTACTGGCGTCTCGTTCATCAGCGAGCCAATAACGGAAGACATGGTGCTCGTCGGCTACATGAAGGCAGGCTTGTGGGTATCTTCGACGAGCAGCGACATGGATGTCTACGTGTCGCTCCGAGTGCTCGACGAGCACGATCGCGAGATCCGCTACGAGTCTCTCGTGCCCCCGATCGATCCGGCCAACATCCATCCGACCGGGCATGGCCTGCTCAAGGTGTCGCATCGCACGCTGGACGATGAGCGGTCGACGGCGTACTGGCCGGTGCAGACACACCTCAAGGCGGACTACCAGCCGCTCGGAGACGGCGAAGTCGTATACGTCGAGGTCGGCCTCAACCCGAGTAGCGCGGTGATCCGAAAGGGCTGCCGGCTGAGGGTCGACATCCAACCCTATTCGCCAGCCGGCATCCCCTCCCGTGCGTACGACGAGAGCTACCACGCTGGAGCGACGAATACTATCTATACCGGACCTGATCACCCCAGCTACGTACAGCTACCCATTGTGCCGCAGAACTAATAGAGGAGAGGCATTAAGAATCATGACGACCCCCAACTCCGCCGACCGGCTTGCGACGATGCTTGAGAAAGTGCGCGCCATCGGGCCAACCCTGCGCGCGCGCGCGCCCGAAGCAGAACGCGCTACTAGACTCTCTGACGAGACCATCGCCGACCTTGACGCTACCGGCGCCTTCAATATTGCAAGCCCAGCCGAGTTCGGCGGTGACGAGTTCTCCGTCAAGGAGCAACTCGACGTAGTGATCGAAGTCTCGAAATGGGACGGGTCGTGCGGGTGGGTCGTCTGGGCGGGTTCCTCGACCGACTGGATACCCGCCGGATCGGGTTCGCGCGTACTTGAGGAGGTCTTCGCACCACAATGGGTCGGACCGCGCGTCGCGGGATCAAGCCACTTCCCGGCATCCCGAGGTCGTGCCAGGCGAGTTGATGATGGTTGGATTATCACTGGTGGCCCCTGGACGTTCGCGACCGCGTCGCTGTGGGCACCCTTCACCAACCTCGGATGCATCGCCGAAGACGCCGACGGAACCTACCTGGTCGCCGTGCAGGTACCGCGCGACGAACTGAAATTCCTCGACGACTGGCACGTCGCTGGCATGCGTGGCACCGGAAGTGTCTCAGTCGCGCTGAAGGGCGATGAGTTGCTCGTGCCCGACTATCGAGGAGTCGATTTCCGACAAATCACGTCAGGCGCGATTGACAGTGGCCTTGCTGGCTCACTCTGGAAGGTTCCCTCTTTAGGCTGGTCATTCAGCCTGATGGCGGGCATGTCCATTGGCATTGCGCAGGGCGCTCTCGAGCGTTTTCTCGAGCGTTCGAACGGACGCTCTATCAGGGGGACCACCTACAAGAACCAACTCGAGGCACCACTCACGCATCTGATGCTTGCTGAGGTCCACTCCAAGATCCAGTCCGCGACGCTGATGACGCGTGCCAACGCCGAGGAGACCGACTGGCTCGGTGAACTCGCTGCCGCAGGCACACCGGCGGACCCCAAGTACATGCAACTGTTCAGCGCCAGGGTTCTCGTCGAGACGGCATACGCAGCCAAGTGGTGCGCCGAGGCGGTCGAACTGCTGCAGCGCAACTCGGGGTCCACCGCGATCATGGACTTCGAGCCGATCCAGCGATCCTGGCGCGATGCGCGGATCATCACGCTTCATGGGGCCCTCAACCTCGAGGCGCTGTCTGAAAACTACGGGCGCCTGATGGCCGGCATTCAGCCGCATCTGGTCGCAGGCATCACCACGCTCGACCGGTTTACACCGGTACCTGCGAGATAACTCAATGATTGTTGAGTTTCTCACCGTAAAGTCGTAGGAAGGAGAGAAATGGCAGTCCTATGAATGCACCACACTTTGATGAGACGTCCGGCCTGGTCGACTTCCTCGTCGTGGGCGCGGGCCCAGTTGGTCTCGTGACGGCAATTCTCCTCGGACGTGAGGGATGGCAAGTGGCAGTCGTCGAGAAATGGCCGTCGCGCTATCCGATGCCACGAGCGTGCACGATTGATCACGAGGCTCTTCGTATCTTGCAGGCAGCCGGGGTCATGCGTGAGCATGCTGATTTGTTCGAACCGTCGCGCGGAGAACGGGGTGGCTACCAGATTCGCAATGGGGAAGGTGAGCTCCTTCGTGCGATCAACTGGAACCGACCAGCAGAATCCGGCTGGGCGAACGTCAACGGGTTCTACCAACCCGACCTTGAGGCGGTACTCGAGTCGCTTGCACTCGCCCTGCCATCGGTGGAGATGCATCGAGGATGGTCTGCCGCTGCCATCGACCAGGATGAGGACTCGATCACACTGACAGTGTTGCGCACCAACGATCATTCACAGCATGATTCGTTGCGGGGTCGCTGGCTCGTCGGCGCCGACGGTGCCAACAGCGTCGTTCGCGAGCTCGCTGGAATCGAAAGCGTCGACACGGGATTCGAGGCGGACTGGCTCGTCGTCGATTATCAGCCGCTCGATCACCGACAGTGGGATGCGTTTGTCACGCAGTATTGCGATCCGGTCCAGCCAGCGACGGCGGTCAACAGCGGCCCTGGTCGGCGACGCTTCGAGTTCATGCGTCGAGCGGATGTCTCGGCTGACGAGCTGGGACGAATGGAGACCGCGTGGAAACTGATGAAGCCATGGGATGTAACGCCCGAAAACGCACTTATTGAGCGAAATGCCGTCTATACCTTCCGGGGCCGATGGGCGCGGGAGTGGCGCCGGGGCCGCATTTTTCTCGCCGGAGATTCCGCTCACCTGATGCCACCGTTTCTCGGGCAGGGCCTGTGCTCGGGACTTCGTGATGCGAGTTCGCTCGCCTGGCGGTTGTCCTTGGTCGAGTCCGGTCGAGCGCACGAGTCGATTCTCGACTCGTACGGCACAGAGCGTGGCGCTCATGTGCAAGAGATCATTGCGGAAGCCGTCGCAATTGGCAAGGTGGTCTGCGAACTCGATCCACTCAGAGCAGCCGAGCGGGATGCGGGCATGCGCGCCGAGCTGAACAACCCAGAGGCTGCCACCGTCGAGCCACCCCACCCGCGACTCGGTCAGCCCTCGCTCACCGAAGCAGGCGACGACAACGCTGGCCGGCTGTCCGTTCAGGGCCGAGTCGAAGCTGACGGGCACGTTGGGCTCTTCGATGATGTCGTGGGTGGCGCGTGGCAACTCATTGGGCTTGATGCAGAACCGATGGTGGACGTTTCGGTGGAACTGCGCACATGGTTTGAAGACCTCGGCAGCACGGCTACCGCGCTCGCCGTCGACGGCGGGGTTCGCGACATCGACGGTGCATACCGTGCATGGTTCGAAGCGCACAGTTGTAGTCTCCTGCTCGCGCGACCTGATTTCTACGTCTATGGAACTGGCGCTACGCAGGATGCCACGCGCCTTCTCAGTGCTCTGCGCAACGCTCTGGACAGCGCTGTTACAGGCACGAATGAACTCATCGAGAAAGGTAAATTGCTATGACCATGCGCGTGACGAAAATCGCTGATGCCGAGCCGTTCAATCCAGTCGGGCATGACGGGGTCGGACCGGTGCGCCTGCAAGGGGGAGCATCCACTCCTACAACAGACTTCACCGTCGCGCTATCCCATTACCTGCCTGGTGGAACGGCACAACTCGCGCCACAGGAGGCCGAAACAGTGTATGTCGTCCTTTCCGGGGAACTCGTGATGGCGAGTGATGGGGTCGAAGAAACACTCGGCGCATACGACTCGGCCCACTTTACGACCGGCACGTTGCGCACCGTCGAGAACCGTACAAACCTGCCGGCCAGCATGCTCGTCATTCGAGCTAAGCGGTAGGCATTGAACATGTCAGGAATCCCACGCCTGGAAGGGCAGGGGTATCCAAAATGGAGATCAGATGAGTAATGGAGAGAATATGCGCATCGTTGGCCTCAAACAGGATGATGGAACTGTTCTCGTCGGCGCCCTCAGCTCGAACGGCGCCGAGGTCGTGGTCTTTGCTGACGTCGAGGATTTCTGGGCGTCCCCGCACGCGATGGTCGCTGCTGGCCCCACCGGACCCACGTTTCAGGTCGAGCATGTCGAGCTTGTCCCTCCGGTCGTCAAAAGCGCCCGAGTCCTTTGTGTGGGCCTCAATTATCTTGACCATGTAAACGAGGGCACCTACCGAAACACGCAATTGCCCAAGATCCCCACCCTGTTCGCGCGGTGGCCGACGTCGTTGAGTGTCGACGGTGCCGAAATTCCTGTTCCCTCCAATGAAGAAGGCCTGGACTGGGAAGGCGAGGTCGTCGCCTGGATCGGGACGCCACTGGTTGACGCCACTGCCGAAGAGGCTCTCGCTGCTGTGGTTGGTTACTCGACCTTCAATGACGTCACGGCGCGGCGAGCACAGAAGGCAACGTCGCAATGGATTATGGGGAAGAACGGCGACCGATCAGGCCCGATCGGTCCGATGATACCTGTCGCGGAGGTCGGCGACCTCCGTGACGGACTTCAGATCGAAACACGCGTGAATGGTGAGGTCGTGCAGCAGGGAAACACCGAGCAGATGATCTACGGAGTTGGTGAGACTCTGGCCCACATTTCCAAGAGCTTCACGATCCATCGAGGCGATCTCCTCGCAACTGGTACCCCGTCCGGTGTCGGCTACGCGCGCACGCCGTCGTGGTTTCTGCACCCCGGCGATGTCGTTGAAGTCGAGATCGAGCGACTTGGAATTCTCACCAATCACATCGTTGACAACACACATCGTCGGCTCACCGCTGACACGGCGAGCCTCACATCCAACTCACGACCGACTGGAGCAAATCATGGCATATAGAAGTGCACATCTCGCTCGCCCTGACGATATACATGACGTCTCGACGCCTGTCTTCACCTTCTCCGTTCTCGATGTCTGTGGCGTCCGACTAGCTGGAAGGGGGAACCACCAATGAACCTTGAAGAACTGAGCGCTCGCGCTGAGATTCACGATGCGCTCCTGCGGTACTGCCGGGGCCTGGACCGCATAGACATGGACTTGGTACGCAGCGTATTTCATACAGACGCTTGGATTCAGTTCCCCGCAAGCCTGCACGTCGGCTCCGTCGACGGCTTCATCGAATTCCTGTCGGGAGAGATGCCGCGCTTCGTGCGAACCATGCACTTTCTTGGCAACAGTCTCATCGAATTTGACGGACCGACCGTCGCCCACGTCGAGACGTACCTGAACGCGGATCACCAGGGATCAGAAGTGCACCAGTGGAAGGGCCAGATCGTCAAGCTCTGGGCGCGCTATCTCGATCGATTCGAGCAGCGTGACGGCGTCTGGCGCATAGCACGGCGCAAGCTTGCCACCGGGTGGATGTACCGCTATCCTGCGGAAGGCTGGTTCGATGATCATCCCGACGCGTCGGCGCTCGGTCGCGACGGATCGGACCCCAGCGTCGAGCCAGTCGCAGGTTTCACAGGTACACCCATCTCAAGAGAGGATTGGCCATGAACACGGACATCGCACAGCCCCGAGCCGAAGAGATCATCGCGCGAATCGTAGAACTGCAGCCGTGGCTACGCACACAGCAGGCGACAGCAGAACAGGAGCGCCGCATCCCGCAGGAGACGATCGAACGTCTCGACGCCGCAGGAGTCTTCAACCTCACCAAACCTAAACGCTACGGCGGCGCGGACTTCACTACCCGCGAAATGCTTGACATCTACCGGGCGCTCGGAGCAGGCTGCGGCGCGTCCGGCTGGGTTGTCTGGGCAACCGCTGGCGGCAATATGTGGAGCAACGCCTTCGCCGAAGAGGTCGTCGCACCGGTATATGAATCGCCTTGGGTGGGCAACCGCACGTTCGCAGTAGGTGGTACGAGCCGCCACATGTCGGGAACTGCGACCAGGGTCGACGGTGGCTGGATGGTCAGGGGCGTGTGGCCATTCGCTACCGGCAGTATCCATGCATCACACGGCTACATCGCCGCCTTCTACGACGACACCGATGACTCGAAGGTTGGGATGGTCCTGGTTCGAAAGGATGAGCTGGTTTGTCGTAACGACTGGGATGCGATGGGCCTAGCGGCAACAGGCAGCCAGACAGTTGCGACCGACGGAGATCTCTTCGTGCCCAACGAGCGCTTCGGATTCCCCGCGCAGTTGGCCGAGCGCACCGCCGCGCTCATCGCGCAGGGGCTTGGCCCACGACGTGGAGGTCTTCCGCGGTCGGTCATGTCGAGCACTGGCGTCGCCCTCGGCATGGCCGATCAGGCGATGGAGGTGTTCCTCTCCTCGATCGGCAGGCGAAGCGTCCCTTACTCCCCGTACACCCGTCAGATCGACGCGCCCGTCGCCCACCACATCATTGGTCGAGTCGCCATGCAGATTCGCGCCGCAGGCAGCATTGCGGATGCTGCGGTGGCCGAGTTCGATCGACTCGATGCTGAAGGTGCAAATCCCAGCGAGCAGGAGAACCTTCAATTCCACACGGATGCGGCATATGTGTGGGATGCATGTGCGACTGCGATCGAGACACTGTTCCGTGCCTCGGGCGCATCGGCGATAAGCAAGCGCATGCCTTTGCAGTTGATTGCCCGCAATTGTCGTGCTGGCAGCCTGCACGCGGTGAACAACCTGGACACCTGGGAGGAGAACCTTGGACGAGCACTCACAGGCGTCAAGGCCGGTCCTTCATCTATGAGCGTGCTTGAACGCCGTTCATAGGCGCGCCCGAAGTTCAGGGTGGATTCTGCCCTTGAGGCGACTACCGTGAGTGTAGCCGCAGGCGGTCGCAAGTGCAAGCATACGCTCAGCGCTTCGACCAACGACCACCAGTCAATGACGAATCGGAGAATGACATGACGAACACAGGTGTTATAGCTGGGCCGATCGCCGGCCTGAGATACGAAACGCCCACCCACAGCGGTCTGACTAACGAGAGAGGAGAGTTTCAGTATGAGGACAGTGAACGCGTCGCATTTCTGGTTGGAAACACGGCGATCGGGAACGTAACGGGACGACCCTACGTGACTCTCGCAGACATCGTCGCGCGCGTTGATGGCAATATCAACAAACTCAAAGATCCCGGCGTCACAAACATCGCTCGCCTGGTCTTCTCGCTTGGGCGCAGCGGTATCCGGGACAACGGCACAGACATCGCGCCCGAAGTCCACGAGATCATCGGCGACCGAAGAGTGAACTTCCGTCACGATGCCAACTATGAGGCTATGACAGTACTCGATAAAGTGCAGCAGTTCACCCAGGATCAGGTCGTTCTCGAACTCCTTAACGACCTCAATAAGGCGGCAGTGTTCACCGATGGCACCCCACGTGAGCTCTGCACCCCAGCGAACGCGCGTAATGAACTCAGGCGAAACGCGATGGGAATCCTCCGCTTCCGTGATGTGAAAATCCCGTTGCAGAACGGCTCGTATGTTTTCGCAGACGTCTTCCGACCTGCGACGCAGGGCAACTATCCGGTGATCGTCAGTTGCGGGCCCTACGGCAAGGCATTCAATCACCACTCCATCGATACGGCGGAAGACCTCGAGAAGCACGAGCAGATGGAGGAGGACTACTTCTTCGGGAACTCAGCTGGCCTCCAGTTCGAGAACCACGAGTCGGTCAATACGGCTGTCTGGGTGCCCAACGGCTATGCCGTCCTTCGAGTGGACATGCCAGGGTCGGGCAAGAGTCCGGGACAGCTCGCTCCGTGGGGAATCGCCGGTGCCGAAGCACTGCGCGACTCGATCGAGTGGGCAGGAGAGCAGCCCTGGTCGAACGGAGCTGTCGGTACATGGGGTATGTCATATCTCGCAATGAGCCAGCATGATGCGGCCAGTCTGCATCCGCAGCACCTGAAGGCCATGATCGCTATCGGAACCGATGTCGATCTCTATGAAGAGGTCGCCTACAGCGGAGGGATTTTCAACGAGCAGTTCTGGTCGATCTGGAAGGCTTCCGGGCTGATGCCCGCGATCGTCGGTGAGCCGGACGTCGCCGACTTCATCACCATGCTGAAGCACTCGCCCTTCCGTGATTCCGATCCAGAAAGCGTGTTCGGCCCGAGGGCAAAAGTGTTCATGAGTCCCGACTTGAGCGGAGTGAATGTTCCACTGTGGGCTGTGGCGGCTACCACCCACGTCGCTCACTTTCACCAGCTCGGCGGCAGCGGGGCATACCTGAGCACACCGACCCCGAACAAGAAACTCGACTTCTGGGAGGACTGGTTCCAAAAAGCCTACGCAACCGAAACAGTCGCGAGCCACAAAGCGTTCTTCGATTACTGGTTGAAAGGGATCGACAACGGAATAATGGATGTTCCGCCGGTGCAGCTAGAGATCCGCACCGGTAACGGTGCGTCATTCGTGCTTCAAGAGAACGAATGGCCGGTTGCGCGCACGAACTACACCAGGTGGTATCTCGACGCGACTTCGGCGGAATGGGCCGGAACCGACGCCCGCTGCGACTTCCTGCGCCTGTCGATGTCGGAGCCCTCGGTCGAGCGACAGCGGAGCTATTCTGCGGAAGTGCAGCTTCTTCCGCCCGGCGTCGGCGCAGCCATACGTCTCGACCCGCAGTCGCCTGAGTCAAATCCGCAGGTCAATGGCATCTCGTTCATCAGCGAGCCGCTCGGCGAGGATATAGTACTCGCTGGGTACGGCAAGGCTGGGATGTGGGTGTCTTCGAGTGCTGCGGACATGGATATCTACGTGTCGGTTCGCGCGGTCAACGAAGACGGTCGAGAGGTCGACTACACAAGCTTCGCAACAATGGGCTTCGGTGACCGGCCAACCCCGCTGATGAAGGGATGGCTGAAGGTATCCCATCGCACGCTGGATCTCGAACGATCGACGGAGTACAGCCCAAAGCACACGCATCGCAAGGCCGACTACGCGCCATTGGCGCGCGGCGAACTCGTGCAGGTGGAAATCGAACTCATACCCAACACGGGACTCATTCGAAAAGGACAGCGAATCCGGGTCGACATCCAGCCATACGACGGCGTCGCTCACGGCATGCATCACGCCTATGACCCGAACTATCACGACGGCGCGACAAACACCGTGTACACAGGTCCGGAGCATGTCACCTACGTGCAGCTTCCTATCCTCCCGATCCTTATTCCGCATTCCGCAGTTTCCTAGAAGCCCCCGCCTTGAGGCGTGGGGAGATGTCACTTACTATCCTGGCAGCCATTTAG
>CAZZYQ010000064.1:0-22847 GCA_964658395.1 uncultured Granulicella sp. | reverse complement strand
CAGCGTCGTAGGTGTACCCGCCCGCGTTGATCCGGTTCGTCGCTGTGTCGAACGTCGTCACAAAGTTCGCTCAGGCCTGCAATGCGTTCTGCTGCCACCGGTTGCCGTAGCGGTCGTAGCTGTAGCTGTAGGGCGCCTGACCGGAGGTGCTCGTCATGCCCGTGAGACGGTTGAAGTCGTCGTACTGATATTGTATGCCGGAGCCTATATTGTCCTGCGTCGAGCCCGCAAGCCGCTGGCCAGACCAGCTGAGCGTGTAGCCGGTACGCTGATTGGAGCAGCCCCAGGACGGCGCTCCGACGCAGACCCAGGACTTATTATGAGAAAACTCCAGTTCTGAATGGTCGAGTTTTCGGGGAGCAGGTCAAGTTATCTCCCGTTCTTCAGTCCTTTCTGTAGCTGTTGATCCTAAATACGAATTAACTCTCGCTGAATGCGCCCGGTGATCTCTGCTTTGCCCTTGCGCGTGATCATGTTGACTTCGCTGCGAACGCCGAACTCGCCGGGGAAGTAGAGGCCGGGTTCTACGGAGAAGCAGGTGTTGTGTAGGAGCCAGCGCTCATCGTGGGTTTCGAGGTTGTCGAGGTGTGCCCCGGCACCGTGGAGGGTGTTGCCGATGTTGTGTCCCGTCCGGTGGGTGAAGTGATTGGAGAGGTTGGCGGCGCGGATGACGTTGCGGGCGGCGTCGTCAGCCTCGAAGCCCGCTATCTGTTTTGCTCCGCCGGGCTGGTTGGCGGCGAAGGCTTCGATCACGTGTTGGCAGGCGGCGTCGCGGGCGTCGCGGACGGTGGTGAAGATGTGCTGCTCGCGGTCGGTGGGTGGCCGACCTACGACGCCGGTCCAGGTGATGTCGTAGTAGCAGGAGTTGGGCTGGTCGAGCTTGGCCCAGATGTCGATGAGGACGAAGTCGCCCGTGCGAATCGGGACTGAGGTCTCAGGTGAGGGGTGATAGTGGGAGTCGGCGGAGTGGGCACCGCAACTAACATTCGTGCCGTGCTCCCAGACGAGGCCCTCGCGGCGCATGCCTTCCTGGAGGAAGTCGACGATGGCCTGTTCTGAAGTCTGGCCGCGGGCGCCAGTCTGGCCGCCTTTGCGGGTGAGGTTGCCGATGTGCTCGAAGCCGGCGGCGAGAACACGGTCGACTCTCTTGCCCGCCTCGAAGTGCGAGGCGATTTGCTGTTCGGACAAGACGGCTTCGAAGGTGGCGACCAGGTTGGCGGAGGTCACGATCTCCTTTCCTAGCTGGCGAAGAAGTTCAACTGTCCCAGCGTCAACCATGGCGACGTACATGATGGCGTTACGCGGCGAGTACTGCATGGCGATCTTTGTCTCGCCGTCGAGGAGCGCGGCGATGCCGGACTCAAGCTCCTGCCACGACGAGTATTCGTGCTTTTCACCGGGCAGTGCGTCGAGGCGGCCAGACTCGATTCGATGCACCAGCTTCTTCGGCTCGCCGGTGGCGGGGATGAAGTAGTACCAGCGGCGGGTGACGAGCTGGCCCTGAGGGAGGCCGAGGATGCTGTAGGCGAGGGGGTCGCGGTAGTGGTGGTCGTAGAAGAGCCAGCCGTCGAGGCGGCCATCGCGCAGGGCGGACTGGATGGCGGAAAGGTTCATCGAAACACAGTGTAGTGCTAGGCGCGCTTTTGCAGCGATGGAGACATGCGGCTATACAGGTCGATGAGTGTCTTCAGCGCGGCCTCGGACTCCGCGCGGTTGGGTGTCTCGTCGCTGTTGTTGTAGCCGTACATGTCGTCGAGGATGTTTCCCTGCACGACGATTCCGTCCCGCCGGGCAAGCACGCCAATGTCCTTGTAGTAGAGGCCGTAGTGAACGCCCTCCTGCGGAATCAGCCAGCCGATCTGGCCGCGAACGGGCACGATCGACTCGTCAGAGAAGAGAGCGCGAGCACCGTAGCCGGTGCAATTGATAAGCACGCGCTGGGGCAATCGCGAGAGATCCGCCGGGGTGTGGAACTCTGCTGTCTCGATGCGTCCGCCGGCGATGAGAAAGTCATTGAGCAGTTGGCGGGAGTAGTCCGCCACGTTGAAGGTCAGGCCGGAGTTGCGGCTCACGTGCTTCACCGGGAACGGATGCGATCCGGGAGGAAGCTCCTGCCAGCGCGGCGAGAGGTCGCGAATACGGTCGCGGTAGCTGGCAAATTCGAGCGGCTTCAACGCAGCAAGAGTCTCTGGCTTCCCGGTCGCATCATCCTCATCGTCAGAGAGCTTGTAGCGATCGGTGAACTCTACCGGGTCGCCCGCCATGCCCAGATAGCTCTGATACATACTCCACGAGGTGCGGGCCATCTGCTCCCACAGCTGCGGAAATCCCGGGGCAGCGCTGTCGGCCAGGGCAATGCGGGAGTCCGGGGTCCAACTACCGGTGGCGCGGGCGGAGCGCACCTCCGGCGGCCGCTCCTTGCAGTAGATCGTGACGCGCGCGCCCATGCGTTGGGCGGTAATAGCGGCGGTCAGACCCAACGCTCCGCAGCCGATTACGGCGATCTCCCTCGTACCATCGATCTGCCCGCTCTCGAACGCCTTGGTCATGGCGACCTTGGCGCTGCCCCAGGAGAGTGACCAGCCGCTGCCTCCGTGCCCGTAGTTATGCACCACGAGTTTGTCGCCGGCTCGTTCAGCGTCGAGTCTGGGCCCGGCGGCGCGGAAAGGCCGAAGACAGACGGTGATGCGAACGATGCGGTCGGCATGCGCGCGGATGGGGACGATGGGCGGGAGAGCGTCAAAGAAGGGCAGCGCCGCGGGAGACGTCGAGTTGACCGCCGCGATGGGGCGCTTTGTGGCGCAGCCCGTAAGCGCAAAAAGGCTCGCAGTGGCACTAAAGTCTTTGAGGAAGTCGCGTCTTCGCATGGTCTGGAATCTCGTTGCGCAATGCTTCCTCTGATCATTGCATGAACCATTCCAAGCAGAAGATCTCCATGCGCAGCCTGCCTTTCCTTCGAACCGCAAAGAACGTACAGGGCGCGGTAGACTCTTGGTGCAGACCACTTCATTCTTGGGACAAAATGCTCACATGACTTTCAGACTTCAGCCATCGCGGCCGCCATCGATTGCTCTTGCACTCTGGACGATTCTTGCGGTGTTGGTGCCGAGCCCAGCGTTTGCTCAACAGACGATTGCCGGATGGACGATGCAGGATGCCGCGAAGGTCACAGCCTCGGCCGCCCAGATCGCAACGAGAAGTTTCAGCCCGATCGGCTGGTACAAGGCCACCGTTCCCGGCACCGTGTTGACCACGCTGGTCGACAACAAGGTCTACCCTGAGCCGCTTTACGGCGAGAACATGCGCTCGATTCCGGAGAGTCTGAACAAGACGAGCTGGTGGTACAGGGCCGCGTTCAACGTGCCTGCTTCGCACTTCAAGGACAAAGAAAGCAGGAACTGGCTCCGCTTCGCTGGCGTGAACTACGCGGCAGAGATCTGGGTCAATGGTCACAAGGCCGGAACCATGCGCGGCGCGTTCATTCGCGGCGACTTCGACATCACCACCCTGGTGAAGGCAGGAACGACGGCTACGGTCGCCGTTCTGGTTGCGCCGCAGCCGCACCCGGGCACGCCGATCGAGCACACCGTCGCAAACGGAGTAGGCAAGAACGGCGGGGACACTGCGATGGACGGCCCAACCTTCCTGTCGACGATCGGTTGGGACTGGCTGCCCGCAGTACGGGACCGCGACACCGGCATCTGGCTGCCGGTTACGGTCGAGACGACCGGCCCTGTTGTGGTGAAGGACCCGGCCGTCCGGAGTGACCTTGCGGCATCGCACGATGCTGCCGATTTGACGGTCGCGGCGACGCTCGACAACCGTTCCCCGCTGCCGGTCACGGGAACGCTCTTCGCGACCATTCATGCGCCGGATGGGAGCGCCGCTGGCTCGTTCAGTAAAGAACTTTCGCTTGCGCCGAACAGCAGCGCTGAAGCTTCGTTCAAACCAGAGGAAGAACCGGTGCTCCACCTGGCGAACCCACAGCTCTGGTGGCCGAACGGCTATGGCAAGCAAAACCTGTACACGCTGACGTTAGAGTTCAAGACCGGCACGAAGGCGCAGACCTCCTCGAAACAGGAGACCAGGTTTGGCATCCGCAAGATCGAGTACCAGGTGAGCGACTCCGAGAACCTTACTCTTTCTGTCAACGGCGTGCGCGTCATGGCTCGCGGCGGAGACTGGGGTCTGGATGAAGCCTTGAAGCGGGTCCCGTACGAGCGCCTGGACGCGCAGTTTCACCTGCATGCGCTGGCCAATCTGAACATCATTCGCAACTGGGTAGGGCAAAGCACTAACCCCGACTTCTACGATCTGGCGGACAAGTACGGCATGCTGCTGTGGGACGAGTTCTTTCAGCCAAATCCCAGCGATGGGCCAAATCCAACCGACATCCCGACATACCTTGCGAACGTGACGGACAAAGTAGTGCGCTTCCGCAACCATCCTGCCATCGCGGTCTGGTGCGCTAGAAACGAAGGGTATCCGCCAAAGGAACTGGACGAAACGCTGAAAGGCCTGATGGCGAAGCTGGATCCGACCCGGCTATACCAGTCGAACTCTGCAGATGGGCGCGGTGTCTCATCGGGTGGACCCTATTACTGGCGCTCACCCAAGTACTTCTACGAACTGCGAGAGAGTTTCAAGACGGAGACCGGCTCGGTTTCAATGCCGACCATGGAATCAGTCCAGGGCATGATGCCGGAAAAAGACTGGGAGACCATCAACGACGACTGGGCACAGCACGATATGGCAAGAGGGGCCCAGCGAGGAAACGAGTATCCGGCCATGATGGCACGGCGCTATGGTCCGGTCCGCAATCTGGCGGACCTGGTGCAGAAGGGACAGTTGGCCAATTACGAGGCCTTCCGTGCGATGTACGAAGGCCGTAATGCCCAGATCTTCAAGGCAACCACGGGCATCATCACCTGGATGAGCCATCCCGCGCAGCCCAGCTTTGTATGGCAGCTCTATCACTACGATCTTGAGCCAAATGCCTCTCTTTTTGCTGCGAAGAAGGCGTCGGAGACCGTGCACGTTCAACTGGATGAGTCGAACGGGAAGATTGAGGTGGTAAACAACACGCCGTCCGCACTTAAGAACCTGTCTTTGCAGGCCACTGTCTATAACCTCGACGGCAAGGTTGATTCGCATTGGACGCGTCACATCGCCGAGGTCCCGGCGAGCACAACCTCAGCTCCGGAACCGATGTATGTCAATCCTCATATCTCTCAGGTGTACTTTGTAAAACTCGACCTGACGGACAGCGCGGGCAAACTGCTTTCTACCAACTTCTACTGGCAGAATGCCGTGCAGGACGACTTCACCAGCCTGGCAAAGATGCCGCGCGCCACGCTGGAAGCCGCAGCGGAAACGCGCACAGAAGGTCCGAATACAGTGCTCACTGTCACCGTAAAGAACCCCGCTGACACAGTGGCGCTGATGGCTCACCTGCAGGTACACCGGAAAGGCTCAGGCAAGCGGGTGCTACCGGTCTTTTACTCGGACAACTACCTCAGCCTGGTACCGGGGGAATCTCGAACCGTGACGATCGAGTTCGCGACGAAGGACCTTGCGGGCGAGCAGGCGACGCTGCTGGTGGATGGCTTCAATGTCGATGTGAAGGCGACGCAGGGCGACGTTCCTGTAGCGCCCAACTTGAACGCGCAACCAATGCACTGGCCAGCGTCAGACATCGTTCCGAGCAGGGCAGAATAAAGCAACGACACGGTCTGCTGCCAGAAGAGCTAAGGGGTATGGCTTATGCCATACCCCTTAGCTTTGAGCTGCGAAGCTCTGATCTGGAACTGCTGAGCTGCGGACGGATGAAAAGCCCGACTGCTGAGCTAAGCGGCTGCCTTCGTCCGAGCAGCTTTAGCATCACTGAGAGCCGACTTGGCCTGCACAGCGAGAGCAGCAAAACCCGCAGCGTCGTTGGCGGCAATGTCGGCGAGGATCTTGCGATCGAGCGGGTTGCCGGCGAGTTTCAGGCCGTTGATGAAGGTCGAGTAGCTCATCCCGTTCAGGCGGCAGGCCGCGTTGATGCGGACGATCCAAAGAGCGCGGTACTGCCGCTTCTTCTGCTTGCGGCCGGTGTAGGCGAACATGAGTCCGCGTTCGACCGCCTCCTGGGCTGCCTGATAGAGCTTGGACTTGGTGAGGAAGTAGCCACTCGCGCGCTTGAGGATCTTCTTGCGGCGGTCGCTGCGTTTTGTACTCCGTTTTACACGGGGCATGGTATTTCTCCTTTGCGTGGTTCGGTTAAGCGGCTGGAGGCAGGTGATTCCTCTTCACGCGCTATGCAACTTCAGATCTCGGTGGTTCGGCTGATTGCCGAGACCAGGGGCCGGAACGCTTTGCTGGCCCTTTTCTTCTATTGAAGAGGCTCGATCTGAAAAACTAGTGCTCCTGCGGCTGAAGACGACTCAGGCGTAGGGCAGCATGCGGGCGACGTTGTACTGGTCCGCCTCGGAGATAAGCGCCGACCCGCCGAGCTTGCGCTTGGTCTTGGTGGCCTTCGAGGTGAGGATGTGGCGCATCTTCGAATGCCCGCGCTTGAACTTGCCGCTGGCAGTCTTGTGAAAGCGCTTGGACGCGCCCGAGTGTGTCTTCAACTTTGGCATGGGGTTCCTGGTGACTCTGGGTGAAACTGCACAACCCTTTTAGTCTATATGAGAAATGCGGAAAAGTCTGGCGGCTGCCTCCCACGCCGGAGGTACTGCGGGCCATCGGTGACCGGTTCGTCGCCTCGTTTGAAGCGCTATCATGCTCGTCCCAACAGTGATCCTGCCGCAGAGAGCAATGTGCTGATCAATCCAAGGCATCCGGATAGGGAGCGGCAGAGCGGATGGTTGAATTGATGCCTTTTCGGTTCGATTCGCGGCTGCTCTAACAGACGTCGATTCCACCCATCAATAAAACAAAGACGCGATGGATGGGGCACCCAGGCGTTCGGGGCCAACGAAGAAGGACCACAAACGCGGAATGCTTCGAACGATAGACTGTAGTCATGAGCACCAGGCTCCTTAAGCCCCGCACTGGCACCATCAAGCGCTCCACTACCGAAACCCAGATCGCGTTGAAACTGACTATCGACGGCCAGGGCGTCTACAACGTCTCCACCGGCATCCGCTTCTTCGACCACATGCTGGAGCTCTTCACCCGCCACGGCGGCTTCGACCTCGCCCTCACCTGCACTGGCGACCTTGACGTCGACCAGCACCACACCGTCGAAGACGTCGGCATCGCGCTCGGCGAGGCCTTCAACAAGGCGCTCGGCGACAAGAAGGGCATCCTCCGCGCCGGCTACTTCGTCATGGCCATGGACGAGACCCTCGCCGTCGCCGCCGTCGACCTCTCCGGCCGCGTCGCGTACGTCGTCGACGACAAGGTGAAGGTGCGTCTCGTCGGCGACTTCCAAAGCGAACTCCTCGCCGACTTCTTCGACGGCTTCGCCCGCGGCGCCAAGGCCAACGTCCACGTCAAGACCATGTACGGCCGTAGCAATCACCACAAGATCGAAGCCATCTTCAAGGCCTTTGCCCGCGCGCTCCGCGGAGCGTGCAGCCGCGACGAACGCATGAAGGACTTATTGCCGAGCACAAAGGGATTGTTATAAGCGGGGAAAATTACAAGGACAGAAGATGACGAATCTAGATAAATTCCAACAAAGGGATATCACCTAAAACCGGGAGACAAAGCTCTATATGCATCAGGTATTTAGTCGATCCCAAATTGCATTATTTGGTGGGGCTTTGATGCTCGTCATCGCCGTGGCTGGGACATTAGCGGGAAAACTTCCCGGACGTTTCGGTGGAGTAGCGTCCCGGACACAAAAACCCGGGCAGTACTGGTCTGCTCTTATCATCTACTACCTTGCAGGCATCGGGTTCATTGCTTATTACCTATATACAACATGGTGAATCTGCAACAACTTTTACGGCGTGCATGTGAGATTTCATTCCTATACACCGATACCCTCTACATCCCTCAACCTTTCGCTAACTCGCCTATCATTATGATCGCCATCATCGACTACAAAGCGGGCAATCTCACCAGCGTCGTCAAGGCGCTGACGTACCTCAACGCGCCCGAGATCACCGTCACCGAAGACCCCGACATCGTCGCCAAGGCCGCGAAGATCGTCCTTCCCGGCGTCGGGCATTTTCAGGCAACGCAATTGCTTGCGGAGCGCGGCCTCACCGACGCCGTCCGCGAGAGCGTCGCCCAAGGCACCTGGTTCCTCGGAGTCTGCGTCGGTCTGCAATGGCTTTTTGATGGCTCAACCGAGGCCCCCGCAACCGCCGGCCTTGGCCACTTCCCCGGCCTCTGCGAACGCTTTCCCGCGCAGTTTCAAGGGGCCGACCTCAAATCCCCGCACGTCGGCTGGAACTCGCTCGAAGGCGTGCGAGAGGACTCGAAGCTCCTTCGTGGTATTTCAGATGGCGACTTCGTCTACTACACTCACTCGTGGCGCGCCCCGCTTGTTCAGGGGACTGCCGCTGCTACCCGATATGGTGGCGCGTTCACGGCTGCAGTCGAACAGAGTAACGTAATGGGCGTGCAGTTTCATCCGGAGAAGTCCGCAGAAACCGGCCTGCAAGTGCTGAGGAACTTTTTGAAGCTGTGAGTCTGATGAAGAATGGCACCAAGTTCAACCTGACGTTCGAGGAGTACCGCGCCGGTGCGCGAGTGGCAAAGTCGCACTCGCTTGACCAACCTGCCAACATCTTTGTGCGTGTCCTTCCGCTGGTTGGACTCGTCCTGTTGTGCATCTATCCGGTGGTGCGTCTCTTCGGGTTGCGCCTCTCGCCCCACCAGGATGTGGCATTCCTCTGCGCCGTGGTCTTCTGCCTCCAGTTCTTGCTGCCCTTTTGGGAGGCAAGCTCGGTTGCCAGCAGCTTTGAGCGTAGTAAGTGGGAGGCACCCGTTGAGGTCGCCTTCGACCACGAAGCGATCCGCTTCGCCCGCTCGAACGGCGTCGAGGTAAGCTATCCGTGGCGCTACTTCTCGCACTCAGACGAGACCGACTCTGTTTTCGTTCTGCTGTCGCCAGCGAGGTGGTTTGTGCTGCCGAAGAACATCTTCACCGAGTCGGATTGGCAACAGATCCGCGAGCATCTGTCCGGCGCAGAGGTAATTGAGGAAGCAAAGGCATAGGTGCTAACCAAACGCATCATCGCCTGCCTCGACGTCCGCGACGGACGCGTCGTCAAGGGCATTCAGTTTCTCGACATCATCGACGCGGGCGACCCTGCGGAGCTCGCGCATCGCCATGCGGCCTCCGGCGCGGACGAGATCGTCCTGCTCGACATCACCGCCACGCACGAGGGCCGCGGCACTCTTCTGGATACGGTAAAGCGCGCCGCCGCCGCGCTCTTCGTTCCCTTCACCGTCGGCGGGGGCATCCGGTCTGCCGAGGATGCGGCCGCCGTCTTTAGCGCCGGTGCCGACAAGGTCAGCATCAACTCCTCCGCCATTGCGCGACCGGAACTCATCGCCGAGATCGGGGGCAGCTTCGGGGCTCAAGCTGTCATCGTCGCGATAGATGCCCGGCGGAACGCCGCATCGACCGATCCGGTGAAAGACGCAGAAGTCTACGTTAGTGGCGGCCGCAAGCCTACCGGCCTGCGGGTTCTCGACTGGGCCCGCGAGGCCGAGCAGCGCGGCGCGGGCGAGATCCTCCTGACCAGCATGGACACCGACGGCATGCGCTCGGGCTTCGACTGCGAACTCACCGCCCGCGTCTCTGCCGCCGTGCAGATTCCCGTAATCGCCTCGGGCGGCGCAGGCACGGCGCAACACTTCGTCGATGTCTTCAGCCACAGCCAACACGGCGGCAGAGCCGACGCCGCCCTCGCCGCGAGCATCTTCCACTTCGGCGTCATCGACTCGCGCGCCCTGAAGCTCGAACTACAACAGGCTGGCATCAGCGTCCGGCTGCCCTGTTGAACTCGGTCTCCCCGGCGTCATACTGAGCCGAAGGCGAAGAATCCCGAGATCGCTCGCATCACCTCAGGCATCCGAGCTTTTCGCCGTGAACGTTCGGACATCCGTGGCGGAAAGCTCCGGACAGAATCGGCTCGAAGGACTGCATCGGGATCCTTCGCCTGCGGCTCAGGATGACGGCGGATAGAGTGAAAAAGGAACCGCTCAGGATGATAACGAGAGTGGAACAAGATACGACTCGGGATGACGGCGGATAGAGTGAAACAGAATACGGCTCAGATGATGGCGGATAGAGTGAAAATAGAATACGTGACCAGGAGAGGAACAGATGCTTATACCCGCAATTGACCTGATGGGCGGTCGCATCGTTCAACTCATTGGCGGGGAAAAGCTCGCTCTCTCCTTCGACGACTTCGACCACTGGATCGAGCGCTTCTCGAAGTATCCACTCGTTCAGCTCATCGACCTGGATGCCGCCCTACGCCAGGGCGACAATCGCGCTCTGATCGAAAACATCTGCAAGCGCCTCCCGTGCCAGGTCGGCGGTGGCCTCAAGACCGCTGAAGACGGCCGGGCGCTGCTTGACGCCGGAGCCAAGCGCGTCATCTACGGCTCGAGCCTCTTCTCGCCCGAAGGCGTCAACAAGAACTTCGCCGCTGGTCTCAGAAAGGCGCTCGACGAAGACAGCCTCGTCTTCTCCGTCGACACCAAGGGCGGCAAGGTAGCCATTAAGGGCTGGAAGGACACCGTGTCACTCACGCCCGAAGAGGCCATCACCTGGCTCGAAGACTACTGCTCGGCTTTCCTGTACACCCACGTCGATACCGAAGGCACGATGTCCGGTTTCCCGCTCAACGTAGCCGCGGTCCTGCGCTCTACAACCGCAAAGCAATTGATTGTGGCCGGAGGCATCAAGTCGCGGCAGGAGATCGACGACCTGGACGCAATGGGCGTGGACGCCGTGGCTGGCATGGCGGTCTACTCGGGAGCCATGGAAGCTTAGCGGCTTCAACTCTCTATCGCATTCAGATCATCGGGAATCTCGTCACCCGGCATAGGTGGTTTACCCTTTTCCTGCGCGTCGAAGGATGCTGAGCGCCTTTTCCACGTCGCCTTTACCTCTACGGGCTTTGAAATAGTTTTCGGGTCGCATCGATCCGCGACATTTGTGAACTGCTCCTTTTCAAACTCCTTAGCCGCCGCAAAGCGCCGCCCGGTGTGTCTAAGTATATGTGTAGGTCTCCTGCATCAAGCTTGAAGTGCTTCACGTTGTGCGTCACCAGTATGTCAGCTTCACCTTATGCCGCCAGCGTGAGGACGTGCGTGTCATCCTTGTCGGGTGCCGAAGTCGGCCAGAAGAAGCCCAAATGCAGGGCGGTCGATCGATCCACGATCGCGTCGAGAAAATCGTCCACATCTGCAACGTCAAGGCCTGTAACGAACAGTTGTTCAGGCCGTTTCAAGACCGCCTCGTACTCGAGACACAGTGTCACGGAAAGAAGCAGATCAAATCCCAGCTTCAACGCCATCTCCACTAGTCTGGCCGAAGCACCCGACGAAACTGCGCAAAGCCGCAACAATCACTGAGGTATCCAGCACGAGTCGCATCGCAGGAGTATAGTCCGCTCCTTGCTCTAATCGTTCCCGGCGTTATCCGCGAGCGCATAGTACCCGCGCCGCGCTTGCACCTTCAGGTCTTTGCCGCACGACATCTGCAGCTTCCGGAAGGTCGCGTCTTCCTTATCGTTGGTTGAGGTGTAGCTCAGCAGATACTGCGTCCGCAGCTCATCTTGAATCTGGGCAAAGGCCGCCTCCAGACGCTTGCCGTCGTGGCCGACGTTGATGACGCGTCCGCCGGTATCGCGGGCAAGCCGCTCCATGTCCCCCGCGCCTGAGAACATGCCCTGGAACTGAGGGTCGCTGATCAGGATCACGTAGACGATTGCGTTGGCCTTCTGCGCCGCTTCGGTGGCAGTCCTGAGATTCTCCTGTGATCCCTGGTCGCCCCCATCGGTCAGCAGCACCAGAATCTTTCGTCCCGCCTCCTGGCGCAGTTTGTCATGGGCTGCCAGGTAGACGGCGTCGTACAGCAGCGTTCCCCGCGCCGGACCGTTCCCGGTCACCGAGCCTGAGCCCGCACCCGTGTTGATCGAAGCCTTGTCCATCGCCCGTCGAATTTCGCGCGGGCTGTTGGTGTAATCGGCAAGCAGGTCTACGTTCACATCAAACGAGATCAGGAAAGCCTCGTCCTTAGGCGTCAGGACATCTTTCAGAAACTCGGCACCCGCCTCCTGCTCGAACGGAAGCACATACTTCTGGCTGCCGCTGGTGTCCAGCAGAATGCCGATGGTGAGCGGCAGGTTCTTTTCCTGGGTAAAGTTCTTGATCGTCTGCGGGACCTTGTCCTCTTCGATGGAGCAATCGTCCTTCTTCAGATTGGTGATGTAGCCGTTCTTGTCGCGCACGGAGAAGTAGACGTTGACCAGATTGACCTTAACTTTCAAGGTTGCGACCGGAGAGTCATCGTCTGGCTGGCTGGAAGCGCTGCTCGGCGGTGGCGGACCGCCCGGCGATGGGGCCTCCTGTGCATGCGCCAGCGGGCCGAACGCAAGAGTGAGCAGCAGCGAAGAAAGGAGTTGAGGAAGAGCAGCCGGGAGACGCATACCTGGTTAGACGACAGATGCCGTCCAGAGTCTCGAAGCGGCTTCCTGTCACGGTCCCTAGGCTGAACCTTGGGTGAAGCGAAGGCATCGACTTCATCCAGCGCGACGAACCTCTTTGCGTCTGCGTCCAACCAGCGTGTACAGAGTATCGGGCACGCTCGCTCCGTCTGAGCGCGTGACGGTCGAACGGCCGCACTGGTACTCTGATAGCTGCACCAGGTACGGGAGAATCAAAGTGAAGCAAAGCGTAATTGCGGGCGCATTCGTACTCCTGATGCTGGCCCAGAACCAGGCAACCTCGCAGCAGACGGTCCCTGAGGCACCCGCGCCGGCGCCTCAAAACAACACCCAGGCCATCCCTGACGCTCCCAAGCCGCAGACCCTTCCCGCACTCGACAACGTCGCCCCCGGTAAGGGCACAACCCCGAGCTCTACCGGGGACATACCTGCCCCAAACGCGCCGCTGAACTCCGATGCACCAAAGCTTACCGATCCGGTCCGTTCCACGCAGGAGAAAGAGGATGAGGGGCCGGCCCCTGAGGGTACTGCTCCCGGGCAGGGACTGAAGGCGTTCACCCTCAATCCAATCACGGTCAACTTTGTGCAGACGCCATTTACCGTCAAAGACTCCAAAGGGCGGCTGGTTCCGGGGATCGACTGGCGTGAGGTGCGCATCTACGAGAACGGCCTTCGCCAGAAGATGAGCATCTTCACGTCAGACCCCTTCCCGCTTTCGGTCGCTCTTGTGATCGACCAGAGTGTCACCTTCGACACCATGACGAAGATCAACAATGCGCTCTCTGCGCTGCAAGCTGCCTTTACACCGTACGATCAGGTGGCCGTCTTTACCTATAACAACGGTCCGCAGATGCAGACCGACTTTACGGCCGCTCAGAGCGCTCGCCTTGGTGCCGTGCTCGAGCGATCGAAGGGCAAAGGCCGGGATCCGGTCATGGGTCTTGGCGGCCCGCTGGCGCAGACCACGGTCATCAATAACCAGCAGTTCGATCCAGTCACTTCGCCGGTGCGCAACAATCCCGGCATGGTGTTGAACGCGCCCAAGGAATTGCACACCCTGAACGACGCGATCCTGGCCGCCGCAGTCGCGACGACGAAGACCGGCAGAGGACGCCGCCGCATCGTTTACGTCATCTCGGACGGCAAGGAGTATGGCAGCACGGCCAAGTTCAAGGAGGTCGTCCGCTACTTGCAAGGCCACGAAATTCAGGTCTATGCCACCATCGTAGGCGACTCCGCCATGCCCGTGCTCGGCTTTCTCGACCGCTATCACCTGCCGCTGCAGATGCGCGATGACATCCTGCCGCGATACGCCGCGGCAACAGGCGGACAGATCGATATGGAGTTTCGTACCGGTGGCATACAGAAGAGCTTCCAGCGCATTACGGAGGAGGTTCGCACCCAGTACACGGTCGGCTATTACACGCATGAGCCATTCATCGATGGAAAGTTCCGCAAGACAGAGGTCCGTGTACTGCGCCCGAACCTGACCGTGGTCTCGCGCGAGGGCTACTATCCTTCCGCGATGGACGCCGTGCAACCGAACGTCCTTCCAACTGCGGCCCCTGCCACTGCCGCGCCGGCGACGCAGTCAGCGACCCCGCCAAGCCAATGACGCGCAGATAGGTGCTTACCGTCTTCCACGGGAACATCGTCATGGGGCTGCTCTCCGCGGTGTTATGGGGCGGAGGAGACTTCTCAGGCGGCATGGGCGTGAAAGATGCCGGGGGCTCGGTCCGCGCTGCGCTTCGTATCATTCTGCTCAGCCACGTCACCAGCTTCTGCATCCTGGTATCTCTCGCCATGCTTCATGGCGACCAATTTCCTCAGGGTGCTCCGTTGCTGTGGGGCCTTGGCGCCGGCGTCGCAGGCGGACTGTCTCTTGCCTGCTTCTACATTGCACTCTCTCGGGGAGCCATGGGGGCGGCAGCGGCGGTCAGCGGAGTCCTTGCCGCAGCAATCCCCGCCACCGTGTCCATCGCCCGCGAAGGTTCGCCGGGAACGCTGCGGCTCCTCGGCTTCGTCGTGGCCGGAGCTGCCATCTGGATGATCGCGGCCTCTCCAGCCGTCCCAGGAACCGGAGGGAAACCACCGGCACGGTCGACGACGGCTCTTGCTCTGTGCGCGGGAGCGGGCTTCGGCGTGTACTTCGTGGCATTGAAGATGGCTGGCACCGCCGGTGTCATCTGGCCCATGGGAACGGCACGCATCGGCAGTGTCACCACCTGTTCGCTCCTGCTGCTCCTACTGTCTCGAGTCCAGAGGGTGGGTTCCACGCCGTTCCGCCTGTCGAGAGCCGCTGTCTTGTGGTCGCTCTCCACAGCGGTCCTGGATACGACCGGCAACCTGCTTTTTGTGTCCGCCACCCGGGCCGGCCGGCTCGATGTTGCGGCGGTGCTCGCTTCGCTTTATCCAGCTTCGACCATCCTGCTGGCTACCTGGATGCTGAAGGAGAAGTTCAGCGTCCGGCAGGCGATGGGGATGGGAGTGGCCTTGGTCGCAGTGGCGATGATTACACTCTGACGCTGTTACGCTGCAGCCGGGAACAGATTCTGAGCCATCGGAAGATGAAAAGGATGAACGGGCCGACCTGTGCCGACCGGCTTCGATCGAACCGCTTGCAAACGGTAGAGTCCAGGCTAAGTCGAAGCTTACTTGACCGAATCGCCCGTCTTTGGCGTGACTGTATGAGCTGTGTCGCCTGGCTTGTCCGTGTCTTCGGTGACGCCCTTCATGCCGTCCTTGAAGCCGCGCAAACCTTCGCCCAGGCCTTTGCCCAGCTCTGGCAGCTTCTTGCCGCCGAACAATACCAGAAGCACTACCGCGATCACTAACAAGTGAGTCGGTTGAAATAGATCGCCCATATGTTCTCTCCTGCCCCGGCACGGCCTGGCCGCACCGGCAGCCTTATTGTCGCATACGCCCAGCGAAGCCGTTTGGTTTGGAACGATTCGCATGCGTACGGAACTGAACTCAGTAGGATGCGACAAACCGCCCCCCGAGAGGAAACGGTATATCTTGGAAAGAGATTCCAAACACCCGCCGTAGAAAGAGATTTGAACAACGATGCTGAGATTGATGAAGACCGGGGCAGCGGCTTCGCTTGGAAACACCGCCCGATTCAAGGTGAAGGCGATTGTGCTTGGAACCCTGGTACTCGCGGGCGCGGCGAACGCGAACGCACAGAACGGGAAGCTCGGCCCGGCCGCGCCAGTGACATACGACAATAAGTACGAAGTGTACGGCGGCCTCAATTTCATGAACTTCCAGGCCGGGCAGAACCTTCCTGACCGCATGAACATGGGCGGCGGCGAGCTTTCGCTTACCTACTGGGTGACCAACCATCTCGGCGTAGCCGGCGACTACCGCGGCGAAGCGGGTACCACCCCGGTCTTCCCAAGTCCAGGGAGCTTCAGGCCTTCCCGGCAACTCGTCTACTTGAATATGGGTATGCTCGGAGTTCAGTATCGGGGTCCCAAGAACCATTACGCCGCCATCAACTATCACGCCTTCATCGGCGCGGCAGACGGCGTCTTCAATGGTCCTTCCTCGTACAACGTAGGCCTTTACAGCAACCGGACCAAGCCGGTCGCGGCGCTGGGCGGGAGTTTGGATTACAACCGCTCCAAGAACCTGGCCTTCCGGCTCTCTCCAGATCTCATCCTCGAACACTTCGGGACGGAGACGCGCGAGTTCTTTGCCGTATCGGCCGGTGTCATCTACCGCTTCGGCCAACGATAAGATCTTCTGACCAGTATCCTGCCGGCTCACCGCGAACACGGCATTCGCGGTGGGCACGGAGAGACCCTTCCGGACCCATTCGCGCCGCGGAGAAAGCGAGGCGCGCAGATCAGCCCCGATCAGACTCTGAATGCGTTTCAGCTACATGCCCGGCTGCAGGAAGTCCGGCGAAACAGGGTTCTCGTAAACCGAGTAGTCCCTGGTCACAACGATCAAGCCATTTTCCGACACGAAGTAGTTCTTCTTGTCTTCATTCGGATCGTAGCCGATCACCGTGCCATCCGGTATGTGCACGTCTCGATCGATGATGGCGTGCCGAATACGACAGTGTCGCCCGACATTTACGTGCGCGAAGATGATGCTTGAATCAACGTCCGAATAGGAGTTGACGCGGACGTCCTGCGAGACGACGCTGTTGCGCACCACCGCACCGGACACGATCGAACCCGAGCAGACGATTGAGTTGATCGCCATGCCCGTTCTTCCCGGCTCACCAAAGACGAACTTTGCCGGAGGATACTGATACGACCGCGTCCGCATGGGCCAGGACTTGTCATACAGGTTGAAGGTAGGCGAGACCGTCGCCACGTCCATGTTCGCCTCGTAGTAGGCCTCGAGCGTCCCCACATCGCGCCAATAAAGCGCTTCCTTCTTGTTTTCGTCGACAAAGTTATACGCCCGCATCTTGAAGCGTCCCAGCAGGTTGGGCAGGATGTTGTGGCCGAAGTCATGCTTCGAAGTGGGATCTTCCGCATCTTTGATCAGCTCCGGCAGCAGCACATCGGTGTTGAAGATGTAGATGCCCATCGACGCGTCCACCTTCTCCGGCATGAACGGCGATCGCACCTTCGTCTCCTGGGGCTTCTCCTCGAAGCCCGTGATCTCACCGTTCTTCGCCACCTCCACGACACCGAACTGTCGCACCTCGTCGGGGTTGATGGGAAGCGTTGCCATGGTCACGTGCGCGCCGGACTCGCAGTGATGCTGCATCATCAGGCCGTAGTTCATCTTGTAGATGTGATCGCCAGAAAGGATGATGACGTACTTCGGCTGCTCGGCGCCGATCGAATAGATGTTCTGGTACACCGCGTCCGCCGTTCCTGTGTACCAGTTCTTACTCACCCGTTGCATGGGCGGCAGGATCTCGATGAACTCGCCCAGTTCGTTCGCGACCACTGGCCCCCAGCCTTCGCGGATGTGCCGGTTCAACGACAGCGCCTTATATTGCGTTAGGATGTACACGCGCCGCAGATCAGAGTTGATGCAGTTTGAGAGAGTGATATCGATAATGCGGTATTGTCCTGCAAAGGGAACCGCGGGCTTAGCGCGGTCCCGCGTCAAAGGGAAGAGTCTTTCGCCGGCACCGCCAGCCAACAGAACACCCAGGGTATCTCTCATAGTACCGGTAACCTTTCACTCCGTTCGCTTAAGACGACGTAGCGGCGGATGCGCAATTTTGCGCGCAACCCCTAAGATGCCGGAGTCTACCATATGAAGATTGCACTTGCGTACTGGGGAGAAGAAGACCCGCTCGCGCCTCACGCGCTCTCGAACGTCACTACCATCCGCCAGTATCGCGACCAGGCTGAAGCCATCATAGCGCGAAGTGTTCTCGAGTCCGCCGGGATCGGCTGTTACCTGCGCGGCGAGAATACGATCCGGACCGACTGGCTGTGGTCCAACTTGATGGGCGGTATACGACTGCAGGTGGCGGCTGAAGACGTAGAAGCCGCCGAAGCTGTGCTCTCGCAGCCCATCCCGGAGAGCATCTCTGTACCGGGCGAGCCGGACTATGAGCAGCCGAAGTGCCCAAAGTGCGGCTCGCTCGACACAAGCCTCAACAACCTCGAAGCTAGGGTAGGAGCGGCGTCGATGCTCGTGCTGGGCTTTCCTCTGCCCAACCCGGTCGATACAGACGACTGGCACTGCCTGAACTGCGGGTGCGACTGGGCTCAGACCGACTAGTGTTACTGCCAGCGGGCATTATGGATGGCATCGCTCACGATCGCGTGAGCATGATCTGCATGAACAATGGCCTGATTTCTCAGTCCGCGCGCCTGCGGAACGTCTTCGGCGTGAGAAAGGTCTTTGTGTGCTGCGTTCAGCAGGTCCAGGGCCATCTTGAAGCGGTCCTGCGGTTTCAGGTGCGCATCGATTGGAAAGGGATCGTTCAGGCCCTTTCCGTCGTCAATCGCTGCCTTCTTGATCACATCGATGGCGGCGTTGATTTCGCGGATGGCGGCGTCGTCCTCCTGCTTTGCCGGTCCCCACGCCCAGCCATCGTTCAGGTAGTGCCGCGCCGCACGTAGATCGGTCAAGGCATGCAGATAGGCGGGGTGCGGCCCCGGCACCTCTTGGGCCTGCATGGTCAAAGAGGTGAGAGTAAGTGTGGCTCCTGCGGTCAGCAGCAACGTTCGTACAAATCGCATGGGTCGTTCTCCTCGGGTGAAGCGTTCCACCCGCTCCTTTATAAACCCGGCCGATGAACAAGTTGCGTTCGAAGTTGCACGACTGAGTCCCGCCGGCGTCCTTGCTTCCCCATGCGATACTTAGAGAAATGTTCAAGCGCGTCCTGTTGAAGCTCTCCGGAGAGGCCCTTGCCGCTGGCAAAGGCTTCGGTATCGACGCTGTCTTTATACACAAAGTGGCGGAAGAGATCGCCGCGGTTCATGCGTTAGGCTGCGAGATTGGCATCGTCGTTGGCGGCGGCAACTTTTTCCGCGGCGTGGCGCAACAGGCCATCGACATGGACCGCGTGGCTGCTGACCACATGGGCATGCTCTCCACAGTCATCAACTCCATCGCGCTGCAGGACGCGATCGAAAAGCGCGGCCTCTTCTGCCGCGTCATGTCCGCCATCGAGATGCACCAGGTCGCTGAGCCATATATCCGCCGACGCGCTATGCGCCACCTGGAGAAGAACCGCATCGTCATCTTTGCCGCAGGTACGGGAAACCCGTTCTTTTCGACCGATACCGCTGCCAGCCTGCGTGCGATGGAGATCAAGGCAGACATCCTGCTCAAGGCCACCTCAGTCGATGGCATCTACACCGCCGATCCGAAGACCGACCCTACCGCGACGAAGATCGAACGGCTTACCTACAACGATATTCTCAGGAAGAACCTGCGCGTCATGGACCAGACCGCCGTCTCGCTTTGCAAGGACAACAACATGCCCATGATGGTCTTCTCCATGAGGGAGCAAGGCAACATCGTCCGCGTGGTAAGCGGCGAGATGCTGGGATCGCTGGTCACCGCCTGAGTGGCAACGGTTGCGGAACCCTCTTCTTTGTCATTCCCGAAGGAAATCTGCTTCTGTACTGCCAATCCATCTGTGCGATCAGGAGTATCGGGGTCGCGTCTGGCGAACCGCCCTCACTCGACCGGCTTGTCCACCTGGCTCTGGTAAATCTCTTCTACCCGCTCCAACGTATCGATCTCTTCAACCGGCTTATCGTCGCGCACGCGGATGATCCGAGGGAACCGTAGCGCGAAGCCGCTCGCGTGGCGGTCGCTGCGCATGACGTTATTGAACGCGACTTCAAGCACCCGGATCGGTTCGACGGTGCGAAAGTGTCCATAGTCCTCGAGCGTGTGCTCCATCATCCAGGCACTCAGCTCGGCGACCTCCACATCCGTCACGCCGGAGTACGCTTTCCCCACATTCAGCAGTTCAGAGCCGGGCCCGCTCACCGCGAAGGTGTAGTCGCTCAGCGATCCTGCCCGCTTGCCGCTGCCGAACTCCGCGCCGGTTACGACCACGTCCAGCGTCGCTAAGTGCCGCTTCAGCTTCACCCAGGAGAGCCCGCGCCGCCCCGGCTGATACGCGGACTCCGCCGCCTTCAGCATCACGCCCTCGTTCGCCCGCGCCCGGGCCGCAGCGTAGGCCCGGTCAATCTCTTCGGCCGACTCCACCAGCCGCGACGGCGAGAGCATCAGCCGCGCCATCGCCGGCACGTTCTCGGCCTGAGTCTCCGCAAACAGATTCGCCTGTGGCGCCTGTCTCCGCTCTTCCGCGGGTATGGGCAGAGTCGCGAGCGTGCCCAGCTGTTCGACGATGCTCTCCAGGCGATTCCGTCTCTCGCGCAGCGGTCGATCAAGCAGCAGTTCACCCTGTGCGTACAACAGATCGAACGCCATAAAGACGACTGGAATCTGCCGCATCGTCTCCCCTGAGACCCTCTTTCTGCCGATCCTCTGCCCCATCACAGCGAAGGGGAGAGCCTGCCCGGTGGCGAACTCCCAACCGAGAATCTCGCCATCGAGAATAAGCCCGCCAACATCCTCGCCGACGAGTGAGAACGCCTCCCGCAGCTCGGGAAAGCTCTCCGTTACATCCTCCTTGTTGCGCGAGTAGACCGCCACGCGTCCGCCTTCGCCGCAGTGCACCTGCGCCCGCATGCCGTCGTACTTGTCCTCCAGAAACGCTTCGACTTGAGGTGCCGCTGCCCGATCGAAGGTCTCTTTCGGTGTGCCATCACCCTCGGGAGCCGTTTCTAACCGCCGGGTGCCCGCTTTATGCGGTTCTTCCGCATGGGTGGGGTGTTCGACGTCCGAATCAGCGCCTTTGCTTTTCTTCTTCGGCTTCGTAACAGAAACCGGCTTGGCCGTGAACCGCGCCACGGCCTCCTCCGGACTTTCTACCGGACTTGCCAGCATAAAGCCCAGCGGATGAAACAGCCGCATCCGCGCCTCACCGAGCCGCCGGGCAAATGCCATCGCTACCGTCGCGCCCAGGTCCGCTTCGAGCATCACGGCGTTCCTTACCTCGCCGACGGGCACCGAAGCCGCCGCCGCAATCGCCTCCTCGACGAGACTCTGCTTCACGCCGATGCGCATGTCTCCCAGCATCAGCTTCAGCAGGTACTTTGCTTCCAGAGCCGTCGCCTTTCGCAGCAGTCCCTCAACCAGCGCCGCGCGGATCGCCGTCGTCTTCGCCACCGCCATGCCGGCAAATGCATCGGCGACTTCGGCCAGAGTCAGCTCGGCTTTATGATCGGTCGGCCACAGGTCGAACGCCGCCGCGCCCATGTCCCCGTGCCGGCGGTAAGCCGCCGTCAGCGCGGCGTCTGTGGCTCCGGAGACGGCCTTCACCACCTTCGACAGGAGCGCCCCGCCCGCGTTCAGCTTGCGCGGGTCCGCCTCAGCAAATGGAGTGCCCGCGATGTACATCGCCAGCAGTCCGGCGTCGTCGCTTTCTGGCGCCGCCGCGTGCGCCCGGGTAATTGCCTCCACAATCGCCGCGCGCTTCTTCAGACGGCCCGCCTCCCGGGCCAGGCTCTCTGCCAATTCGGCTACCTCCGCAAACAACGCCATCTTTGTGACCTTCTCTACCCCTTGGATGCTTCGGATCGCCGGTGTTTCCACGGGAGGATGCCGGATGCGTATGATGTTCTCCGAACCAGTTGCTTTCGATCCCATCGTGCTACAGGAGTGTGTCATGCGAGTAGGCCTGATGACCCGCGAATATCCGCCCAACGTCTATGGCGGTGCCGGAGTCCACGTCGAGTACCTGAGCAAGGAGCTGGCGAAGAAGATCGAGGTCGAGGTCCATTGCTGGGGCGACCAGTCCTCCGACAAAGGCAACCTCCACGTCCGCGGCGCCCAGCCGTGGCCGCTTATCTCCGAAGGCACCCAGGAAAAGTTCAAGGCCGCCCTTGAGACCCTCTCGCTGAACATCGCGCAGATGGTCCAGCTGGGCAAGCTCGACATCGTCCACACCCACACCTGGTATGTCTCGATGGCGGGCTTCTTCGCGAAAAAGCTGTTCAAGATTCCGTTCGTCCTCACCACCCATTCGCTCGAACCGCTCCGCGCCTGGAAGGCCGAGCAACTCGGCAGCGGCTACACGATGAGCTCCTGGATGGAGCGGACCGCGATCCTCGACGCGGACGCCATCATCGCCGTGTCACAGGGCACCAAGGCCGACATCCTCCGCGCCTACCCCGAGGTCGACCCTGCCCGCATCCACGTCATCTACAACGGCATCGACCTCGACGAGTACCAGCAGACCGCCTCGACCTCCGCGCTAACGAAGTACGGCGTCGACACCAGCAAGCCCTACGTCCTCTTCGTCGGCCGCATCACCCGCCAGAAGGGCGTCACCCACCTCGTCGAAGCCATTCAGTACATGCCGCCCGGCACCCAGGTCGTCCTCTGCGCCGGCGCTCCCGACACGCCGGAGATCGCCGCCGAGATGCGCGACAAGGTCGAGGAAGCCCGGAAGACAAACCCCAACGTCGTCTGGATCGAAAAGATGGTCACCAAGCCCGAGGCCATCGAACTCTACAGCAACTGCGCCGTCTTCTGCTGCCCCTCCGTCTACGAGCCCTTCGGCATCATCAACCTCGAAGCGATGGCCTGTCACGCCCCGGTTGTCGCCAGCGCCACCGGAGGCATTGTGGAAGTCGTCGTCGACAGCGAGACCGGCTACCTCGTCCCCTTCGAAGCCGACCCCGTCACCACCTTCCCCTCAAA
>CAZZYQ010000063.1:0-23825 GCA_964658395.1 uncultured Granulicella sp. | reverse complement strand
CCGCTGTAACCACCGGGGGCTCAGACATGGGCGCCAACATGGCAGCACCCCAATAGCCAATATCGAACAACAACGTAATGATGTGCCGCGGCCAACCCCCGCGGCACATTGCATTTAAGGACTTCAGAGTTACGCAGGTAACTGTATGTACGGCCTCTCGCGTTACTACTAAACATGCGTTTCGAACCAAAGAGTTGCCGCAACGCTCTCTGGAACATCCGCACACACTCTCCGCACATCGAAGGAACACGCACCAGGCAGAGTACGATCAATGCGCATCGACGATACGACCTTCAATCTGCGGAGAAGACATCTATGGGAGCATTTCGTACAGCAGTAGCGGCTACAATTTTGGCGATCGCCCCAGTGGCGATGAGCGCGGCACCTCTGGACCCTGCAACTGAGGGAGCCAGCGCCACGTTTTCGATTACTCACCAGACCCAGGTGCCCGGTGAAGTCCTCAAGCCGGGAGATTACTCCATACAGATCGTTGAACACATCTCCGACCGGATGATCGTGCGCATCGACAACGTGCAGGGCAAAGAGCATGTGCTGTTTCTCGGCGTCCCCAATCTCGACGGCCCCGCGAGCAACACTGCTTCGGGCGTTCAAACGTGGCACACGGGAGCTGGATCTCTGCCGACGCTGCGTGGCTTCAACTTCCCCTCGGGCACTGCGGTGGACTTCGTCTACCCCAAGGCGGAGGCCGCCGCGCTCGCAAAAGCGAATGCCGCGACGGTGATTGCAGTCGACCCGGAGTCTGAGGGAAGGCCAACAAAGCTGAAAGACCTCACCTCCGACGATATGCGCGAGATCAATCTTTGGATGCTGACCCTTACATCCACTGGCCCGAATGACCACAAAGTGCCGGCACTCGAAGCGAAGCATTATCAGCCGCGCTCCGCTGCGGCCGCTGAGGTCGCGGCTTCAGCGGTCCCTGCGCCCACAGCTGCTAAAAGGGAGCCGCAGACTGCTGCAGCCCCGGTTGCTCAGCAGACACAGATAGCCCGCGCCGATCAGCCCGCGGTTCCGCAGAGCGCGACCCACAAGCGGAGGGCGGTGGGCACAGAGCTTCCGCATACAGCAAGCACGCTGCCCGCGGTCGTTGCGGTCGGTATCGCTTCGTTGCTGCTTGCATTTACCTTGTACCTGCGCCGCACTCGGCTTGGCGAGGCACTCTGATTCGAACTGAGTAAATGGATTGAAGATGGGCGCTGGGAAGGCGAGCCGTGGTCTGAAGTTGGCGGAAGGGCTGCTCTTTGCGGGCGGCCTTCTCTGCTTTGCGTATGTTCTTCAAGTGGCTGCACACGCCGCGGCATCGAATCGAATTAGTCGGGGTATCGGCATCGCTGCTCCAGTTGAACCAGCGCCCGCCGGGCCTTCGGCGCAACAGAGTGATGGCGGAAAGGCCTCAGTTGTTGGTCGGCTGGAGATTCCGGCTCTGAAGCTGTCCGTCCCGATCCTGTCCGATGATGACCCATCCAGTTTGATGAAAGGCGTTGGACACATCCCCGGGACGGCCACGCTTGGTGGTCTGGGTAACGCGGGGCTGGCAGGGCACCGCGATATGTACTTGCGGCCACTTAGGGGTATAAGCGCTCGGATGGAGATCCGCGCGACCGATCACACCGGGCGATATCGCTACCAGGTCGATTCGACAGAGATCGTTACCCCGGATCAGGTTCGTGTACTTGATATAGGGTCGCGCCCGGAGCTTACCCTGGTCACGTGCTATCCCTTTTATTACGTCGGAAACGCTCCGAAGCGCTTCATCGTTCACGCTCACCTGATCTCTGCCATGCCCGACCCGACAGACTGATCATTGCGCCTACTTCGCCGAGTTCGCCTGAATCAGCTCCCCGCTCTCTCTCGGGAGGATCCCTTCCAATAGCTCGCGCAGAAACTTTTCGGCAAACTTTTTGCTCGAGCAAGCCTCGACGATGTCTCTCCTTGCTGCTGCGCCTAGCCGCTCCCGGTCGTTATAGGCTCGCTCGATCGATCGCGCAAGCTTCTCAGGATCAGAAAACGGGGTCAGCACTCCGTTTTCTCCATCCCGTAACAGGCCCTTGAACGCCGGGACGGGTGTAAGAACAACCGCTCCACCGCAGCTCATCGCTTCGAGCGCCACAATCGCCCGTGCTTCCATTGCGGATGGCAAGCAGAACACATCCGACTGCCAGTAGAGTTCCCGCACTTGGGCGCGGTCTCTCATGAAGCCCTTGAACTCTACTCTGTCGCTTAGTCCCAAGTCGGCTGCGAGTTCCTCGAGCATCCTCCGGTCTGGCCCATCTCCTGCAATCGTCAAGAGCCAGCTCCTGTCGAGATACTTCATCGCTTCGATCAGATCTGACGTTCGCTTTTGACGATTCGTCAGGCGAGCGACCGTGAGCACCCTCTTTACAGTTCGATCGGAATTCATTTGTAGATCGGGCGCTGCGGAATAGTAATCGGTGTCGACCGGGTTCGGCATCACCAGCGCGTCCACACCGTACTCGCGTACTAGTTTCGCCTCCTCAGCAGACTGCGCGGTCAGCGCAGCCGCAATCTCGAACGACCGCTTCTTAAACAGATTGAAGTTCTCCCGTTTGACCCCGCCGTGATCCGCTGCAATTACAGGAAGTTTTCCTTCGAACTCCCGCGTTAGAACGTCGAACCGCGGGTGCCAATACTCCTGCTCGTACAGCACATCCACACCATCGGACTGGATGGCCTCCCGCAGGGGGCCTAGAAAAGCACGCGTGTTCACGACGCCCGTGATGTATCGGCCCAGCTTTCCTCTCCAGATGCCAAGATCCGCCAGAGTCTTTGAGTAGGAAGCAAGCGGCAAGAAACGGACCTCGAATCCGTCCGCCGTCTTGTGCAGACCGGACGCGGTGGAGGACGGGATGTAAAGGATTGATTTCAGTCCCACCTGGCGGAACATCTCCATGTAATACCAGGAGAAATCGTTGCGATACTGACCCAGATAGTCCTCAACACTCAGCGAGAGAACCTCTCCAAAGAACTCCTCGAAGGAGGAGCAGCTGAGCAGGATTGCTAAAGTCATGCGTCTCCTTCGTGGCAAGTCTGTAGCCGCGTCCACTCCGTGAGGCCCATCTACATCCTAACGTAGCCATGTGCGGCCTGTAGCAGAATCGTACTGCGATGAAAACATGGCCGAAGGCGAAGGGTGATACCCTCATTGGCAGTAATCTATGCGCCCAACAGTAGGATGCTTCTTGTCTTTTCCGCTTCGAACAGAAGGCTGATAGATTTCTCGGTACTTTCTGGCAAGCGGGGAAGTCAGGCACCGCAATGGCCAGCAGTGAACATAGCCGGCGATTGTTTTGGAAACAAAGAGTTGACCATCCACGATGAACGTCACAGACTTCCGCTTCACGATCTGCTTCTGCACGCGCAGCCGCCCGGCTGAGCTTGAAAACGCGATACGGTCTGTCGCCGGCTCCACTCATCCCGTGTTCCAGATCGTCGTCTCGGACGACAGTGTCGATGACGCTACGGACAGGCTCATGGCCGAGAAGTTTCCGGAAGTCGTCTACGTGCGAGGCCCTCGACGCGGTCTCGGTGCGAACCGTAACCGCGCCGTGCTCGCGGCCACCGGGACGCATGTTGTGTTCATGGACGACGACACCGCCCTCGGAACCGACTTCTTCGCCTCGATCATCAAAACGTATGCGTCTTTACCGGAAGACCTTCGCGGCAAAACGATCGTCTCCGGCTTAGAGTCGCTTCGCGGCTCCCTCATCGAGCCGGGCGATCTTGGCTTCTTCGGTTACGTCGATAAGGCGCGGGGCGCATTATCCAGCAGGCCGCTGCACACCGCCATCATCAATGCAACCGTCTTTCCACGTGAGGCGTTCTCTTCCATCCAGTTCGACGACAATCTGGTCTACGGCAGTGAGGAAGTAGATATCTGCACCCAGGCCATCGCCCAGGGATTCCGCTTTGTTCTTTGTCGCGAAGCGATCAACGAGCATTTCCACTCAGCGCTCCATCGGAATGAGTACAGCTCCTACGTCCAGGCCTCACGGGTCTATACCACACTCAAACGCTACCTCTATCTCGAACGATCGCCCGCGAAAGCAATCGCGTACACCGTGCTCGGTCCGCTGCATCTCCTCCAGGGTGAGACGCGCAGGAGCGGCTTTGCCGGTACACGGCGCGCTTTTACCTCGCTGAACCTCGCAGCCGGCTACTTGAAACGCTACGCCGCGATGGCACACAACAAGCACTCGATAGCACTTGACGCAGACAAAACCAGAGCATAGCTCTTACTCCTTAGGCCATATTCAAAGCCTCGCGGTAGACCGCCGCCGTGCGCGACGCCATCAACCCGGCACTGAAGTTTTCTGCGGCAAACTGGTAGCAGGCCCGCGCGTCCGGGAGTTGCAGCTGGCCGGAAGCAAATCGTTCGAGCCCTTCCGCAAGATGTGTGGTCTCAGCCGAGGCAAACAGCAGGTCGCTCGACAACCCGGACACCACCTCCGGCAGTCCGCCCACTGGCGTCACCATCGACGGGGTACCCGCAGCCAAAGCTTCGGCCGCAACCAGCCCAAAGCCTTCCAGCGCAAGCGTCGGAACGATATTCAAGTCTGCCGCACGATACACGAGGGGAATCTGCTCATCCGCAACGAAGCCTTGGAACCGCACATGGTTCTGAAGGTTAAGGGAGACCACCTGCGCCTCCAACTGCTCCCGGAGCCGCCCTTTGCCGACAATGCATAACAGAAGGTCGGGATGCGACCGCACCACCGCAGGTAGCGCGGCGATCAGGCGGTCCAGACCCATCCGGCTCACAAGCCTGCGCACAGACACCAGAATCCTTCGGTCGGAAGGCCAGCCAAGGATTTGCCGGGCGTCCTGCCTCGACTCTGAAACGTTGAAGCGGTCTATGTCCGCTGCGCCCGGAACGATCCGTATCTGGTCACGCGGTACCCCGTACTCCTGCACCGCTACCTCCGCGAACGCCTTCGACAAAACAATGACTCGATTTGCTCGCAGGTATACGGCTCGCTCCACCTGCCGTTTTGCCAGGACGCTGATGCCGCGTCCACCTTCCTGCCGTGACTCCGCCGCCCACGGACCGTGAAAGTGGACGACATGGACATGGCGACGGAGATGGTCAGCGATGGGCGCGGTATAAAGCGCAAAGTGCGACGCCAGCACGTCCGGCTTCTTCCGTGCCAGGGCTTCGAGAATCACCCTTCGCCCACCGATCAAACGGCTGGCCATCCCGGCCCCGGCGGGTGCGAAGCTCTCGATCGCGCCCCCTGTCCGCTCGCTCACGTCTGCAGGAGCGGAGACCGCTCCACTGAAACGCACACCTGCCCCGGGAAGATGTCGGGAGAGATCGGCGTAAACGCGCCCTGAGCCTCCCGCTCCAGTCGTCGACCAGGAGATTCCAATATGAAAGGAGTGCAGCGATGCGCGATCAGCCTGCAATGTATCCGGGAGTGGGAGCTGGGCGCTCATGCGCACCACTCAGAGGCACCAAAGCATCCCGTGTCATCCAGTGCCGCAGCCTCTGCGACACCAGTCCAGGTGGCGGAGTGTTCCGGATGTCTGTGCATCTTTCTATTCTAGAGGAAGGAGCAGGGAACCGAATGGCCGCCGCCGGAAGCTGCCGACCAGTCACTCACAGGCTCTCACATCGCAGGTTACTTTCGAGCAGTTCAGATCACAGTAACGTTTCCATTTGTCGCACGAAAATGGCTAAGTTGTTGTATTTCGTGCAAGAGTTTACGCGAGCTCACCTTCACGTTTATTGTATTATTCCTCCATAAGGGCAAAATCACATGGCAGGAACACTCGACGTAGAAGACACAGCGACATGGCTTGAAAATAAGATCGTTCTTCGCGAAAGCCTGAGTTCTCTCCGGCAAAGATACAGTACTGTGGCGCCTTTTCCAAACTTGGTGCTGGACGGGCTCTTTCCTAAAGAGCTCATCGACGGCGTCTGCAGCGAGATCCCATCGCTCGGCGGTAAAGACTGGGTGCACCACAAAGACGACCATCAGGACAAGTTTGGCTCCCGTTCGGCCGCATCGATGGGCGAATATGGAACCCGCCTTACCGCGCTCCTGCATTCGGCCGCATTTCTCTTCTTCCTCTCTGAAATCACCGGAATCAAAGGGCTGCTTCCTGATCCCTATCTGCAGGGCGGCGGATACCATGTTCTTCCGCGCGGCGGTAAGTTCGACGTACATATCGATCGCAAGACCGACTACATCTTCGGTCTACGCCGCCGTCTTGCCCTCATCATCTATCTGAACGAGGGCTGGAAGCCGGAGTATGGCGGCCAGCTTGAATTGTGGGACAAGCAGGGAACCGCTTGTGTCACCAGCATTGAACCCGAAAAGAACCGCACCGTCTTGTTCGAAGTCGCGGACGGAAATTACCACGGCAACCCGACGCCCATCGCCTGTCCGCCCGGGCAGACGCGCAACTCGTTCATCGTGTACTACCACACGATCCCGGAGGATGGTCAGGCGCGGACCGATCTGTTGTCCTCGGTCTTCGCTCCCAGCTTCGCCAAGAAGCAGTTCCGTATGAGGACCTTTGTCCGAGACCTGACGCCGCCTTTGCTCTTCCGCGCGCTCAACCGTGCGCGCTCGAAGCAGGCCGAACACAAGGTTTGACTGCTCTTCTTGGCGGCAGATCCGGCACTCAGGCAGGCCAGATCAGCGTTCAGCATCTGCGGTCGCTCCCGCACAGCGCCAAACGCTGGGCGACCTCAGCGACACAGCCCGCTCACTACCCACTCGCCCATCTTCGGCGATTACGAGGCTGTTCACAAAAGACGCTTGAAAGTTGTATTATGTAAACGAAAGCTGTGTGCAGCCGCAATCCGGTTGTGCACCCCTAAAGTCGGGAGTCAACTAAGTTCAGTCGTTCTGGCGTCTCCCTCCCGCGCTGGACCTGGTTCCACTTTGTACGACGACTCTGCCGCAACTGGAAATAACACCTGTTTTCATCGACACGAGCGCAGTGCCACACATCTAACTTCTAGAGGAATGATGATAACAAGAGACCGAATGAATGCTGGCTTGGCCGCGTTAGATAGTCTCGTGGCTCTTGCGATCTCCTACCTCGTCGTTACCGCCCCACATCGATCTCTGGTTGAGTTTCTCCACCCTGGAACGCTGGACATCCACGCCCTAGATGCAGCATTCGGCGTCATCTTTGCCTTTGGATGGCAATACTCTTTCACTGTTCTCTTTGTAGACGATAAGCTCGCCACGCTTCCGAGCCGGCTTTTGAACGCCTTCCAGGGTGTCTCGCTGATGACGGCACCCATAGTTCTTGAGCTGTTCCTGTTCCACCAGCGGTCGTCCTCTCTGAAGACGGTCTTCCTGCTCCTCGGCAGCCTCTTCGTTTATGAAGTACTCTGTATGACCTTTGGTGCCTATCTGCTCGACCGCATGTCCGCGCGCGATCCTCGCCGCGCGATCATTCTGGGAAGCGGCCGCCGCGCGACGAAGGCCTGGAAAGAGATTCGCACGCGGTATCACTCTTCGATCACGTTGGTCGGCTTTGTCGACGATCGCCAGCCAGACGAGATGCCGCCGGACCTTGCGAGCCGCTACTGCGGAAACGTCGATCAGCTAGAGAGGATACTGCTCGACGAAGTTGTGGACATTCTGCTCGTCGCGATGCCCAACAAGTCCTGCTATTCGCTCATCCAGCGCGCCATCAACGTGGCCGAAAACAGCGGTGTTCCCGTCATCTACCTGCAGGACACCTACGCCCTCAGCAATCGCCGCAACCAGGCGACGGGAATCTTCAGCGAACTCGCTCCAGACCATAACCGGTATCTGTTCCGCCGCGCCGTAAAACGCGTCTTCGACATCGTCGGCGCTCTTGTTGGCATCGTCATCTTCTCGCCGCTGCTGCTTGCCATTGCTCTCATCCTGCGGCTCACTACCAAAGAATCGATCTTCATCCGGGACGATCGCTACGGATATCGCCGCCGCCTCTTCCGCGTGTTGAAGTTCCGCTGCACCAAAGGGAGCAAGTTCGGGCCTTCGCTCCGGTATCTCGAAGCTGCACGAAACGCAGGCGGTCCCATCTTCAACCGGAAGAACGATCCGAGCCTCACTGCCTTCGGCCGGTTCCTTCGCAAGACCTCCCTTGAAGATCTGCCGGAGCTTTGGAACGTTCTGGTCGGCGAAATGTCTCTCGTCGGCCCACGTCCAATGAGTGAGCGGGACCTGTCCGTCTTCGCCGAGAAGACCCTGATGCGCCGCTTCAGCGTGCTTCCCGGGATGACCGGTCTCTGGCAAGTAAACGGACGGACGGGCGTGACCTTCGATGAGTGGACCGACATGGACTCCAGGTACATCGATAAGTGGTCGCTCGCCCTCGATCTTCGGATACTGCTCAGGACCTTCGCCGCAGTTATCAACCGCTCTCGCACAGTGCAGGGATAGCTCGTTTTCGCCTGGCAATAGGTCGACCTCATGAAGATTGCGGTTGTACACGACTACTTCACTCAAATGGGCGGAGCGGAGCGGGTCGCTGAAGAGCTGTACCACATGATGCCAAAAGCCGACCTGTTTGCCACGGTCGCTCTTGAAAGTAAGCTGCCGCCTTCGCTCCGCGGGGTTCCTATCCATACCTCCTGGATGCAGAACCTCCCGAAGATGAATGAGTATTACCGGTTCTACTTTCCCCTTTATCCCCTCGCAGTCGGTTCGCTCGATCTTTCGTCGTACGACCTCATCGTCTCCAGCTCCTCAGGCTACGCCAAGGGGGTGCGCGCTAATCCCGATGCCATCCACGTCTGCTATTGCCACACTCCCATGCGATGGGTCTGGAGCTTCGACAGCTACTCATCCCGTGAGTCGTTCGGTGCAGGAGTTCGCGCCCTGCTCCCGGCCCTTATAGGCCGCCTGAAGGTGTGGGACGAGGGCGCCGCGCGCCAGCCTGACCATTTCGTCGCCAACTCACAGACTGTCGCCGACCGCATCCTCAAGGCCTATGGACGCGCCGCCGAAGTGATCGTTCCCCCGATCGACATCCATCGCTTCACCCCGGTCGACGAGCAGGAAGACTACTATGTCGTCCTCGCCCGCCTCGTGCCCTACAAGCGGATCGATCTTGCAGTTGATGCGTTCACGCAGATGGGCAAGCGTCTTGTCGTCATCGGCTCCGGCACCGCGCTCTCGGCCCTCCAGGCACACGCCGGCCCTACCGTAGAGTTCCTTGGCCGCGCGCCCGACGAGGTAGTCGAGCATTATGTCGCCCGCTGCCGCGCCTTGATCTTTCCAGGTGAGGAAGACTTCGGTATGGCGCCGATTGAAGTTGCCGCCGCCGGTCGCCCCACCATCGCCTTCCGCGCGGGCGGCGCAATCGAGACCGTGGTCGACGGCGTCACCGGGGTGTTCTTCGACGAGCAGACGGTGCCCGCCGTAATCGAAGCCGTCCATCGCTTCGAGGCCCAGGATTGGTCATCCCCTATCATCCGCAAACACGCCGAAGGGTTCAGCACCGAGGTGTTCTGCGAGCGCTTCACCCGCTTTCTTCGCCGCATCGGGGCACCAATCGACGATCTGGTCACCGAGCCGGTCGCTCAGGCCCGCTGAAACCCGCAGCGCCCTGTCTAAAATGACTGCGCCTCCAGCGTGATCATGCCACTGTACGTCGCCGCGGGCAGTTGCGGCAGTGAGGTCAGATCGATCTTCAGGTTCAGATTATCGGTGCGGCTGCCAGAAAGCGACACCAGCGTGGTCAGATTGTAAAGTTGCAGCCCGGAAGCTCCGCTGTACGGTGTCGTCTGCGTGAATGCGGTAAAGCTCGTAGGTAGCCCGGTCGGCACCATGCCGAACACGGCCGACGAGGGAATTGAGGATATGGGCGTGCCGCCGGTAAGCGCATTCGTCGCGCTGCTGAAGTAGGCGTACAAGTTCAGTGTTCCCATCAGACTCGCTCCCAGAAGATAGCTGGTTGTGACCGCAACGGCGCTCGATGCTGTCGCCGGCCCGCCATGGACCAGCGCAAACGTCACTGCGGTAGGTGAGGCAGTCACAGTCAGCGACAGGAAGAGGAAGAGTTGAGGGGCAGGTCTCGGCAAACGGACACGAACGGCCTGCGCTGCGGCGGGCTTGCTCTCCGGGCACATCGCCAGAAAGGCAAGCAGAGCTAACCCCAGCCAGACTGCGCGCCGCTCCCTCGAGTTACCCCTTGCAGCTGGCGTCATGTTCGCAGGCCTTGGCTTTGGCTACCCGGATAATTGTCTTGTAGTCGGCGGAAGAACTGCTTCGGACGTGGGCGGGAGGGTTGAACACGTGGTAGGTCCCGCCATACAGGAATTTGTCATTGAGTACCTGCAGCGTGTGAAACCGAGGCTGGCGTTCGCGCAGCGTAAAGTTTCCTTCGGAGTCCGTATAGACGGCCACTTTGTCGATCAACAGTGCCGCACCCTCGACCGGCTCATCGAGCTCGTCAAGCACCCTTCCACTGATCACATACTTGCCCATCAGATTTCGTTCGCTCAAGGCCGGGGCCTGGGCACCCCGCACCACTACACCCTGTGCGGAGATCGTGTGCTGCAGCGATCCGTTTGGAGCCACGAACGTCCCGCCCTTTAAGGTTGCGCGACCGAATAGGTTCAGATCGGCATTCAGAATCAGAAGCTGTTCGAACGCGCTCGGCAGGTGTCCGGGCAGGTAGTACGTCTCGTAATCCGCGCTGATGGTGCTCAGGTTCGAGATGAAGGATGCGCCAAACCCCACCGTAGACTGGCCTCCGGATGAGTTCACAATCTGCGACACCGTCCACCGCGGCGACAGCGTCTCAGACAGGTTCGTGACCAGGGTCGCTGTCTTCGGCTGGCCATCCGTCTTGCTGAACAAGTAGCTGGTCTGTACATGAACATTCGGACGAAGGTTCCTGTTCGCAGAAAAGATCGCCGCATTGTTCTTCCCTCCGTTATAGCTGGAGTGGAAGATCGACCCGGACACGCTTGTGCCTGAGAATTCTGTGTTTCCCTCAATCTGATCAATTGAGCTCCGCGTCTCTACCGGGCTTCCCGCCACTGGCACCAGGTAGTTCGATTGGCCGGCTGTGATCGTCGTGCGCGAGTTTGGCCGGACAGTCAACCGTACGTTCAACCGGTCCGGCTCCGCCGTCAGCACCGTATCCACGTCGCTCCGGCGGAAGCCCCCGTTCGCCGCGACATACTCCGTCTTGAAGTCGAACCAGGAGTGCGTCACCTTTCCGCTGAGGGCGCCATACCCTTTGCCCGAGCCCATGCCGGCCGATGCGGCCACGCGCACCCAATCTCGTGGCCGCCAGGCGATGCCTTCAATGGCCGTGATCTGTCTGGCGAGAATCAACCTGCTCGATAAAGACACCGTCGGAGACACTTGCCCGTCATACAAGAAAATTCCTGCGGGCTGCTGCCCTGAAGTCGCCTGAAAGTACGCCCCTTCGATGTTCTGCGACATCATTCCGCCGAACAGGTAAAACGAAGATGCGGGAACAGTTCTGCGGTATCCCGCTCCTAGCACTTCAAGATAGTGGTCTTCCTCAAAGACATCTGTCGGTAGGTTGAACGGCACGATGGCGGTACCCAGGGTGACAGTGGATCTTTGGAATCGTTTGGTCGCACTCGCGCTCCCCATGTATCGCGGCCCGATCTTGCCCGCGCCAAAGCTGGCATCGTAGCTGCCGGAACGTACATCGACCGAAGCGCCTTGCGTCTGCAGCAGGGAAGAGTCGCCCGCGCGCAACTCGAAGACCTGGGCAGGAAGAACTTCGCCGCAGGCGATCAGAAGCGCGACTAGAAACCCCGATCTCAACGTGTGCCCCTTTTATCTCCTGCCTCGTGTTGGCCACTCGCGCACGGCAAACAACTCCCGCCTCACGTTTGTCCTTCCCGAGGGAAGTCTGATGTTCGCCCTGCGCTTCCAAACAAACGCCCGTTTTGGTTCGTTCCAGCGACGGCTTTGGTCACGAAGGCTTCAGTCTCCCGTTGTGACCGGTTGTTTTATGGTGAAGTGCTCAAACCTCAGCGAAATCTCGTTCGGCGGCAGCTTCTCCGGCCAATCCATCTCAAGGCGCCTCTTACCTCCGGGCAGCAAAGGGAAGCCCGCGAACTCCTCTGAAGACCGGCTTCCCTTGGCCTGAACCTCCTGGACGCGCGCCAGGGAACTCCCCTCATTCTCAAGGTCGCAGACCAGCTTCCTGGTCTTCAGCGAGAAGACCGCGTCCGTAACATGCACGTCGCTCTGCGGCATCGGGTCCTTCTGGTACAGATACACCGTGTGCGGGAGCAGGATGCGGAGGTCGACGCCCGGCCCGTGCTCGACTGGCGAAAATGCCGAATAGATCGTGAACCACGCCGGAAGAGTCTCGGAGGACGCCTTGTAGAAGACATAGTAGCTCTGTTTCGGCTGCAGCTTTACGCTCGTGCTGGACATCTGCACGCTGATGCCGGGGTCGAGGTGCCGGAACTGTCCCTTGCCGCTCGGGTCAATGCTGAAGCTCTTAGGTTCAAGAATCACTACAAGTGGCTTCAGCGTGTTGTTCGTCAGCAGGATCTTGCCGTCTGCCGTGCCTTTGTACTCGGTGATGACCGGCTGTACTGTCTGTGCGAAGAGAGACGCGCTCCAAAACACGGCTGCCAACACAAAGCGTCTGCTCATGTGGTTCCTCATGGGTCTTTGCGTCACAGCGCCTGCGCCTGAATACTTAAGGTGCCCGTATAAGTTCCTGCAGGGAGTTGGGGCTGCGAGGCGAGGTTGATCTGCAACGCCAGGTTGTCCGTTCGGGTCGATGCCCGGTTCGAAGCCGATAGCGCCTGGCTAAGCAGCAGAAGACCGGCCCCCGCAGTTCCAAGCGCTGCAGACTGCGTGAACGCCGTTGCCGTCGTTGGTGTGCCTGTCGAGACCGTGCCAAATACCTCAGACGTAGGAATGTTCACCGATCCGTTCGTCAGCGCCGCAGTTGCGCTTCCGAAATACGCATCGACGACGACATTGGCGCGACTGGCATTCAGCACCCACGTCGTGGTGATCGCGATCGGTGCGCTCGCGGCCGCAGTCCCCCCTGAGATCAGGGCAAACGTCACGGCGCTGGGAGTAGCGGAGATCGTCAACGTCTCGCTCAGAGTAGCCGTTAACGTGACACTGGCTACTGTCGAGTTCAACTGCGCAGAGGCCACTGCAGGAGCCAGGGCAATCGCGGCAAACAAAAAGATGCGAGTGAACGATTGGAAGCGATTAATCATGCCGACCCTCAAACTCCGTCTAGTCCAGTATCGGCACACAGACGGCTTGAATGAGGCGATCGAGTGACGCTTATTGGCTACTCGGAACGGAATTGGGACGCGATGACTTGTGCCGCAGTGTCGCCATAAAGTCGACCCGCGATTGCCGCCGCGCCGGCAAAAAGCCTGCTGCCAGCGCAACCAGAAAGAGCAAGGCTCCAGTTCCAATCATCGTCAGTGGATCCATCGGTTCAAGCCGAAGAGCATGCTTGCGCGCTTGCAGGCTCATCGCTTCAATCTCCTCGCTGGTCGTCTTCAGGATCATCGCCATGACCGCAGCCATCCAATTCCAACGGTCTTCTTCCGATTGCAACTGCTTCTTGCCCGCTCGTCAGGGAATAGAACTTCGCCTTCCGGTTGTTCTCCGATTCACCCCACTCGCTTGCAATCCAGCCTTGGTGCTCCGGCCGGTAGAGCGCCGGGTACAGCGATCCTTGTTGAATCTCCAACTGCTCGCCTGAGATCTGCTGAATCCGCAGCAGCACGCCATATCCATGCGGGGGCCCTAGCGACACCGCCTTCAGGATCAGCAGGTCGAGCGTGCCTTGAAGCAGGCCGACCTGTTTGCTCATGCAGCTTCTCCTTGTTCGTCGAGGAGAATCTGGCCGCTCTCTCCTAGTTTGTCAAGGAGACGCGTTGCCGCATGCCACCCTTTTCCCGCCAGCCAAACAACATGCTCCACAAATCTGCAACTATTGTGTTACTTTGAGCAAAAATCAGCTAGGCCTGAAAGGAACTTCCTTGCCGACTCCCACCATCTCCCGCCACTCTCTTTGTACCCTCGCAACTTCAACCCTTCTCTCTCTATCCGTCGGCTTGGGCGCAGCATCGGCGCAGGTGGTAATTGCCCCCGCAAAGCCTAAGGTCGGCTCCTCGAACCCCGTCACCGCCGAACCCCAGGTCAGCCGCCCATCAACCAGGCCGTGCGTCGTCAAGCTGCTCAAAGACGCCTCCTTCATTGGCTTCGACGGTGTACCCATGTCCTATGCGCCGCCCGCGGCGTGCCCCGGTCCATGGGCAAAGGTCGTGCTCACGGTCGACCTCACCGTCAGCGCCGGACGTCAGTTCGACCGCACCGCCGAATTTATTCTGGGCGGCGCAAATATCTTCTACGGAACCACCGCCGAACCGCGTAAAGCCCTAAGCCCTTCCTGGCACGTCGAGCGCGATGTCACCGATCTCTCCGCGATCTTCAAGAAGGCTCAGACCGGCAAAGCCGAGATCGGCAACGTGGTCGATTCCACCTACACCGGCATCATCTACGCCAATGCAGCGCTTGAGTTCTACCCGGCATCCTTTAGCGCTCCGGCGCCGGCGGTTCCGGAGGTAGTGGTTCCCGTTAATGGCTCAGGCGGAGACGCAGGCGCCGTCAACTCCGGACAGCAGATCACACAGGTCCTGAACCTTCCCACGAACACCTCTCAGGTCTTTCTCGACGTCATCGCGCAAAGCCAGTCCAGCGATGAGTTCTGGTATCTCTGCGTGCCCAGCGATCAGGCCGGCAATCTCGAAAGCTGTGGCAACACCGCGTTTCGCGAGACCGAAGTGACCATCGACGGCAAACCCGCCGGCGTCGCACCCGTATATCCCTGGATCTATACCGGCGGCCTCGATCCTTATCTCTGGGAGCCGATTACCGGCGTACAGACTCTTGACTTCAAGCCCTACCGCGTCAATCTCACCCCATTCGCCGGGCTGCTGTCTGACGGCGAGCCCCACACCATCGGCATCGGCGTTTATAACGCGGACAGCTACTTCCTCGTGACCGGCAACGTGCTCGCCTTTACCGATAACGGACGGAAGCACACCGGCGGCGAGGTGTTGAGCAACACGCTTACACTTAATCCGACGCCGACGGTGGACGAAAACCTGGTCACGGACAAAAAGGGAACGACCAAAGGTACGGTCGCAGTCAAGTCAAATCGCAAGTTTGAGATCAAGGGCGTCGTCAACACCTCCTACGGCCCGGTCGAGACCACGGTCGAGCAGACCGTCACCTTCTCCAACATCCAGAACGTCGACGTCAATCCAAACCTCGGTCCCGACGATCAGGACCTGGTGCAGTCGACCACCGTTGATTCCACCACAACCACCCGCATCGGCTTCATCATCGACACCGAGACCGAGCACCTCTCCTACCCGCTTAAGCTCAGCTACCACTTCCTCTACAATCCCGACGGCACCTACACCCAGGTCGTAAGTTCAGACCAGAGAAACATCGCCACAGGATCAAAGGTGCTCAACGGATACGAATACTTCCACGATCAGACCACAGAGGAAGTCCGCGCCAACGACACCCTGCAGTTCGATTCCTCCTTCAGCATCAACGCGCCGGGAATCGGCAAGACGTCCGCCAGCTACATCAGCAAGGACAGTCGCGGCAACTGCTACAGCCGTGAACTCACGGCTGCCAACCAGAAGCTGACCTCAGTCACTGATGGCAATGAGTGCAAGCAGTAAGACGCTGGCATCCTATGTCCTCGCACGAAAACAAGATGGGCCCGGCAACCCGCCGGGCCCTTTCCAATGGAATCAGGTAGCTTCTGACTCACCCTCAGAGCAGTCACGGTATAGCCGTATTCGGCGCGTGAAGCTCAACCAAGCCGAGGGTTCCGACCAAGTTTCACCGGACGACACATGCACCCTAGTGAACCGTCTTCATCCGCCGCGACATGAAATCCATCAGCAGGTAACTCCCCAGTCTCTCCGGGCTGGTGAAGTACGCCTTTCCCCGGCACATCGCAGAGACCTGCTGCACGAACTGCACCAGCTGAAAGTCCTGCGCGAGCATGAAGGTATTGATCATGATGTTTGAACGCTTGCATCGCGAAACCTCTTCGAGCGTCTCGGCGATGACCATAGGATCGAGGCCGAAGGCGTTCTTATAGATACGGCCGTCAGGCAGTGTCATGGCGGAAGGCTTGCCGTCTGTGATCATGACGATCTGCTTCATGTCCTTGTTCTGCTTCGACAAGATGCGCTGGGCCAGACGGAGACCGTCGCGAGTGTTCGTGTAATGCGGCCCTACCTTCACCCGCGAGAGCTGCGAAATCGGGACCTCTTCTGCAAAGTCGTGGAAGAGGACCAGGTTCAGAGTGTCGCCCGGAAACTGGGTACGGATAAGGTGCGCCAGCGCCATGGCCACGCGCTTGGCGGGAGTGAACCGGTCTTCACCGTACAGGATCATCGAGTGCGAACAATCAAGCAGCACCACCGTTGCGCACGACGACTGATAGTCCGACTGGTGAACGTGAATGTCCGAGTACTCGATCATCAGCGGCTTGTGCTCTTCGCCCTTCACGGCGGTCGCCAGGCCTTCCCGCGCAAACACGCTGGAAAGCGTGGCCGTGATGTCGAGATTCAGCGTGTCACCGAATTCGTATAACTTACTGCTGCCGTTCGTCTCCACTCCCGAGGCCTCGTGCCGGGTGTCGTGGCGCCCGAGGTTCGAACGGCCAAGCGGGCCAAGCAGCTCGCGCAACGCCTTGTAGCCCAGGAAGTCCATACCCTTGTCGGTCACCTCGAAGCGCGCTTCGCCATTGCCCTCGCCGCGTTCTCCCTGGCCTTCTTCAGGCTGCTCCGCATTGATGAAGTTCTGCTCCTGCATCTTCTGGATGATCTGGTCGATCAGCTCCTCAACCTGCTGCGCGTCCAGCTGTTCGAACTTCTCCTGTGCCTCTTCGTCGAAGAGTTCACCCGATTCCAGCGCCTGCCGGATCGCCTCGCGCAAGTTCTCCATCGTCTGCTCGCCGTCAAACTCCTGAAAGCGCGAGAAAGGGTCCTGATAGCCCGAGTCAAGCAGAAACTCCGATAACGCCTGCATCAGGTCTTCGAGGCCGAAGGAGGAGGCAAGGTCACCGGTAAATTTTGTGTAGCGGACGCGTTTCATCCCTCTATCTTAGATCGTTGCGATGTTCCCATCGCCGGCGCGTTGTTCAGCGCATGGAGGTGCGGTAATCCGGCTGCGACAACACCGCAAACTTCCAACGGAAAACAACCATGCAGCCGCTTCGGCCGTCGCGTCCAACAACCGCCAACTCTCTCCCGCTTTGTCATTCCCGAAGGGAATCTGCTTCTGGACGAAGCATCCAACAGCCACTATCACTCTCCTGGTTTGTCATTCCCGAAGGGAATCTGCTTTTCGCATTGTGTTGCCTTTCCCAGGCACCCGCGCGCGGCGTAATGTGACAAAGACCGCGAGGGAGACATGAGAAACGAAAGGACGACAAGGATCCTACGGCGTGCCTGACGCGGCGGCCACACGGAGACCTAGAAGATGCGTAATCACAACAGGAGCTTTCGCTGGTTGATGGCCTCTCCGATAGAATCGTCAAAGGCTGAACGCCCTGTGCCGACTATGGGATCAATTGCATCATGATGACGTCAGCTGGCCAGGAGCAGGACGCTCCGCGGAGTGATGTGCCGGCTACAGCTACCGTTCCGAAGCCGCAGCGGGGAAGCAAAGCGGTCGTGCAGACGATCGTCGCCAAGCTGATGATGCAGGCGTTGAACGCCGTCACCGGGATTCTAACGGCGCGGGCGCTGCTGCCGACGGGCCGGGGGCAGTTGGCCGCGATGACGCTCTGGTCCATGTTCATCGCAGGGATGACCACGCTGGGAGTGCCTACGGCGATGGTTTATGCGATTCGCAAGTGGCCGGAGATGCGGGGTTCTCTGATGACCTCGGGTCTGCTGATGATCTCGGTGCTCGGAACACTTGCGGGCATCTTCGGAGCGATCTTTCTTCCGCACTGGATGCATCAGTATCCGCTGTGGGTGGTCCGGGACGCGCAGTTTTTGATGGTAGTGACGCCGCTTTGTTCGATCTCGTTTGCAGAGCGATCGATCCTGGAGGCGCATTCGACGTTCACGGCGCTGAACCTGACGCAGGTATTTCAGCCGGCGATCACGATTGCCGGCTTGTTTACCTTGTTCTTCCTGCACCGGCTGACAGTGCTGAACGCGGCGTTTGCCTACGCGGTCGCCATCGTTCCGGTAGTGGTGTACCTGGGCTTTGAGATCAGGCCGCTGCTTTCCGCAGCTGCTAAACCGACGATAGAGGCGGCTAAGCTGCTGCTGGGCTACGGTGTAAGGGCGTACGGCAGTGATCTGCTGGGCACGCTGGCGTTCCAGGTTGACCAGATTCTCGTGATTACGAACCTGACGCCAGCGGACATGGGTTCTTATGTGGTCATGCTGAGCCTGTCGCGCATGTTCAACATCTTCCAGAACTCGGTTTCGACCGTGCTGTTTCCGAAGACAGCCGGTGAATCCGAGGAGACGGTGCTGGCGATGGTTGGCCGGGCGGCTCGCGTAAGCGTGTGCATTACGGCAGCGGCGACGGCGAGCGTGGCGATCGTTGGGCCTACCCTGATGCGCATCTTCTACGGCAAGGACTACACGACCGCAATCGGATGTCTGCGGCTCTTGCTGATCGAGGTAACCGTCTCGGGTTTGACGCAGGTGCTGTCGCAGGCGTTCTTCTCGCTGGGGCGGCCGGGGATCAATACGATCCTTCAGGGGATTGGGCTGTCGCTGAGCGTTCCGCTGATGATTGTGCTGATTCCACGGTATGGCCTGGACGGAGCGGCAGCCTCCCTGCTGACGTCAACGGTAGCGCGGCTGGTGCTGGTGTGCCTGTCGTTTCCGCGGTTTCTCCATGTGCAACTGCCGAGCCTGCGACCTCGAGCTGCTGACTTTGAGGTGCTTATGCATGCTGTGAGGCCGCGAAAGGCATCTGGCAACGCCTGAGTGTGATGCTTTCGGTTCCCCAGGGCTCAGGTTGGGGGGAGTGTTGCTCCGGCTCCGGGTCTGGGGGGCAGGAGAGAACAAGAAGCAGAGACCCTCCTTCATCGAGTACCACCAAACGGATGGTGGGGAATGATGCCGGGACCGGAGGATGACCGGGTAGGATTCAGGCGCCGCACGCTCTTTCGAGGCAGTTGTTGATCTCGGAGGCCAGGATCTCGATATTCTGTTCCGCAAAGATGCGTTCATGGTCGCCGGGAAGCATATGGACATCGACGCCGCGCGAGAAAAAGGGCTTCCAGCCAAGTTCGGCGGGTGCAGTCGGAATCGCCTGCCTGGAGGCGCGGAAGAGCGTCATCTTTCCGTCAAACGGCTGTGGCTTGTAGTTCAAGGCGGCTACGAAGTTGATCTCGTATGCGTCCTTAAAGAACGAAGGGAGCGTTTTCAGATGAAGTGCGGTGGCGATGATGCTGGTCCATCGAATGCTGCGGGCGCGGAGCTTTTCGGCGAGCGACTTGGGATTGTCGCGGGAGTTCAAGGGTGCGGGCTCGGAGCGCGGCCGCTTTTCGCGACGGCCGGTGCTGCTGTTTGCGGCGAAGTTCTTAAGGTGCGCCCTGACTTCCTGGGTGTACGAGCGCGCCTTCGAGTCGAGCATGCCCAGCAGCGCGACCTGCTGGCCGGCGGCGCGTAACTGGTGTGCCATCTCAAGTACGACGGTGCCGCCGAACGAGTATCCAAGTAGGTGATAGGGACCGTCGGGCTGCACCCGGCGCATCTCCTGTACGTAGTAGCGGGCCATGTCTTCGAGGCGAAGCAGCGCAGGTTGATGTGCAAGCAGGGCCTGGGCCTGGATGCCGTAGACGGGCTGATCGTTTCCAAGATGCATGGCAAGGCCATAAAAGCTGACCACATTGCCGCCGACGCCATGGAGGATGAAGAGCGGGGGACGCTTGCCGTGGGGCTGGATCGGCACAACGGACGAGTTCATGTTCGGCGAGACTTTTTCCCGGATCAATCGCGCGATCGCGCGGATCGTTGATGCCGAGAAGAGGCTGGCGAGGCCAAGGTCCGTCGAGTACATCTTGTTCATCTTGGTGATGAGCCGAAGAGCGGCAAGGGAACTGACGCCGAGTGAGAAGAAGCTGTCGTCGACGCTGATGGACGGCATGCCGAGAGTGGCGCGCCAGATCTCGACGAGCTGCCATTCGATCGGATCGCGCGATGTCTGGGGCTCGGCCTCGTCCTCCTGGCGCAAAACTTCCGAAACGATCTCGAGACTGGCGGGATCGAGAGCAAGTGTTCTGCGGTCGAGTTTCCCAGCCTTGTCGCGGGGAAAGTGCGACATCGCAAGAACTGCTTTAGGAACCATGTACGCCGGCAGGACGTCGAACAACGCAACTTTCAGGTCCTCAGCAAGGAGGACGCCTTTGCTGGCGTTCTGACCGCGCTCGACGAAGGCGATGATCTGAGTGGACGAGGATGCCCGGTGGGGAATGAGGTCGCGGAGCACGACGGCTCCGCGAACGTCCGGCATGCTCAGGAGGGCGGCTTCTATTTCGCCGAGTTCGACTCGATGGCCTTCGAGCTTTGCCTGGCGGTTCGAGCGCTCGATGAGATCGACCTTGGCATCCAGGCTGAATGCGGGGGACGATTGCCATCTTCCAAGGTTGGGCATGCGGAAGAGGCGTCCAGGGGCAAAAGGATTGGACAGGAAGCTCTTCTCTGTCACGTCTGGACGGTTCCAGTAGCCGCGTGCGAGCGAGCTGCCGCCGACGTAAAGCTCTGCAACGATACCGGCGGGAACAGGTTTGAGCCCAGCATCGAGCAGATAGAGGACGGAGTCGCCTGTAGAACCGGTGATGGCCGCTGCGCCGGGCTTGTTTACAGACTCGTTTATGCCGTCGTTTATGGGAGTGATGGAGGTGCAGATCGAGGTCTCTGCGACGCCGAACAGAGCATATAGTTCAGCGCCGAGATCAAGGAGCTTCTCCGAGAGGCCCGGCGAAATGGTCTCGTGGTCGCAGAGAATTTTGAACCCTACGGGGGGCTTCCAGGTTGAGCGTCCCAGCGCGTGGAGTGTCTCGGTCGTGGCGGAGAGCGCGGTGGCTCGGCTGCGTTCGATCAGCGATTCGAATCGCTCGCGGCTGCGCCACTGCGCGTCGGTTGGCAGTACGATTCGCATGCCGAGCGTGAGGGGCAGCAGCAGCTCAAGGGGAGCGATCTCCGAGTCGAATGGTGACGCTGCGACCAGACAATCGCTGGCACTGAGGCCGAGAGTCTGTCCCGCGGAATGGACGACGGCGGCGAGGCCGCCCTGCTCGATGGCAACTCCTCTTGGCAGGCCTGAAGCACTAGAGGAGTAGAGCAGGAGCGCGAGGGAGTCCCTGTTGTTTGCAGCGGGGAGTTTGCCGGAACCGAGAGGATGCGCCGGGTTCTTCTCCGGGCTGAAGGTATCGAGACGAAGAACCTTTGCGCTCCCGGCGTCGGCGACGTCCCGGTCGGTGAGGAGGAGGATAGAGCCGCTATCAGCCAGAACAGCGGCGGCGCGACTGGCAGGAAGATGGGGGTCTAAGGGGACGAAAGCGCCTCCAGCCTGCAGCACAGCGAGCACGGCACCGAGCATCCGCGGTGAGCGATCCAGCGAAATAGCAACGCGCGCTTCCCGAACCACACCTTCGTCCACCAGGCGCTCCGCGAGGCGCGCGGCGTATTCCCCGAGCTCTCGATAGGACCAGACCTCGCCATTGCATTCGATCGCGGAGCGTGAAGGGTTTTGATCGGCATGGCGGACAAAGGCGTCGATGACGGATTCGTAAGGAACTGGCTTTGCGGCTTGCGGCCCGAGAGAAAGGACTTCAAGGTTCGGAGCGCTTCCTGCGAAGGAGAGCGTAGAGACCGTGGCCGAGGGATCATCTAGGCCGGACTGAAGCAGCGCGAGGAAGAAGTCGAGGTAGCGCTGAATGGTGGCGCTGCGAAAGTGGAGCGGGTTGTACTCCAACTGCAGGCGCGTGCCTTCATTCTGCCGGTTTACAGCTGCGAACATCATCTCGAAGATGGCGCCGGGGCTCATCGAGCGCAGGGGAACCACGGAGAGCTCTCCGATCTGGTGATTGACCATGAACGACCGCTGATACAGGAAGAAGACCGGCAACTCGATCGAGGTCTCCCCCATAGAGAAGAAGGGATCGTGCACGAGATCTTCGAACGGGATCTGCTGGTTAGCAGAGGCACCGAGCATCCACTCCTGCACCTGGCCGATCAGCGCTTCGAACGAGGTCTCCCGCTCCAGGCGCACCCTCATCATCTGGATGTTCATGAAGAGGCCGATGAGATCTTCGGTCTCGAGGGTTCGGTTCGCACTGGGCGTGGCGATGAGAAGATCGTCCTGCCCGGTGATCCGATGCAGGAGCGCGGAGAAGACGCTCATGAGCAGGATGTTGAGGGTTATGGATTTGCGTTTGCAGAACTCCTGTGCCCTCGCCTCCAGAGCGGCTGGGATGAGCCGCGTCTCAATATCGCCGGAGGAAGCAGGCTGGACTTCGCCAGCAGCGGTGCCCGACTGAGTCTGCGAATCGTGCGGAAGGTTGATCCTGGAGAATTGATTGCCGAGTGTGTCGCGCCAGTATTCAAGGGACGCTTGATGCTCGGCGGTGCCCCGCCACTCCTGCTGCCAAATAGCGAAGTCGGCGAACTGGATGGGCAGTTCGGGGAGCAGGGCGCGTTTGTGCAGGACTAGAGACTCGTAATAAGCGGCTACGTCACGCAGCAGCACGCCGAGCGATGCACCATCGCAGACGATGTGGTGCAGCGTTACCAGCAGCATGTGGTGGTTTTCGCTGAAGCGAAGGAGCCTGAGAGCGAGCAGCGGCCCCTTCTCAAGATCGAGGCGGTACGCGGCATGTTCGGTGGTCAGACGAAGCGCTTCGGCAGAAGTAGGTGCACCGGGCAGATGTCCCAGATCGGTCACCGGGATGGAGATCTGATACGGAAGCCCGATGACCTGGCTTAACCGGCCATCTACAATTGCGAAAGTCGTCCGGAGCGCCTCATGGCGTTCGATAGTTCGGGTGAAGGCCTCGTTCAGCAGCGGCAGGTTGAGGGGGCCGGTGCACTCCCACATCATCGGCATGTTTAGGCCGGGATTGCCAGGGTTGAGCCGGTCCAGAGCCCAGAACCGCTCCTGTGCCTGCGTCGCAGGCATGGCATAAACCTCCTGCGGCACCGACGGAGGTATGGAAGCCACTTCGAGCATCTGGTCCGTCTCAGTCCCTTCTGCGTGCAGGGAGGTTTTCGGCATGGAAGATACACCTTTGCGCGCCAGCTAACCTGGCCGGCGCGCGGACGAGCCTGCAACCCTCTGATACAAGGATGCCAGCATAGGATTGCTTTGACTACACCTTTAGTAACGCTTCTAGTGACCTAAAGTTGTCCTTAGGCCCCTTGGCGATGCGCTTTGAGGAGATGAGCCAGAGGTGCCGGTAGCCTGGATGGGGCTGGCGACAGATAGAAGCCGACGCCTTCGCGAGTGACAAACAGACAGCGGGGGCCGCGTGCACGTTTGAGCTAGAAGCAGATACTCTCTGCTATGCGCTGCAATCGCCAGCTCCATATGCGAAGCCCGCAGTCAGTGAAGCCCGCTATGTACCTACGGCGAATCGAACCAGGTTCCAATGGAAGAGAGCAGAAGCGTCAAACGGCAGATGGCGCGCCGGAAAACGAGAAAGTTCGTCCGGGTAACTCAGATCAGGAGACTGGAGGCGCGGGTCGGGATCGAACCGACGCATAAAGGTTTTGCAGACCTCTCCCT
>CAZZYQ010000062.1:0-24087 GCA_964658395.1 uncultured Granulicella sp. | reverse complement strand
TCTGCACTAAGGAGGAGGGCTGTTCGTCTTTGGGAGAGACAGCACGTTCGCTGCGCATGGGAACACCGATCTTGGTCGTCATGGGTCACCGTTTTCCGAAGTGATAGGCTGCACCCGCGCTAATCCGAAGGTTGTTTTGGTGATCGTCTGCCTTGTTGTCAAAGGTGGTCACGAAGTAGTCGACCTGCGCAACGCGAAGTGTGATCGCGCGACTGATTTTGAACTCAATACCTCCCCCCAAAGTTGAGCCAAGGACGGTCGATGAAGAGGATCTGCCCGAGTTCGCCGGTGCAAGTCCTCCAGTTGCGCGCACTGCGCCCAACAATATCTGGCCATAAGGAACAAGACGGGCATTTGGTCTGCGGTAGTAGAAACGCGGGCCGGCCAGATAGGACGTCAGCGTCAAGTCGAGACCAGTAGCATCTATCTTCGAGGCATGCACGGCTCCGACCTCAATCAATGCGGCGAATTGCGGCCCGAAATGATAGGCATACGATCCGCTGCCGCCGTTCATGGAGAAACATCCGCATCCGCCCGGTGGCGCATTGGTGTGAACGTAGGTGTAATCCAGGGCGATCTCATTGGATGGCTGAATCTGGGCCGTCAGGTTGACCGACGCAATCGACAGGAGCAACAAAGCAAGAAGTGAACGCATGGTCATAGGTCCTCGTTTACTGCACGGTCAGCGTGACGGAGGTGGAGTGAGTGTCCGATCCGCTGGTGCCGGTCACGGAGATGGTGTAAGTTTTGGCCGACGAAGGCAGCGCAAAGCCGGCACCGCAGCCTGCGGTTGAAACCGCGACGCTGAGCAAGGTGACGAGGAACACAAGGCTCATCAGGGCACCGCGGCCTTTCTTCCCAAGTCGGAGTCTCTTGCCTGGGAAGAGCAGCCCAAGAGCTGCACATACAGGTGCTGTGAACGGCCATATGGGAAGGCCGTTTCTTGCTGCTACCTGGGTTGCTGTCTGAACGGTCATCGTGGACTGTGCACCGGAGCCGCCGGGAGCAAGCGCGGCCGGCGAGAAGGTGACGGTGGCGCTCGGTGGAAGACCGGCGGCGGTGAGGGCTATTTGCTGCGTAAAGCTGCCGTCGATTGAAGCGAGGTTGACCTGGTACAGCGCACTGCTTCCCGCGGTCACGGACTGGCTTGCGGGCGCGGCTGCGATCGAGAAATCGGCAGCGGCAGGTGGTGCCGTTGCGACTCCGGTGAGCGAGCTTGTCTGCGGTGAACCAGGTGCGTTGTCGCTTACCGACAGCGTGGCAGCGTCTGTACCCGTTGACGTTGGATTGAACGTGACAGAGACGGTGCAGGATGCGCCCGTTGCAAGTGTGCTGGCGCAGTTGTTCGCGCTGATGGCGAACTCCGACTTGTTCGCTCCGGTGATCGTGATGCCGGAGATGTTCAGCACCGCCGTGCCGCTGTTGGTCAGCGTCGCCGTCTGCGCAGCGGAGATGGCTCCTGTCATCGATGAATATGTCAGCAGAGTCGGAGTGAGTGTGGCGATCGGCGCGGGAGGTGTAGTGCCTGGGGCGACCGTTCCGGTAAGGGCCACAGTCTGCGTGCCGGGCGAAGCGTTGTCAGTTGCGGTCAACGTCGCCGCATAGCTGCCGATTGCAGTACCGGTGAAGCTTATGGTGATGGCGCATGAGGAGTTCGCGGCGAGAGTGGCTCCGCAGGTATTTGTCGACACGAATGACGAGGCCTGCGGCCCGGCTATTGCGATCGACGAGATACTGAGGGGCGAGCCGCCAGTATTGGTCAGCGTAGCGATCTGGCTTGCGGCGGACGCTCCTCCCGCGGTTGTTGAGAAGCTCAGTGACGCGGGCGTCAGTGTAGCGCTTGTGGTGATTCCGGTTCCAGTAAGGGCCACTGTGTATTGCGCCCCGGTTGTTGTATCGGAGACAGTGAACATTGAGGCCAAGGCCCCTGCCGACTTCGGCGTGAAGGTGAACGTGAAGATGCAGCTGCCGCCCGCCGCGACGGTTCCGTTGCAGTTATTGGATTCGCTGAAGTCGGTGCCATCTGTGAGCGTCGGCGTGGAGAGAGTGAGCGGTTGCCCGTTGTCGTTCGACAACGTTGCAGTCTGTGCAGGAGCGGAGGTCCCGACTGTGACGCTGCCAAAGTTCAGAGCGCCCGGTGCAATCGTTGAGCCGCCGGTGGCTTTTCCATTGATCGGAATGTTCTCCACTTCATTTGCTGCCCCGTTGCCGGTACCACTGTTGAGTGAATTGTCGGTAAGGACCATCGTTCCGGTGATCCTTCCGTTGACCAGCGGCTTGAAGTCGAGTGCAATGTCGCAGGAGGTGCCCGGATCGATCGTGCCGGAAGCCGAGCCCGCAGCGATCTCCGGGCACAGATTGTTGAGCGTGGTATCGAACAGGAAGCTCGACGGGGTGACGGAAGGATTGCTCCCGCTCGCCGGTGCCGTCACCACCAGCGGCGCGTTTCCCGCATTTACAAGGTTGACTGCCTGTGGATCATCGGTTGTATCCAGGGCACCGACAGGTGTATTGGTGACGAAGTAATAGGCGCTCGTGGTGGTGTCTATCTTCCGGACTTCATACTCACTGGTGACATAAAGCGCTCCCTTGCCGTCAAGCGCCAGAGAAACGGGGCTGTTGATCACACCGGTAGCTGGCCCTATGGCCGGCTGGCCGTCCCCTGAGTCCAACGTGGTCGAGTACAAGCTTCCAGTCGCGACGGGGGTCAGGATACCTGTGACTGCGTCAACTCGGCGGACAGCATCAGACCCTGCGATGTAGAGGTTACCCCCGCTATCGAACTTCAGGTAGTTCGCTACGATGTTGATGCTTGTAGCCGGCCCCGACAGGAAGAGCCCCTGGGTATAAGGCGCATTCGGATTTCCGGCGTAGGTGGTGATGATGCCAGTCACCGCATCGACGCGCCGCACGACGCCGTTTGCATCATCGGTGAAGTAGACGTTGCCAGCCAGATCGACAGCGACGCCTTCGGGCCCGTCAAGAGTGGCACTCGCTGCCGGGCCGCCGTCCCCGGTATAGCCTCGAGTGCCTGTGCCGGCGACGGTGCTGATGATGCCTGTGCTGGCATCGACTTTCCGGACCTGATTTCCTCCATTATCGGTCAGGTAGATGTTCCCGTGGCTATCGAGTGCGACACCTGCAAGGGTTCGAAAAATTGCCTGTGTCGCGGGACCACCGTCACCGCTTGATGGTGGCGGAGGCGCGCCGTTGTTGAAGTGACCAGCTACAGTCGTGATCATGCCAGTGGCCGCATCCACCCTGCGGATTGCCACCTCATAATTGTCGGCAATGTAGAGATTGCCTGCGCTGTCCAAAGCTACGTCTTGCGGACCCACTTTGGCGTTGGTAGCCGGGCCGCCGTCGCCACTTCCGCTCTGGCCCGGCCCTGCAACACTGGAGATGATTCCGGTGCTAGTGTCTATCTTGCGGACCTCTCCCCCTTGGCTATCCGCGATATAGAGATTGCCGCCGTTGTCGAGAGTAAGGCCTTTCGGGTTGTAAAAAGTGGCCGCCGTTGCCGCGCCGCCATCACCGCTGCTGCTTGCAACTGCAAATTTCCCAGCTAGGGTGCTGAGGATTCCGGGCGTCAAGGAGAGAAGCGGACCTACGCCGATGCCGTTCAAGCCGATATTGATATTGCCCTCAGCGGTCAGGGCATGAAGCGGAACAGGACGGAGGCCCGGATAGGCCGGGGTGAAGGTGACAGGAACGCTGCAGATAGCGCCCGCCGGATTCGACGTCACGCCATCAACAACGCAACCGGTTACTGAGCCAACCGTGTATTCCTGCTTATTGCCTTGGGAGATGGGCACGGCAAAGCTGTTGATCGACTCGGCGGCGGTGGTCTGAAGAAACAGGTTCTGCGTGTTACTGGAGCCGAGCGCTGTGGGCGGGTAGGCGACAGGTCCGACTTGGCGGACCGCCCCGACTTGATCGGTGATGAAGAAACCGTTACCAGCGCCAACTGCTATCCCGGTTGGGGTCTGGAGGGTGGCGCTCGTCGCGAGACCACTGTCTCCTGAATCACCAGCTGTTCCATTCCCGGCCAAGGTCACGATGTCGCCGGAAGAAGCCACAACCTCGCGGATACGATGATTTGCCGCATCCACGATAAAGATGTTGCCAGCGTCGTCAAGGGCCACGGCGGAAGGTGAATCCAGCTCGGCACTCGTCGCCGGGCCACCATCGCCCGAATATCCGGCGGCGCCATTTCCCACGGCCGTTGTGATCGTTCCGGATGAGGCGTTCACCAGCCGGATGCGGTTGTTTTGTGGGTCGGCGATGTAGAGGTTCTTTGCTCTATCGACCGCCAGGCCGAGCGGCTGATTCAGTGCCGCGCTTGTTGCGGGTCCACCGTCCCCCGAGTAACCAATTGTTCCGTCTCCCGCAACGGTCGTGATGATACCTGTGGATGCCGTCACTACTCTCACGCGAGCGTTGTTTCCGTCGGCGATGTATACATTTCCGGACCGGTCGACCGCGATGGCTACAGGTCCATTAAGTTCCGCGCTCGCTGCCGCGCCACCGTCCCCTGAAAAGCCCGCGGTGCCATTGCCGACGAGGGTGCTGATCGTTCCGCTACTTGCCGTCACCACTCGGACACGATTGTTCGAGGTGTCTGCAATGTAGACATTTCCGGAACTGTCAACCGCCACGCCATGCGGCGAATCCAGCTCGGCGCTCGTTGCGGCACCGCCGTCGCCTGAGAAACCGCCGGTGCCGTTGCCAGCTATCGTGGTGATGATTCCGGTGCTGACCGTCACCTTCCTTACACGATTGTTGCTGGCGTCCGCGAAGTAGAGGTTGCCAGCTCCGTCCAGCGACGGCCCGATGACGTCAGACACTCGTGCGTCGGTAGCCGGACCGCCATCGCCTGAGTAGCCTCGGGTCCCAATTCCTGCGATTGTGGTGATGCGGTTGAGTTGTACCAGTTGGGCAGACGAAACGCCGCCGGAGATCAGAAGCAACACGAGCCCAAAGATCTGGAGCAGCCGGTTTTTATCCGATACCTGTTTCAGGTAGAAGGCACGAACCTGGTGCAGCTGCAGCATGCAGCCGGGCGTCTCCGACCAGCTTTCAGAGAATAGGAAATACATCAGAGGCTCTCCTTGGATTCGTTGCAACGAATTTCTTCGAATGACTTGCTGCAGATCAGCAGTTGGCCGGTTGGGGAGACATGCAGGTGCAGACCACGTTGCTGGAGCGCAAGATAGATGCCGTTTTCGCCGGGCAATCCCGCTTCTCCCGCTTGCGCTGTCATCGTGATCCAGGGTGCGCCGCAGTCCTGACACGCCGGTGGGTATGAGGCGAGCTTGAGTGCGTTGCCGCCTTCGGTCCCGGATTCCGAAGCAGTCACGGGCGGGGCAGCATGCGCGAGCGAAAAGGTAAGCTTGCTCTGCTCGATCTCGATGGAGACACGATGAGTTCGCTTCATCGCGTTCCCCTGACCATGAGACGAACTGCAATCGATCTCTTCAAAGCGGGGTTCTGCTGTTCAGCTTCGTTACTGAGCGGTTGAGGGCGAGTGGGCATAATGACTCCGGAGCAGCGAGTGTTTTCTTGGCCTGCACGTAAAATGGCCCGAAGTACGCCGCAAAGTCTTCAAGTAGTCTCAAAAGTTCTCAGGCGTTCTCAGGACCGATTATGTTGAAGCAGATCAGTAACTTGCAGTTTGGAGAGTTCACGCTGGATACGCGCCTGCGCGAGCTCCGCCGAGGCGATGAGGTGCTTTCCATCCCCGGAAAAGCCTTCGATTTGCTCTCCTACATGGCGTCGAACCCCGGAAGACCACTCACTAAGGCTGAGTTGCTTGACGCAGTGTGGCCGGAGACCACGGTCGAAGAATCGAATTTGAGCCAGAATGTCTTTCTGCTGCGCAAGGCGCTCGACTCGGGCAGTGACGGCCCCATCAAGACGCTGGCCGGTCGAGGCTACCAGTTCGCCGCGAAGGTGGCAGAAGTCGAACCGGCTGCCACGGCGCCCGCGGTTGGCGGGCGGCTCGAAGGCATGCTGACCATGCAGGCGACACAAACACGCGTCGTGGTGCACGATGAGGTGGAGGAAGAGAGCCTGTCCCGTCCGCGTTGGCCCCTGCTCGCCCTTCTGCTGCTGGTCCTGGTTGTTGTGGGGACGCTCGGATGGAGGTGGCGGCAGCGCTGGCTCGACCGCACTGGTGGTGCGCCGGTCGATGTGGTGCTTACGTCGTTCGAGGGGAGCACAGGCGACCTCATCCTGGACGGCGCTCTTGTCGATGCCTTGCGCATGGACCTTTCGCAGAGTCCGTTCGTTTCCGTTGTCTCACCAGCGAGGCTTCGGCAAACCCTGACCGAGATGAAACATAGTCCGGATCAGCCCATGACCGCAGCCATCGCCCGAGAGGTTTGCGAGCGCACGAACAGTCAGGCTGTCCTTCGCGGCAGTGTTGCCCGGCTTGGCGAGCACTACCTCCTCACCGAAGAAGCCACAAGCTGTGTCAACGGCACCGTACTCGCCGAGGCTAAATATGAGGCATCGGCAGCGCAGGACTTGCCCAACACCGTCAACAGGATCGCGGAAAGCCTGAGGCGAAAGCTTGGCGAGTCGCGGCGCAGTATCGAACGGTTCGACACACCGCTGTTTTCCGGGAACACAGCATCGCTCGAAGCGCTCAAATCTTACAGCCAGGCTGAAGTGCAGTCGGGCCAGGGCAAGTATGTCGATGCCATCGATCTGATGAAGAAGGCTATTGCCGCCGACCCTGGTTTTGCAGAGGCTTATTACGATCTCGCTACCTTTTTCAGGGCCACTCTCGACCACACCGCAGAGCGGCAGGCGATACTCAAGGCATACAGCCTCCGCGACTCTGCCAGCGAGCCGGTCCGACTCGCGATAAATGCGCTCTACCACTCGGACGCTACTCAGGATCTGTATGAAGCGGAGCGAAACTACCGGAACTGGACCGAACTCTACCCCCGGTCCGCCCAGGCATGGAACGGTCTTTCCACCGCAGAACGAGAACTTGGGCACCACAAAGAATCGCTAATTGCGGCTCAACGAGCGTTGCAGTTGGGGCCAAGCGTATTGGGCGCGTATGCACGGCTGTCCTATGAGCAGAGGCAAACCGGCGATTACAAAGGATCACTCGTCACCTGTCAGCGCGCCCTTGCACAGGGACTCGACGGCGACTACATACGCGATTATTTGCTTCAAACGGCGTACGCGCTGCATGACCCTGCACTCGTCCAGCAACAGCGAGAGTGGGCCGCCGTGCATCCCGATGCCATCTTTTTCCGGGTCGAGGAACTGGAGATCGCTATTGCCGAGGGGCGATTCAAAGACGCTCACCGGCTTCTCCCGCAGATCGTTGCGCTGATGCGCCATCATGGTCTGGCTGGCGTAGCCGATGACCTGATCCGCTCGGAAGCGGTTAATCTGATCGAGGTTGGAGACGTTGCCGAGGGGATCCAACTCTTCCGCAGCGTGCCCGTAGACCCTAGAAACGACATCAGTGTGGTTGGATTGGCTGCCGTCGGAGACTTTGCGTCAGCCGAGTCGTCGCTCCGTGCGATGCAGGCAGAGTTTCCCCAAGGCACAATTTGGAACGACTACCGGGGCCCCCAAGTGCAAGCCATGATCGCCTTGGCGAAGCACAAACCCACAGACGCCCTGGCTGCACTCGAACGGGTGCGGCCACTCGATGGGCGTAACCCTGTTCTACCCATGTTGCGGGCAGACGCCCATCTGGCTGCAGGAGATTCCGCCCGGGCCGAAGAATCCTACCGTCGCGTTGCGGAAGGTGCGTTTCAAAATCCGGATGAAGAGGAGTTGCCGCTCTCGTGGCTGGGCCTGGGGCGTGCCCTCGCCGCCGAAGGCCATGGCGCCGCAGCTGTCGACGCCTATCAACACTTTTTTACCCTCTGGGCTCACGCCGATCCGGATGCGATCTATCTCAAGCAAGCCAAAACAGAGTTCGCGACCCTGCAGACAGCAAGGCTCGCCAAATAGATGGGGCAACCGACAAGCTGAAAACCTTCTACCTTGCGGGAGACCTGATGACGCCCAGCTTGTCACTGCCGACCGACGGTAGGTCGCCGAGTCGCTCATTCAGCCGCGGTCGCAAAGCCGAATCCGGGTTGGGGCAGGGAAGCTCTTAGGCTGAGATCAGCCATTCTCCTCCCTTCCGAGCTCTCCCGCATTCAACAGGCCATGTCACCATCAAATTAGCCCCGTTTACAAGAGGATCGTCGAATCTCTCCTAAACTTGATTCAAGCAGCGACTAAGGCTGTGAGGCCAAGAACCTGGGAGGAAGCATTGCGGGTGTTGGTTGTGGAAGACGAAGTTCGATTAGCGGAGAACATCGCGCGGGGGCTGCGCGAAGGGCCGGGTTATGCCGTGGATGTCGTCCACGATGGCAGGGAAGCCCTCGAATACACCTCCGCCGGCGAGTACGACCTGATTGTGCTTGACCTGATGCTGCCGGAGTATAGCGGACATGAGGTCGTGCTTCGCCTGCGTTCTGCCGAGAATGCCGCACCCGTGCTTATCCTCACCGCGGTCAACCAGACCGAGCGCACGATCGCGCTCTTAGACGCCGGCGCGGATGACTTTATGACCAAGCCATTTGACCTTGGAGAACTGATCGCGCGATGCCGCGCTTTGATCCGGCGCGGCAAAGGAGCGAGCCAGACCATTCTTCGCTTCGGAGACCTGGAGCTGAACTCCGGCGAGCAGGTCGTAAAACGCGACAACCGGGTGATCGAGCTTTCGCCTACCGAGTTTCGCATTCTCGAATATCTGATGTACCGGCCGCGCACCATTGTGTCCAAACGCGAACTGCTCGAACACCTTTACGACTTTACCTGGGAGCATCACTCGAACGTGATCGAGGTGCACGTGTCGAATCTGCGCAAGAAGCTGCGTACCAACGAAGAGGACGATGCCGTCGAAACACTCAGGGGCCGCGGCTACCGTCTTGCAATGGCGTAACGGCATGCAGTCACGCTCTATCACAAGGCAGACGCTCACGATTGTGGTGGCGTCGCAGGTGGTCTTCGCTCTCATTCTGGGCGGCGCCGCCATCGCCGGCGAACGCCACACTCGTATGCGTGCACTGGAGCAGCAGATCGCGGGGCGTTCGGACTCGCTCCTTGGAGCTATTCAGGATGCCGAAGATCCCGAAGACAACCTCACCATAGATCCTGCTGAACTTCGCCTGCCGCCTGACGATCGCTACGCGGTCTACTCAGACGGCGGCAAGTTGATTGGACGAAGCGATGGTCCTGAGCGCCCATTGCCGAAGGAAGGGAAGTTCGGCACATCCAGGCTGCGTCTTGGCGGAGGGACCTACCGGATTCTTCGTCGGAGCGCCCTGCGAATCATCGATCGCGCGGAGTATGGAGGCGTAGGTCTGCATCGGCCCGTGGTGATCGTTTATGCCTCACCCGAAAGCCATGTGACGCAGGAGGTCTTTGAGGCAGTACGGCGCCTGCTCCTTGCTCTCGTTCTGGCGTCTGTCCTGGTGGGCCTTACCACCACCGTTCTGCTGCGTAAGACCCTGCAGCCTATACGGGAGCTCGCGCTGGCGGCACAGAGCGTTACGCCTGCCGCCCTGCGATTTGAAGCGCCAGAGGCAGCGCTGCGGGTCGACGAGTTAAGGCTCCTGGCCACGACCCTTTCTACGTTGATCGGCGAGCTGCGGGAGGCTTTCGCGAAAGAGCAGCGCTTCGTTGGCGACGCCGCGCATGAACTGAAGACGGCGGTCGCCGTGGTCAGGTCATCCATTCAGGTGCTCCTGCTCCGGCGCCGCAGTGAAGAAGATTACATCACCGGCCTGGAGCGGGTCCTGACGGACAATGATCGGGTTGAGTCCCTGGTCGCACGCATGCTTGAACTTGCACGTCTGGAGCAGGTTTCAGGAAACGGGGAAGCTCTTCTCAACCTTTCCGTTGCTGCGGCATGCGCAAGCGAGACACTGCGCTCCTATGCTGAGGCCAACGGTGTGCAGTTGCTGTTAGACATACCGCCCGTCGCCAACGTGCACCTGGACCCCGATCGAGCGAACACGCTGATCGTCAACCTTCTGGCCAATGCTATTCAACACAGCAAGCCGAACACCTCCGTTCGGGTCGCTGTACAGATCTCGAGCCAGGCGGTGATCTTGATTGTGGAGGACCGCGGTGCCGGCATTCGTCCTGAAGCATTGCCGCACGTCTTCGAGCGCTTTTTCCGGGACGATGCGTCGCGTTCACGTATGTCCGGTGGGAGCGGGCTTGGTCTGGCAATCTGTAAGTCTATCGTCGAGTCCGCCGGCGGAACCATCGCCATTGAAAGTAAGAGCGGGGAAGGTACGCGCGTGCACGTCACCTTCAGCGCAGCTTAAGGATGCGCGCGCCAAAATAACCTTTAGTAACGCGTATTTACGAGGCGAAAAGTGATGACTTCACCGTCCCAATCCATGGCAGCGGCGTGCTGCTTGACTCTGCTCGGCGCATTCGCGCAGGCTCAGGCCCCCTATAAGGTCGTCGATCACTGGAAGATTGGCGGTACCGGCGGATGGGACTACCTGCTGGCGGATGGTCCTGCGCACCGGCTCTACATCACGCATAACAGCCGAGTCGAGGTTGTGGACACCGAGAGCGGGAAGGTCGTGGGCGCAGTGACGGGCTTGAAGAGCACGCATGGCGTCGCGCTCGATCCGGATGGCAAACGCGGCTATATCAGCGATGGTGCAGGGAACGCTGTAGTGATCTTCGACCGGTCGTCTCTTTCTATACTTGCGACGATCCCCGCGGGAACAAATCCGGATGGGATTGCGTTTGAGCCGACGACCAAGACTGTTTGGGCCTTCAACGGCCGCAGCAGCAATGTTTCTGTAATTGACCCTGACAAAAAGGCCGTGATCGCGACGATCGAACTTCCTGGCAAGCCGGAGTTCCCGCAGGCGGACGGTAAGGGTGCTGTCTTCGTGAACATCGAAGACAAAAACACGATTGTAAAGCTGAACGCGGCCACCAAGGCTGCTGAAGCAACATGGCCTCTGCCCGGCTGTGACTCTCCGACCGGCATGGCCGCCGATCGCGAGCACGGCCGCCTCTTCTCGGTCTGCGACGGAAACAAGATGCCCGTCACTGATGCCTCGACCGGCAAACAGATTGCATTAGCGGCGATCGGCGGAGGGCCTGATGCCGCTGGATACAACGCCAGGGAGCAGCTCGCGTTTTCGTCCAACGGGCAGACGGGCACCGTTTCCGTAGTGGACGCGGCACATGGCTACAAAACCGTGCAGACGGTCGACACCCAAAAGGGCGCGCGCACGATGGCCTATGACGAGGTGATGGACAGGATCTACCTGGTGGCCGCAGAATACGGGCCGGCAGCAGAAGGATCCAAACGGCCTTCGATCCTTCCTGACTCGTTTACGGTGATTGTGATCGGAAGGTAAATCAGCTCTCTAAGTCCCGACCGAGGCGCATCCTGCCAATTCTTCGTATTATCTAAGGCTGTGGGATCAGCGATTGGTCGTGGGAAGAGCGTGTGAGCCTGTAGTAAACAAGTGGCGTGACGATCAGGCTAAGCAGCATGGAGATTGTGATGCCACCGATTACGGCGATGGCGAGCGGCTGAAGCATCTGGGAGCCGGCACCGAGGGCCAGAGCGAGCGGCAACATTCCCGACACCGCGGCCAGCGCTGTCATGATGATCGGCCGGAGCCGCCGCTGCGCCGAAAGCTTCATCGCATCGAGAGCAGACATACCCTCTGCACGGAAGCGCTCATCCGCGTCCAGCAGCAGGATGCCGTTTTTTGCGACGATCCCAATCACCATGATGAGTCCCATGAAAGAGGCCACGTTGAACGCCGTACCGGTAAGCAGCAAAGCCGCGACGACGCCAGAGACGGAAAGCACTGACGAAGCCAGGATAGCCGTGGGGGCGGCAAAGTTGCGGAACTCCGTGAGCAGCACACCGAAGACCAGGACGAGCGCGAGGAGCAACACTCGCAACAGCTCACTGAAAGACTTCTGCTGCTCTTCATAAGTGCCGCCATACTCCACCCGCACGCTCGCAGGTATATGCATCGTTCTCACCCGTGCCTGCACCGCTCTTACCGCTGATCCCAGATCCGTCCCTTCTAGCTGCGCCGTTACGGTGACGAGGCGCTGCAGATTTTCGCGTTTGATCTCGTTCTGAGGCGGCAGCTGCGTAATGCTGGTAAACGAGCCAAGCGAAGCGGTGTGCCCCGATGCGGAGTTGAAGACTGTATTGCGTATCGTGTCGAGGTTCTGCCGTGTCTCCTCGCCGAGCCGGACACGCACGGTGTAGGGTCGCCCGTTCGCGATCAGCGGATCGTTGACGGTCACGCCATCAAGGATAGAGGTCGCGTCTTCGGCAGCCTCTTGCGGCGTAAACCCGAGGCGCGCCGTCAGCTGCGGATCAACCTGGAAGTTGGTGGCCGGCCCGCTGATCGTGTTGTCGACTCCGTTTTCGATGCTGACGACGCCCTTCACTTTTCCGATCTCCTCCGCAATGCGCGGCGCAAGCTCGCTCAGCAGCGCGAAGTCCTGGCTGAAGAGCTTGATCTGGATGGGCTCCGGCGCGTTCGACAGATCATTGATGTTGTCCTCGAGGACCTGCATGTACTCAGTGTCAAGTTGCGGTGCGGCGGCCTTGATCTTTGCGCGAACGTCGGCGATGACCTCATCGATCGCGCGCTTGCGGTTGGCTTTGAGCTTCACGGTCATGTCGCCTGTATTCGCCTCAGTGACCGCAGCAAGTCCCATCTGCAGCCCTGTTCGCCTGCTGACACTCTCCACCTCCGGAGTCTTCTTCAGGATGTCTTCAACCCGCGCAAGCACATCGTTGGTCGATCGCAGTGAGCTTCCTGCCGGCATAATATAGTCAAGAATGAACCCACCCTCGTCCATGGCCGGGAGCAGATCGGATCCGAGAGAACCGTACGCGAAGATCGTGCCGGCCACGAGCGCCGCGCAGATGCCGGCGACCACCAAAGGTCGTGCGAGAGCCAGATCCAGGGAGCGATGATGCCACCTCATGATTGGACCGAGGACCCTTCCGGGTTCGGCGTGACCGGTGGGCGTGGCCTTACCTTCCGCGTTCGTCCGCCCCAGCAAAACGAGGGCGAGCGCAGGTGTAAAGCTGACTGCAAGTACCAGGGAGGTAAGCAGAGCTACAGTCATGGTCGTTGCAAGCGCCCGGAAGAAGCTGCCGGTCACTCCCGTGACGGCGATCAGCGGCAGGAAGACGACCACGGGCGTGATTGTGGAACCCACGAGCGGCGCGGCAATCTCTTTCAGAGCAAGCCGCACCGCTTCCAGTCGACCCTGTCCGCCGTCGCGATGGAGGACGATGTTTTCGACGACCACAATCGCGTCATCAATCACCAGGCCGATGGCAGCGGCAAGGCCACCCAGGGTCATCAAGTTGAAGCTTTCGCCGATGAGCCATAAGGCAAGCACGGTTGCAGCAACAGTTACTGGAATGACGAGACCGGCGATCAGGGAAGGCCGCCAATCGCCAAGGAAGAGATAAAGGATGATGCAGGCAAGCACCAGCCCTACCAGGATGGCGTCGCGCACGCTGCTGATGCTTTCGCGAACGATCTGCGATTGATCGTAGTAGGGCTTCAGGTCTACGCCCCTGGGCAGCTTTGCCGAAAGTTCCGCTACGACCGCCGCGACCCCGTCTGCCACCGCCACGGTGTTGCTGCTGGGCTGACGTGTGATGTTCAGCAGAACGGCCGGCTGGTTGTCTGCCGTGACGGCGGTGTAGACAGGCATGGTCGCAGGGACGACATCTGCCACATCACCGATCTTCACCGGGGTGCCACTGGCCGTTGTCTTTACTGCGAGCTGTTTCAGTCCGTCTATGTTGTGGGCTTGCGCGCCGACGAGGGCAAGAAAGAGTTGATGGTCCTGCTCATAAAGGCCAGGTGAGTCGATGATGTTCGATGTGCCGATGGCACTCGTCAAGTCAAGAATGGTGACGCCGGCCGCCTGCAGCTTGGCCAGGTTGGGGATGACATGGAACTCCGGAACCTGCCCGCCCTGGATCGTGACCGTGTTGACTCCGCTGACGCGGTTCAGGGGCGGCTTCAACGTGTATTGTGCGAGTTCCCAAAGCTGCGCCTGTGTCAGCACCCCGGAGGTGAGCGAATAGCCGAGGATAGGGAAGGTCGCGAAGGTCAATCGATTGGTCGTTAGCTTCGCCGAATTGGGAAGCGTCTGCTGCACTTTGCTGAGCGCGGAGTCGACGAGTTGCAGCGTGCGAAACATATCGACGGACCAGTCGAAGAACAGACTCACCTCGGCGGTGCCCCGGCTGGTGTTGGAACGTACCGTCACCAGTCCGGGAACACTGTTCACGGCATCTTCGATCGGTTTGGTAATGGTGATCTGCATCTGCTCGACGGGCATCACGCCGTTGTCGACGCCGATCACCACGCGCGGAAAGTTGGTCTCGGGGAAGACGGCGATCGGCGTGCGAAAGAAGGCGTATATGCCCGCTGCCGTAAGCGCCACCGCGAGAAACAACACGGTGCGCACAGATCGTTCGAGCCAGAAAAGGCTGGCGGGAGGACCATCCGGCATCAATCCTTCTCCTCCGCACCCTTGTCGTCGGTGGGCTTGCCGACCTTGACCTTTGTCCCATCGTCCAGGCCATAGCCGCCCTCGGTAATGACGTTGTCGGTAGGGGAGAGACCGGAGAGGACCTGCACGCTCTCCGCGGTGCGGATGCCGATCTTCACAGCCTTCTTGTGCGCGGCACCGTCCGCCCCAGCGACCATCACGGCAGTGCTTCCGTCCGATGCTGGAACAATCGCCGAGGCGGGAACCTGCATTGCCTTTGGGATCGTCGTTCCATTCAACGTCGCGTGCACCGGAGTTCCTGCCTTCAACAATCCGCCAGCATTGCCGACCTTGATCCACACCTCGACCGTAGTTGAACCTGCATCGAGCGCCGGGCTGAGAAAGGATACTGTGCCTTCCAAGGGCTCATCGACGCCGGGGATACTTACCTCTGCCTTGTCGCCCAGGCGCAGCTTCTGCGCACTCGCCTGAGCCAGGTGAAGCTTCGCAAGGAGCGATGAGGTGTCCATGACGGTGACGATCGGTGTACCGGGCTGTGCGGTTTCGCCGGGGAAGAGAGGGCGGTCGGTGACAACACCATCGATGGGACTGCGCAGCTGGGCATAACTCACCTGAGCTTCTGCGCTCACCAGCTTTCCCTGTGCTGAGGTCAGCTGCCCCTCCACTTCTTGCCGGGATGTTGTGCGTGTCGTCGCAAGCACTACGTCCAGATGCTTTACGGCAACGTCGTAGGTGGCCTGCGCCTGTACCGCTGCAGCGGACGCAATGTCCGCATCACGGCCAGAGAGGGCTCCTTGCTGATAGAGGCTCTTGCGCTCGTCAGCGGCGCGCAGGGCAACGTCGCGGGCGGCCTTGGCCTGCAGCAGATCCACCTCTGCCTTCTTTACCTCTTCTGGAATCGCCGCATTTACTGCGGAATTGAGCGCCGCCTTTGCAGCGGTCACCGCACCTTCGCTCTCCGCTGCTGCACCGCGAAGGTCGCGATCATCCAGCGCGATCAGGAGCTGCCCCTGCCTTACATGCTGACCGCGCTGTACATACTCGTGAAGAATGGGTGCGCTGATCCGAGGTGCCACTGCTGCCTGCGCCAGTGGAGCGAGGATAGCGTCGGCGGTAATCTCTTCGGAGATTGGCCCTGTTGCAGGCTGCGCCGCCTGCACTGTCACCACTGGGGCAGGCGCTTCTTCCTCCTTGCTCTTGCAGCCGCTGACTGCGAGCAGCACCAGCGCGAGCAGCGTCAGCGCACCTGGATACGCGGTCATCTCAGAACGTTCCAGCCGGTCGATCATGGCAACCTTCCGGTGAGGGTCTGCAGTTGGGCGCGTGCTAGCTGGTAGCGCAGCCGCCCCTCAGTTTGTGCAGTCTCGGCGGTACTCACAGCCGTCTGAGCATCCACTACCTCTAAAGCGGTGCTCTCTCCATCCACGTAGCGAAGATTTGTCAGGCGCAGACTCTCCTGTGCAGTGTTGACGCTGTTTTCGAGAGAATGAAGCTCCTGGGCAGCCAGATCAGCCTCCGCATAGAACGCGTCCAGGTCGGCGAGCAGGCGTCGCTGGGCCGCAGTAAGAGCCACCCTGGCTGCTCCCGCCCGGAGTTTGCTCGCCTTCACCTTGCGCTCGCTGGCGAACCAGTCCCATACCGGAACGTCGAGGGTTGCGCTGACGGAATAACCGAGATTGCGGATGCCGTCCGGTCCGTTGACGCCAAAGTTGGTGGCGTCGATGCCGTAGGTGTAGTTCAACGCCAGCTCCGGAGTCAAAGCGGCCTTCGACGAAAGAAGGTCGGCCCGGGCGACTTCAAGCGATGCCATGGCGCTGCGTATCTCCGGATTGTTGCGGCTGGCGAGCGCCTCGACGTCTGCCCGGTTGGGCAACGAAACGTCGAGCGGAGGCGTGTCGAGCGTGTAGGAGGTGCGGGGATCGGGATAGAGCAGCACGCCAAGTTCGACGCGGGCCTTGGTGTCCTCCAGCTTCGCTTCAAATAACTCGCGCTCGCGCTGCTGCTGTTGCAGCTGCGCCTTTAGCACGTCCGCATGCGCTACCTCGCGGGCCTGTTCGCGCTTCTGCGTAAGATCGAGAAAATGGTCGGCCTCCTTCAGGGCTTCGGTCGCGATCCGTACCCTGCTGGACGCACTTTGTGATCCAAAGAAGAGATTGACCACGGTCAGTACCAGTCCACGCCGCGCTACCTCTGCTTCCGCTTCGGCCCGGAGTGCGTTCGCCGTGGCGGCGTGAACTGCCGCAACCTGCCCAAGGCCGATCCTCTCATCGACGACGGCCTGGCTGGCATATTCGCGAATCGCATTGTTCGCGATGAAGACAGGAGAGTCCGCGCCCGCGGTCTGCCCTATGCGGCTGGCGGCGACGCCATTCGGTCGGGTGTAGATGGCCTGATTGTGGTAAGTGACGGTGGGGAAAAATGCCGTCTTTGCGTTCGTCCGCTCCAGAGCTGAGGCACCGCGCTCGGCGGAGGCGGCCGCAAACGCGGGTTCATTTGCCTGGGCAAGTGCAATTGCCTGTTCGAGTGAAAGCGCGGAGGATGGACTGGTTGGATTGGCGACCTGAGACGATGCCGATGCAACGCAAAGAACCAGCAGCCATTCGAGTCCGACCCGCATGATGCCAGCATAACTGCAATCTGCTTAAGAGTGGCTGAAGATCAGAGGCCTGCGAACTGACGATGTTTGATATCGCGACTCGCCCTGAAGCGCAGCATATCTCCTAGCGACCGTGCCAAACCGGCGGCCGCTTTTTTAGGAACGCGCTCATCCCTTCGGCTTTGTCCTGGGAACTGCAGAGCGCACCAAATAGCTCAGCCTCGACTTGCATCCCCTCATGCAGTGGCAGGCGGCTGCCGTCGCGGACTGCGCGTAGGCAGTCTCGGACCGCCAAGGGAGCACCGTTCGCGATCGCGGCGGCAAGTTCCTGGCCGCGTGCCATCAGTACTTCGCCTGGGAAGACCAGATCGACAAGCCCGATCCGAAGGGCCTCCCCCGCCTCGATCATGTCCCCGGTAAGCAGCAGACGCAGCGCTTGAGACTGGCCCACGAGTCGGGGAAGCCGCTGAGTTCCCCCATAGCCCGGAATGAGGCCGAGCTTTACTTCGGGCTGACCGAGTTTGGCCCGATCACTCGCAAGCCGCATGGTGCATGCCATTGCCAGCTCACATCCGCCACCGAGAGCGAAGCCATTGATCAGCGCGATTACAGGCACTCTGCAGGATTCAATGAGACCGAAGACGGCCTGCCCGCGAGAACACGTTTGCTCTCCACTGCGGGCGTCGGTTCGTGCAAGTTCGTTGATGTCAGCGCCCGCGGCAAACGACCTGTCCCCGGCGCCTGTAATCAACACGGCGCGAACCTGCGAGTTCGATTCCACTTGCGTGAAGACGTCTTCAAGCTCGTTGAAGACTTGCGCGCTCAAAGCGTTCAACAGCTTTGGACGGTTGAGTGTGACCATCGCGACGTGAAGGTCTACTTCGTAAAGCAGAGTTTGATAGGTCATCAAGGTCCTGTGAGGAGCCAAGGTGAATACTGGAGAGGGGCGACCCTGCGGAGTAGCTCAGTGTTGCACTCTGAGCAGAGCCTCTGGTTCCGGCCGGCACGGGCCTTGTGACGGGTTTGCGCAGTTTCGGTCCGGACCGCTTAGCCGGCCTTCTCGAGCATCACGGGAAGGGTGAGCTCCCGCTTCTGTACCATCGCCTCGGTAATGATCAAGTCCTTGACCTTCTTGTTGCCGGGAATGTGGTACATCAGGTCGAGCATCAGCTCTTCGAGGATCATGCGCAATCCTCGCGCCCCTACCTTGCGGTGCAGTGCCTCACGTGCAATCGCCCGGGCCGCGTCGTCAGTGAAGGTGACCTTGACGCCTTCATAGTCGAACAGCTTTGCGTATTGTTTGAGGATCGCGTTGCGAGGCTTGGTTAGAATCTCGATCAGCGCGGCCTCATCCAGCTCATCAAGGATCCCCAGAACAGGAAGTCGCCCGACAAACTCGGGAATCAATCCATACTTCAGCAGGTCCTGCGGTTCCGCCTGGCGCAACAGCTCGGAGTCACGCTGCGCGCGAATTGGAGTCGCGAGCTCCTCTTTCGAGTTTGGATCGGAAAGGGCCCGGAAGCCCAATGCCTTCTTCCCGATGCGGCGCCCAATCACTTTTTCAATCCCCACGAAAGCGCCGCCGCATATGAACAAGATGTTTGTGGTGTCGACGGCGGTGAACTCCTGATGCGGATGCTTGCGGCCGCCCTGGGGCGGAACGTTTGCAACCGTGCCCTCGAGGATCTTTAGCAGCGCCTGCTGAACCCCTTCGCCGGAGACGTCACGGGTGATCGACGGGTTCTCGTCTTTACGGCCGATTTTGTCGATCTCGTCGATGTAGATGATGCCGCTCTGCGCGCGAGCGACATCGCCGTCCGCGGCCTGGAGCAGCTTCAGGATGATGTTCTCGACGTCCTCGCCGACGTAACCAGCTTCGGTCAGCGTCGTCGCATCCACAATGGCGAAGGGCACATCGAGCATCTTGGCCAGGGTATGCGCAAGCAAGGTCTTTCCCGATCCGGTTGGTCCGACGAGCAGGATGTTCGACTTTGCCAGCTCTACATCGTTGCCGCGGACCTTGTTCATCTGGATCCGCTTGTAGTGGTTGTAGACCGCGACCGCCAGCTTCTTCTTGGTCTGGTCCTGTCCGATCACGTATTCGTCCAGGAACGCTTTCACCTCATGCGGCTTGGGCAGGTGCGCAGGAGCGGAACCAGGGTTGGCCTCAGAACGATCATCTTCAAGGATGGAGTTGCAGACCGCGACGCACTCGTCGCAGATGTAGGCGCGAGGATAGTCGGATGGCGAGGAGATGAGCTTTGCGACTGCGTCCTGCGACTTATGGCAGAACGAGCAGCGAAGCGATTCGTCGGTGCCGCGTGACGTTTTCATGGATTCCAGCTACTCCTGAGTACAACGCCTCTTGATCGAATCGTTGGCCCGCTATGTCTCGTAGTTTACACTCTTCCGCGAGCGGACGACGAGTGAGTGCCCGGAAGGTCACCGGTGGTACCGACTTCATCGCTCCCGAAAGTAACGCCATTGTCTTGCAAACGTCGCAGGATGCTGTGTGTTCCGGCCGGGCTCTCCAGATCAGGTGCGTGGCCTGTCGATGATGTCGTCGATGATGCCGTATTCCTTCGACTGTGTGGCGGTCATGATGAAGTCGCGCTCAACGTCACGTTCGATCTGGGCAAGCGGCTGGCCCGTGGAGAGGCTCATCAGCTTGTTGGTAATCTCACGGATGCGCAGAATCTCCCGAGCGTGAATGTCAATATCAGTGGCTTGCCCGCTCAGTCCTCCCATAGAAGGTTGGTGGATCAGGATGCGCGAATTTGGCAAGGCAAATCGCTTGCCCTTCTTTCCCGCCATCAACAGGAACGCGCCCATGCTTGCCGCCTGGCCAATGCAGAAGGTAACAACATCGTTCTTGATGTACTGCATAGTGTCGTAGATGGCGAGGCCAGCCGTGATGGAACCTCCGGGCGAATTGATGTACAGCTGGATGTCCTTTTCCGGGTCTTCGCCGCTTAGGAAGAGCATCTGCGCAATGATCACGTTCGCGATGTTGTCGTCGATCGGCGTGCCCAGAAAAATGATGTTATCGCGCAGCAGACGGCTGTAGATGTCGTAGGCGCGTTCGCCCCGGCTCGTCTGCTCGATGACCATAGGTACTAATCCCATACCACGCTCTTTCCTTTGCTGGTGTCGCCACCGGTTCTGCTGCCCTTGTTGTTGTATGTGATGGAGGCGGCTAAGCGGAGAGCTTTGCGTAGAGCAGGCTTCCAGTCTTTTCTCGCTTCATCTGCTCGCGAATTCGCTCGATGCCGCCATCCCCTTCGAGACGCTTGCGAAGCGTCTCATACGGCTCGCGGCCCTGGTACGAGAGCATCAGAATCTCATCGTCCAGCTCCTTGTCGCTGACCTCGATGTGCTCTGCCGCGGCGATCCGGTCGAGGATCAACGATGCCTTTACTTCATTGATCGCCTGATCGCGCTGGGCCTCGCGCAGACGAACGAAGTCGAGCTTGCGCATATCGTCCGTGCTCATACCCTGCTGGGCGAGAGCGCGAAGACCTCGGTCGAGACGAGCTTCAATCTGCTGCTGCACAAACGACTCAGGAACAGGGAACTGGAAGCGCTGAATCAGTTCGCCAACCATCTTGTCTTTCGCTGCATTCTCAAGCGAGGTGGCCTTGCGGTCTGAAGCGATCTCACGGAGCTTGGTCTCGAACTCCTCCCACGTATCGAATGCGCCCAGTTGCGATGCAAACTCGTCGCTGCGCTCGGGATAGGTCTTCTTCTTGATCGCTTTGACCGTTACGTCGTAGCGAACGGTCTGGCCGGCGAGTTTACGCTCGCCGAAATCGGGCGGGTACGAAACTTCGAACTCCAGCTCCTGACCGGGTTTGGCTCCCCGCAGCGCGTCGTTGAACGCACCCAAAGTGTTCTTCCCGCCGATCTCGACCATGACGTTGTCGCCGGAGATGGGCTCTCCAGCTTCCGCTGCGTTCTCGACACCGTCCTCAGTCACGATCTGCGCAAGCGGCTTAATCTTGCCCCTGAACTCGATCTCGGCCCAGTCTCCGTCGGTAAGCGCGCGATCTTCTTCTACCGGCTCAACCACAGCATGGCTGTCGAGCACCCGTGCCAACTCGGCTTCATACTCTTCGTCGGTGAGCGAAGCATCGGGCTTCTCCACGCGAATTGATTCGTAGCCGGCGAGATCAATCTCTGGCAGGACTTCGAAGGCCGCTTTGAACTTCAGCGGCTGGCCTTCGATCAGCTGCATGTCGACCATCTGCGGCTGCGAGGCGGGCTTTACGTTCTGAGCATCGATGGCCTGCTTGAAGCGCTCGGAGACGAGGCTCTCAAGAACTTCCTGGCGAACTTCCTTGGCGAAACGCGTTTTGATGAGCGCTTCGGGCACCTTGCCTGCACGAAAGCCAGGAATGCGCGCAAGCTTCTGGTAGCGCTTCGTCACCGAGCGAAAGGCCTTTGCTACCTCGTCGGCGGGCACTTCCACTTCAATCTCGCGTGCGAGTTCAGGGTTCAGCGCCGGGCCGTGCTGGTGGGTGTGCTGGTGTAGACCGGGGGCAAGCTCGCCACTGTGTTCGTCGCTGTGGTCGTGGTCATGATGCTCATGGGTGTGAGCCGCCGGCTGTTCCGCTGAGGTGCTGGTCTCAAGTTCTGTCGGAGTCAATGTTTGTTGCCTTCCAGAGTGCGCGGTATAGGCCGGTACTTGCCGCGAAAGATCGCGTAGAAAGCGACCTGCGCCTCAAGTACCACTCTACGAGTCTTGCTTGTGGGGGGTCAAACAGCGACGTAACTCGTTCAAGCTTCAGACCCGATATGATAAGAACCAAGTGAAGTTGATCCTTCCCATCCTTCCGCCGTCATTGCCCGCGCCCCGCAAGACCCTCGCTCCACCAAACCGCTCTCTAGACCAGATTGGCACGCTTATCGTCGCCTGCGAGCGGTGTGAGCGACTCCGCGCCTACTGCCGCAACCTCGGAGTGGTAAAGCGTCGCGCCTATCTCGACCACACCTATTGGGCACGTCCGGTCCCAGGCTTCGGTGATCCTCGAGCAAAGATATTCGTCCTGGGGCTTGCACCCGGCGCGCACGGAGCGAATCGCACAGGCAGACCGTTCACCGGCGACGGTGCCGGTAATTTCATGTATCCAGTGCTGCATGAGGTTGGACTTGCCAACCACGGCCATGCGGTATCGAAGGAGGATGGCCTCAAACTGCGCCATGTATGGATATGCTCGGTGGTGCGCTGCGCTCCTCCGGGCGACAAGCCAACGCCGCAGGAGGTCCGCAACTGCTCCACCCACCTCTCGGCTGAGATCGCGGCGCTGCCCCGCATTAAGGTGGTCGTCTGCCTTGGCAGAATAGCCTTTGACGGCTATCTCGCCTACCTGCTGCAGGCTGGCATTATCGAGCGGAAGTCACTCTACCGATTCGCGCACGCGGCGGAGTACGTTCTGCCAAACGGCCTCAGGCTTATCTGTAGCTATCATCCATCGCTCCGCAACACCAATACCGGCCGCCTGAATGCGGCCATGTTCCTCCGCATCTTCGTACGCGCATGCGACGCAGCCGGACTGGCCGCTCGGGACTGACTGCTCGCGACGGACTGCTGAGGACTGACTTGGGGACGGAGCCGTCGAGGCGACCCCGGGATTCAGCTCTCCAAACCAACCAAACGACCCGCGCCGGTGTCCTATAAACAACACAGATACCAAGAACGAGGTGCAATACCATGAATGAAAAGAATTTCTGGTTTGCGTTAGGCGCTGGTATCGCGCTTGGCGCAGGAATCGCTCTCCTTTACGCCCCACAATCCGGCGCGGTCACTCGAAAGAAGCTCCGCAGCAATCTGGATGGCGCGGGTGATTCGATTGAGGATGCCGCGGATTACCTTAAAGAACAGGCAGAACGTCTGAGCAAGGAAGCTCAGAAGGTCATAAAGATCTCCAGGGATTATGCCGATAACGCAGTGGATGCAGCAGGAGATCTTGTCGCCAGCGCGGCGAAGTCCGCCAAACAGGTGCGATCGCTCATCTAGCTCTCTGCCAAACCAGGCTTGAGCCCTCCCAGTGGAACATGAGAATGCCCCGGAAAACTTCCGGGGCATTCTTATGTTTTGCGCCGACTACACCAAGCAAGTGCAGACCTCGCACGTACGAAGTGTGCCTCAGCTAAACGGTCGACAACGCCAATCCCGCCGCTTTCTCTTCGCCATCCGCAGCGATGGGACGATAGAACAGGGTGTTGTTATCGAGATAGACCTCAAGGAAAGCAGGCCGTTCGGTAATGCCGCCTGCGATCAACGCCTCTGAGAGTGGGTCTTCAATGAAGCGCTGGAGTGCGCGGCGAAGCGGACGTGCACCATAGGTGCGGTCGGCAACCGTCTTTTCAAGGATGTAGTGCTTGGCCTCATCCGTTACCGACAGCGTGATCGCCTTGTGGACGAGGTTCGTGTTGAGCTGCTGGACGAGAAGCTCGAGGATCTGCATCAGGTCGCTGTCCGTCAGCGCCATGAAGATGATGATCTCGTCGAGACGGTTGAGGAACTCCGGATTGAAGGTGCGCTTCACCTCGCTCCGGACTAACTCCTCCATCTTGTCGAGGATCATGTCTTCCTTCTCGCTCTGGAAACCGAGACCCTGCCGCTTCTGCAGGTGCTTGGCCCCAATGTTCGAAGTCATGATGATGATCGTGTTCTTGAAGTCGACCTGATTGCCGAGACCGTCGGTGAGCTGGCCATCCTCAAAGACCTGCAGCAGCAGGTTGAAGACATCGGGGTGCGCCTTTTCGATCTCGTCGAGCAGCACGACGGAATAGGGAGAACGCTTGACCCGCTCGGTGAGCTGCCCGCCTTCCTCATATCCCACATAGCCCGGAGGCGAACCGATCAGCTTCGATACGGAGTGCTTCTCCATGAACTCCGACAT